>CADCEF010000053.1 GCA_902800365.1 uncultured Prevotella sp. | reverse complement strand
GGACCTCCACGATGTCCACCCTGTCCCCAGTTACGGAAGGCACGGCGATGGAACTGATCCTCAGCAATAATAGATTTATATACCTTTGTGGCTGAAACCACCTTAAGGAACTTATTATGATAGGTTTGCTGGATGCTTCTTAACTCAATCTCATACTGGTCGCGGCGCTGGATGGCTCGCTTACTTGAAGCCTCATCTGACGGAGCCTTGAACAACTCACGCATCTTATTATAAACCGCACGCTGCTTCTGCTGCATCTCACGATATAATGGGAAAAATTTGGCAGCCTCTTCAGTAGTAAAACCAGCCTCATTGGTAATAAACTGCTCCAAATCGGCCTGGAATTTCTCAGGTGAAAACTTCTGCTGCTCCTCAGCATTTACGCCAAGAACAAACATCATCATCAGAACAGCAGAAACAAGTAGTTTTTTCATCATCAAACACATTTTTAATAACTTTCTGCCAAGTAGGCATAGATTTCGTGATTGTCGAGCATCATATAGTCTGCAGCCTCGTCGAAATAGCCGTCAGCATTATCCAGCTGCTGTGGCTGAGAAACGGCTTTGGCCTGAACGGGCTCAGCTGATGACACCTCTGCAGCTGGATGCCACATCCATGCGGCTCCTGCTACCAACAAAGCGCATACGCTGGCTGCCGCATAGAATACGGGGCGCATAAATACAGACTTTGCACGACGTTTAGGCTGCTCAGGCAGATTCTGCATTACCTGGGCAGTAAGATTATCGAAATAACCTTCTGGAACACGGAACGGATTCCGCTTTCCAACCTTTTCCTGTATGTACATTTCTTCGTTCATCGTATATATGACGTATTGATATTCAAATAGTTTAATCGCGTTCCTTAAAAAATTCAGTTATTTTTTTTACTGCAATGTGATAGCTTGCTTTCAGGGCTCCCTCAGAAGTGTTTAAAATCTTACTGATATCGCTGTATTTCATCTCATCATAGTACCTCAGAGTGAAAACAGTTCGCTGCACTTCAGGCAGTTGCGCGATAGCCTCCTGAAGCATTGCCTCAGTCTCATTTCCATCAAAGAAATCATCAGCCATCAGACTATCGGCCACAGACAGATCTTCTGCAGCAGCTGAGGCCATATGCTTATTGCGACGCAGCTGGTCGAGACTTTCGTTGATAGCTATTCGAGTGAGCCAAGTAGAAAGTTTTGAGCCGCGATTGAAGGTATCGTATGCGTTCCATGCCTTCAGAAAAGTATTCTGAAGCACGTCGTTAGCATCTTCGTGAGTGAGCACGATACGACGTATCATAAAATATAGCTGCTCGCTATACTCGCTTACTATCGACTCGAACTCTTTGCGCTTATCCATTTAAGTTCCTTACTGATAACCTTGTCGAATCCATAGATATCTGGCCAGAAATCGATGGCACCAGTCTTTGGATTCGGGAAGGTAGTATAATAAATAATGTATAGAGGCACATGGGGTTTAACGTCGTGATAAGAAATCAGACGGAACGGACGTTTTGCGCCAGCGTGCTGACTAACCCATGAGCGACCACGCTCTGTAACAGGTGGTATATCCATCGAGATGCGAATGCTCTCGCGTGTCCACTCATCAACATCAGGAAGCAGATAACATGCCAGCTCGAATGGCTTCTGTACTCTTACGCAACCATGTGACAAGGTACGGCGATCGCGCTGGAAGGCGCCTCTGTTATTGGTGTCGTGGAGATAAATCGAGAAATTGTTGGGGAAGCGGAACACAATTCTACCTAAAGAGTTACCAACTCCACCCCTCTGGCTGATACGGATATTGCCAGAAAGCAACGAACCAGAGTCTACATCAGCCACATTAAGTGTATCGCCAGATTCCTTATTGATGATAGAATAGCGGTTGCGAGCGAAATAAGCAGAGTCGCCAGCATGATGAACAACCTCTGTCTTGACGATGTTATAAGGAATAATCCACTCAGGGTTTACCTGCATATAACTAATCTCGCTATTAAGCAGTGGCGTTTTGGTAGGAACAGATCCACAACAGATACGCATATCAAGTACCGTATCACCACCAATGGCCCACAACTGCTGGGCAGGGATGTTTACCAAAATCTGGCGCTGATTAGCCTTCGGATGTGGTATCTGCCAGCGACAACGCTCCATGTTCACGGCTATCTGTTGGCGTTTCTCGGCATCAGTAGTCTTATCCATCTCCTTGAGGAGTGCCTTATATATATAGGTATCAGGAGCCGACTCCATAAGATAAGAAAGTCTATCGTTTTCCTTCACCTTCTTTGCTGCCTCTGTTGTATCAGGAGCGGCAACCTCGTAATCGAACACACGGGCGAAGGTTCCAGGATTGCCAACCTTGGGATCCATACGGTTAAAAACACGAGGGCGCATAAAACCATAGCGCTGACCAGTGGCAAAGCGGACATAAGCCTTAGTAAGGTTAGCATCAAGTCGAGGCAGCAAGTCATTAATGCTTACTCCAACAGAATCGAATGCCAACTTGTGTACTATCTCAATATCCTTAGCTATCGCAGAAATAAAGAAAGCCGCAGTATCAAGTCCGTTACGAGGAACCTCACGACTGAGATACGAGAAGACTGAATCAGCATCTGCAGAAACACCCATACGATCGAACCACACACCAGTAAGCGTACTATCCATTTGGTTTACATATTCACCAAAAGCAGATTGTTCAGCCTCCGTTAACTCGCGGAATCCATTCTGAATACAGGATACCAGCAAAAAACAGACACTTAACAGAATAAAGGTTACTGAATAGAAACCTTTCGAACTACCTTGTCTACCTTTAATATGTAACACCCTTTAGTAAGATTTAGATTCACACGCTCATTTGGAGACTCGATATTATAAGACTCCAGAATGTTGCCTGTGAGTGATATGACCTGAAGAACTTTACCCTGAGCACCAGTTACTATAACCGTTTTTCCTTCAACAGAAATAGTAATAGATGGTCCGTCAACCTGAGCCGCAGGGGTTGGGTCGAGGAACAAACTGGTAGCTGTTATAGGGACAGCCATCAAGCATAATATGGTTGATATGAGTATAATTCTCCGCATATACAACTATTTATAGTTGGGGCAAAGATAGATATTTATTCCGAACTGACAAAATTTTAAGCAAAAAAAATGTATTTTAAAGGCTTTTATACATCAAAAACATCCATTTCGTT
>CADCEF010000052.1 GCA_902800365.1 uncultured Prevotella sp. | reverse complement strand
GGCAATGTGCGCGATGACGTTGATCAGCCCATTAAGAATCAGGTAAAACTGGTAGAGAAAGTCGAAAGTCCTGTTATAGATATGCCCGACGATGTTCCAACAGAAATCCTGATTCAGAAACCTAAGTTCTGGACCAAAAAGGGTGATGGCTATTTGCAGTTTATGCAGAACTTTGTAAGCGACAATTGGTATAAAGGAGGTGAGAGTAACTACTCTATGGTTGGAGCTGTCACGCTCGAGGCCAACTATGACAATAGGAACAAGTGGAAGTGGGATAACAAGTTGGAGATGAAACTTGGATTCATGCATACCCGCACCGATTCTGTGCATAAGTTCAAGTCAAACGAAGACCTTATCCGTCTAACCAGCAAGGTAGGTCTTGAGGCCGCCAAGAATTGGTACTATACTTTACAGTTGCTTGCATATACCCAGTTCACTCGAGGTCTGAAGGCTAACGATCTGAATATTTATTCTGACTTCATGTCGCCTTTCAACTTGAACCTTGGTGTCGGTATGGATTATAAAGTAGCCTCAAAGAATAACAGACTTACAGGTACTGTCAACCTTTCTCCTTTGGCAGTCAACTACCGATATGTTGATCGTTTGGACCTCTCTACAAGCTATGGCCTTGACGAAGGCAAGCATTCGCTCGTTGACTTCGGTTCGCAGGTTACTGCCGATGTTACATGGAAGATAAACGATGTGGTTTCATGGAAGTCTCGCCTCTATGCGTTCACATCTTACAAACGTGCAGAGGTCGAGTGGGAAAACACATTTACACTTCGTGTGTCTAAATATATCTCAGCAAATCTGTTCCTCTTCCCACGTTTCGACGATTCAGGCAAGAAGGATGATGATTTGGGATATCTCCAGTTTAAGGAATATAGTTCAATCGGATTTACATATGGATTCTAAAATAAAAGCCCGCTTATTTCAAGCGGGCTTTTGTTGTTCTTATTGAGCTTCTGTCATTTCTCCCTCAATATAGAGGCGTGTCATTTCAACTACTCCGTTGGTTCGGATTGTTATTGACTTTTTGAAGTGACCGGGGAACTTTCCTGCTCCGTTGTATGTAACTTTAATCTCACCCTTCTCACCTGGCTGTATAGGAGTCTTTGTGTACTCAGGTACAGTGCATCCGCAGCTTGCCACGGCCTGGTTGATAACCAAAGGCTGCTCGCCAACATTGGTATAGGTAAAGGTGTACGTAACAACAGGGCTCTTCTCTGAGAAAGTGCCGAAGTTATGAGTCAGTTTGTCGAACTTGATCTCTGCTGGTTTCTGTGCCAAAACAGTTGTCAGTCCGCACATAATCATTAATGCTATAAATGCAATTTTCTTCATCTTTTTAGTCGTTTAAATGATAATTCAGTGCAAAGATATATAAAAAATAAGAATTATGAATTAAGAATTAAGAATTATATTTGTCTATTATCATTTTTTTATGTAATTTTGCACCTCAAATGAATAAATAGCAATTAAATATGTACAGAAGTAAGACTTGTGGTGAGCTTAGGCTCCAGGATGCCGGTAGTGTTGTGACACTCGCCGGATGGGTACAGCGAAGTCGTAAGATGGGAGGTATGACCTTCGTTGATCTTCGCGATCGTTATGGTTTGACTCAGCTTGTATTCAATGAGGCTGACGATGCTGAGCTTTGTGATCGTGCCAACAAACTTGGCCGTGAATTCTGTATTCAGATTAAAGGTGAGGTTAGCGAGCGTCAGAGTAAGAATCCCAAGATGCCTACAGGCGATATTGAGATTTTGGTAAAAGAACTTAATGTTCTTAGCGAGAGTCTCACTCCTCCTTTCACTATCGAGGATAATACCGATGGTGGCGATGATATCCGTATGAAGTATCGTTACCTCGATCTTCGTCGTGCCGCTGTTCGTAAGAATCTTGAGCTGCGTCACCGCATGACTATTCTTATCCGTAACTTCCTCGATGGCAAGGACTTTATCGAGGTTGAGACACCTATCCTGATTGGTTCTACACCCGAGGGAGCGCGCGACTTTGTCGTTCCTTCACGTATGAACCCAGGTCAGTTCTATGCTCTGCCTCAGTCACCACAGACGCTGAAGCAGTTGCTCATGGTTTCAGGTTTTGACCGTTATTTCCAGATTGCCAAGTGTTTCCGCGATGAGGATTTGCGTGCCGACCGTCAGCCAGAGTTTACTCAGATTGACTGCGAGATGTCGTTTGTGGATCAGGAGGATGTTCTTCAGCTTTTCGAGGATATGGCTCGCCACTTGTTTAAGGAGGTGCGCGGTGTAGAACTTCCTCCACTGCAGCGTATGACATGGCATGAGGCTATGCGCCGTTTCGGTTCTGATAAGCCCGATCTCCGTTTCGGTATGGAGTTCGTTGAGCTGATGGACCAGCTTAAGGGTACTGGCACTTTCCCTGTATTCAACGAAGCAGAGTATATCGGTGGTATCTGTGTTCCCGGTTGTGCTAACTACTCTCGCAAGCAGCTCGATGAGCTCACCGAGTTTGTTAAGCGTCCTCAAGTTGGTGCCAAGGGGCTGGTTTATGTTAAGTTTAACGAGGATGGCACTGTTAAGTCATCTATCGATAAGTTCTACGAGCCTGAGGTTTGGGCTAAGGTCAAGGAGGCATGTGGTGCCAAGGATGGCGACCTTGTTCTGATTCTTAGTGGCGATAATGCCAATAAGACTCGCGTTCAGCTTTGTACACTCCGTCTTGAGATGGGCGATCGTCTTGGTCTTCGCGATAAGGACAACTTCGTTTGTCTGTGGATTGTTGACTTCCCACTCTTTGAGTGGAGCGATGAGGAGCAGCGCCTGATGGCTACTCACCATCCGTTCACAATGCCAAATCCTGATGATATTCCTCTGCTTGATACTGATCCGGCTAAGGTTCGTGCCGTTGCTTACGACTTTGTTTGCAATGGTGTCGAGGTTGGTGGTGGTTCACTCCGTATCCACGATGGTAAGCTTCAGGAGAAGATGTTCCAGATTCTTGGTTTTACTCCCGAGCGTGCTATGGCTCAGTTCGGATTCCTTATCAATGCGTTCAAGTACGGAGCTCCCCCTCATGCAGGTCTTGCCTTCGGTCTCGATCGCTTTGTAAGTCTGATGGCTGGTCTTGATAGCATCCGCGATTGTATTGCATTCCCAAAGAATAATAGCGGTCGTGATGTGATGCTTGATGCTCCAGGCGAGTTAGACCCCAAACAGCTTGAAGAACTGCAGTTGCAAATTGATATTCATCAAGAATAGTTTAAATTCTGCTAAAATTGCCTAATTATCAGCGAGTTATCTAAAAAAATAGCGGTATTTTTGCAAACGAAAATTAAAATCAAGAAGAAAAAACTTCAATAAAGTATTAATTTTTTATAACTATGGCAGAAAAGAAAGCAACAGCTAAGAAGGCTACAGAAACAAAGGCAGCCGCAGCTAAGAAGGCTA
>CADCEF010000051.1 GCA_902800365.1 uncultured Prevotella sp. | reverse complement strand
TAAGGATTGAAGCTAAGTTCTACAGAATTGGAGACAACACTATTCAGGCGTACACCATTCTCCAAGATAAATGCATTAATACGCAGAAAAGCAGTTTGTTCTGCAGGAACTTCACTTTCTTTCCATTTCATCACCTGTACCAGTGCTTTATCTAAGTCTTTAGACAGAAGTGTATAAGTACACTTGGTCGTAGTACGAGCGATAGCTGCATAATCAGCAACTGTCTTCCCCGATTCATCGGCTGCAGCTTCATCAGCAGAAACTGTAAACGAGTTGGTTGGTGACACCTGAATTTCATAAGTCACCGGTAGGGGTGCATTATCTGCTGTGTATTGAGGCTGAGACCATGACAATTGCAATTCGCTAGTCGCCACCAAATCAACAGTTTCATTGGCAAATGCTGGCATATTCAACGCAAATCCTGTGGGCTGTTTAAGCGATGGATTTGAGCCGTTATCGTCCGAGCAAGCTGTGAATAAGCTGGTGATGCCGATAAGCAGTGCACCAAGCAATAGTTTATTCTTCATATTGCGTTTCTTATTATTCGATTTAACAATTAATTATCTATCTCACTATATCCATCTATCTGAGTCAGGTTAGAGTTCGCCATAACTTCTGATGAAGGAATGGGATATACATTAAGGTATTTCTCGAAAGGAGCACCTGTATAACCAGCATTTCCTCCCTTACCTTCCCAACCATATGTTACACCGACACCACCAAAGTAGTTGTAGCGAATCAGATCAGGACGGCGAATACCCTCAAAATACATCTCACGAGCACGCTCATCGAGAACATCATCCAAAGAATAGGTGTTACGAGTAGCTGCATGGGCACGATTGCGAATGGCATCCATATATGTCTTTGCCTTGCCTGCATCATTTAAATGCAAGGCTGCCTCGGCAGCATTCAGATATGCCTCTGCTACACGAAGCAAGAAGAAATCGATATCAACATTCTCATTGTCGTGTGGCGTTCCTCCATTAGAGTAGTTATTATTCCATTTAGGAGTAACGATACCACTTGTAAAGGCATCATTGGGATAAACTGACAAAGTATGGCCCTTACCCCAGAAAATTGCACGGTCATCGGTACCCATAGCACGAATTTCCTCAGCTGTCTTGCCTACATAGGAAGCTGGATTACTGGTGAATTTCTCAATCAACTGAGGACGACAACGCATACCTGCCCAAGTATTCTGGGTGGTTGCAGCATCCTGACCAATAACAGTAGCCATATTAGGATTCCACATAGCAGCCACGAAGAACATAGAACCGCCCCATGCCTTCGTAACACGGCCATCCTGAAGTAATGGGAAGATAGCTTCGCAAGAAGAACCATTAGAACCATTATCACCCATAAAGAGCAAGTCATACGGTGTAAGGCCATTGGCTTTAGCTTCAGCAGACATCTTGCTGTCATCGAAGAGTGAGTAGCCTGAATTAATAGCCTTTTCAGCATACGACAGAGCCTCTGACCAGTATGGGTTGTTCTGACCGTCGTTATTTAGATATGTACCGGCATTTAGATATACACGACTTAACATCAACCAAGCAGCAGCCTTGTCTACACGGCCATAGTTGGCATCACTATCGGTCTTTGGTTGAGGATCCATCAAGTTGACCTCAGCTTCCTTCAACTCGTTTACCACCCAATTGAACAAGAATTCACGACCCAGGGCCAGCAATTCTGCGCGAGAGTAAGCACCATCTTCCTGAAATTTCTCATTGTAAGAGTGAGCCTGTTTAGGCATCTCAGTAGATATAGCAGGTATGAAAGAAGGATCGCCAAAGAGGTCAAGCAACTGATAATAGAGGTATGCACGAATGAAGCGAACTTCTGCCAGCTTAACTTGATCATCTTGTGCAGCAGGAAGTTCAATATAGTGGTTACAGTAGCTAACATCCATAATCAAACGATAATACAGATAACGAATAGCATCACTGCTTGGCTTTGGAGCATTGAGACCATAGTCTTCCAATCCGCCATCCGTCCACCAGCAAATACCCTCGTCAGTAGACAACACATTTGCATTGTAGATATTACGTATCAACGTCGACTTACCATTATTATCTACAGTAAAATCAGCATTACCATCCATTCCCTCTAAAATCAGACAAGAGTAGCATTTGCTGTAAAGTGCTGTCATGTCGGGCTCTGCCTGAACAGTCGGGTCAATATTACCTTTGTCCAAGTCGGCCATACATGAGGTCAGACTAGCAGCTATCATCAAGGCTGCTGCTGGAACCATTGCTTTGAATTTATTGAGTTTCATATTGCGTTCATAAATTTAGTTATGTGATTAGAAGTTGAGGTTAAGTCCCACCAAGAATGTGCGACTGCGTGGATAAACGCTACCTTCGAAACCTGACACCTGTTCTGGATCAAGACCCTTATATTTGGTGATGGTAAACACGTTAGAGCATGAGGCATAAATACGTCCTGACAGTCCATGATAAGCTGCGGACTTAAACAACTCCTCAAAGTTGTAGCCTAATGTAATGTTATCACATTTCAAGAACGAAGCATTCTGAACAAAATAGTCAGAAAGCGGATAGTCATAAGAAGTCCATCTCAGCGCAGCAACATTAGGAGTAGTATTCTCATAGAATCCCTTTGAAGCCTGGTAACGTACTGCTGTGTTCATACGACTCTCTATCAAGTCGTTATAAACATAGTTACCCAAAGAGAATCGGAGGTTAGTTCCTAAATCCCAGTTCTTGTAGGCAACCTTGAAGTAGAAGCCACCAGTCCAAGGAGCTGCGATATTCTTATAGAAATAACGATCATTGTCGTCAATATTACCATCAGCATTGCGGTCTACATAAACACCCTGAATAGGACGTCCTGCCTCATCATATACCTGCTGATAAACCCAGAACGAATTGGCAGGCTTTCCTACTTTATGGTAAGTCAAAGCTTTATTCATACCTACAGACAGCCCAGCCTCAATCATATCACGGCCACCGTAAAGTTCTGTCACTTCGTTCTTATTATAAGCAGCATTAACTCCAAGTTCCACAAACCAGTCTTTTGTAACTAATGGTTTGCCAGAGATAGCTATTTCAATACCTTTGTTCTTCAGAGAACCAGCATTAAGCAACATGGCATTGTCGTAATTCTGACCAGCTGCAATAGTTGGTGTGCAGAGGAGGTCTGTCGTTTTTCGGATGTATGCATCCAACGTCATAGTTAGTCGCTGATTGAACATACCGAAGTCGATACCGGCATTCCATGTTGTAGTGGTCTCCCAAGTAAGGTCGTTGTTATATACCAAAGGTTGGAACAAAGTTCCTGGGTTATTAGCACCAATAGGATATAAGCGATCATTACCTGTCGTCATTTTATAGGTAGGAGTATAATATTCCTTACCCGTATTCTGCTGACCTGTTTGACCCCAGCTGAGGCGCAACTTCAACTCACTAATTTCGTCAACATTCTTTAGGAAAGCCTCATCCTTAATACGCCATCCTGCGGCAACAGAGGGGAAGAAGCCCCAGCGGTGTCCGTCAGCAAAACGGCTTGAACCATCCGCACGGAAGTTAACAGTAAGCAAATAGCGGTCTAACAAAGAGTAATTTGCACGTCCATACCAACTGACCAGAACCATTTGTCCTCTCCAGAAAGAATCAGAAGAACTGTGAACTGTACCTGCTAAAGGATTTCCGTCATCATCTGTACCTTGATTGGTCTCTGGATAGAAATCCTTATACCAGCTACTTCCCCAATACTTTGTGCGGCTATACTCATAACCAGCCATAATATCGAAGTGGTTAGCCTTGTTGAAATCCTTGAAATATTGGGCATAAAGCGAAGCCAGTACATTGTACTTCTTCTCGGTATTGTCGCCCTTGCCACCATAGTAGTAGCCGTAGGTTGACATCGGATTATTGTTGGTGTACTCACCACCGTAAGAATAAGAACCGGCAAGGTTAATGTGAAGGCGGAGGTCTTCGAAACCATGAATCTTATAGTCTGCCTCGAAGTTACCCAGCAACGTGTGAGAGCTCTTATCAAAGGTATAGTGGTCGATCAGTTCGACGGGATTAGATGGAGCATCCGAATTGATAGCATAAGGATAAGTCGGGTCGAAAGAGGTTGTTGGATTTACCCACTGCCAATAACCACCCCAGTTTCTGAACTGTTCTTCTTCGCTCTTAACAGGTCGAGTTGGATCCATACGAGTAGCCATTCCAATTGCGCCCTGACCACCGGGATTGGTCTTGGAGTAAGCATACTTACCATTGATGTTCAAGTTCAGGTGATCATCAAGCAGGGATGGGTTCATTGTGAATCCAGCTGTAAAACGGCTATAGTCTGAACCTTTCAGAATACCCTGCTGGTTAGTATAACCAACACTGACGCGATAAGGCATAGCCCACTTCTGGTTACCGATGCCACCTGCAACGCTCACATTGTGGTCGTGGCTGATGCCATTGCGATAGATCTCGTCCTGCCAATTGGTGTTGGCTTCACCAAGTCCTGCATAAGCGGCAGATGCTTCACCATAATAATCCTTAATGAACTGGCGATACTGGTTGCCGTCCATCACATCAAGCTTCTTTGAAACAGAGCTAACAGAGAATGTGCCATTGTATGAAACTTTTGGGGCTTGGTTTCGACGGCCCTTCTTGGTAGTAATAATAATAACACCGTTAGAACCACGGCTACCGTAAATAGCAGTTGCAGAGGCATCCTTCAGAACGGTGAACGACTCAATGTCGTTAGGATTAACAAGAGCCAAAGGATTGCTGACACCCTTTGTGGCATTGTTATCCATCTGCATTCCATCAATTACAATCAGAGGGTCGTTACTGGCGTTCAGCGAAGCACCGCCACGAATACGAATCTGAGCACCGCCACCAGGTTCACCATTCGAGGTATTTACATTAACACCTGCTATTTTACCTGAAATCATGTCTTGAGCCGTTGTAAGGATACCATGATTCTTATCATCCGGTTTGATTGCAGTCACAGAGCCTGTCAAGTCCGTTTTTCGGGCAACACCATAACCGATAACAACGACGTTTTCCAACATCGCTGCATCCTCCTGAAGAGTGATTTCGAGATTACCTGCTGCCTTAACGGTCTGGGTCTGATAGCCCACATACGACACGCTAATGTCAGCACCTTGATTAGCTTTCAAGACGAAGTTGCCATCGAAGTCAGTAACTGTAGCAGTCTGTGTTCCTGCCACACGTACCGTCGCACCGATAATCGGTTCGCCCTGAGCATCTTTAACATGGCCTTTGACATCAATCTGAGCAAAGGCACCTACCGAAAGGAAGAGTC
>CADCEF010000050.1 GCA_902800365.1 uncultured Prevotella sp. | reverse complement strand
TACGATGTTGGAAGGTAAGGTAGCCGGTGTTCAGATTACCTCTGACGGTCAGCCTGGTGCCGACCCAGCTGTACGTATCCGTGGTTTGGGTACTTTCGGTGACACTGCACCTCTTTATGTAGTTGACGGTGTGCCCATGGGTACTTCTATCCGTGACTTCTCTCCAAACGACATTGAGACCATTCAGGTGTTGAAGGACGCATCTGCAGGTGCTATCTACGGTTCTCGTGCTGCCAATGGTGTGGTAATCATCACAACCAAGGGTGGTAAGAAGGAACAGCCCCTGAAGGTGGACTATAAAGGTTACTTCGGTGTTGACTGGATTTCAAAGAGTAAATACGATGTGATGAATGCAGACCAGTATAGCGATTATCTGGCTCAGGCCTGCATTAACTCAGGCACACCTATTCCTGGAGGTTATGTCAAGAATGCAGAGACTGGCAAATACCAGTTTGTTGATAACACCAACACCGATTGGTTCAAGGAGGTGTTCAAAACCGGTATTCGTCAGAACCACAACATCAACTTGAGCGGTGGTGGTGCACACAATACTTATAATGTAGGTCTCGACTACTTCCAGCAGAAAGGAACTTTGAAGGGTGCTGGTCCTAACTACCAGCGTTTCACAGCTCGTGTAAACAACACGATGGAGACCAAGTTCATTAACTTCCGTACCAGCATTGTTTACTCGCACTCAAGTCAGGACGGTATTGGTGTAGGCAATGGAGACTCCTACATTGAGGGAACCTATTTCAGCCTGGAGCCAGTCTTGCTGACTGTTTCAACCATACAGCCTACTATTAAGGCTTATGACGAGTCTACATGGTATTTGGATGACAAGGTAAGTTCTGCCAAGAACTATGCATACGATGCCTATGGCTATGGAGTTTACTACGATGAACTGCACGGAGATATCTCTAAATCAAACCCATTGCTCTTCAATAATTTGCTGACTCGTAATACCATCGTTGATCGTGTTGTAGCTACAGGTTCTGCTGATGTTGACATTCTGAAGATGATTGGTTTGGATAGCAAGAACCACAAATTGAACTACAAACTGAACCTCTCTTATAGCAAGACCCATGCACAGGATAAGACTTGGATTGCTGCATGGATTCAGAGCCGTCGAGTATATCTGGAAAAGAGTAGAGAGCGTTTGTCAAAAGATAGACGTACCTATTCTGACTTCCTCGTTGAGAACACCTTGACGTGGGATGGCAATTTTGGTTTGCATCATATCAATCTCTTAGGAGGTATCACTTATGAAGAGGAGAATACTGATGAGTTGCACGGATGGGGTATTTCTCTGCCATTGCCATACTACCTGCAGTTGCAGAATGCTGAGTCACGTGATGCTAGTTCAGTTGAACGTAAGCATACCCTAACTTCTCTTATCGGTCGTTTGAACTATGACTATGATGGCAAGTATCTTCTTTCATTTATTCTCCGTCGTGATGGTAGTTCTCGTCTGACCAAGGATATTCGTTGGGGAACTTTCCCATCAATCTCTGTAGGTTGGCGTTTCGATAAGGAAAAGTTCTTCCCGATTGACCGTAATATTGTAAATATGTTTAAGATTCGTGCCAGCTATGGTGAGCTTGGTAACGAGAACATCGGTGAGTATGCTTATCAGGCAACTATGCGTCGTGGTTATATGACCTATAGCTTCGGCAATAATGTAGTTTCTGGTTCTTCTATCGAGGAATTCGTAAACAGCAATATCGCTTGGGAGAAGAAAAAGACGACCAACGTCGGTATTGACCTTGCTATGTGGAACAACCGCTTTGAATTCACAGCAGAGTGGTATATGAATAAATCAACTGATCTGTTGTATGGTGTGCCCGTTCCTGCAAATGCCGGTGTTGCCAATACAAGCGTTACCATGAACGCAGCCTCTATGCAGAACAGCGGTTTCGAGTTCTCTGCAACCTATCGTAATCGCGACCACGCTCTGAAATGGCAGGTAGCTGCTAACTTGAGCACGCTGAAGAACAAGGTTAAATCACTCGGTTTCGGTACAGATTCTTTCATCACTGGTGACTATGCTACATTCGTAGGTCAGGAAGTAGGTCAATTCTACGGATATGTTTACGAGGGTATTGCCCGCACACAGGCCGACTTGGATGACCATGCTGCTCAGCCAGGTGCTACTATCGGTGACTGTCTTTATAAAGACGTAAATGGTGATGGTCAGATTACTGCCGACGACCGTGTAGTTCTTGGAAGCGGTCTGCCAAAGGTGAACTTCGGTATCAGTGCTCATTTGGAGTATAAGAATTTCGACCTGAGTATTTCAACCTTCGGTGCTTTGAACTATCACGTGACCGACGGAATTTACAACAGAATAACCTCTTGCTATGGCTATGATAATAAGGATGTGAGCATGCTTGACGCTAATCGCTACTCAACTGACGGTTTGACTTATATTTCAAGTGTTCCTAGAACCTACATCTCAGCTAATGGTGAAGGATGGAACGATTACTTCAGCGATCGCAAGATTCAGAATGCTGCTTATTGGAAAATTGCAAACATTGAGTTAGGCTACAACTTCCCTGACAAGTGGTTCAAGGGTGTTGTCTCTGGTGTTCGAGCATACGTTTCTCTTCAAAATCTCCATACTTTCACAAAGTATAAAGGATACAATGTGGACTATGCCGGTGGTACATTTACTCCTGGTTTCAACTGGTGCTCTTATCCAAGTGCACGCAGCTTCATGGCAGGTGTTCTGTTCTCGTTCTAAAGAATTGAAGGATTTAAAAATTCAAAAATTGAAGTTTAATTATGAAACTATATAAAATTTCACTTGCCCTGATGTTGGGCATCGGCACGCTGACTTCGTGTAGCGATAAATTGGAGTTGACAAACCCCAACCAGCCGACAACCGGTACTTTCGGCAATACTGTTGAAGATTTAGAGGAGGCTGTGATTGCTTGCTATCACCATATTCGTATGGAGGGAACATATGCGCGTGTAGGATATACGCTTGATTTGATCCGTGGTGATGAGGCATGGAACTCGGCTCAAGGATGGGGTTACTATCTGGCTGACAAGCTGAGCCCTTCAACAACTGATGAAATCTATGCACTTTGGCCTTGGCGTGATTGGTACTATGTTATCAATATCAGCAATTTCGTGATTACAAAATGTAATGAAGAGGCTGAGTTGTCAACTGCCAAGCAGCGTCTTAAGGGACAAGCGCTCTTTATCCGTGCACTGGCCTACTATAATTTGGCTGGTTATTATCAGAACCCTTCTCTGATTCTCGACTATAACGATTATTCAACGCTCGACGGTCTCTATGCTTCTAACATAGAAGAGGGAGATGCATCCGAATTCGACCAGTACGACCGTGTAATGGATCAAGTAGAGACAGACTTCGCAGAAGCACTATCACTGCTCCCAGCTAAGACAGAAGGCGGTGAGTGGACCAAGGGACGTGCCACAAAGGGTGCTGCTGCTGGCTTCTATGCACGTGCTTTGATGCAACGTCATAAGTATAGTGAAGCCCTCTCGCTGTTGGAGAGAATCATCAATAAGGAATTCGGAGAGTATAAGCTGATGGATAACTATGGTGACAACTTCCGTGAGGGTAGTGCATACGAGAACAATGCCGAGAGCCTCTTCGAAGTTCAGTTCCTGGACTATGGTACTCAAGGTACAGACGATGAATGGACTCCAGTAAACATCAGTAAGAATGCTTCTCAGGGACATGCAGTTGAGAGTAACTTTGGTCCTGGTGATTTCGGTGGTTGGGCCGATATCTCTGCAGCTCCTTGGCTGTATCATCTCTTTGTAGATGGCGATAAGACAAAAGACGGACATCTTGACCCACGTCTCTACTGGACGATTGGTACTTATGAGTCAGATTGGGACACTTATAAGAAAGAATTGGGCACAGAAGGTAATGTTTGCTATCAGTCACCTATGACAGAAGATGCTCCTGTTGTTACCAACAACAACAATGGTGGTCTGCCTATCGCTAAGTGGACAAACATGCGTACTGGTCTTTATAATTCAGTTGTTGTAGGTCTGAAGTGCGGTATCAACCTCCGACTGATGCGTTACTCTGACGTACTGCTGCGTGCAGCTGAGTGTGAGAATGAGATAAGTGGTCCTACACAGCGTGCTATTGACTGGATTAACCAGGTTCGTCAGCGTGCTGGTCTTGCAGACCTGAAACTCTCTGACTTTGCAGGAGATGCAGACAAACTCTTCGAGCAGATTGCCAATGTAGAGCGTCCAAAAGAGTTTGGTTGTGAATATGGACGTGGTTTCGACCTGCAGCGTTGGGGCTTCTTCTATAGAAACGATCGTATGGAACAGATGAAACAACATACTGCTTATAAACTCTCTACCGACAAGTCGACTGTAAAGAATGCGGTTAAATATGGTGATACAGGTGTGGAGTGTTCTTCATCAACCTATTTGGATGGTCATGAATTCTACCCCATTTGGCAGACTACTCTGAATGACAATCCAAATCTTGTAGGAAACTCTGCTAACGAAACAGTTAACAATTCTTTCTATTTCTCTAACAAGGGTTGGACAATTCACCCTGTTGTAGATTTAACAAAGTAAACGTATAAAAGAATAAAATTATGAAATATCTCAATAAATTTGCATCAGTCTTCTTGTTTGCAGCTTTGGGAGTGTTTGCTCTCACAAGTTGTGAAGGCAGTGATCTTTACAAAGTTGGTGCTCCAGACTGGCTCTCAGAAATGGGAGGCGAAGAGGAAGAGCCTGAGCCAGAGGAAGAACTGGTGGGTCAGATGGAAGATGTGTATAACATTGGAAAAGAAGATTTGTCCTCTCCCTTCTTTACGTTAGGAAAGACCTATGTCGTTCCTGCTGGTGAAAAATGGCAGGCTCAGTTTAATCTGACTGTTAATCCAGATAATAAGTATTACAAAAACTTCTATGTTGTATTGAATGCATGCACTGATGCAGAAACGGGAACTTTGGGTGATGAATATGGTGTTATTCGTTATGACAATGACCCCACCAAAAACTCAGAATGGAATACTGTAGGTACTGAAATAGATCGTAGCCTTGTTGGTGGAAACTTTACCAATTCCTCTCCGACGCAGGGTGAAGACCAGGATGTGGATGCTTCAGTTCAGAAGATGAATGGTAAGATTACACTGACCGTTGACCGTACTGATGGTGGTCTCTTTATCAAGATGACCAATGGAACGCTGACAAAGACTTATACTCAGACGACTCCGTTCCCATCAACAGGTGCTGATGCTCCTCTTGCTATCCGTATTGGTATTGAGCAGTCGTTAGTGAGCTTCATTTCTACCAATATCGAGCCTATCGGTGGATGTACATCTGCAGAGGACAAGCAACCTCTTTCTATGGAGTTGTCTGGTGTTCCAAGCGAGGTTTTGGTTGGTCAGACTCTTGAAGAGGCTATGGCTAATGTTACTGCTACTGTTACTTTCGAGGAGAGTGTTACTGCAACTGTTACCGCAGAAAATCTCCAGTTCGAGGCTATTCCTAATATGACAGACCTTGGTCAGAAGACACTTGTTGTACTTTATAACAAGACCTTCAAGGGTGCTAATGCTAATAAGCCAATCATGGCAAGCAAGACCTTCAGTGTTGTGAAAGAACTCTCTGCTTTCACGCAGACCGTAGTTGTTCCAACTCCGCTGATGATTGGTCTTGAGGACAATACGACACCTTGGTGGACTGTATTTACTGACAATATCAAGGTTGCTCCAAAGGAAACTAAGGTGGTGAACTTCATCAACTATACTGCTGGCGATCTCAATTTCAAGAACTATCTGATCATTCTGAATAAGGCTGATAATGCTGAATATGGTGTCTTCCGTGCAGATAATTGGGCTTGGGGTGCCGGCGTTGACGGTAATGCTAGCTTCCAGAAGATTGGTGGTTTTGCAACTGATGAAGAATGGGCTACTTGGCGTGACGCTATGAAGGGTGCTAAGTGTACTGCTTATATTACCAATAATGGTGATGGTACAGCTGATATTAAGATTGTGATGCATGGTGTTGATAATACGGACTATGTTCAGGAGTATAAGGGTATCAATACCATTGATCCTGACAATTTCTACTTCCGCTTTACCTGTGAGGGTGCTCACCTTGTGTTCGAAAACGGAATCGGTGCAACGGACAATACTACTCCATGGTGGACGGTATTTACTCCCAACGTGCAAGTACCAGCTCATACCGAGTGTACTGTCAACTTCATTAACTATACCGCTGGTGATGCCAACTTCAAGAACTTTGTAATCATTCTGAATAAGGCTGATAATGCAGAGTATGGTGTAGTACGTGCAGATAACTGGGGTTGGGGTGCCGGTATTGACGGTAACGCTAACTTCCAGAAGATTGGTGGCTTCGCAACTGATGCGGAATGGGCTACTTGGCGTGGTGCCATGAATGGCGCAAAGTGTACTGCCAAGATTGTGAATAATGGTGATGGTACAGCAGACATTAAGATTGTAATGCATGGTACTGATGGAAAAGACTATACTCAGGACTACCTTGGTATCAATACTATTGATCCTGACAATTTCTATTTCCGTTTCACATGTGAGGGTGCTCACTTGGTATTCGAATAATAATTTAAATGAATCGTATTATGAAATATATATCTAAACTATTAGCGCTGTTTGCCATCGGAATGATGGCAACAGCCT
>CADCEF010000049.1:6706-14758 GCA_902800365.1 uncultured Prevotella sp. | reverse complement strand
GAATGTAAAATTGCCTAACATAATTATTCTGTTTTAAGTTTCTGGGTGCAAAGGTACACATTATATATTATATAGCTATTACACAAATTGGCTGATTATTTACCAATTTCGCAGAAAGTGCTAAAAAACCATTAAAATTATACCATTATTGGATTGTTTTGCGTATCTTTGCCACCGATATGAGGAATATTTTGAAGGTAGACAGCCCCAACGACTATGCTCGTTTTGTGGATGCACCAGTGCTGCATCCGCTGATCAGCATCATTCATTACGACGAGCTAGCACCCTTCCGTCATAGCCTGAACAACTATGGCGTGTATGGGCTGTTCATCCAGCGACAATTTCCCTTCAATCTCTCTTATGGTATGAGGAAATTGCAGGTGAGCGATGGCTCCATCATCGCTGTTGAACCAGGACAGATAGGTGGATTGGAGGACAACGGCGAGCGCATCTCGTTATGCGGCTGGGTGCTGTTATGGTCGCCCGAACTGTTGAATGGCAGCGAGTTGGAACGACAGATAGACCGCTATCAGTTCTTCTCCTATTTCTTCGATGGTTCGCTGCGCATGGAGCCTGACGAATGGCTCTGCATCACCCAGTTGGTGGTGCAGATGCGACAAGAACTTCAGGCGCACGAGGATTCGCCGTCATTGCGAAAAGTGCTGCTGGCTTATCTGCGATTGATACTGGAATACTGCAATCGTATCTATCTGCGCCAACTGTCGGAAGAGAATAGGGGAGAGAACGACCTGCTAAAGCACTTTCATAACCTGTTGCAAACCTATTTCCGCGAGAACCGTCAACTATCGCAAGGCTTGCCCACCGTAGCCTGGTGTGCCTCCCAACTGGCCTATTCGCCCCGTTACTTCGGCGATTTGATTCATAAGGCTACAGGTGGTACAGCCATTGGTTACATCCATCATTATATCATCAATCAAGCGAAAAGTCTGCTGATGCAAGGTCATAACATCAGCGAGACTTCCCGCCTGTTGGGTTTCGATTTTCCCCATCATTTCACTCGTCTGTTCAAACGTATCACAGGTCTCACACCCAGCGAGTTTGTGGGGAAATAAATACAAACTTCACCTGATAAAGTTATGACAACTTCAGTATCATCATCGTGAGGTCGTCGTTGGGTTCTGCACCATCTCTGTGGCGCTCTATGTCGGCCGTAATAGTTTCTATCACTTGCTGAGCCGACTCGTAGCTGCAGTTTCTGAGGAACTCGAGCAACCTGTCGTCGCCATACTGCTCCAGCGCTGGGTTCTATGCCCCAGTGGGCCTATCTTACCACCTACGTCAACCCCATGCACTACTTCATCGATGCCATCCGCACCGTTTTTATCCGTGGTGGTGGCCTGCACGAAACAGCCCACCAGATCTTAGCCCTTGCAGGCATCGGTACACTGATGGGGTGTTGGGCCGTATAAAAAGAATAACTAACTTGAATAACTTAAGGTTTAAAGCCAGAAAAAGCGATTAAGCCAAAAAAAGTTCTCGAAATAAGAAAAAAATAGCTACCTTTGCAATGTTTCGCCATCAGTGTGCGTATATACTTGTAGAAGACAGATAAAAACGTAATGAATCAAGAAATCGACATGAACCTTATCGAGGGGTTGCGCAAGCAGAACCCCAAGGCCCAGCAAACGATGCTCGACCGCTACGGTCAGCTCGTATTCGCCCAGGTGGCGCGGCTGGTTTCAGGCATTGAGAATGCCGAGGAGGTTTATCAGGATGTATTCATTAAGGTCTTCAGGAGTATTGATACGTACGATGCCACAAAATCGTCACTCCGCACTTGGCTCTCGCGCATAGCCTATCATGAGTCCATCAGCTACCTGCGTCACAGCAGCAAGCCCGTAATCTATTACGAGGATCGTGAGGGCGAAGCCGAAAAGCTGTCAGAATCCGAGGTCGATGCCACCTTTGGCCAACCCAACCCCGAGACGGTACAGCTTATCAGAGCAGCGCTAAAACATCTCCCGCCCGATGAGCGCGCCATCATCACCATGTTCTACTACGAGGAGATGTCTCTCAAGGATATAGCTTACGTCACCGAGTCGATTCCCACAACGGTAGCCTCGAAACTAAGCCGAACACGAAAGAAACTTTGTAAAATCATAAAAATGCTACAGTCATGAACAATGAGGATAAACTTAAAGCCGCTCTCCAGAACGATGCCGCCCTTCGCGACGCCATCCGCCTCGACGAGATGGAGGCTCCTAAGATGCCATCCGACCTCAACGCCCGACTGATGAAGCGCATGGCTGCCGAGGCACCTACCGCCTCTCGCACCCGCAAGCTCTGGCCGTGGATTGCTGCAGCTTGTGCCGTAGCCTTCATAGCAGTGTTCATCACACCGCCAAAATTCGGAACCGAGGCACCCGCTCAAACCGCACCAACTCCCGCTCCCGAAGCAGTAGAGGCAAAGGCCGAGCCTATAGCACCTATAGCTCCCGCTGCACCAAAGGTTGCCCCCGTAGCCCCAAAAGCTGCAAAGCCAGCTATTGCTGCTCCAGCTAAGCCCGAGGCCATTGAGCCCGCAGTTGAGCATGTTCTCGCTGCTGCTACCACAGCCCCGAAAGCTGTAGCCGAGGAGAAAATGGTTACGATGTCAGAGCGCGACATACCCATCACTCGCCCAGAGAATTATAAGTACACCCCCGAAGAGCTTGCCCAGCTTAAGAAACAAGCTGCCGAGGCCTATTTGAAATGGGTGGAACTTGAACTCGAGATTTCAAAAAACAACCTTCAGCAGACTGCTGACATTAAACATTAAACATTAAAGATTAAACATTAAACATTAGACATTCTTGGCGGAGCCAAGCGGCAAAGCCGAGCGAAACATTAAAGATTAAACATTTACGCCATATGAAACGAATAGTTATCATGCTGCTCATTGCTTGCAGCGCTTTGTCAACCATCAGTGCCGAGCCATCGGCAAGTGCTCAGAAGAAGCCCGACAATGTCATTGCCACGCTCAATGCCATCGTCAACAAGTTCGGTCTTAGCCAGGGGCAGGTCTACTCAGTAAACCGCAACCCCAATACTGGCATCATCGAGTCGAGCATCAAGATATTCCCCTTCTGTTGCTCAGCCAATGCAATGAAGAACGATAATGTGCTCAGAGCCGTAGCCCTCAACTTCCCCAAGGATGAGCCTCTGTCTTATCAGTTCCTCCACATCCAGCCCGGTAGCAACGAGAACTTCGAAATCAAAATCATCACCGACAACGACACTAAGGGCACTCAGCGCATCCGCACCAGCCGTCAGCAGGAGATGTGGTTCATGTGCTGCAAGAACCCCGAGAATCCCCAGCTTCGCGATGCCTACGCCATCGTATGGGAGAAGATGAACGACCAAAAGGATCAGGTTGTAGGCACCATCTATATGATTACCTCTCTGCGCCCCGACGTTTACGAGAAGACCTTCCAGAGCTCTAAGCGTATGTTTAAGATTGTAGGTCGTGTGGACGATGAAATCAAGGATTCACTCTATAACATCTATATCGCCGATACCCGCAATAAGCTCTACGCACTCGAAGACCACGAATATGTGGCTTGTGTGCCCGTTGTCAACAAGCGTTTTGAGTATCAGATTGAGCTCGATAAGCCCTGTGTAGGTCGCTTGCGCTGCATCTTTCCTGATGGCTCACTCTGCTCTGCATGGATCGACCTCGACTTTGTTCCCGGCGAGACCTATAACATCACCGTTCATAATGGCTATTACGACGAGGATAAGGACTACGAGCGCCGTGTAGGTCGCCAATCAGGCAAGAGTCTTATTGAGCCCGATGCAGTAAAGGTGGTAGAGGATACCCTTACGCTCAATGGCGTATATTACAAAGCCGACCCCGAGCCCGATGATTACACAAAGTGGCGCAAAAACCTCGGTGAGCAGCAAGAGATGCAGCTCAAGATAAGAGCCGAGCGCATCCAGATGGATATGGAGAAACTTGGCAAATCCTACGACATGATTAAGATGTATCTCAAGGGTACTAACGACGGCTATATGATGGATGTCCAATTCAAGGAAATTCTCAAGCAGAATCAGGAGCTCGAGGCCAAGTGGCAGGATGCCATAAAGTTCTTCAAGGCCAATGGCTTGACTCCTATGGCTTACCCCACGGTATTAAAAGAGATTATCGAAGTCTATACTGGTCAGCTCCGCGAGCTCGACAACTACTTCAAGCAGCATGGCACCATGAGCAAGACCGCCCGCAAGGTGAACTCATACGTCATAAAGCAGAACGAGAAGTACATGGATGCCATCCAGAAGTCATTCGACTAATACCAGATTTTGATACATAAATTCTTGATTAACACTCCGCTGATTCCTTGCCGGGTCAGCGGATTTTGTTTGCGATTTTATTTAAAAAGAAACAATTTTCTTCACAAAAGTTTTGTTTGTATTGTTTTTTTTGTATATTTGCAAAGTCTATTAATCTAAAAAAATGATTCTTTGGAGCGAATGAAGAGGCTAACCCTTGCTAACAGATTGAGTATTCGAATCATGATGGTGCTGATTGTTATGTCGGCCGTCATCATGTCGGTGGTTTATTTCATTACCAAAGACTCAATGGCTCGTGAGGCGGAATCGCGCTACGAGGGCATCATCATGCATGCCAACGAGAAGATTCGTGGTGTCCTCTCCGATGTTTACCTTGGCGCCATCAACAACCTCGACGATATTCAGCGCGATCTCAACGACCCCGACAAGCTGCAAGCCCACCTTGAGCGCATGGTAAAGCAGAACATGTATATGTCGAGTTGCCGATTGATATTCGAGCCCGATTACTATCCATCGCGTGGGCATAACTACGAGATTTATGCTTGGCGCGATTCCTCGGGCGTTGTCAAGGGGCGCCAGATGAACGAGAACCATTCCGACTATTTTATTAATAAGTGGTATAAGACCGCGTTCGGGAAAAAAGAAGGCGACTGGACCCCGCCATACTTCGACCGTGCTGCATCGCGACAGCTAACTACTACTTACATGACTCATATCCGCGATGCCAATGGCCGTAAGGTAGGTATGCTTGGAGCCGACGTGTCGCTCGAGTGGTTGCGATTGCGCCACCAGCGTGTTGATGCCGAGAACCATGAGCGTTTTGAAAAGGGATTCAAGAAGCAGTCGTATAGCTTTATTATCTCCAACGATGGCACTTACATTGTCCATCCTGATGAGAACCGCGTGTTGCACCAGAAGATACAGGATGTGGCTTTCCTAACCCATGACATCCCCGCCGAACGCTACGCCCGCAAGATGATGGATGGCGAGAGCGGTATGGGGCGTTCAGAAAAGAATGGCGAGACGTATTGGATATTCTA
Organism: uncultured Prevotella sp.; assembly: GCA_902800365.1. Classification (GTDB taxonomy): domain Bacteria; phylum Bacteroidota; class Bacteroidia; order Bacteroidales; family Bacteroidaceae; genus Prevotella. Next base: position 9,428 of record CADCEF010000049.1, on the reverse strand, counting down.
CTCGTTTGTAAAGTACACCGAGTGGACCGTGGTAATCGTTGTTCCAGGCGAGATTATCTATCGCAATGGTAATGTGCTGGCCAACTACATTGTTATTGTCTTCTTTGTAGGCTTGGTGCTCATCTACTTCCTGTGTCACAGTATCCTTGTCTCCGACATGCGCCCGCTTAACCGCTTTGTTACCGCTGCCAATCAGGTGGCCAAGGGCAACTTCGATATCCAGCTGCCTAAAGTGAAGAGCCGCGAGGTTGATGCCCTCCGCACGGCGTTCAGCGATATGCAAGTGTCGCTTACCGGCTACATCGAAGAACTCAAGGAGGCTACGGCCTCAAAGGCGGCTATGGAGCACGAGCTGAAGATTGCCAGCGACATCCAGATGAGCATGCTGCCTAAGCAGTATCCTCCGTTCCCCGAGCGTACCGATATCGATATCTACGGCGAGGTGGTTACGGCCAAGGAGGTTGGCGGCGACCTTTTCGACTTCTTTATCCGCGACGAGAAGCTCTTCTTCAGTATCGGCGATGTTGCAGGAAAGGGAGTTCCGGCATCTCTTGTAATGGCTGTGGCGCGCTCCATGTTCCGCAGTGCCTCTATGCAGTATGTCTCGCCCAAGCAGATAGTTGAGTCAATCAACCGCTCGGTGTGCCAGAGCAACGACTCCTTCATGTTCGTAACGCTGTTCATGGGTGTGCTCGACCTCCAGACGGGTAGTCTGCTCTATACCAATGCCGGCCACGAGCCCCCTGTGCTGGTGGGCTCTAACACCCGATTCCTGCCTGTCGATAATAACATCCCTCTCGGCTTGCGCTCAGAGTGGAGCTATTCCGAGCAGGAGATGGTAATCATGCCAGGTACCACCGTGTTCCTCTATACCGATGGGTTTACCGAGGCCGAGACCGTCGACCTCAAGCAGTACGGTCGCGAACGAATGTTCAAAGAGGCCATCCGCTTGGCCGCCCGTCGTCTTGACTCGCGCACCCTTGTCAAGGATATGCGCCAGACCGAGCGTACCTTTGTGGGCGGCATCCCGCAGAAGGATGATATCTCGCTGCTGGCCATCAAGTATCGTGGAAATATCGACCCCAAGCTCTATTACCGCAGCATATTGCTTAACAACGATGTTCAGGAGATTCCCGTGCTCACCGTGTTCATCGATGCCATCTGCGACGATATGCAATTCGACAAGATGGCTCGTTCGGCCGTACAGCTGGCCATCGAGGAGGCTGTGGTAAACGTAATAAACTACGCCTATCCCGAGGGCACTCACGGCCATCTGTTGCTCGAGGCTACGGTGGTCGACGATGAGATAAGGTTCGTGCTTCGCGATAGCGGTCGTCCATTCGATCCCACCTTGGTGCCCGATGTCGACGTTGATAGCTATGTAGCTAAGCGTTCAGCTGGCGGACTTGGCATACACCTTGTGCGCCATTATATGGACTCTGTAAGTTATGAGCGCACCGATGCCCATAACGTGCTTACGATGATAAAGAAACTCAAAAAAACAACAGATAAAGATGGAAGCAACAATCAGGAAGGATGACGGACGCCGTGTTACGCTGATTCTCGACGGACGTCTCGACACTTCGGTAACACATCAGACCGAGAAAGAAGTAGAACCTCTGTTCGAATACAAGAACATTGAGGTTGTGATAGACTGCAGCCGCCTGGAGTATATCTCATCCAGCGGCTTACGCCTACTTATGGCCATCGACCAGCGCCTCTGCGCCAACCATTGCGACATTTATGTCAAGGGCTTGCGCGATGAGGTGAAGGATGTGTTCCAGACCACCGGGTTCGTAAATTTGTTTAAGTTCAAATAGTAAATTTCCGTTTGTCTACGGCAACTATGTAGTTCGATACCTCGCCATCCGCATTGTATAGCGGTTGGCGCTGTAACACCTTAGTGTCTCGGCGTGAGCGTTTCATCGTCTCGTTCATCTCTATCAGTCGTCCGTCTTTGTCGTAGAAGGCTATTGCCACAAACGGGTTGCTCATCACGGCTTCGTACTTCTTCTTCAGCACCTCTGCCGCTTTTGGGTCTTGTTTCTCATAGCGGTCGCTCATCAGCTTGGCTTGGCTAACCATCTCCTTTATCTCCTTAGTATGCTTGCGCGTGTTGCGTATATGCCACAGCAGCAGTAAGCTCAGCACTATCAGTATGCCCGATAGTATCAGCAGGGCGTCGGCTATCTCTATGGCCGTATCATCGGTTTCGGGCTTGGCCTCCTCAGGGTTCAGCCAGCGTGTCAGTATATCTTCAATCTCGCCCTCCTGTTTCATTCGCATGTAGTAGTCGTCAATGGCCTCTATCAGCTGTCGGTCTTTTCCCGTCAGGTGTATCTCTGTAACCGAGTCGCCTCTCACTCGCTGATAGTTCACCATACTCTTCGATATGTAGTACTTGCCCAAGTTGTACTTCATGTCGTTAGTCAGTATCAGGTCGGCATCACCATTCTCAAATGCCTCCCATCCAGCATCGCCCATGTTTGTCTCATACCTATAGGCCACGCCCATCCTTTGTGCCAGCCTGTTTGCTATCTCCAGATAGTATCCGGCATTCTTCTTGTAGTTGCATACTATCACCACCGGGCGGTTCTTGTTGTATCTCTCGCTCAGTGCCTGTGCCGCTGCCCCCGTAGCTATGGCCAGCAGCAGTATTATTGCTGTAAGTCTTATGTTTTTCATCTTCATATGCAGAATACGTATAGTCCTAAAAGTTCGT
>CADCEF010000049.1:0-6696 GCA_902800365.1 uncultured Prevotella sp. | reverse complement strand
CCTATTATTGTCTTAATGCTTGTGTGCTTCTTCACCATCTCGTCTACGTCCCACGCCAGCAGTTCGCATGCCTTCTGGTTTGCATTCTGCAGTATTCCGTCGTGGTCGAATATCAGTATTCCCGATTCGTTGTTATAGAACATCGACAGATATCTCAGCGACAGCTCCTGATTCAGTTGTTTCATGTCCATCTCCTTTGTCACATCTTTCTTCGTGCCAATGATGATGGTGGGCTTGTGGTGATGGTCGCGGCTCAGCACCGATAGGTGTACCACAAATCCGTGCTTCTCTACGTCGCCGAACTCTGTGTCGCGCACTCTCAGCTCCAGCTCTTCCTCCTGCTCGTCGTGCCCGTGGGCATCCTTATGCTGGTTTATCAGTCGGCCCATAGCCTCCTTCAGCAGCTCAAAGTCGGTCTGGTTGTATCTCTTTGCAAACTCCTCAGTGGTGTAGGTCTTTATCTCCGCACCCTGCTCGTTGTGCCATATAAACTTATGCTCGCCCACAGAGTATGTCCAGAATCTGTATTTGTTGTGCTGTGCCATTTCAGTCAGGTTCTTTGTCTGTTCGTGATACTTTCGTGTGGCCTTGCGGTTGTGGTGCACCTCAAGCAGCAGCAGTGCTATTGCTCCTATCAGCAGCAGCACGCCGAATCCCGCCAGATACCAGTGCCATTGCGCTTCGGGTTCGGGCTCGGGGCTTTCGTCAAACCATTTCCTTTCCAGTTTCTGTATCTTGCCTTCGCTGTAGAAGTATTCGTAGAATCTCTCAATATTCTGCAGCAGATAGGGGTCGTTTGATATGAATCTGCACTCGCCGTGCGGCATGTCAACGGGCGATATCTTCAGGTTGTTCAGTTCGTAGTGCTTCATCAGCCACTTCAGCGATGGCGTGTTCCACACTATCTGGCCTTTCTGTGTTTTGTTCATTTCTATTATCGACTCCCTTATGTCCTTGCTCACAATGGCATTGTCGCTCCATCCGAAGTCCACCATCAGGTGGTGGCACATGCTCGAGTCCTGCACTGTCACCTTCTCGTTCTTCAGGTCGCCAAAGCCTTTCACCTTTATCTCCTGCTTTTTCGGTGTCACAAGGCTCTGTGTAAGCAGCGATAGCGTTATCTTTCCGTATTGTCCGAACTGCCTGTCGTAAATGTCACCCAGACCGATACATAGGTCGGCTTTTCCCGCTTTCAGGTCTTTCAGTGCCTCCTTCTGCGGTTTCAGCTTTATCTCGTAGGGTATTCCCATCTCCGTCATCAGCATGTCTATCAGGTCGATAAAGTAGCCCGCGGGCTCACCTTTTTCGTCCAGATACGTGTAGGGATAAAGGTTGTCTGAGTGTTCAAACACCATCTTGTGTTCATCGTCGTAAATCTTTTCACCGCTTGTCTGGGCCTTTGCCGCGGGCAGGTAGAGCGCAAAACATAGTAAGATTAAAAAGAGTCGTAGCATATATAATATCATTAGGTTCTTATATAAATGTTATGCAAAGTTACGCAAATTTTTGTTTAAATGCAAGCAAAAATCAATTTTTTTTGTATATTTGCCCCCGTAATTACTAATTCCATGCTTATGAACCGTTTTTATTATCTATTGCTATTAACCGTTTTCAGCCTTGTTAGTCCCGCCGTTCAGGCCGCAGGAGCAGGCACCAATTACTTGACCAAGCTTCAGGCTGAGATGTTGCGACTCATCAGCACTCCCGAGCGCGACAAGTTCCTCGAGGTAACCGAGCTTATCAAGAGCGAGAGTCAGAAGCAGGGCAACGAGCGATTATTCTATATCGCTTGGGGCAATCAGAGTACTTACGAGGCCACCCATCAGGACTATCCCAAGGCCGAGGAGATAGCCAATCGCATAGCCGACTATGCCCAAGCCCAGAGCAGCCTTTGGGGCAACTATATAGCCCTGCACACCAAGGCCGTCAACGCCCTCCAGAAGCAAGACTATCAGGAGGCCGAGCAGACGTTCATAAAGGCAGTTGATTTCCGTCATAAATACTTTCCTGGCGAGAGTGCTGGCGACGATCTGCAGGAACTCATGAAGATAGCCAACCACCGCAAGGATCAGAAGGCCGGACTGAAGTATGCCCACCAGATTCTGGCTGAGCCTAATGTGGCGCCCATCCACAAGGGTAGGGCACTCTTCCGCATCAGCCAGTTCGCATTCAATAAGAACAATAAGGAGCTCTACGATAGCATCTACAATGCGCTTATGGAGCTTAAGAAGACCGACGGCATCGGCACCATCGAGCCCGTTGTCGAGGTTAACTATAACATTCTCAATAAGAACTACGATGAGGCTCTGCGCCTCTGTAAGGACCTTGCCCCCGAGAGCCGTGCCGAGCGTATGGCCGTTATCTATCACCGCATGGGCGACGATACCAAGGCCTTCGAGTATATGGCTAAGTTCAAGAAGATAAACGACTCCATCGTGCTTGTATCCCACGGCAATGTGGTAAACAGCTGCTATGTCCAGATGAACAACGAGCGCATGAAGCTCGAGCAGAAGATGCTTGAGGAAGAGAACTCCAATCTTAAGCACATCATCCTTTATATTATAATAGGTGTAATAGTTCTGGCTATGGCCGTGGCCGTGTTTGTTCACCGCCAGCGCATCAAGCTGCTTGAGCACGAGAATGCCAAACTCGACAAGGCCCGCAAGCAGGCCGAGAAAGCCTTCGACATGAAGAATGAGTTCATCACCCATATCACCAACGAGTTGCGTGCGCCGCTCAATCCTATCCAGGGCTTCAGCGATATCCTCGGCACCAAGGAGTACGAGCTTCAGGCCGACGAGCGCGAGCAGCTAAGCAGTCTTATCAAGAGCAGCTCAAAGACAATCACCAAGCTCATCGACGAGCTTGCCGAGCTTTCACTCTACGAGAGTAAGAAGTCGCTACCCATCAACTACACCCTCTCGCCCAACCACATCTGCCGCCACATGGTCGACTCTTTCCGTCCGCAATGCAAGGAAGGCGTGCGCATGTTCTTCGAGACCGATCTGTCAGACATCTATGTGGTTGAAACCAATCAGGAGGCCCTTGAGACGCTATTGGGCCATCTTCTCGAAAACGCCATCCAGTACACCGATAAGGGCGTCATCACCGTGGCCTGCACCGAGTATAATGATATGGTTCGCACCAGCGTCACCGATACCGGTCGTGGCATAGCCCCCGAGCGTCGCGAACATATCTTCGACACCTTCCGCGAGATGGGCGACAATGTAAAGCTCGTAGGTCTCGGCCTCTCTGTCTGCAAGGTCATCGCCAAACTCCTTGGCGGCGATATCTGGTACGACCCCGACTATCAAGAGGGCACCCGCTTCGTCTTCGAAATCCCCATTAAGAAACAATAAAAAACTTAATTTTCATCACCTATGACTACAATTAAATTACTGCTCACCGCTGCATTGGCAGCCATGAGTCTTTCAGCCACCGCGCAAGCCGACGAGCGTGATGTCGAGTGGGTTAACGTAACCGTACTTCACCATGCCGCATCGGGCAGCACCGATCGCAGCAACACGCTGCAGCAGTATCTGCTTCTGGATAATGCCGTGGCTGAGCAGCATCCCGAGTTGAACGAACAGTTGGAAGTGTTTCGTGAAGAGTACTCACAGAAGGTTATCAATCAGGTAGTCCCTGAGGCCGAGAAACTCTTAGACGAGAGTTTGGAACAGCTGCGTAAAGTGATGAAAGAGCATCCCGAGTTGGCTGGTCAGCTTAAGGAGCAACTCAAGGAGGCCGAGGCACAGCGCGGAAAGCTTACCGCTGAGCATGTAAAGGAGGTGGGCGACTACACCTATCAGCCCGCCGACATCCTCAAGGCCCTCACCGCTATCGCCATCAACAAGCGCGCCTATGCCGCCTATAAAGATCTTGGCAACGGCCTTTATGCCGTGCTCACAGGCACCTCTTTCGGACCCGTCGATCCTGATGCTTTCAATAAGCCCACAATCGCCGATGACCAGAAGTTCACCTGGGGTGTTATGAACCGCGACGGCCATATGATTATAGAGCCTAAATATGCCGAGCCTTTCGGTCATCCTGACAACGATTTTATCATCCTCCGCAACCGCCAGGGCGGCAAGGAGATGGAAGGTGCCAAGGGCTACGACGGTCGCCAGATTGTGCCCTTTGTCTATACCAGTATATCCTACCATCCGTTTGGGCTTTGCGTTAGCAAGGATGGCCAGAATTACGGCCTTGTCGACCACGCCAACACCCGCCAGCTCATCCCAATGAAATATCGCGGCGTGTGGAGCAACTACGGTGGCACCGTCAAGATGTCTCGTTTCGATGGGCAGTTAGACGTCTACGACGCCAACTTCAAGCTCATCCGCACCGAGCCCGATCCCAACTAAAAATAAAATAGCCACCCCCGAAAGAGGTGGCTATTTCCTTTACTACATACCCATGCAACTCGTTGCTCCCAGGGCTGTAACAATCGCAGTTGCGATTGATGCAATCATCTGTACGATGAATTTAATGGTTTCTCTTTTAGTCATGGTATTAATGTTTAATGTTTCATGTTTAATGTAAGCGGGGGGCTTTCGCCCCGCGCGCTTAGTCTCCCTCACCTGGGTCGTCGCTGCTATTGTAGCCGCCACCGCCCCAACCTACACCACAGGCTGCCGATTTGTGATAACACTGCCCGAGAACAAACAGATAGGTTTTAAAAAAGTTATTTCTTAACGGGATTGGGAAACTCTTCGCTACACGTACACCAAAGCAGTACTGCAGGCGAATTTCTTGAGATGAATCCTAACGCCCCAATCGGTCTGTGGCCCGGACTTGAGTATGAAGGGCTAATATAAATGGCTTGCATATCTGCAAGCCATTTTTTGTTAAACAGCATTTTTTTTCATTTTTATTTGGTACTCTAGTAAAAGTTTTATATATTTGCAGCCGAATTGATAATCTATTATCCTTTTGGGAACGAATATAATTTTATATTACTATGGGTTTAATCTTAATAACAATTATTTGTCTGACAGCCGTGTTCGGCGCAGCGTTTTATTTCTTCTATCGTCACTTTGTACATCGCATCAAGAAAGAATACAAGCGAGCACAAAGAAGCGAAAAACTCAAGTCGGTATTCCTGGAGAACATCAGTCGTTCACTCCGCACACCTATCAATGCTATCCTGGGTTACAGCAATCTTATTCTTGAAGAGAACGGTGATTCTATGAACTCTGTACAAATCAAGGATATGGCCAAGAACATCAAGAACAACAGCGAGCAAGTGCTTTCATATATTCAGCAACTTGTTCAGCTGGCAAGCTTCGATGGCAATATGCCTGCCTTCACCGAGGTTGAGGTTAACCTGGCCGAGCTCATGGCTTCCTATCGCAGAGAGACCATGACCCTCGTAAAGCCCGATGTGTATGTCGAGACCCGAAGCGACCTCTCGCCCCATTGCAAGGCAAGGCTGGACACTAACTTTATGCACCAGCTGATGATGCATCTGCTCACCGATGCGGCTAAGTTCACCTCTGCTGGAAATATCATTATCAACTACGGTAAAGACAATGGCTACCTGATGGTTTCCATTTCATACTATGGAAACTCTAATGCCGATCTGCTGTCGCAAGACCTATACACATTCCTTCAGAAAGACGCGCTCGACCTTACCAAGGATAATTCTGCCTTAGGTTTGTCGATGTGTAAGGCCATTATCGATTCGCTTGGAGGTCATCTTGACATAGAGTCAGAAAACGGTCGAAAGACGGTTGCTTCATTCAAATTCCCCTGTAAGATGAAAGACTGTTATAGGAAATAACGATGAATCAACACGCTTTTAACAGAGGGAGGGGTGGTTCCTTTGGAATAAATATTGTATATTTGCAGCGCCTCACTAATAGTAATAATAGTTTCAGAGCTATAATATAGAACGAATAAGAAAAAAGTTAATTGAAATGGCTTATCATTTTTTGATCCATTTATTAGTTAGCTAATAGTAGATTTAGGTTAAGGAGTTGATCTTCAAAATAGTTTTATGTTTCATACGGTGAGACAATAATAGCGGCCAGCTGTGATAGCTTGTCAACCGTTCTATAACGCTCTAAATGGGATATGCAGTGATGCATATCCCATTATTTTTTTTCTACAGGCCCATGCATGACGTGGTGCCAAGTGCTGTAACAATCGCCGTTGCGATACTTGCTATCATCTGTACGATGAATTTAATGGTTTCTCTTTTAGTCATGGTAGATTAGATTATTAAGGTTTGTAATAGTCTGTCATCTCGAGCGTAGTCGAGAGATCTCCTTCATTTTCATTGGAGAAGCGGGTGGGGCAAAAGCCCCAATCGCTTAATCGCCCTCACCTGGGTCGTCGCTGCTATTGTAGCCGCCACCGCTCTGGTTGCCACCATTGCCACTACCTGAGCCACCGCTTGGGGTGTTGCCCGAGCCACTCTCCAACAGCTGACCAGCCAATGCCTCTGCATTAACGAACTCAGCTTTCTTGATGAACTCTCGCGAGCTGATGTTTGTCTCAGCCTCCTGATCGGGCAAGAATCGGATGTGCAATGCCTTCAGGTTCTTAGTTGGGTTGAACTCGTCCTTGGTTGGGGCTCCACCTTTCTCATTTTCAAGAGTGGTGTAGAAAATGCCCAGACCATCAATCTTCACGCGCTTGCTCTCAAGCAGCATTTCGATAAGACAGCTGCGGAACTTCTCCAGCACACCAAAC
>CADCEF010000048.1 GCA_902800365.1 uncultured Prevotella sp. | reverse complement strand
TGTTCCCATCTTCATCCTGTCAATAGGCACACTGTTCTATCAGTCGCACAACTTGATTCATGGCGAGGTAATGAGCAGTAATTCCAACATGCTCGACAAGGGCCTCTATCAGGTTCGTAGCTATATGAGCACCATCGAGACGGCGGTTAACTCCAATGCCTGGATGATGGAAGAGTTTCTTACACCTGACTCGTTGGAGTCGATTTCAGGCCGCATTGTAAAGCTTAACGATCCTGTTGTAAGCTGTTCGGTATTCATGGTTCCCGATTACTTCAAGGAGTATGGAAGCAAGTTCTCTATATACGCCGTACAACAGCAAGATACGGTTAGAACTTATGTCGAGCCCGAGTACGATTACTTTGATAAGTTAAGCTACACAGCCCCCATAAAGTCGGGTAAGCCTGGCCACCTACAGTCGCCCTCTTCGACAGAAGAACGGACGAATTGCAGGAGTCGTTTCTGCCGAGATGTCGTTCGGTCAGCTCACAAAGCTTATTAACAAGATAGAGCTTGATTATAACGGTGCATTCTTTATATTGCTTGATGGCAACGGTCGGTTCCTTATAAATCCTGACACCACCCACTTGTTCCGCAAGACGATATTCAGCGATGCTGAGCCAAGTAAGAATCCTGATATGATTTCGCTTGGACACGAGATGATAGCAGGCAAGCGTGAGGCAATGCATGTCACATATAAGAACTCGCTATATCACGTAACCTACCGCCCTGTTCCCGGCACCCGATGGAGCCTTGCTCTGGCGTGTCCCGACAGTGAGGCCATGAAGAGCTACTACCATCTTGGTTATATCATTATCGGCATCATCCTTATTGGATTACTGCTCATTATATGGGTAAGCCGTCAGGTTGCCAAGCAGACTATCACACCTATAAGCCATCTTCTTGATGTTACGCAGCAGATAGCCAACGGTAACTACAATCAACCTATACCTATATCACATAGTAAGGGCATACTTGGTAATCTGCAGAATAGTTTCGTAAAGATGCAGCACTCTATCAACGATAACATGACCAAGCTGCGCAATAACGCCGAGAAAGTTAACATTGCAAATGAGGAACTGAACCAGGCTCAGTTGCAGGCCGACAACACTATCATACGTAAGTCAAACTTCCTGCAGGCCGTATCTCAGAATATGCGTATGCCTATGAATGTTATTACGGGCTTTGCCGATGTGCTCCGCGATAGTAAGGGCAGCAATATCGCCATCGACGAGAACGAGCTAAGCAACATCTCGAAGATGATGAAGGAGAATGCCGTAACGCTCAATCGCCTGATGGTTCTGCTGCTCGATACATCCGAGACCCGTGGCAATGGCGAGTTGCGTTTCAAGAAGAACGATGAGGTTTCGGTAAATCAGATAGCTCAGGAGTGCATCAATCACACGTTGAGCCACTTCCCCGATGCGCGTATTGTGCTTGAAACCGACCTGCCTTCAACGCTCCACATCGTTACTAACCGCTTGTATCTGTTCACCACTCTCTGCGAGCTGCTGTACAACTCAGCTAAATACACAGGCGGAAAGCAAATCACGCTTCAGGTATCGCAGACGGCCACCACTATCCGTTATACCGTTGAGGATATCGGTAGCGGACTACCTTCTGGCACTATGAAGAATGTATACAAGCCATTCAGCACGGTAGAGAATCTTGCCGAGGGCGAAGGCCTTGGCTTGCCTCTTGCCAAGCGCCACGCAGCAAGTCTCGGTGGCGATCTCATCTTCGATGTCGACTACCGCGATGGCTGCCGCATCATCTTCGAACTCCAGAAGTAACGGCTTTGGGCGTCCAGTTCTTGAAGAACTGCAAAACCTTATCCTTATTGTAGCCTTTGCCTTCTTCAAGCAGGCCTGAATCCTGAATATGGATAACCTTGCCTTCTTCGTCGAGTACAACAAATACAGGATATCCAAAGCGGCCGCAGTTGTTAAGTCTTTTCATCAAAGCTGCATCCTGCTGCTGTTTAGCCTCGTCGTTCGACTTGCGTGGTTTGTAGTTTACATGAATATATTCAAAGTTATCATTAATAACCTTGCTGATTGTGGTATCGTTTGTGATGAAATCGGCAAACAGCAGGCACCAAGGGCACCAGTTGCCACCAACCTGACAAATCACGAACTTACCCTCCTGCTTTGCTTTCATAACAGCCTTGTCAATCTGTTCAAGAGGGTTAATGGTCTCGTCGTAGACCTTCTTCTTTGCCGTCTGTGCATTCATCGTCAAAGCAAATAATGCAGCGGCCATAGTAAGCATAAAATTCTTCTTCATATTGCGTTATTGTTTAAATCGTGGAGGAGCTATGTTTTCTGTATGTTCGCCGATATGTTTCTCCATCCAAACCATATCATACCAGCGATTGAACTTATAGCCACATTCTATAAAACGTCCCACCATCCTATATCCGAGATGCCCGTGGAACTGGATGCTGTTCTCATCGAGATAAGGGTCGTTGCCTCGTGGTGCAGAGATGCAGGCACACATATTCAGAATGCCCATCAGCTGCAACTCTTTCTCTAATGCATCGTGTAGCACTCGGCCGTAGCCCTTTCCGGCTTCACCTTGCTTCACGTAGATTGAAGTCTCTATAGCCCAGTCGTAAGCTGCACGACCTTTGAACGGGCTCGCGTAAGCATATCCTATAATGCGGCCTTGTTCGTCCTCGGCCACCAGATACGGATATTTCTTCAGCGTGTTCGTTATACGATTTCGGAATTCATCAACAGTAGGCACCTCATACTCAAAGGTGATTGCTGTATCAGTAACGTAAGGAGCGTAAATCTCCACCAATTGTTCTGCATCTTCCAGTTTAGCTGTCCTGATCATAGTCATTGTTATTTTATCGGATGCAAAGTTACTTATTTTAATTCAATTATTTGGCTATTTCACGTATTATTTGTAATTTTGCACGCGATTTTAGAAAATTAATCATGTCAGGGGACAGTCCCCTGACATACTAATTCCGGCTTCAAAGAGAATAATATTTATGGAATTTTTTGCATATTCCGTAATTTTTTCGTACCTTTGCACCGTACTTATTAAACTTGATTAAACAACTATGTTCTACATTAATTTATTTATCAGAAAGATTGAAGACAATCTTTGCCTGCTGTTCCTTAAGGATTACCGAAAGCAGGATAAGGTAGCTGCTGAGATAGCTGCCCGCTACAACATGTCGAAAGCCTACAAGATGGCAAGAAAATGCGGTCTCACCCCCTTGGAATCATTGGATGAGTCGAACCTCCTTACCGAAGAAACTTACCACCAGTTAGTAGGCTGATGAATGTAATCGTGATGATAGCTGCATCGCTTCTTCCAGCAGTTGTTTTGTTGCTGTATATATGGATGAAGGATACGCAGAAGGAGCCAACATACATGTTGCTTAAGGCTGTGGCATGGGGAATAGGAATTGTTATCCCTGTGGTAGTGGTGGAAACGATGATTAAAATGATGCTGTTTGGACAGGGCGGCGCGCCCACCACACTTGCAGATACCACAGCGTTGGCTTTTCTTGTGGCAGCTATACCCGAGGAGACATTTAAGCTACTGGCACTTTGGATGGTGCTGAAAAAGAATCCTTATTTTGATGAGCACTTCGACGGCATAGTGTATGCCGTATGCGTGGGATTAGGCTTTGCTGCGGTAGAGAACGTGTCGTATGTGTTCAGTCAGGAGAACTGGGCTGCAGTTGCCGTTACTCGCGCTTTGCTGGCCGTACCAGGTCATTATGCCTTTGCAGTGCTTATGGGCTATTACTATTCTGTTTACCACTTTGTTAATCGCTCGCCCAAGGTTGCAGTCTGCGTGCTGCTTGCCCCTGTCTTAGCTCACGGCATCTACGATGCTCTCGCCATGTCGAGCATGGTTAATCCATACGTTGGAGGCGTAGGTTTTGCCATTCTCATCGTGTTCTGCATTAAGATGCACAAGCGCGCCTATGCAAAAGTACAGGCTCTTGTAGAGAAAGACAGATGGATGGGAACTATGTCAGGGGACAGTCCCCTGACATGAATTAATGTATTTTATTGAACATCCTTATTTTCTCAAGCATGGCGGCAGCCCAGGCGTCGTCGCCTGGCATCTGGTAGCGGAAATATCTGGCTGCTGATGCTGTAAAGATGGTGGCACATTCGGGAGTGACGGTTAAGTTGCCGCGTTCGGAGAGCGTGAAGAGTTCATCTCCCTCAACAACCTGAATTATCGGCATTACATCCCACATACGCTGTCCTGTGTTACAGTTGCAGTTCATATACACTTGTTTTATAGGATGAACGTCGGTCCATGATACATCGCTGATAACTTGTTCTGGTGTGTACTCCACCGCCTGTCCTGTCTCCATCGGCGAGAATACCATGTCAACATCCGTAGGCCAGAGGTTGAAGAATTCTTGAGCGAAGTTGGCTCCTTGTGCAAAATTGAAGTCGGGTTCCTCGGCCTCGCCAAAAACGCCGCCCTGCAGATAGATGCATTTTACCTTCTGGCGTACCAGTTCTACACCGTTGAGCGGCGAGTATTCATCGCCTTCTGATTGTAGCAGCTGTGCCAGACTGGTTACGAATCCAGTACATACGATGCTAACCGAGTTGTCGGGCTGCGAGGCTAAGAGTCTGCGGTATAGCAGCCAGCCATCAGGCAGCTTGTTATAATCGGCTACAGAACGCTTAAACATTGGCTGTTCGTTGGTATCCTTTATATCGGCCACATGTGCATAGTCTATCCACACTTTGGGGGTGTCGATGCCTTCACGAACCAGTCCGATGGGCACATCACCGTGGCCAAAGTACGTGTTCATCACATCAGTAAATTCGGCGTTCTTTTCGCCTTCGCGGTCAACCACCACACCCAGCAGTCGGCATCGACCCTGTTCCTCGTAGCGGTAAAGCATCTCCATTGCAAACAGATCGTCGGTCGAAGAACCGATGTCGGTGTCGAGTATTATCAGCGGCATGCGTGATTTCTCCTGAAGTAAATCAGGATTATCTACGTTGCTGCACGACATAAAAAACACCACTCCGATGAGTGCAACGATGGTACCATATACCTTGTGTGTCATATTATTATTCTGTTTTTAAATTAGATTGCTTTTGATTATCTGTATGCAAAAATACTACTTTTTTTTATTAAAAAGAACAATGAAAGAAAAAAAAACGTATATTTGTACCGATTTTAGATATATAACTACCTTTTGACAAACAATAATTTAAAACCGTAATTATGAAAAAGATTATGAATTGGGTGCTCGTCGCCATCCTTACCTGCGGCGCAAGTGTGTTCACATCGTGTAATACCGATGTTGTTGATAATCCCACTCAGCCCGATCTCAACATTTCTGAGAAGATTATCGGAAAGTGGATGGTCGAAGAATTAGATGGCCAACCATGTCCCACCAACCTGAAGGCAGTCATCACATTCTTGTCGCCTACAAAGGCGTACGGTAGTCTTTCAGATTTCTATAGCGACTCTTGGAACAATCATGCATCAGCCGACGTCGTCATCGATGGCATCAATGTTACGCTCACTGCAATCGAAAATGAGCATATCAAACATATCACGGTGTCGCAGATTTTCTCTATTACCGACAATGACATGTTTTTGAAATCTGATTGGAAAGCCTATTTAGATGGCGAAATGATAATTAATGAGGTACACGACAATGAGCGCTATATCCGCATAAACAACGACTTTGAGAAAGACATCATTGGCGTATGGGAAGGCAAGGTAACCAGTTCGGAAGACGATCACACCGACGGCCAACTGCACCGCTGGGAGTACAAGGCCGACGGAACCTACGTTTATTATAATAAGGTAGGCGATGAGTGGGTAAATAGCAACGATGTGCTTGGCGAGTACTTCGTAGATGGCATTCTGCTCTGCACCCGCTGGAAACATACTGCCGACAGCGACGAACTGCGCGAGTGGTGGGAGATAGAGAGTATAAAGGACGGCGTTATGAAGTGGACGGCCCTGCGCATGCGCGACGACGGCACCACCTACACCGCTACCTTCGAAATGACGAAAGTTACAGAATAACCAGATAAATTATGTCAGGGGACTGTCCCCTGACATATTTAGTTTCCTCTGGCTAATAAACGCGATAATTGTTTATAGAACGAGGCCTCAGCGGTTTAATTACAACTCTCCCCACTTATCCCAAGGGATTCAAGGGATTTGCAGGACTATCATCAGGAAAGTGTTTACCTGGGATAGTATACCCGCCATCTACCTGCTCCAAGTCTTCCTTAGTTAACTCCTGATTCTTCTAGTTCTTTTCATTCTGTTTCATAATCTAATAAATTTTAAATTGTTATACTAGCTGTTTCTTGTCTCTCAGATGTCGTTTGTTCTGATTGATATTGCAAAAATACATTAAAAAAACGATTCTACAAGTTTTTAACTATGATTTAACGTTTTTTTGCCGGTTCCAACAAAATAATTCCGTGCGAAAGTGAATTGTAACAAGAAATGTCATGAAAGTTTTAGCGAATTTGCTAAAAGAAGTTGTATAGAGGCGATGGATTATATTTGTAGTAAAAGGTTTGATGATAACACATTGTTTGATATTGTCATCTAAAGATCAGATGTCAGGGGACTGTCCCCTGACATACTGACATACTTAAATATTATTATCTTTGCTGCGATAATTAATTACCTGTTTCGATATACTGCAGGGCGCGCTCCAGTTGGGTGTCGCGGCCAGTGGCGGTGAAGAGATCATTATCGAAGTCAACTTCTATGTCGGGCTCAACACCCACGCCCTCATAACTCTTTTTGTCCATTGAGAAACTGGCACACATGGGCAGATAAACATATACAGGGGTTTTATCCTCTTCTCCGATACATCCTGCATAAGTATAAGAATAAGATTCTGGCACATCGAAGATCCCCCCAAGAGCACCCAAAGAGCGTTTTCCAACGACACGGCCATTACTGAGTGTTTTTGCACTCATTGCAGTCACTTCAGACATACTTACCGACAAGCAGTTGGTGAGCACGACGATGGGCTCAGTAATGGTTTCATGGGGAGCGGACAGTGCTGTGCGCACGTCGGGCAGCAAGGGCCCGTAGTCGTAACGTCCCACCCCGTTCTTCTCACGGTGATAGCCTATTTGCAATGAACTGTCTTGAGGAATCAGCGCACCTATCACGTACCTAAAATCATGGGCAAGACCTCCTGTATTGCTGCGCACATCGATGATGACACCCTTCAACGTGCCCTTCTTCTTCATCTCCTGAATCATGCTGAACCAGTTATTCCAGGTATCCACAACAGTCTGGTTCAGCGCCCGAACGCTCTGCGGTGCTGAGGGGAAGTAATCTATATCCTTATTTAAGTAAAAATAGAGATGAAATTCGTTGAATTCAAGATAGGCCACACCATCGTCGATCACACATGACAAGAGTGCCATACCTTTTTCTTCATAGTCAGGATACATCTCAATGGCGGAAACGGTTTTGGTCGCAGCAGACTGGTAGCGGCTTACGCGACCCTCGTTCCGATAGTAAGAAAGATCGGGATTGAAGCCTGCAGCCACCCAGAAGTCTTCACGATCGTAGAAACGCAAAGCACAAGGATCGGCAGTGATATTATTACCTGTGGCGTGATTCTTGAAAATAGCAATCATGTGGCTATCATGAAAAGGGCGCACAAGGTCATCCAACAGACTCTGATATTCCTCATCTGTGATTTCCTCGCCATTTTCGAGCCGCTGATCGAGGGCCTCAAAGCGCGGCAGGAACGCATCGTAGGCGGCATCCCAGTCGAAGCCGAACTCACGCTCATAGTCCCAGAGCGGATAGTTCTGGTTCATGGCATGCCAGAACAGCTTAAACTCGCCCGCATAGCTCTCATTGGCTTCCAGGAATCTTAATACATCGTTCTGGCCATAACTATATAGGGCATCGCTCTCCTGGCGACACGAGGTGACTGTGAGCAGCAGAAACAGCGCTCCAAGGATGAATAGCTTGTGTTTCATATCGTTTGTCTTTTAAAGTCGTCGTTAGAAAAAGTAGCACACCCCTGCCTGTAAGGCCAGCGTAGAGTTGTATTTGGGGTCTTTCACACGCATATAGTCCTTCTGGGTGCTGACCACGCTGTGGTAATAGCGCATCTCTACCTGGGCAGCCCAGTGACTGGCAAAGCGGTACTCCATACCGAGGCCGCCTAAGAAGCCGAAATCCCAACGCTGGTCGCGCTCGCTATCAAACGGGATATCCTCGTCTATATCATAGGATTCGAAACTAAGGTGATTAATCGCAACGCCCTTGATCCGGCTATTGAGCCAATAGCCACCATAGGCACCAACATGGCAGAAACCGCGCAGCTTAGTGCCGCCAAAGCTGAACGAGGCCATCACTGGCAACTGCAGGTAGCTGTTGGTGATGCGACAGTCTAATTCATCTAATGTACGTTGCACTTGATGGTTTTTCTGCACATAGTCGAGTTCGGCGCGCACGCCCAACCAGTCAAGGATATCATACTGGCCCATAAGGCCGAAGCCTACGCCCCAGCGGTCTTTATATTGATAATCATCGAAGTAATGCTTGTCGATGACATAATGGTTATACATGCCACCAACGTTGACGCCGATACGCCACTGGGCTGAAGCCTGCAGCGTGGCAAGGGCTGCAAAAAACAGAAACAAAATCTTTTTCATAATGATTTAAACATCGCCGATTTGATTGACCTTGCAAAAATACTACTTTTTTTTATTAAAAAGAACAATGAAAGAAAAAAAACCGTATATTTGTACCGATTTTAGATATATAAAAACTAGTATGATGCATCATTATTATAGGTCGGCTTTCGTTGTGCTGCTGATAAACCTGCTAATCATTGTTACCTCTTGTTCTACAAACGATAACCCTGCGGATGATTCTATGCTTAAAGGCAAGATATCATCGTATAATGAGTTTGGTGGTGCTATGTTGGATTTTACCTCCTCTGATATGACCAATGCCGGATTCACGCTAGGTGATGTTATAAGTATTACCATCGACAGCATAGAGCTTGTTATGCCTTATTACGATGGTTACTATGGTCGTAAGGGCGAATATGTGTGTGTGGCTTATCCTACCTATCCCAGCATCTGCTTTAATATCAATATGGATAAGCTACCCTCAGAACTGATGGGGCTTGAGGGTCATTCTGTCACAGTAAGAATGGTAGAAAAAGGAGGCTGTCTGGATGTGCAACAGGCCATGAGTATGGAATATACTAATAATCGTAGCGATTATCCTAACCTTACTGATGCTGAGTTCTCTAATTCGCGAACTGTTTATGCAGGAAATATTGCAAAGGGTATGCTTTACCGCAGTTCTTCACCTTTCTGCAACGATATCAATCGGGCATATGATGTGTCAGACTATCTGGAAAGCGAAGGTGTGATGACGGTGCTCAATCTCTCTGATACCAAGGAGAAGATGTTGAACTATGATATGCCTCCATATATTCGTACACTTTGGGATACTGGCAATGTGATACTATGCCCGCTTATGGCCGATCCTACGGCTGATGACTATAATCGCAAGCTGATAGCAGCACTTAATGAACTTGCTCAGCGACGAGGGCCTTATGTGGTGCATTGTGTGGAGGGGAAAGATCGTACAGGATATGTGTGCGCACTCCTTGAGGGGTTATGTGGCGCCACTTACGATGAGATTGTGGCCGATTATCTCACCACTTATTTCAACTATTATCGCATCACTCCCGATAATAATCCTGATGTTTGTAGCGTGTTGGTGTCGATTAAACTTAACCCCTGCCTGATGTATTATGCAGGCATAACCGATGAGTCGGAACTTAAGGATGTAGACTTTTCAAAAGCCTTCTCCAACTATCTGCTCTCTCACGGCATGACTCCCCAGCAGCTTCAAGCCCTCATACAATCACTCACCTCTAACCTCTGAAAATAGTCCAACTCTCCTTCATCAAAGATATGCGTCAAATGCTTGCTTATGGCAGGAACTACACCAAACAACTGCGCCATCGCTTTCTGAGTAGCCCGAAAACATAGTTCATCAAATCTTTGGTGGTTTGAGGGGAAATGTTTATTAAAACAACAAATGCAGCCATTTCTGACTGCATTTCCTATTTATTGGGGTCTAATTCTATATATTTGCCTAAAATTGTTTTTCCTGCGTAACAGTTCAGCTTGTAAGGTTAAAGTTGAATCTTGAGTGTAGCACCTGCGCCGTTTTTACTGTCCTTAAGAACATTCTCCACCATATCAGCGTTAAAAGCCTTATAGTTATAGTTAGGCACGAACTGCTCACGGTTGCCTTGCGACAACTCAATGTCATCAGCTCCCAGACAATCCACAAGCTTGATATTGAAATCCAAATCGTCATTACGGTCTTTTATCGCATTCTCCTTTGCCGCATCCGACACGAAGGCACACTTCTCTACAAAGATATTAGAATAGGCACCATAGCCTACACAATAATTTAAGTCGTTACCATCATAAAGGCAGTTCACCACATGTACTTTGCCAAAGCGAACTCGAGGACAATACTCAACACATCCCTCGCCCCACCAACAGCAGATAAACGTGCAGTTGAGACGACCTCCATCTAAGTCGATGGCATTGTTACTATTACCTATCAGATTGCTACAGCGATGGTCGTTGCTTCCACCGCTACCATCTTCTTTTGGGGTTATAAGATAACGGAAACGAGTCCAACTAACGCAGATGCTGTCAGAGCCTTCTACAATATCGAAATTGCCATCAATGCCGTCCTGTATATCACAGTGGTCTACCCACACATTCTTTGCACCTACCAAGCAGATATTATCGCTATAGTTAGCATCAATATCGTAGGTTCCAGGACCGAGCAGGGTTAGGTTGCGGATAATCACATTATTGCTGCCGTTCAACAAGAAGATACCGGCATCTTCATTGCGATTAAGATTACTGATAGTCGCCCCAGAAAGACCGATAATCGACTTGTTCGACCCCACTGTCAGCATCGTGTCGAGAGTAATGTCACCCTGAACGTACACGGTAGTGGGATTATTGCCTCTCACAGCTTCAGCCAATTGTTCAGCATTAGTAACCACAGTAATGTTTTGATCGTTGCCACCAATAGTCTTTTCACCAAAGCCAACTGGTTTAAGACTGTCGTAAGAAGATGGACGATTTACATCCGCAGCTTCATTGTCATTATTCGAACAAGAAGAGAGTGAAAAAAACATGGTCAGCAGGACACCTGCAAAGAATACTTTTGTTAATTGATAATTGAGGTTAATAGACATAAGCTTAAAAATTTAATTAGTTATATATTATGGGCAAAGTTATAAAAAATGAACCATACAAAACGATAAATAGACAAAAAATATAGATATTTAAAACTTAAATTACATATTTTAACAAATCGCAACAAAAGATTATTCCGTTCTCCCTTTGTCATTCCGAGCGTTCGCCATCCCATCTATTTCAATAACCACTTCCAAACAGGTATGACCTCGATGGTACCGTGCTGATCGGTGATGGTTTCTTCTTCATCGTAGGTAAGGATGATACGACGGTTGCATGGCAGACGGCGAGGGAGCTTCTGGAGAGCTTCCGTCTCGCGTTTTCGGGTGTCTTCATCGTGCAGGGAGTAACTTACTTGGATAGCCAGTTCGGCTTCAGGAACATAAAAGTCAACTTCAAAGCTATCGTTATAAAAGAACACACGCTCGTTTTCTGGATCGTGTCCATAAATGCGGAACAATTGGAGGGCTACAAGATTCTCGAGCTGCATGGTGTCTTTGTCGATAAGGAACAAACCGAGTATGCCGGTGTCGATGAAATAGTATTTGCAGTTACTTTCCTTATCTGCTAATGCCGATGAGTAGTTACGCAGTCGTAGTAACAACCAGGCATCTTCGCAGTATTCTACATATTTGATAGTAGTGGCAAGGCTGAGCTTACCGCCAACACTTGAAAGCAGGTTGTTTATGCGGTTATAGGAGATTGGACGGCATACGCTCTCTGCCATTTTCCTTACCAATACACGGATACCAGAAACGTTGGTAATCTTGTTACGGGCGATGATGTCACCCATGTATATCTTTTGATATACACTGCTCAGATAGTTGCGCTTGGCTGGTAGCAGTGCAGCTGCGGGCAATCCGCCATCGTGAAGATAGTCATCGAAACAACGTATAATTTTAGCGCGTCCTTCGGTAGAGAGAATGTCTAATTCGGCAGTAGGCACCTGATGTACAGCCAAGAACTCCTTGAAACTATAGGGATAGACTTCGGCTATTAGAAAACGCCCACCAAGGGTGGTGTTTATCTCACCCGAAAGCATCTTTGCGTTTGAACCAGTGATAAAGATGGTATATTGGCTGTCGGCCATTCTTCGTGCAAATTTGTGCCAACAATCAATGTTTTGAATCTCGTCGAGAAAAAGCATGGGGCGTTTGCCATACATCTCCTGATGACATTCCAACAGACGGTTGAAGTCGTCGGTATCGAAGTTTTCAAGGCGCTCATCCTCAAAACTGAGATATAGCATTTCGTCCCACTTATGTCCTTGGGCAAGTAATTGCTGGATGACATGATATAGCATATATGATTTGCCAGCTCTGCGCACACCAACCAGTACTCGACAGGGAAAGTCGTCGAGCTTAAGGTCTCGAGGTTCTACTACATATCGCTCCACCTCCTGTTGATTGTCCCTAAGGATCTGCTTCAAAATCTGCTTGTCCATTGTTCGTTCGTTTTATAAATCTGGGGGCAAATATACGAATTGTTTAATGAATTTGCAAATAATTCGCCATTTTTATTTAATGAATTAAACAAAATTACACAAAACACTTCTTTTAAATAAAGAAATAGTCTCGTTATCTTAAGTATGTCAGGGGACTGTCCCCTGACATAACTAAAAATAATTCCGAATAAAAACTAATAAATGCTGCAAAATTACTATCTTTGCAAAGTGTTTTAGAGATTTATTCGCTTATGGGCAATATTAAGATTAAGAAAGGACTGTTTGATACAAAGCTGGAGCTGGAACATGCTGGCATTAAAGCAGGATTCCCATCGCCAGCCGATGACTATATCCACGATACTCTCGACTTCAACCGCGACTATATCCGCCACCCCGAAGCTTCATTCTATGGCGATGTAGAGGGCGACTCAATGAAAGATGCAGGCATCTTTGATGGCGACCGAGTAATCATCGATAAGGCCGTAGAACCGCATCACGGCTCCATCGTTGTTGCCTTTTGGAATGGCGAGTTTACAATGAAGTATCTCGACCTCACCCATAAGGCCGAAGGCTATATCGAGCTTCGCCCCGCTAACCCCGATTATCCCGTCTTCAAAGTAGAAGCCGGCGACAATTTCGAAGTCTGGGG
>CADCEF010000047.1 GCA_902800365.1 uncultured Prevotella sp. | reverse complement strand
ACAACCAACAAACCCCTGAAAGACGTGGCCCGCTGGCTGGGCTTCTCGTCGCAAGCACACCTGTCGCGCTTCTTCAAGAAACGCCGGGGCGTGTCGCCAACCGAATATCAGAAACATAAACAATAATAAGCAAAAATGACAAACGAAAGACAATTGCTAAACCGCCAGTTGGCTCAGATGCTGAAGGGTGGTGTTATAATGGACGTGACTACTCCCGAACAGGCCAAGATAGCCGAAGAGGCCGGTGCCTGTGCTGTAATGGCGCTTGAGCGCATACCTGCCGACATACGTGCGGCTGGTGGTGTTAGTCGTATGAGCGACCCAAAGATGATTCGTGGCATTCAGGAGGCTGTAAGCATTCCTGTCATGGCTAAATGTCGTATCGGCCACATTGCTGAGGCACAGATTCTGCAGGCCATTGAGATTGATTATATCGATGAGAGTGAGGTGCTCTCTCCTGCCGATAACATCTATCATATCGACAAGACCAAGTTCGATGTTCCCTTTGTATGTGGAGCCAAGAACCTTGGCGAGGCCCTGCGCCGTATCGCCGAAGGGGCTACGATGATTCGTACAAAGGGTGAGCCAGGAACAGGCGATGTGGTTCAGGCTGTGAGTCACATGCGCATGATGCAGAGTGAGATTCGTCGATTGGTGTCTATGAGTGAGGATGAACTCTTCGAGGCAGCTAAGCAGTTGCAGGCACCATATGAATTGGTGAAATTCGTTCATGAAAACGGAAAACTGCCCGTTGTGAACTTTGCTGCTGGTGGCGTAGCAACACCTGCCGATGCAGCGTTGATGATGCAACTGGGGGCCGAGGGCGTATTTGTAGGTAGCGGCATCTTTAAGAGCGGTAACCCACGCAAACGTGCTGCTGCCATTGTTCAGGCTGTAACCAATTATAAAGATGCTAAGTTGTTGGCAGAACTGAGTGAGGACCTTGGTGAAGCTATGGTTGGCATTAATGAACACGAGATTGAACTGCTGATGGCAGAGAGAGGAAAGTGATGAAAATAGCTGTATTAGCCTTACAAGGAGCATTTATTGAGCATGAACATGTGCTGCAGCGTCTTGGCATAGAGACTGTCGAGATTCGTCAGCTTAGCGATTGGCAGCAGGGTAGGTGGGATGCACTCATCCTGCCCGGTGGCGAGAGTACTGTGCAGATGCGCCTGCTGAAGGAGCTTGGCTTGTTCGAACCTATCCGTCAGGCCATAGCCGATGGCCTGCCAGTGCTTGGCACCTGTGCCGGCATGATACTGCTCTCCGATGGCTATCTGGGTACCATGCATATCCGTGTTCGTCGTAATGCTTATGGCCGTCAGTTGGGTAGTTTCCACACCACAGGCGCTGTTGATGGTATAGGTGCTGATGTACCAATGACGTTTATACGTGCTCCGTATATAGAAAAAGTGTTAGCAGATGATTGTAGCCCGACTGCCACCGTCGACGGCCATATCGTAGCCGCCCGCCAAGGCAATCAGATAGCCACAGCCTTCCATCCAGAACTCGATGAAGACCTGCGCCTGCATCAGTTTCTGATAGATATGATATAGCACTCATCGTTCCACTATTAGTCGAATTAAAAATCGTTCATTGCATGTATTTTTGTTGCAATGAACGATTTTTATTAGTAAATGAAACATTATTTATTGTATGTGTCATGTCTTTGATGTACTTTTGTGGCAAAAATCTGAAACAATAAAATGAATAACTTTATGAAAAAGGTAATGACAACGATCGTAGCTGCAGTACTGATGGCGACCTCGGCACAGGCTCAGGTACAACCCAGGGTACTCGGTGATAACCATGTGATGGTTAGTATCGACACAAACTACAAGTATGTATTACTGCCTGTAGAAGAAAGGGCAGAGAATGCCAGCGTCAGGGTGATAGGCAAAGACAATCAGTCTTATCGCCGACCCAATGTCCGCTTGTCGGTAGACCATGTAGATTATTATGTGCCATTAGAAATTAAAGACGGGCAGACACTTGATATTATTTTCCATGGCGATCGTCGTACAAAGGGTGTTCTTAAAGAGTTTGCATGCTGGAAGGAAATGAAATTCAGCAATACATTCGATACCTCAAACGTTGAACGATTCCGTCCAGAGTATCATCATTCTCCAGTATATGGCTGGATGAATGATCCTAATGGTATGTTCTATAAGGATGGCGAGTGGCACTTATACTTCCAATATAATCCCTTTGGATCGCTGTGGGAGAATATGACTTGGGGCCATTCTGTATCAAAAGACTTAGTTCATTGGGAAGCATTGCCAAATGCGATAGAGGCAGATGCCATAGGTACCATATTCAGCGGCTCTTGCGTAGTTGATACTCGTAATTCTGCTGGCTTCGGTAAGAATGCCATTATCGCTTACTATACCTCTGCTGCTGAGGCTCAGACGCAATCAATGGCATATTCTACTGATGGAGGCCGTACTTTTACTAAATATGAGAAGAACCCTGTGATAACCAGCGATATACCTGATTTCCGCGACCCAAAGATCTTCTGGCATGAACCAACTCAGAAGTGGATTGTGGTTCTTGCTGCCGGTCAGGAGATGCAGTTCTATTCTTCGCCCAACCTTAAGGAGTGGACCTTTGAAAGCAGTTTCGGTCGCGAATACGGCAACCATGGTGGCGTTTGGGAATGCCCCGATATGATGCAGCTGCCAGTTCGTGGTACAGGTCAGCAGAAGTGGATGCTGGTGTGCAACATTAACCCAGGAGGACCTTTTGGCGGAAACGCAACACAATACTTTGTAGGCCAGTTCGATGGTCATAAGTTTACTTGTGAGTCGAAGCCCGAGGTCACCAAGTGGATGGACTATGGTAAAGACCACTATGCAACAGTTTCGTTTAGTAATGCTCCTGAGAATCGCCATGTGGTTATTGCTTGGATGTCAAACTGGCAGTATGCAAACCAGGTGCCCACTCATCAGTACCGCAGTTCCAACAGTATTCCTCGTGATTTGGACCTGTTTGCCGATGGCGAAGAAACATATTGCGGCGTTATTCCTTCTAAGGAGATGCAGGCTTTGCGTGGAAAGAAAGTGAAGAAACTGTCAGATGTTTGTGAACTTGTTATAGATATTAAGAATTCTATGGAACTCACGCTGAGCAATACGAATGGCGAGCAGGTTACAATGTACTATGATGCTCAAAAACAAACGTTCTCTATGGATCGCACAAAGAGCGGTGATTGCGGTTTCAGCGAGGCTTTTGCAACAGTAACAACAGCGCCAACGCATGGTGCCATGAAACAGTTACGTATATTCATCGACCGCTGTAGTATTGAAGCTTTTGCTGCCGATGGCAAGATGGCTATGACTAATCTGGTATTCCCTTCTATACCTTATACTATGTTAAAGGTAAAAGGCGGAAAGGCTACTATTTATGAGATTGTGAAATAGTAAAAAAGTCAAATAAATCTATGAGTAAAGTTAACAAATTAGCCCTGATTCCTGTAATGCTCTGCTTTTTCTGCATGGGCTTTGTAGATCTGGTGGGCATTGCTTCAAACTATGTGAAAGAAGACTTGGCGCTCAATGACTCGACTGCCAACATCTTTCCTTCACTGGTGTTCTTCTGGTTCCTGATTTTCAGCGTTCCTACAGGTATGCTGATGAACAAGATTGGACGTAAAAAGACCGTTCTTCTCTCACTCTTGGTAACAGTGCTGTCGCTGATGATACCCATGTTTGGCAATAATTTCACCATCATGCTCATTTCGTTCTCGTTGTTAGGTATCGGCAATGCCCTGATGCAGACCTCGTTGAACCCACTGGTATCAACAGTGATGGGAGGTGGAAATCTTGCATCCACACTTACATTCGGACAGTTTATCAAAGCCATCGCTTCGTTCTTGGCTCCTTATCTGGCCATGTGGGGTGCTACACAGGTTATACCATCTTTCGGCTACGACTGGCGTATCCTCTTCACAATCTATATGTTTGTAGGTTTCCTCGCTACAGCACTTTTGGCTGTTACGCCAATTGATGAACCAAAAATCGAGGGTAAGCCTTCTACTTTTGCCGAGTGCTTTAAGCTGTTGGGTACTCCTATTGTCTTGTTGTCGTTCTTTGGCATTATGTGCCATGTAGGTATCGACGTAGGTACTAACACCACAGCCCCAAAGATTTTGATGGAGCGCCTTGGCATGACACTGAACGATGCAGCCTTTGCTACCAGCCTGTACTTCATCTTCCGTACCATCGGTTGCTTAACAGGCTCGTTCTTCCTGCGCATTCTGCCTACACGTACCTTCTTTATCATTAGTGTGGTGATGATGGCACTCTCTATGTGCGGACTCTTTGTGGGCACAGAGAAGTGGATGCTCTATACTGCTATTGCATTGGTGGGTTATGGCAACTCTAATATTTTCTCCATCTGCTTTGCTAAAGCTCTTACCTCTATGCCCGAAAAGCAGAACGAGGTTAGCGGTCTGATGATTATGGGCCTTTTTGGTGGAACCATATTCCCGCTGTTGATGGGCTTTGCCAGCGATGCTATCGGCCAGGCTGGTGCCGTAATCGTTATGGCTATCGGTGTCATTTATTTATTCACATATATCAAGCAACTTAATTCAGTAAAAGCATGAAACGTTATGTTGTAGGCCTCGGCGAGGCATTGTGGGATGTACTTCCCGAAGGAAAGAAACTTGGTGGCGCACCTGCTAACTTTGCATATCATGCAGCCCAGTTTGGACTCGACACCATCGCTATCAGCGCATTGGGTGAGGATGATTTAGGCACCGAAACCATCGAGGCTCTGAAAGAGCACAATCTGAACTACTTGATGCCACGTGTGCCTTATCCCACTGGTACGGTTCAAGTAACTCTTACAGGCGACGGTATCCCTACTTACGACATTAAGGAGAACGTTGCTTGGGACAACATTCCGTTCAATTCCGAGATGGAAGAGATTGCCAAGAATGCTCGTGCCGTTTGTTTTGGCTCGTTGGCTCAGCGCAATGTGGTTAGCCGCGAGAATATCCGCAAGTTCCTTGATGCAACACCAAATGATTGTCTCCGTATTTGCGACATTAATCTGCGACAGCAGTTCTACTCGCAGGAGATACTCGAAGAATCGTTCTGTATCTGCAATATCTTGAAGATTAATGACGAGGAACTGGTTGTTGTTAGTCGTATGTTCGGATACGATAGCCTGGATATGCGCCAGACTTGTGAGAAAATAGTTCAGGACTTCCATCTCAAGATGCTTGTGCTGACCTGTGGAACCAATGGTTCTTACGTATTTACCGACGATGGACTGACTTCGTTCCAGGATACTCCTAAGGTAGAGGTGGCTGATACCGTAGGTGCTGGCGACTCGTTTACAGGTTCGTTCTGTGCCTCAATTATCAATGGCAAACCTGTTCAGGAGGCCCACAAAACAGCCGTTCAGGTGAGTGCCTATGTCTGCACACAAAATGGCGCCATGCCTGTTATTCCTGATAAGTTAAAGACACTATAAAAGTATCTTATATTGAATGAGGTTCAGCTTCGGGCTGAACCTTTTTTTTGTTCAAAATGGCAATATTTTTAGATAAAAACTTGGAACTTTCGCAATTTTTGCCTATCTTTGCCATTGATTACTGACAAATTTAAAACCGATGCGGAAAATAACCTTCATAATAATTGCCTTGATAGCAATGCTGGTTTCTTGCTCCAAGAGTGAGAAGACCTATAAAATTGCCGTATCACAATGTTCTGAAGACATCTGGCGCAACAAGTTGAACGAGGAACTGAAAATGGGCACCTATGTCCACAACAATGTCGAACTGAGTTTTGCTTCGGCCGATGGTAGCGATGAGAAGCAGATAGAGCAAATACACCAATTTATGAAAGACGGTATGGATTTGCTTATTGTGGCTCCCAACCAGATAGCTACTGTGTCGCCAGCTATAGATGAGGTTTTCGACAAAGGCATTCCTGTTATTGTTTTCGACCGTAAGACTAACTCTGAGAAGTTTACCGCTTTCATTGGCGCTGATAACTTCGAGATGGGGCGCCTGATGGGAGAATATATCGCAACCAAGCTAAAAGGCAAAGGTAGGGTTTTAGAAATAATGGGTCTGAAAGGGTCATCGCCGGCCATAGACCGGCATAACGGCTTCCTGAATGCCATCAGTAGTTATCCGGATATTGTGCTTGTAGCCTCACTGCAAGGTGATTGGACTGAAGAGAGTGCCATGAAGGCCATTAAGGCTTATCATGGTGACCTTTCAAACATTGACTTTGTGTTTGGTCAGAACGACCGCATGGCTGTAGGTGCCTCGAAAGTACTTTCAAAACTCCCCGCTTCGCGCCATACAAAATATTGCGGTATCGACGGCCTTTCAGGTGAAGGTAATGGATTGGCAAGTGTTCGCGACTCTATCCTTGAGGCTTCATATATCTATCCTACACATGGCGATGAAGTGCTTCAGTTAGCGATGGACATACTTGAGGGCAAGTCGTATAAAAAGGATAATCGCCTGATGGCATCGCTGGTTACCAAAGATAATGCCAGAGTGCTATTATTACAATCTGAAGAGCTTACACGCCAAGGGCATAATGTAGACCTCCTGCATGAACAGTCGGACAGTTACTTGCAGCAGCTCGACACTCAGCGTGTCATCACATGGATGGCTGTTGGTATTATCCTTCTATTGCTTATAGCCATCGTACTGAACTACCGTTACTATCTTAATAAGGTAACCATGCAGCGCGAGCGTGTTATAGATACCTTGTGGAACATTCCTGTTGAAGAGTTGCCTGCAGAACCAGCAGAACCAGAGCAACCTGCAGAGGTAGCCGAATCAGGAGTAGAAAAGCCTGAAACATCCGAACCTACTGTCGACTCACGTTTCCTTGCCCGTTTCAAGGAAGTAGTCGAAGCTCGAATGTCGGATAGTGAGGTGAGTGTTGAAGACCTTGCTGCAGATATGAACCTGAGTCGTGTGCAACTCTATCGTAAGGTGAAGGCTATCACCGATTCTTCGCCAGTGGAACTCCTGCGTACAGCTCGCTTGAAACGTGCATATCAGCTTCTGGCAACAACCGATAAGAATATTTCTGAGGTGGCATACGACGTAGGCTTTACAGCTCCATCTTATTTCACCAAGTGTTTTAAAGACGAATTTGGCATCAGCCCATCAGATCTTTCTTGATATAAAAAATCGTTCATTTATGCGCAAATTTGTTACATTGAAACAAATTTTAATCAAATTCACAATGAGTACTAACCAATTTAAACATTCAACAATGGAAAAACTAAGAAAACTGATTCTGAGTTTCTTTGCTCTCCTTGCTAGTACTGTCATGTACGCGCAAACGGAGATCAGTGGTTCCGTGGTCGACGCCTCTGGCGAGTCCGTAATTGGAGCCACAGTAATGGAGAAAGGAACATCGAACGGTACGATTACCGATTTTGATGGAAACTTCACTATTAAGGTTAACGAGGGTGCTATTCTTGTCATCTCGTACATCGGTTATCAGACACAGGAGGTGCCTGCACAGCAGGGTATGAAGGTAACACTGAAGGACGATGCCGAGATGCTGCAGGAAGTGGTGGTAACAGGTTATACTACCCAGCGCAAGGTGGACTTGACGGGTGCAATCTCTACAGTTAGTGTAGACGAGATTGCCAAGCAGAACGAGAACAACCCGATGAAGGCTCTGCAAGGTCGTGTACCAGGCATGAATATCACAGCCGATGGTAATCCATCAGGTGCTGCTACGGTTCGTATCCGTGGTGTGGGAACCCTGAACGACAACGATCCGCTTTACATAATTGACGGAGTGCCTACCAAGGCTGGTATGCATGAGTTGAACGGAAACGACATCGAGAGCATCCAGGTGTTGAAGGATGCTGCCTCAGCCAGCATCTATGGTTCGCGTGCAGCCAATGGTGTAATCATTATCACCACCAAGAAGGGTAAGGATGGCAAGGTGAAGGTGAACTTCGACGGTAGCGTTGCTACATCATTCTATACTAATAAGATTGAGACAATGAACGCCAGCGAGTGGGGACGTGCATACTGGCAGGCTTGCGTGAACGATGGTGTGAACCCAAGCAACAATAACCTAGGATACAACTACGACTGGAGCTACGACGCTAAAGGCAATCCCATACTGAACAATATGACCATGAACATGTATCTGGACGAGAACGCCAGTGTACGTGCTGGTGATACTGACTGGTTTAAGGAGATTACCCGCACAGGCGTAGTGCAGCAGTACAACCTCTCAGTAAGCAATGGCTCTGAAAAGGGCAGCTCATTCTTCTCAATAGGTTACTACGACAACCAGGGAACCATCAAGAAGAGTAACTTCAATCGTTTGTCGGCTCGTGCTAATGCAGACTATAAGTTATTCGATGGTAAAGTTGTAATTGGCGAGAACTTCACAGTGAACCGTACAAAGGGTGTTGACGCTCCTGGCGGCGTACTGGAGCACGCACTAGAGTTTAACCCCAACTTCCCAATATATGCCGAAAACGGCAAGTACGCTCAGGCACTGGGTGCTTACTCTGAACGCGAGAATCCACTGAGCATGATCGACAATGCAAAGGACAATGATTATACACAGTGGCGCTCATTCGGCGATGTACATCTGAGCATCACTCCATTCAAGAACTTCATGATTCGCACCACTCTTGGTATGGACTACACACAGAAAGAGCAGCGATTCTTTACCTACCCTATCGAAAATGGTAAGGTAAAGCGTACCGATAGTGCCGTAGAGAGCAAGCAGGAGCACTGGATGCGCTGGATGTGGAACGCCATAGCTACCTACAATCTTGAAATCGGCAAGCATCGCGGCGACGCCATGATTGGTACTGAGGTGAATCGTCAGGACTATAAGTGGAACAGTGCCAAGCGTTATGAGTTGGCTATTCTGAACACAGACTATATGTGGCCAAGTGCTGGTGCAGGCAAGCAGCTTGCCGAAGGATCGGGCGAAGGTTTCAGTCTTGTGTCTTTCTTCGGAAAGGTTAACTACACCTATGATGACAAGTATCTGGCTAGCTTTACTATCCGTCGAGAT
>CADCEF010000046.1 GCA_902800365.1 uncultured Prevotella sp. | reverse complement strand
TATTTTGAGCGACAGGGCGTAAATGTACTGGTGTTCAGCAATAATTTCAATGGAGGCTTCAACGATGAGAAGAACTCTGGTATCGAGATTATTCATCATGGTGTGCGTACCATCCAGGGTGGAGCTGTACGACTAAATAATACCCCAGAGCAGTGGGATCTTGTGCCCAAGACGGTCTCTCGCACTGTTGATCGTGAAAAGGGAAGTATCGAGGTGGTGATGCGTTATGATGATTACGACTTCGATAGCCGAGTGGTTGTTACAGGCAAGGG
This sequence comes from uncultured Prevotella sp., assembly GCA_902800365.1. GTDB lineage: Bacteria > Bacteroidota > Bacteroidia > Bacteroidales > Bacteroidaceae > Prevotella. The sequence continues at coordinate 8,319 of CADCEF010000046.1, read as the reverse complement.
TAAAGCAGTGGAGATTGCCGTATGGCTTGACAAGCCTGTACCAGAGAAACTTGCTGGTGAGGCAGGTTTTAATATAGAATTCCTGCCATCACAATATTGGCTTAAGACGTATGATGTTGATGGGCGCTTAGGTCGTCTGCCGCGCTATGCCACCAGTCAGACCGTCACTCGTCCAAATGCCGAGAAACCCCGTCAGTTCAAGGGATTTAAGACATATGATGATAGAGGAACAAACCGATTTGTTGACCCGTTGCCGATAGAGACTGGGCATAAGGTTACGCTTGCTACCGATCAGCCCGACCGTATGATTACTATTAGCAGCGATGCTGAACTGAAACTATATGATGGCCGTATTCTTGCCCAGAATGGCTGGTATGTGTTACGTAGTGTATTACCTAAGGATAAAACAGGTAAAGTACTGAGCTGGACTGTTGAACCTAATGCTATCCCAGGTTGGATACGTGAACCAAACATCGGCTTTTCCCAGGTTGGTTATACGCCCGATCAGCCAAAGGTGGCTGTGATTGAACTTGATAAGAACGATCAGCCCAAAGCTACAGCTTCGCTGATGCGTATCATGTCAGATGGCTCTTCGGAGCAGGCTTATCAGGGGGAGATAAAGACTTGGGGCCCCTATTATAAATATAATTATGTGAAGTTTGATTTCTCTGAGGTTCGTCAACCTGGTGTTTATTATATCCAATATGGTAACACCCGTAGCAACGATTTTATTATTGACGATCATGTCTATGATAAGATTACTGATGCAACTACCGATGTGTGGGTGCCCATACACATGAATCACATGTACGTCAACGAGGGCTATCGCACATGGCATGGTGAGCCGTTCAAGGAGGGATATCTGCAAGCTCCGCCAAGCGATCACTTCGATTTGCACCATCAGGGACCAACTACTGACACAAAATATAAACCCTATGAGCTTATACCAGGTTTGAATGTAGGTGGATTCTTTGATGCAGGAGATTTTGATATCGAGACAGGCTCAAACATTAACGTTGTCCAGAACTTCATCCGCACTTGGGAACTTTTCAAACCAATGCGTGATGAGACATTCGTTAGCCAGAAGCAACGTTATGTCGATCTTCACCGTCCTGATGGTGTGCCCGATATACTCCAGTTCATTGAGCATGGTACGCTTAATCTTGTGGCTCAAGCCGAGCAGATTGGGCATATGGCATCTACACTATCAAACTCTGTGCTTGATAATTATCACCATCTTGGCGATGCAGCTTCTATTACCGATGGCTTGCATTACGACCCAAGTTTAAAACCCTATGAGGTTTCGGCTGATGGTAAACGCAGCGGTACTCCTGATGATATGTGGGCATTTACCACGCGTAGTCCTCAGCTTGATTTGCGTGCTGCCAATATGTTTGCTGCCGCTAGTCATGCATTGAAAGGATATAATGATGAGTTGGCTGAACGTGCTCTTACCCAGTCTAAACGACTCATGGCTGAGGCTACTGAGCTGATAAAACAGCGTACAGCAGCTCGAAATAAGCAGATGGAGGCAGACTTTAACTGGCTTAATGGATTTGAAAACCGCGTTAATGGTGTTAAGCCTGATAAGAAGCGCCAGAAGCTGATGGAGCGCAGTCGTAAAAATCGTGAGCAATATGGCGATATGTCTACAAATCTTCAGCTTTATGGTGCAACAAAGGAAAAACAGTATCTCAATCATTTTGCCTTGCAGATTTGGGATGCTTTGGAGCTAAATCTTGCTTCTAACATGCAGACAGCTCTTGATGCGATACCATATATGGATGAGGCTTACAAGCAGAAACTACGTCCTTATGTCGTGAAGTATAACGATTATATCAAGAGCTTTGATCAGCAGAACCCTTATGGAGTGCCCATAGGTCTTGGAAACTGGGCTGGTGTAAATATGGTGCTCAATTTCGGTATCGCTGTAAACTATGCCCACATCTATTATCCTGATGTCGTTAGCAAAAGTGAGGTTTATCGTGTGGCTAACTGGCTCTATGGCTGTCACCCATATCACAATTATTCTTTTGTGGCAGTTGTTGGCGCAGCTCGTCCTAAACAGGTGTTCTATGGTAATAACCGTGCCGATTTCTCTGCAATCCCAGGAAATGTTGCTCCAGGATTGTTGTTCCGCCAGCCTGATCACTTTGAGAACTTCGATGACTGGCCATTCCTTTGGGGTCAAAACGAGGGCACTATTGCTGGAAATACCCAGTATGTAATATTCGGATCGTCATTTAAAAATGTTGTAACAAAGTAAACGCTGATGACACTATTTACAAGATTTGTGACATCTTTACCACCCAATTTTACACGCTGGGTGGCCTGATTTGTAATACCCAAAATAATATGCAATACAAGAAACTACTATTTTTATTTTTAATGTGTCTAACTTTCCTAACCGCCCAGGCGCAGCCTGAGCCCGAGGATCGTAAACTAACTATTCGTGGTCAGTTGCTCGATTCAGAGTTCAAAGAGCCAATGGTTCAGGCCACAATCCAGTTATTCACCGCATCAGATAGCACCTTTGTGGGTGGAACAGTTACTAACGAGCGTGGAAACTTCTATATCGAGGCTCCACGTAGTGGTGTTTACCGACTGCGTATATCATCGGTAGGCTATCAAAGTATCGAACGTGAGGTATCGTTGCGTCGTAATTCCAGTCAGGATTTAGGTAATCTGTTGATGGAATCGGAGAGTATCATGCTGCAAGAGGCAGTGATTACAGGTCGCGCTGCACAGGTGATAGTAAAAAAAGATACTCTGGTGTATAATCCCGAGGCTTATCGTACGCCTGAGGGTTCGCCAATTGAGGAACTTATCAAGCGTATTCCTGGAGCTGAGGTCGATGAGGATGGAAATATCACCATCAATGGAAAGGAAGTGAAAAAGATTCTGATTGATGGTAAGGAATTTATGCTGGGCGATGTTGAAACGGCATTGAAGAATATTCCTGTGAACATTATACAGAATATGAAGTTCTACGATCAGCAGAGTGACCAGTCGCGTATCACCGGTATTGATGATGGTGAGAAGGAAACTGTACTCGATTTCTCTATTAAGAAAGGTATGAACCGTGGTTTTATGACCAATCTCGATCTGGCTGCAGGTACAAAGCACCGCTATGCATCGCGTGGCATGGCCAGCAGCTTTACCGATAAAACCCGCTTTGTACTGTTGGGCAACTTTAATAATAAAGAAGAGAATGCCGGATGGTGGAATCGTCGTGGTTTGAACGCACGAAAGATGTTGGGCACCAACTTCAACTATGATGATAATGACAAACTGAAAATAGACTTTAGCGTGCGCTGGAATCATCGTGGTGGCGATAACCAGACAGAGAATGCTTCCGAAAACTTCTATAGCGAATCTTCGCGTACATTCTCTAATAAGCAGCAGTCAAACTTCACCCGCAGCAATAACTGGTGGGGCAATATGCGCTTAGAATGGAAGCCTGACAGTCTTACTAATATTCTTCTTCGCGCTAATGGCAGTTATGGTACCAGCGATGAAACAAACCAGTCGAATGCAGCCTCTTTCGATGCTGATCCATATCTGTATGTTCAAGATCCATTGTCGCAGCTGTCGTCTTTGACTCCGTATCTGGTTAATACTAATATCAATGCCGGTCTGAATTATGGCGAAAACAAGAATGCATGGGCGATGCTCCAGCTTTATCGCCGTTTGAATCCACGTGGGCGTAACGTTATTTTGCGTTTCGAGGGTAGTGCAGGTAATAATGAGAGTAGAAGTGTAAGCGATGACGAGGTTCATCTGTATCGTGTAAAAGACCAGTCGGGGCAGGATTCTACCTATTTCACTGCCCGCTACAATACGACTCCGTCTGACAATAGTGGCTATGTAGTTCGCACATCTTACAGCGAACCGCTGTGGAAGGGGGCTCACCTGCAGTTTAGCTACGAGTTGCGATATAACAGGAATAAGAGCGACCGTCTTACCTACGATTTCAGTGGCCTGCCATATAACATTTTTGCAGGCATAGAACCAGAATATCGTACATGGGATCCCTGGCTGTCGTCAGTATGGTCAACACTCGACAATTACCTCGATCGCGACCTTAGCCGCTATTCTGAGTATAAGAACTATACTCACAATGTGCGTGTTAATCTGCGCCATCGTGTAGAAAAGTACGATTATAACATCGGTTTCCTTGTTCAACCTCAGCACTCTAATTTTATTCAGGATTATCGAGGCATTTATGTTGATACTGTACGTAATGTTACAAACTTCACGCCAACGCTCGATTTCCACTATAAATTCAGCGATCAGAGTAACCTGTGGGTTCACTATCGCGGCGATACACGTCAGCCTGATATGACGCAGCTGCTCGACATCACCGACGATTCTAATCCGCTTTACATTACCAAAGGTAATCCCGGACTTAAACCACAGTTCACCAGTTCGCTCAATGCATATTACAATAACTACATTGTGCGATACAAGCGTAGTATTGTGGTTTATGCCAACTACCGTCATATCCGTAACTCTATATCTAATTTGGTGCGCTATAATCCAGAAACCGGTGGTAGTATTACTCAGCCTGAGAATATCAATGGTAACTGGAATATTAATGCAGGATTGACTTTTAATACTGCGCTCGATTCTACTGCCCATTGGAACGTAGGTACTGATACCCGTATACGTTACAATAATTTTGTAAGTTATGTAGCTCAGCAACAGGCTGATGCGGCGAAGAATACCACACGTACTACTAATTTCAACGAGCGCATATCTCTGGGCTACCGTAACGATTGGTTAGAGGTAACACTCGATGGTCGTCTCAACTACCAGCACTCGCGTAACGAACTGCAGCCCAGTGCCGACCTTGATACATGGCAGTTTAATTATGGTGGTCAGTTCTTGATAAAGCTTCCGTATGGTTTCGAAATCAGTAGCGAACTCCATGAACGTAGTCGCCGTGGTTACAACGACTCTTCGATGAATACTAATGAACTTATCTGGAATGGTCAGGTATCTAAGCCGTTCCTCAAGTCTAAGTCGCTCATTGTTGCTCTTAACTTCTACGATCTGCTTGGTCAGCAGAGTAACTACGAGCGTTGGGTCAACGCCTCTGGTCGCAGCGATACCCGCTTCAATAGCGTTAACTCGTACGCCATGCTTCATGTGCGCTACCGCTTGAATATGTTTGGCGGTAAGATTGATACAGAGAACCGCTATGATAAGAAGTGGGGTGGTCGCGACAATCAGAGACGAGGCAATTGGCGTAGATGATTTTTTCTTGGATTTGTTTGTAATATTCGGAGAAGTTTCGTATATTTGCAAACAAATCCAAGAATTAAAAACTTATTTCTATGAAGGCTCTTATTAACCGAATATTGCAAGATGGACGTTGTTTAGATGGTGGTATCCTTAAGGTCGATCGCTTTATAAACCATCAGATGGACCCCTACCTGATGAAACAGGTGGCTGTGGAGTTTATGGACCGCTTTGCCGAAGCACACCCCACCAAGATTCTTACTGTCGAGGCATCGGGTATAGCCCCAGCCGTGATGCTGGGTTATAATATGGAGTTACCTGTGGTATTTGCCAAGAAGAAAAAGCCTTCTACCATGGGCGGGTTCTATTCTACCACCATCCGCTCGTTTACCAAGCAGAACGAGTACACGCTAATCATCAGTAAGGAGTATCTCACCGCTGAGGATCGTGTGCTGTTTATCGACGATTTCCTTGCTTACGGCAATGCCGGTGTTGGTGTGCTCGATCTGTGCCGTCAGGCTGGAGCCGAGGTGGTAGGCATGGGGTTTATTATCGAGAAAGAGTTTCAGGGTGGTCGCAAAGTGCTTGAGGAGGCAGGTGTAAAGCATATTGAGAGTCTTGCTATCATCGAGTCGCTTAACGACAATCATATAAAGATTAAAGGTGTAAAGGTGCGTAGGGTAAACGTTTATGAAGAGGCTAATCGTTGCCTGCTGTGTCAGGATGCACCATGTACTAAGGCTGCTAAGCATGGCGATCCGGCACGTGCCATACGTGCCATACGTTTCGATAACCACAAACCCGCTCTGCGCTGGATAGAGAAGTGTACTGACGCCGATTTGGAGCGTGCCGAACAGGCCTGTATCCATTACAACTGGCCTATCCGTATAAAAGAGATGCTGCGCAGCATTAATAAAGACGATGTTGACTACAGCAATTATCCAGGACTTGGCATTACTTTCTGTGGCATACGTTGCGAGAATCCGTTCTTCCTTGCCTCGTCTGCCGTATGTACCAACTACGATATGGTGGCCCGTGCTTTCGATGCAGGTTGGGCTGGCGTGTTCTATAAGACCATCTGCATGCAGGAGATTCGTGAGGTGTCACCACGCTTCGATGCCATGCACAGCAATGCCACCCATGGCGACTTCTACGGATTCCGCAATATGGAGCAGCTCAGCGAGAATCCTGTTGAAATGGACTTTGACATACTGCGTCGGCTCAAACAAAATTATCCTTCAAAGATTGTTGTTGCCTCTATAATGGGGCAGGTAGAGAGTGAGTGGGTTGAACTTGCCAAGATGGCCGAGGATGCAGGTTGTGATGCTATTGAACTTAATTTCTCTTGTCCGCAGATGAAACACAAGGGCATGGGTAGCGATGTAGGTCAGAGCCCAGAGCTGGTAAAGGAGTTCACAGCTTGTGTTAAGCGTAGTGTGCATATTCCAGTAATAGCTAAGATGACGCCTAACATCACTCATATTACTGAGCCAGCTATGGCCTGTGTTGAGGCTGGTGCCGATGCCGTCTCGGCTATTAACACCATCAAGTCGGTAACTATGGATTCCAGCTTTGAGGTTTCCGATTGTCGCACTATGTCAGGCTATTCTGGTCGAGCCGTGCGCCCCATAGCTCTTCGCCATGTGCTTGAGCTGGCACAGATGCCTGCGAAGACAGAGCTTAGTGGTATTGGTGGTATAGAGACCTGGCGCGATGCCCTCGAGTTCATTCTGTTGGGCTGTAGTAATGTGCAGGTGTGCACCGCTGTAATGCAGTATGGCTATCGCATTATCGACGACCTTATCCTGGGTCTTCAGCGCTACATGGCCAAGCGCGGCGTAACCAAGCTACAGCAGTTGGTAGGCGAGGAGTTACCTAATTTTGTCAAGCCCGATAATCTCGACCGCGACACCATCATCTACCCCAAGTTCGATAAGGAGCTGTGTGTAGGTTGCGGTCGTTGTCAGATGTCGTGTAGCGATGGTGGTCATCAGGCCATCGTGTTTGATGCCGAAACGCGCACTCCTCGACTCGTCGGCAGCAAATGCGTGGGGTGCCATCTGTGTCGCGTAGTGTGTCCTACTGGTGCCATAGGGGTTACCAGACGTGTGCCACGCAAAAGTTGATTATCCCAAATTGCAGTTTTTTTTATCATAAAAGGAATAATGTTTGGTCGTTTCGCTGTTTTTTAGTTCCTTTGCACCCATGAATCGAACGATATTAACGATAACAGGTAGCGACGGAACCGGCGGATCGGGTGTCCAGGCCGACATCAGGCTTATCAGTAAGCTTGGTGGCACGGCTGCATCGGCTATCACCTCGATAACCGTTCAGAACACCCTTGGTATCCAGGAGTTTCACGATCTGCCAGCATCGGTAGTCCGCCAGCAGGTGGAGGCTATCATCAACGACCTTGAGCCGCAAATCGTTAAAATCGGTCTTATCCGCCGTACTGATGTTGTAGAGATGCTGGCCGAGGTGCTGCAGCGCCACAAGCCACGTCATATTATCTATGTACCAGTATTAACATCGTCGAAGGGCGAACAGCTGGTAGATCGTCGTGTATACCAGGCCATCGAGAAGTTGCTGATACCTATGTGCACTGTGGTGTTGGCACCAAGCGATCTGGCCGAGACACCGCTGCGTCACGGACGCGCCAATCAGTTGGCTTCGGCACTGGCGTACTATCTGAGTCTTGACGAGAAGGTCAGTGATGCCATGCTTCATGCCCAGGCATACCTTAAGCAGCTTCCAGCCGAATATGCTGAAGGCAATAGCCGTAGCGAAGAACTCTATAATCAGTTCCTCGATGCTGTTGAGCATTATTACAACCGCTATGCCGACGTGGCCTTCTATGCCGAGCAACTCAATGTAAGTCCACGTTACTTAGGGCAGGTAACGCGCCAGATAACAGGCCGCTCGCCCAAGGCAATCATCGACGAACGCATTGCCAGCGAGATTGAAACTATTATCACCACAACCAACAAACCCCTGAAAGACGTGGCCCGCTGGCTGGGCTTCTCGTCGCAAGCACACCTGTCGCGCTTCTTCAAGAAACGCCGGGGCGTGTCGCCA
>CADCEF010000045.1 GCA_902800365.1 uncultured Prevotella sp. | reverse complement strand
CGCATTCGGTGTACTGCCTCCTGTATCTATCCTGACTCCAGAGCAGACTAAGTACTACTTCCTGAGCGGATTCACAGCTAAGCTGGCTGGTACAGAGCGTGGTATCACAGAGCCAACTCCAACATTCTCTGCATGCTTCGGCCAGGCATTCCTCGAGCTGCACCCAACAAAGTATGCTGAGGAGCTGGTTAAGAAGATGGAGAAGAGCGGTGCTAAGGCATACCTCGTAAACACTGGTTGGAACGGTACCGGCAAGCGTATCTCTATCCCCGATACACGTGGTATTATCGACGCTATCCTGGACGGAAGCATCCTGAAGGCTCCTACAAAGAAGGTTCCTTTCTTCGACTTCGAGGTTCCAACAGAGCTGCCTAACGTAAATCCTGCAATCCTTGATCCTCGCGACACTTACGCTTCTGCTGCTGAGTGGGAGGAGAAGGCAAAGGATCTGGCTGCACGCTTCATCAAGAACTTCAAGAAGTACGAGGGCAACGAGGCTGGTAAGGCTCTGGTTGCTGCTGGTCCAAAGCTCTAATAGTTGACAGTTGAAAGCCGACAGTTAATTGTCGACGATTGACAATATCCCAAGATTGGCTGCGCCGTAAGGCGTGGCCAATTTTTGTTGACATATATCAATAACCGCAGAAATGGTGTATAATTCTCAATCAGCAATTCTCAATTCTCAATTAAAAGTGTTACCTTTGCACTTGTAATCGCGAGATTACTTGTTTTTCATTAGGTTTTAGTAGTTAGATTTTAAGGTTAAAAAGAATTATGTTATTAGATTTTCAAACAACGGTCATGTTGGCATCGGTTGTTATCTCAGCAGCGCTGAGTATTTTTACACTTATGCATACCAACAGACGTTGAAAGGAGTGCGGAGTGAGAGAGTCATACCGCCCTCTTTTTTTTGCATCAAAAACCTAAACTAACTTAAAATCGGTCAAATTTAGCCATATTTTCATTAATTATAAAGAGAAATGTGCTCATTTTTGCAGAAATGTGCGTAAATTTGCAGCCAAATTGGAATAAAAGCGATATTTACGCAATGAAAAGATATATTTCTACACTATGCACAATGCTGGTTTGTGCCATGATCGTTACATCATGCCTTAAGGATGCCAACGACAACAACACCCAGTATTACAACGACACAGCCATTGCCACATTTAAACTGGCAACGGTAAACCGCTACGTACACACCACATCGTCTACAGGAGTCGACTCGGTATATAAATCTACACTCTCGGATCCAGTGGTGTTTACTATCGACCAGCAGCAACACAAAATTTACAACACCGATTCATTGCCATCTGATGCAGATATTAACCATGTTCTGGCAACTATCACAAGCAAGAACAGCGGCACAGTTGTTGTAAACTATCCTGCCTCTGACGGTCAGGACTCACTGCTATACTACAATAGCACCGACTCTATAGACTTTGAGAAGTTGCAAGACCTGCGCGTATATGCTCAAGATGGTTCAGGCTATCGTAGTTACAAGGTAACAATAAATATACATAAAGCCCAGACAAACAAGATGATATGGGAGCAGAAGTCGATAGCCGACCTTCCTATAGACACGAAGAAGACCATGTGGGAGCAGATAGCCATTAACGCTGGTATGAAACAGCTGATTGGTTATGGCACTGTTGAGACTTATGCTTTCAGCAACGAAGACCAGCTGATGGTTAGCCGCGACAACGGAGAGACATGGACAGCCGACAGTCTGGACGAGGATGCAGCATGGCTGCCAACAGAGAACTTTGCTTTTGTATCATGGCCATTTGCTGCTAACGACTCTACAGACTACCAGTTGCTGGTAGGTGTAAACAACAATAACAGCACAGCATGTGTGGTATGGCGCAAAATAGCAGAATACTCAAAGCAAAGTATGCCATCAAAGTGGGTACTCGTCCCCACAACCGATCACGGCAAGTATTATCTGCCAAAGATGGAGAATCTGAACTTAGTGAGATTCAACGGTGCGGTTCTGGCTATAGGAACCGATAAAAAGATTTACGTGAGCCGCGACCATGGTATAACCTGGAAGACGAGTTCAAAATACACTCTGCCCGACGAGCTTGGTACAAACAACTTAAGTGCAACAACCGACGAAGACGGTTACCTGTGGTTGGTTGGCATAGACACTGGCGAAGTTTGGCGTGGAATGATAATTGAATAGAGTGAAAAGGCTGTTGGCAGTATTCTTCATTATGGCCACAACAGTGGCTGCCAGTGCCCAGGAAGAACCTGAGTACAAGTTGGAGATAGGTGCCGGAACAGGACTAGTGAGCTATGTAGGTGACTATAATAGCAGCTTGGTGAAAGGTTTGCAGCCTTGGCTGGTGCTGATGAGCAAATACAGAATGGATCCAAGAACAACACTGAGCCTGAACATCGGAACTGGAAAGATAAAGGCCGATGAATTTAATCACCGAATAACTGAAACCGACCTGCGCTTTGAATACAATTTTTGGGCGTATGGCACGGGCAACGAATACAGAGGTGCAAGGCGCTTAACACCATTCATAACCGCAGGACTGGGAGCAACCTTCTACGGAGGCCCAGAGAAAGGAGCAACAATGAACGTTCCCTTAGGTGCGGGCGTGAAATATAAAATAGGTAAAAGACTGAACCTTACAGTTGAATGGGCAATGCGATTTACGCTAAGCGACAAACTGGACGGCAGTAAAGATCCACTAGGCATCAAGAGCAGCGGACTTTTTAAGAACACCGACTGTTACAGCGCACTGCAATTAGGACTAACCTACGACCTCTGGGAGAAGTGCAAAACGTGTAATAACGATAGATATTAAGATATATGAAGGAACTTTTAGACATGAACAGGATTCCCCAGCACATTGCCATCATTATGGACGGCAACGGACGTTGGGCCATGGAGCGTGGCAAAGATCGCAGTTTTGGTCATCAGGCCGGTGTTGATGCCGTACGCCGCATAACATCAGAGTGTACCCGACTGGGAGTCAAGTTCTTAACCCTATACACATTCTCTACAGAGAACTGGAATCGTCCTGCTGACGAGGTAGCAGCCCTTATGGGACTGGTTCTGACGTCGCTTGAGGATGAGATATTCATGAAGAACAACGTACGATTCCGCGTTGTTGGCGATCGTTCACGTATACCTGAGGTTGTGAACAAGAAACTTGCAGAAACCGAAGAGCATACTGCTAAGAACGACACCATGACAATGGTAGTAGCACTGAGCTATTCTTCAAAGTTAGAACTTACTACTGCTACTAAGCAGATAGCCCAGGAAGTGAAAGAAGGGAAATTGGATGTAAACGACATTTCCGAGGATACTATCAACCAGAGATTGTGGACTAACTTTATGCCCGATCCTGAACTGCTGATTCGTACCGGAGGTGAGATTCGTATATCTAACTATCTGCTTTGGCAGATTGCATATTCAGAACTGTATTTCTGCGATACATATTGGCCCGACTTTATGGAGGAAGACCTGCACAAGGCCATCTACAGCTATCAGAACCGTCAGCGCAGATTCGGTAAGACTGAGGCTCAGGTAGAGGCAGAGGATAAAAAGTAAAAAAGTGAAAAGTAATTGTGATGCTATATAATATAATAAGGTATATAGGTGTGAGAACAATCAGAATGGTTAGAGTGCTGGTAGCAGTGTTCACCATCAGTTGTTCGATATTCACTGCTACTGCTCAGGATAAGATTGTTAATCCAGACATATCATACGCTGGTACACCACGTACCTGCGAGATTGGTGGTATCGCCGTTGAGGGCGTAGAGGGATACGAAGATTATGTATTGGCAGGCCTGTCTGGTTTGACTGTTGGCCAGGAGATTGAACTGCCAGGTAGCCAGATAACAGAGGCTGTGAAACGCTATTGGCGTAACGGACTTTTCTCAAAAGTACAGATAACAGCCGACTCTATCGTAGGCAATAAGGTATACCTATGTATACACTTAGGCATGCGTCCACGTATCAAGAACATTAACTATAATGGCATCAAGAAAGCCGAACGAGAGGATATGGAGGCTAAGCTTGGTATGGTTAAAGGCATGAGTCTTACTCGCAACATTCTGGACCGTGCTAAGATTCTGGCTAAAAGATACTTCGACGACAAAGGATATAAGAATGCTGAGATTGATATCGTTCAGCGTGAAGATGCTTCAGGACAGGTAACCCTCGACGTGAATATCGACAAGAAGGACAAAATGAGGGTTCACGAACTGATATTCCAAGGTAACGAAAAGCTGTCTTCTAAGAAAATCAAAGGATCTATGTTCGGAAAGGGTGCTTTCGGAAAGATTCACGAGGCAGGAAAACTCTCTAATTTCTTTAAGGCCAAGAAGTTTACCGAAGAGCGCTATAAGGAAGCCAAACAGGCTCTTATCGAGAAATATAACGAGTTGGGATTCCGTGATGCTACAATTCTGGAAGACTCAGTATATAGTTACGACGATAAGCACGTAAACGTACTTGTAAAGATTGAAGAAGGCGACAAGTACTATGTACGCGACATTACATGGGTGGGTAACACTGTTGTTACTACCGACTATCTTAATGCCGTACTTGGCATGAAAAAAGGTGACGTATACAACCAGAAACATATAGACAAGCGACTGAAAGAAGACGAAGATGCCGCTGGTAACTGGTACTACAACAATGGTTACGTATTCTCAGGCATCGAGCCTGTAGAAGTAAACATCGATGGTGACTCTATCGACATCGAAATGCGTGTAACTGAGGGACCACAGGCAAGATTGAACCACGTACGCATCTACGGTAACGATCGTCTATATGAAGAGGTGGTACGCCGCGAGCTGCGCACAAAGCCGGGCGACTTGTTTAACAAAGAGGCTCTGATGCGTTCTGCACGTGATATCGCATCAATGGGATTCTTTGATTCAGAAAAGATTGTGCCCGATGTTAAACCAAATCCAGACGATGGTACAGTTGATGTTAACTGGAAATTGGAGCAGAAGAGTAACGACCAGCTGGAGTTCTCACTTGGTTGGGGACAGACCGGTGTTATCGGTAAGGTTGGTATCAAGTTCAACAACTTCTCTATCCGCAATCTGTTCGGCAAGAATAAGCTACACCGCGGAATTCTGCCTTATGGAGATGGTGAGCAGTTGGGATTCAGCTTCCAGACAAATGGTAGCTACTACAGCTCACTGAGTGCCAACTACGGTACAAACTGGTTTGGCGGCAAACGTCCTAACAGCCTGAACGTAGGTGTGTTCTATTCTAAGCAGAGTGATATTTCAAGCTACTACCGTAACAATGCATTCTACAACAACTACGCAATGTATAGTTACGGAATGGGTAGCTACAACCCCTACTACATGAACTACGAATCAATGCTCGACGACGACAAAACAATGACAGTTTGGGGAGCATCACTGGGTTGGGGTAAGCGTCTGCGCTGGCCTGACGACTACTTCCAGTTCTCGGCTCAGCTTGGATACTCACGCTATATGCTGCGCGACTGGAGCTATTTCTATATCCACAACGGAAACTGTAATAACATCAACTTGGGATTGACACTGTCGCGTACGTCAACCGACAACCCACTCTTCCCACGTCGTGGATCAGAGTTTATGGCTCAAGTAACAGTTACTCCACCTTGGTCACTGTTTGATAATAAGGATTATGCAAATCTGGCAAAGAACACAAGCTCGGTTACCTATGAAGATGAGTTGCAGCAAGTTTATCGCTGGATTGAATACCATAAATGGAAGTTTAAGAGCCGTACCTTTACATCTCTTACAGGCGGACAGAAATGCTTTGTGCTGATGACACGTGTTGAGATGGGACTGCTTGGTAGCTACAATAAAGATAAGCGCTCACCATTCGAGACCTTCTATGTAGGAGGTGACGGAATGAGCGGATACTCTTACGGATACTCTGAGGAGACAATCGGTCTGCGCGGATACGACAATGGAGCACTATCATACTCTTCGGCCTACGAGACCATGATGAATGGCGGTACCATATCATCGTATAACTCATACGCTTACGACCGCTTCACACTCGAGTTGCGCTATCCGTTTATGCTGGGTAATACAACTATCTACGGATTAGGATTTATTGAGGGTGGTAACGCTTGGGCAGATGCTAAGGATTTCAACCCATTCAAGATGAAGCGTTCGGCTGGTATCGGTGTTCGCATCTATCTGCCAATGGTAGGACTGATGGGTATCGACTGGGCATACGGATTCGACAACATCTACACCAACCAGTACGGAGCTCAGAAGAAGGGCGGAAGCAACTTCCACTTCATCCTTGGCCAGGAGTTCTAAGCTAATTGATAATTTTGAATTAAGAAATAAGATAATAGTTAAGAGTTGTTTATCGTTGAAACCATCTGAGACCAAAAACGTCAAAGAGGTGTATAACAATTAAAAAGAACGCTTATGAAGAAACTGATAATTTGCGCACTCTGCGCTATCTTTGGATGGACAGCAGCCTCAGCTCAGAAGTATGCTGTAGTTGACATGGAATATATCCTAAAGAACATCCCGGCCTATGAGCGTGCCAACGAACAATTGAGTCAGGTATCAAAACAGTGGCAGGGCGAAGTTGACGCACTGAACGCCGAGGCTCAGACACTCTATAAGAACTATCAGAACGAGGTAGTGTTCCTGTCGAAGGAACAGAAGAAGGCAAAGCAGGATGCTATCGTAGAAAAAGAGAAGCAGGCTGCCGAACTTAAGAAGCACTACTTCGGCCCCGAAGGTGAGCTATTTAAAAAGCGTACTGCTCTTATGTCGCCCATTCAGGAGGAAGTTTATAACGCTGTAAAAGACATAGCAGAACTGCGAGGCTACCAGCTGGTACTTGATCGCGCCAGCGATACTGGTATAATCTTCAGCTCTCCGAAGGTAGACATATCTTCGGAAGTGCTTCGCAAGCTCGGATATAGTAATTAATAATTTAACCAATAAAGAAATGAAAAAATTGATTATCTGCGCACTATGCGCAATCTGTGGTTTCACAACCGCTAATGCACAGGGTAAGTTCGGACACGTGAACACCCAGGAAGTAATGCAGGCTATGCCTGAGTTCACCAAGGCTCAGAACGAGATTAAGGCGCTGCAGGACCAATATGAGGCTGACCTGAAGAGCATGCAGGACGAACTGCAGAAGAAGGGTGAGGCTTTCGATAAGGAGCAGGCTACTCTGCCTGAGAACATTAAGCAGCGTCGTCAGCAGGAGCTGCAGGATATGTACACCAAGATTCAGCAGAGCTATCAGGACAACCAGCAGGCACTGCAGAAGGCTTCTCAGGAGAAGATGCAGGCTATCCAGACCAAGATTCTCGATGCTATTAAGGCTGTAGGTCAGGCTGGACAGTATGTTTACATCATGGAGAACAACTCACTGCCTTACATCAGCACAAGTCTCTCTACTGACGTAACAGCTCAGGTTAAGGCTAAGCTGGGTCTGAAGTAAACAAGAAAGTTTAACTACAAAATTCAAACAACATGAAACGATTCCTCGTACTTTTTGTGGCATTCGTCTCGCTCAGTGCATTTGCTCAGAGTGGTGCTACTTCATCAAGTTCAGTAAAGTTCGGTTATCTCAGCTATCAGGCTGCTATTAAGTCAATGCCCGACTATACTCTTGCTCAGCAGAAGCTTACAAACCTGAAGGAACAATATAAGGCTGAAACCAAGCGAGTAGAAGACGAATTCAACATGAAGTACGAGGAGTTTCTTGATGGTCAGCGCGACTTCCCAAAGACTATTCTGCAGAAACGCCAAACAGAACTACAGGAGTTGATGAATAAGAACATTGACTTCAAGAATACAAGTCGTGAGCAGTTGGCAAAGGATGAGGCAGACATCTTTGCTCCACTCTATGCCAAACTTAACGAAACTCTGGCAAAAATGTGTGCCGAAAAGGGGTATGCCTTTATCATTGATACAGATGCAAAATCAGTACCAGTGGTTAATCCCCTAATGTGCGAAGACATTAATCAGGCAGTACAGGATGCTCTCAAGTAATCCAGGACCGATTGGTATCTTCGACAGCGGTTACGGAGGACTAACCATACTGCATGGAATCCGTCAGTTGCTACCCGAATACGATTATCTTTATTTGGGCGACAATGCCCGTGCACCATATGGACCACGTTCGTTCGACGTGGTCTATGAGTTTACACGTCAAGCTGTGGTAAAACTCTTTGAGATGGGATGTCACCTGGTGATACTGGGTTGTAACACCGCATCGGCTAAGGCTCTGCGCACCATACAGCAGAACGATCTGCCACAGATAGACCCAGAGCGTCGTGTGCTGGGCGTGATACGACCGACAGCCGAAGTAATAGGCTCGCTAACCGAGAGTCGTCATGTGGGCATATTTGCTACCGAGGGAACCATACGCAGTGAGAGTTACAACCTGGAAATACAAAAGCTACACCCCGACATCAAGGTAACCGGTGTGGCCTGTCCGTTCTGGGTGCCGCTGGTAGAGTATAACGAAGCTGACTCGCCCGGAGCCGACTACTTTGTGAAGAAGCGCATCGACCAGATTATGCGCGAAGACCCAGACATAGATGCTATCATCTTAGGCTGCACGCACTATCCCCTATTGATGCCGAAGATACTGAAGTATCTGCCCACAGGCGTACGCGTGGTGCCACAGGGTGAGTACGTGGCCGAGAGTCTGAAAAGCTATCTGGAGCGCCACCCACAGATGGAACAGCGCTGCTCGAAAGGTGCCAACGTACACTACCTGACAACAGAGAACCCCCAGAAGTTCAAGGAACAAGCCCAAATATTCCTCCACGAACCCGTAGAGGTAGAAAACATCACGTTAGGATAAAAAATGCCTCAAGCTTGTTTAGCTTGAGGCATTATTATTTTAATTCTCAATTATTTTAGAGTGGAAGCTTGTAACCAAGAGTAACGGTAAAGTAGCTGTGCTTAGAGTCACTATCCTTAGCGGCCTTAGTAATACCCCAATTGTAACGAGCGTCGAGAACAACGCCACCGATCTCGTAAGACAGACCAACTGGTACGCTGAAAGCAAAGCCCTTAACACCATCAATATCTGCACTTGCGCCATCAGCGGTAAGCTTCTTCTTTACATTAAATCCAGGCTGAACACCGGCTTTGATAGCAAATCCACGAGCTACATAGTAGTTAGCCAGGACGGGGATGTTGATGTAGTCAAGCTTCATTGTAACACCATCGTTAATACCCTTACCCTTTAGACCCTGCATAGAATACAGAGCACCGAAACTGATCTCAAAATTCTCGGCTGCACCAACAGCAAATTCTGCACCTGCTGCCAAACCTACACGCATTTTTGCGTTATCGGCCTTTGTCATTGTAGCAAGGTTTACACCAGCCATTGGCTTAATTGACCACTGACCTACTTCGTTCTGAGCGTTTGCACTCAACGTTGCAACCATCATGGCTGCGATAAAAAATAGTTTTTTCATAATTGTTTTCTTTGTTTAAAAAGTTAATTAATAGATTAAAAGTATAATTCACGTCGCAAATATATGAATAATTCTTAATACGAAGCAAATTTATAAACACTTTTTAATAGAAATGTCTGATTTTCGACAAAAATCATCTCTTCTTCATATTCCTCGGGTGATGCTCGAGGATTTCTTGTCTTAGGGTTGAAGTATCGATGTGGGTATAGATTTCGGTAGTACCGATATCCTCATGTCCTAATAGGGCTTGGATAAAGCGTAAATCGGCACCACCTTCTAATAGGGCAGTAGCGAAAGAGTGACGAAGGGTGTGAGGCGATATTGTCTTTTGTATACCTGCATCCTTGGCTTGAGATTTAATCATGATTAGAATCATTGTACGAGTAAGATGTGCCCCACGGCGATTCAGGAATACATAATCTTCTTCGCCAGGTTTTATCTTCATCAGGTTACGATCGTAGATTCAACTCATCTATCGCCTTACGTGATATAGGCACTAAGCGTTCCTTTGAACCTTTACCCATCACGCGAACATATTCTTCGTCGATATACAGGTCGGAAAGCTTCAGGTTTACCAGCTCACTAACTCGTAGCCCACACGAGAAAAGAACCTCAATGATGGCACGATTGCGGTGGCCCTCCCATTTAGATACATCAATACTTGCTTCTAAACGATCGACTTCCTCAGTAGTAAGCACTTCAGGCAAATGATCACCTATCTGTGGTGACTCAAGTAACTCTGTTGGATCATCGTCACGATAGCCATCAAGTTGAACAAACCTAAAGAAGCTGCGAATACCACTAAGGATGCGGCACTGAGAACGAGGATGTATACCAATATCATGTAAACCAGCAGAGAAGTGTTCAAGGTCATGAAGTGTAACATCACGGATATCTTTCTGCTCGCGTTCAAGATAATCGAGCAATTTGCGAAGGTCACGCTGATAAGCATCGAGAGTATTACCCGACATGTTACGTTGCAGCTTTAGATAGCGCAAATAAGCCTTTACAATGCCCTTTTGGTCAATCATTTGCATAAATTTGGTGCAAAGTTACTAAAAATTTTCTATATATAGAAAAATATTCGTACCTTTGCAGCCGTATTAATACAAAGTTACAAAAAATGAAGATTCTGATTATCAATGGTCCGAACCTGAACTTGTTGGGCCAGAGAGAGCCAGGCATCTATGGTTCGTCGTCGTTCGACACGTACCTGCCTGAGTTGCGTAAGCGCTTTGCCGACATAGACATCGAGTACTATCAGAGCAACGTTGAGGGTGAACTGATTAACAAGATGCAAGAGGTTGGCTTTAGCTACGATGGTATTGTGCTGAATGCTGGTGCATACACTCACACCTCCGTCGCACTCCAGGACTGCATCCGTTCGCTCAAGACACCTGTAATCGAGGTACACATCTCGAATGTACATCAGCGCGAGGAGTTCCGTCACAAGTCAATGATATCATGCGCCTGCAAGGGCGTTATCTTAGGCTTTGGACTCGACTCATACCGTTTGGCCATTGAAGCTCTGAAAGGATGACGCTCGACGAGTATATCCTACAGCATACAGAGCCGGAGCCGAACTATCTGTATAGGCTATGGCGTGCCACCTACATACATACCATCCACGGGCGTATGTCGAGCGGCCACTTGCAAGGCCGACTGCTCAAGATGCTGGTAAAGATGATTCGTCCCAAGAACATCCTTGAAATAGGCACATTCAGCGGATATAGTGCCATATCGATGGCAGAGGGACTGGATGAAGGCGGACGCCTGTACACCTTTGAGATAAACGACGAGATGGAGGACTTTACCCGTCCGTGGATTGAAGGTTCGAGTGTGGCTGATAAGATAGAGTTCATCATCGGTGACGCACTGCAGGAAGCTCCAAAGCTTGGCATCGAGTTTGACCTAGCTTTTATGGATGGCGACAAACGCACCTATCGCGACTGCTACGAGATGGTGATGAGTATACTTAAGCCTGGAGGATTTATTCTGGCAGACAACACTCTCTGGGACGGACATGTGGTGGACAGCGCTTACGACAAGGATCGTCAGACTCAGGGAATTGAGACTTTCAACGACTACATTGCCCGCGATACTCGTGTGGAACAAGTGATACTCCCACTAAGAGACGGGCTTACACTGATAAGAAAAAAGGAAATAAAGAATTAAGATATAAGAGATGCAAGAAACAAGACAAAACAAAATTGCGAGATTACTTCAGAAAGAGCTCTCGCTGATATTCCAACAGCAGACACGCGCCACTCATGGTGTGATGATATCAGTTACCCGTACCAAGATATCACCAGACTTAAGCATCTGCACTGCATATCTGAGCGTTTTCCCAAGTGAAAAAGGCGAAGAGATTCTTTCAAACATCAACGCCAACAGCAAGCAGATAAGATATGAGCTTGGCACTCGTGTAAGAAACCAGATGCGTATAATCCCAGAACTGCGATTCTTTATCGACGACTCGCTCGACTATATAGAGCATATCGACGAACTGCTGAAGAAATGAATTTCCCCTTCTTCATAGCCCGCAGGTATCTGTTCTCAAAGAAATCCACTCATGCCATCAACGTCATAAGTGGAATTTCTGTCATAGGTGTTGCCGTAGCCACAATGGCTCTGGTAGTTACGCTGTCGGTATTCAATGGATTCCATGACCTTGTGGCATCGTTCTTTACAAGTTTCGACCCACAACTAAAGGTAATGCCTGCAGAAGGAAAGACAATTGCTGCTGACGACCCAATACTTACAGAAATAAAGAAACTGCCCCAGATAGAGGTAGCAACGGAGACTGTTGAGGATATGGCATTAGCCATATATCGCGGACGTCAGGCAATGGTGGTAATAAAGGGAGTTGACGACAATTTCGACAAACTCACCCACATAAACGAGATACTGGTGGGTGATGGCGAATTCAGTCTGCATGCAGCTGATATGGACTACGGTACACTAGGCATACGCTTGGCAGAGACACTTGGTACAGGCTATACATACGAAGAGCCAATACACATATATGCTCCAAAGCGAGAAGGACAATTGGATATGACCAATCCGGATGAAGCCTTCGAAGAAGACGAGCTTTATTCGCCTGGTGTGCTCTTCAATATGAAGCAGTCGCGCTACGACAAGAACTACATACTTACCAGCATAGCCTTTGCACGCAGATTATTCGGACAGCAGGGCATGTTATCGTCGCTTGAACTGAGACTGAAGCCTGGGAGCAACTTCGAAAGTGTGAAAGGACAGATAAAGAAACTATGTGGCGAGAAGTTCGTTGTTAAAGACCGCTTTGAGCAGCAAGATGACACCTTCAAGATTATGAAGATAGAGAAGCTGATAGCATATATCTTCCTGACTTTCATACTTATGGTGGCATGCTTTAACATTATTGGATCGCTATCAATGCTTATTATCGACAAGAAAGACGATGTGGTAACGCTACGCAATCTAGGAGCTTCAGACAAGCAGATAGTACGTGTATTCCTGTTCGAGGGCCGTATGATTTCTGCAATAGGAGCCATAATTGGCATTATTATCGGACTTGTTCTGTGCTGGGTTCAACAGCGATATGGCATAGTAGCCTTAGGCTCATCGAGCGGCACATTTGTAATAAACGCTTACCCTGTGAGTGTACATCCCGAGGATATTATTCTCGTATTTGTAACAGTACTCATAGTAGGTTTTCTCTCAGTATGGTATCCAGTGCGCTACTTCGCAAAGCGATTATTAGTGTAGAATGATAAGTTTAACGTAGCTTTAACGTAGAATTTGCTGCAAATATGAAAAAAAGGTGTAACTTTGCACCCGATTATTACAATTATGTAGCAACCAAAACTCAAATGATGATGAAAAAAATCTTATCTACCATTATGCTGACAATGTTCGGCGTAGTAGCAATGATGGCTCAGATGCAGATGCCATCTATTCCAAATGATCCCGATGTTCGCATCGGCAAGCTCGACAACGGATTAACTTATTACATCCGTCACAACAACTGGCCTGAGAACCGTGCTGAGTTCTATATTGCTCAGAAAGTAGGTTCTATTCAGGAGGACGACGATCAGCGCGGTCTGGCTCACTTCCTTGAGCACATGGCCTTCAACGGATCAAAACACTTTAAGGGAAACGAACTGCTACGCTGGTGCGAAAGCATTGGTGTAAAGTTTGGTACTGATCTGAATGCTTACACATCAATCGACCAGACTGTTTACAATATCAGTAATGTGCCTACAACTCGTGAGGGCATTGTTGACTCATGTCTGCTGATTCTCTTCGACTGGGCAGACGGACTGCTGCTGGAACAGGAAGAGATAGAGAAAGAACGTGGTGTTATCCATGAGGAGTGGCGCCTGCGCACAAGCGCTAACCAGCGTATGCTGGAGCGTGACCTGCCCAAGCTATATCCAGGCTCCAAGTACGGCCATCGCATGCCTATTGGCCTGATGGAGATTATCGACAACTTCGAGCGCCCATTCCTGCAGGCTTACTACGAGAAGTGGTATCGTCCTGATAATCAGGGCATCATCGTAGTTGGTGACGTTGACGTTGACAAGGTAGAAAAGAAAATCAAGGAGATGTTCAGCAGTATTGTATTGCCAGAGAACCGTGCTTTGGTTACAACCTATCCTGTACCAGATAATGCAGAGCCTATCTTCGTTATCGACAAGGACAAGGAACAGCAGTACAACATCGTAGAGGTTCTGATGAAGCACGAGGCATTCCCCGACACACTGAAGGGCACCATGGCTTACCTGATAACCGACTACATGAAGGATGCAGCTCTCTCAATGTTGAGAGATCGTCTGAAGGAGTACGCAGAGAAACCAGAGAGCCCATTCCTGCAGGCATTTGCAAGCGATGGCGAGTATCTGCTCTCTAAAACAGTTGACGCATTCGAGCTTGGTTTCCTTCCAAAGGACGGACAGGCAGAAGCTGCTCTTACAGCTGTACTTACAGAGGCACGTAGAGCTGCTGAGTTCGGTTTCACTCCAACAGAGTACAACCGCTTTAAGGCCGACTTCCTGAGCAACCTCGACAAGCAGTATTCAAATAAGGACAAGCGCTTTAACCGCCAGTTTGTGAACCAGTACGTTCAGCATTTCTTGGCTAACGAGCCTATTCCAAGCATCGACTACACATACGAGACAATGAAGCAGGTTGTTCCCGTTATCCCCATCGAGGCAATCAATGCTCTTGCTAAGGAGCTGATTTCTCAGAAGGATACTAACCTCGTTGTATTAAACTTCAACAACGA
>CADCEF010000044.1 GCA_902800365.1 uncultured Prevotella sp. | reverse complement strand
TCACGTTGACCACGGTAAGACAACTCTGACAGCTGCTATCACAACTGTGCTGGCAAAGGCTGGACTCTCTGAGGTTAAGTCATTCGATCAGATTGACAATGCTCCTGAGGAGAAGGAGCGTGGTATCACTATTAACACCGCTCACGTTGAGTACGAGACAAAGACTCGTCACTACGCTCACGTTGACTGCCCAGGACACGCTGACTATGTAAAGAACATGGTAACTGGTGCTGCTCAGATGGACGGTGCTATTCTCGTAGTAGCTGCAACTGATGGTCCTATGCCTCAGACTCGTGAGCACGTTCTGCTCGCTCGTCAGGTAAACGTTCCACGTCTGGTTGTATTCCTGAACAAGTGTGATATGGTTGAGGACGAGGAGATGCTGGAGCTCGTTGAGATGGAGGTTCAGGAGATTCTCGCTCAGTACGAGTTCGAGGATGATACTCCAATTATCCGCGGTTCTGCTCTTGGTGCACTGAACGGTGTTGCTAAGTGGGAGGAGAAGGTAATGGAGCTGATGGATACCTGTGACACATGGATCCAGGAGCCACCACGCGCTACTGACAAGCCATTCCTGATGCCTGTTGAGGACGTATTCTCAATCACAGGTCGTGGTACTGTAGCAACTGGTCGTATCGAGACTGGTGTTATCCACGTAGGTGATGAGGTTGAGCTGCTCGGTCTTGGTGAGGACAAGAAGTCAGTTGTAACTGGCGTTGAGATGTTCCGCAAGATTCTTGATGAGGGTCAGGCTGGTGATAACGTAGGTCTGCTGCTCCGCGGTATCGACAAGAACGAGATCAAGCGTGGTATGGTACTCTGCCACCCAGGTCAGATCAAGCCATTCAAGAAGTTCAAGGCTTCTATCTACGTTCTGAAGAAGGAAGAGGGTGGTCGTCACACTCCATTCGGAAACAAGTATCGTCCACAGTTCTATCTCCGCACAATGGACTGCACAGGTGAGATCACTCTGCCTGCAGGTGTTGAGATGGTAATGCCTGGTGATAACGTAGAGATCACTGTAGAGCTTATCTACGCTGTAGCTCTGAACCCAGGTCTGCGCTTCGCTATCCGTGAGGGTGGTCGCACAGTAGGTTCTGGTCAGATCACAGAGGTTTACGAGGACTAATCCTCTAAACCGTCTAGACTCTAGAATTTTCTAGTAACACTAGATATCAAGGGCCCCCGCGAAAGGGCGGGGGCTTATTTACGGGAATAGCTCAGTTGGTAGAGCATCGGTCTCCAAAACCGAGGGTCGTGGGTTCGAGTCCTCCTTCCCGTGCTAATTAAGAAAGATTTATGTTTAAGAAGTTTATCGATTATTGCAAGGCTTGTTACGACGAGCTGGCTCACAAGACAACTTGGCCCAGCCGCAAAGAGTTGACTCACAGTGCAGTAGTGGTGCTTTCAGCATCACTGATTATTGCGCTTGTAGTGTGGGCAATGGACTTTGTGTTCAAGTCGGTAATGAGTATGGTTTATCCCGGTTAATTTACGCAGTTTAAGAGATGGCTCAGTCAGGAATGAAATGGTACGTACTCCGCGCTGTTAGCGGAAAAGAGGGCAAGGTAAAGGAATATCTTGAGGCCCTCATGAAGCGTGATTCCTTCCTTCAGTCAAATGTAGGTCAGATCTTGTTGCCTACAGAGAAATATGCTCAGTTGCGTAATGGTAAGCGTGTGGTAAAGGAGAAGCTGTTCCTCCCAGGATATGTGTTGGTAGAGGCCAACCTCCAGGGTGAGATGGCTCATACACTGCGCTTTATGCCTAATGTGTTAGGCTTCCTGGGTGGTCTGGACAATCCAACCCCAGTAAAGCAGAGTGATATTAACAGAATCCTTGGTACAGCTGAGGAAACTGAGATTAAGAGTGAAGAGATAGGAGTACCTTATGCAGTTGATGAGGCAGTTAAGGTAACAGATGGTCCTTTCAGCGGATTCAGTGGAATTATCGAAGAGGTGAATGCCGAGAAGCACAAGCTGAAAGTGATGGTTAAGATTTTCGGCCGCAAGACTCCCCTGGAGCTTGGGTATAATCAAGTAGAAAAGGAATAGGACGTAAGTTACGATACGTCTGTTCTATATACTGTCGACGGAGGCTTCCACTCCCTAGGCTTATATAAAAATTCAATTAATAACAAACAGAAATGGCTAAAGAAGTTGCTGGATTAATCAAATTACAGATTAAAGGTGGCGCTGCGAATCCCTCACCCCCCGTTGGACCTGCACTGGGTTCTAAGGGAATTAATATTATGGGATTCTGCAAAGAGTTCAACGCCAGAACCCAGGATAAGGCAGGAAAGATTATTCCTGTTGTTATCACCTACTACACTGACAAGTCATTCTCGTTCGAGCTTAAGACTCCTCCCGCAGCTGTTCAGCTGAAAGAGGCTGCTAAGCTTAAGAGCGGTTCTGCCGAGCCAAACCGTAAGAAGGTTGCTAAGGTAACTTGGGATCAGGTTCGCGCTATCGCTGAGGACAAGATGAAGGACTTGAACTGCTTTACCATCGAGTCGGCTATGAAGCTGATTGCAGGTACAGCGCGTAGTATGGGTATCACTGTAGAAGGGGAGTTCCCTGGTAAATAATTAATAACTTCAATTTGAGACAATGAGTAAACTGACAAAAAATCAAAAGTTGGTCGCTGAGAAGGTTGAAGCAGGGAAAGCATACTCTTTGAAGGAAGCCGCCGCATTGGTGAAGGAAATTACTACCACCAAGTTCGACGCTTCAGTTGATATCGATGTACGCTTGGGCGTTGATCCACGTAAGGCTAACCAGATGGTTCGTGGCGTTGTTTCGCTGCCAAACGGAACTGGTAAGGTTACACGTGTGCTCGCTCTCTGTACTCCTGATCAGGAGGCTGCTGCTAAAGAAGCAGGTGCTGACTATGTTGGTCTTGACGAATATATCGAGAAGATCAAGGGTGGTTGGACAGATGTTGATGTTATCATCACAATGCCTTCTTGTATGGGTAAGCTCGGTCCTTTGGGCCGTGTGCTCGGTCCCCGCGGACTGATGCCAAACCCCAAGAGTGGTACTGTTACTATGGATGTTGCTAAGGCAGTTAAGGAAGTTAAGCAGGGTAAGATTGACTTTAAGGTTGATAAGGCTGGTATTGTGCATACATCAATCGGTAAGATTAGCTTCAACGCTGATCAGATCTTTGAGAATGCAAAGGAGTTCATCTCTACCATTATCAAGCTGAAGCCTGCTGCTGCTAAGGGTACATACATTAAGAGTATCTTCCTCTCAAGCACTATGAGCATGGGTATCAAGGTAGATCCTAAATCAGTTGAATAACTCGTTAAAAGATTAGACAAATGAAAAAGGAAGTAAAAGATACTATCATCGTAGAACTTGGTGAGAAGCTGAAGCAGTATCCTCATTTTTATCTTGTTGACCTCGCAGGACTCGACGCTGCAAAGACAAGCGAGCTCCGTGAGAAGTGCTTCAAGAATGAGATTAAGCTGCTGATGGTGAAGAACACTCTTCTCCAGAAGGCTTTCGAGGCTTCTGAGATTGATTTCTCACCTCTTTATGAGTGCTTGAAGGGTAACACTGCTGTTATGTTCGCACAGACAGCTAATGTTCCTGCTAAGCTGATCAAGGAGTACAAGAAGGAAGGTATCCCCGCACTCAAGGGTGCATATGCTGAGGAGAGCTTCTTCGTTGGTGCTGACAAGCTTGATGAGCTCGTAGCAATCAAGAGCAAGAACGAACTGATCGCCGAGGTTGTAGCTCTGCTGCAGTCTCCAATCAAGAATGTTGTTTCTGGCTTGAACGCTGGTGGCAAGGTTCACGGTCTGCTTGACGCTATCGCTGAGCGTAACAAATAAGCGAAATAAGTAACATTAACATTAAAAACAATTAAAATTTTAAATAAAATGGCAGATATTAAAGCTATTGCTGAGGAGTTGGTAAACCTCACAGTAAAAGAAGTAAACGAGTTGGCAACAGTCCTGAAGGACGAGTATGGAATTGAGCCTGCTGCTGCAGCCGTTGCTGTAGCTGCTGGTCCTGCTGCAGCTGGTGCTGCTGACGCAGCTGAAGAGAAGACTTCATTCGACGTAGTTCTGAAGTCTGCAGGTGCTGCTAAGCTCCAGGTTGTAAAGGCCGTTAAGGAGGCTTGTGGTCTTGGTCTGAAAGAGGCTAAGGATCTCGTAGACGGTGCTCCTGCTACCGTTAAGGAGTGCTCCTGCTACCGTTAAGGAGGGTCTGAGCAAGGAAGAGGCTGAGAACCTGAAGAAGACCATCGAGGCAGCTGGTGCCGAGGTTGAGCTGAAGTAATCAGTTACAAACAAATAGCAATCGGTTAGGGGCTCCCCAGTCGGGGGTTCCTAGCCTTTTTTTTCTAAATTAATATTTATGGCTTCAAAAATAATAGATAACAGAGTAAACTTTGGCAGCGTCAAAAATCCGATGCCATTCCCGGATTTCCTTGATGTGCAATTAAAGTCGTTCAAAGACTTCCTGCAGTTGGATACTCCGCCTGAGGAACGCAAGAATGACGGCTTGTATAAGGTGTTCGCTGAGAACTTCCCTATCACCGATACACGTAATAATTTCGTTCTTGAGTTCTTGGATTACTATATCGACCCACCCCGTTACAGCATCGATGAGTGCTTGGAGCGTGGTCTGACTTATAGCGTGCCCCTGAAGGCTAAGCTGAAACTGTATTGTACTGATCCGGATCATGAGGACTTCGGAACAGTGATTCAGGATGTATTCCTGGGTCCTATCCCTTACATGACCGCCAATGGTACTTTCGTTATCAATGGAGCCGAGCGCGTAGTTGTTTCACAGTTGCACCGTTCTCCTGGCGTATTCTTCGGCCAGAGCGTACACGCTAACGGTACACTGCTGTATTCAGCTCGTGTAATCCCATTCAAGGGTTCATGGATCGAGTTTGCTACAGATATTAACAATGTAATGTATGCATACATCGACCGTAAGAAGAAGTTGCCCGTAACAACTCTGCTCCGTGCCATCGGCTTCGAGGCTGATAAGGACATCCTGCAGATCTTCAACCTGGCCGAGGAGGTTAAGGTTAACAAGAAGAACCTGAAGGCTGTTCTTGGCTGCAAGCTTGCAGCACGTGTACTGAAGAGCTGGAACGAGGACTTTGTTGATGAGGATACTGGTGAGGTAGTATCAATCGAGCGTAACCAGATGATTATGGAGCGTGAGACTGAGATTACCGAGGAGAACATGATGGAGATCCTTGAGAGTGGCGCACAGACTATCCTTGTGCACAAGGACGAGTCGGTTGCTCAGGACTACAGCATCATCTTCAACACACTGGCCAAAGACCCATCTAACTCTGAGAAGGAGGCTGTGCTTTATATCTACCGTCAGCTGCGTAATGCTGACCCTGCTGATGATGCCAGCGCACGTGAGGTTATCCAGAACCTGTTCTTCTCTGACAAGCGTTACGATCTGGGTGATGTTGGTCGTTACCGTATTAACAAGAAGCTTGGTCTGAACACCGATATGGATGTTCGCGTACTGACCAAGGAGGATATCATTGAGATTATCAAGTATCTGATCCAGCTGGTTAACTCTAAGGCTACCGTCGACGATATCGACCACCTGTCAAACCGTCGCGTTCGTACCGTAGGTGAGCAGCTGAGCAATCAGTTCTCTATAGGTCTGGCCCGTATGAGCCGTACCATCCGTGAGCGTATGAACGTTCGTGATAACGAGGTGTTCACTCCAACCGATCTGATCAACGCTAAGACTATCTCAAGCGTTATCAACTCGTTCTTCGGAACTAACCCTCTGTCACAGTTCATGGACCAGACAAACCCACTTGCTGAGGTTACTCACAAGCGTCGTCTGTCTGCTCTGGGTCCTGGCGGTCTGAGCCGTGAGCGTGCAGGATTCGAGGTTCGTGACGTACACTATACACACTATGGTCGTCTGTGTCCTATTGAGAGCCCTGAGGGACCAAACATCGGTCTGATCTCATCTCTGTGTGTATATGCAAAGATTAATGAGCTCGGATTTATCCAGACTCCATACCGTAAGGTAAATAACGGAGTTGCTGATCTGAGCAACGACGGTATCGTATATCTGACTGCTGAGGAAGAGGCTGAGCACATCATCGGTCAGGGTAATGCACCTCTGAATGATGATGGTACATTTATCCGTTCGGTTGTTAAGTGCCGTCAGGATGCTGACTTCCCTGTAGTTCCACCTACTGATGTTGACCTGATGGATGTATCTCCACAGCAGATAGCATCTATCGCTGCATCTCTGATTCCATTCCTCGAGCACGACGATGCTCACCGTGCACTGATGGGATCTAACATGATGCGCCAGGCTGTACCTCTGCTCCACAACGAGGCTCCTATCGTAGGTACCGGTATCGAGAAGCAGGTATGTGAGGATTCACGTACTATGGTTACTGCCGAGGGTGATGGTGTTATCGAGTATGTTGATGCTACAACCATCCGCATTCTCTACGATCGCACCGAGGACGAGGAGTTCGTAAGCTTCGAGCCCGCACTGAAGGAGTATCGTATTGCTAAGTTCCGTCGTACAAACCAGAATATGACTATCGACCTGCGCCCAATCTGTGAAAAGGGTCAGCGCGTTAAGGCCGGTGACATCCTTACTGAGGGTTATGCTACTGAGAACGGTGAGCTGGCTCTGGGCCGCAACCTGCTGGTAGCCTACATGCCTTGGAAGGGTTACAACTATGAGGATGCTATCGTACTGAACGAGCGTATCGTTCGTGAGGACGTCCTCACCTCAGTACACGTTGATGAGTACTCACTCGACGTACGTGAGACAAAGCGTGGTGTTGAGGAATTCACTGCTGATATTCCTAACGTAAGTGAGGAGGCAACAAAGGATCTGGACGACAACGGTGTTATCCGTGTTGGTGCCCGTGTTGAGCCAGGCGACATCCTGATTGGTAAGATTTCACCTAAGGGAGAGAGCGATCCTTCACCTGAGGAGAAGCTGCTCCGTGCTATCTTCGGTGACAAGGCTGGTGACGTGAAAGACTCTTCACTCAAGGCTAACCCATCACTGAGTGGTGTTATCATCGATAAGAAGCTGTTCCAGCGTGCCATCAAGGACCGTAAGTCTAAGCAGCAGGATAAGATCGTGCTCGCTAAGATTGACGAGGAGTACGAGGCAAAGGTTGAGGATCTGAAGGACATCCTGATTGACAAACTGCTTGAGCTTACCAAGGGTAAGACCTCACAGGGTGTTAAGGACTATACAGGTGCTGAGATCATCACCAAGGGTAGTAAGTTTACTGCTACAGCTCTGCGCAACCTTGAGTATGGTGACGTACAGATCAGCAACTGGACTAACGATGAGCACAAGAACGAGCTCATTGCTAAGCTGATTATCAACTTCATGAAGAAGTACAAGCTGCTTGATGCTGAGATGAAGCGTAAGAAGTTCGCTATCACCATCGGTGACGAGCTGCCAAACGGAATCCTGCAGATGGCTAAGGTTTATGTAGCCAAGAAACGTAAGATCGGTGTTGGTGATAAGCTTGCCGGACGTCACGGTAACAAGGGTATCGTTTCGAAGGTTGTACGTCAGGAGGATATGCCATTCCTCGAGGATGGTCGTCCTGTAGACCTGGTACTGAACCCTCTGGGTGTGCCTTCTCGAATGAACCTTGGACAGATTTTCGAGGCTATCCTCGGTGCTGCCGGTAAGAAGCTTGGTGTTAAGTTCGCTACACCTATCTTCGACGGTGCTAAGCTTGATGACCTGGCTGAGTGGACTGACAAGGCAGGTCTGCCACGTCTCTGCTCTACTCACCTCTATGATGGTGAGACAGGTGAGCGCTTTGACCAGCCAGCTACAGTAGGTATCACTTACTTCCTTAAGCTCGGTCACATGGTTGAGGACAAGATGCACGCACGTTCAATCGGTCCGTACAGCTTGATTACTCAGCAGCCTCTCGGTGGTAAGGCTCAGTTCGGTGGACAGCGTTTCGGAGAGATGGAGGTTTGGGCCCTTGAGGCCTTCGGTGCCAGCCATGTGCTCCAGGAGATTCTGACTATCAAGTCTGATGATACTGTAGGTCGTTCAAAGGCATACGAGGCAATCGTTAAGGGTGAGCCAATGCCTACACCAGGTATTCCTGAGTCTCTGAATGTGCTGCTGCACGAGTTGCGTGGTCTTGGTTTGAGTATTACACTCGACTAAGTGAGTTAAGAATATAGAGTTAAGAATTAAGAGAAAGAATAATATATATGGCTTTCAAGAAAGATTCAAAAGTAAAGAATAATTTTACGAAGATTACTATCGGACTTGCTTCGCCCGAAGAGATCCTAGAGAGCAGCTTCGGTGAGGTTACCAAACCCGAGACCATCAACTATCGTACATATAAGCCTGAGCGCGATGGTTTGTTCTGCGAGCGCATCTTCGGTCCTACCAAGGACTATGAGTGTGCCTGCGGTAAGTACAAGCGCATCCGTTATAAGGGTATCGTCTGCGACCGTTGTGGTGTAGAGGTAACAGAGAAGAAGGTACGTCGTGAGCGTTCTGGTCACATCGAGCTCGTTGTGCCCGTTGCTCATATCTGGTATTTCCGTAGTCTTCCTAATAAGATCGGTTATCTGCTGGGTCTGCCCACCAAGAAGCTCGATGCAGTTATCTACTACGAGCGCTATGTGGTTATCCAGCCAGGTGCTATGGCAGGTAAGAAGGATGCTGACGGCAATGATGCCCTCGGTTCTAACGTTTACGACCTGCTCTCAGAGGATGAGTACACCGAAATCGTAGAGAATCAGCTTTCGCCAGATAACGAGTATCTGGACGACAGCGATCCAAATAAGTTCATCGCCAAGATGGGTGCTGAGGCTATCTACGATCTGCTGACTCGTATCGACCTTGATTCACTGTCGTACGAGCTGCGTGACCGTGCTAACAGCGACTCATCAGTACAGCGTAAGAACGAGGCTCTGAAGCGTCTGCAGGTAGTTGAGGCCTTCCGTAGTAGTGTTGAGAAGGGCATCAACCGTCCTGAGTGGATGATCATGAAGATTATCCCTGTTACACCTCCTGAGCTCCGTCCTCTTGTACCACTGGATGGTGGACGTTTCGCAACATCGGATTTGAACGACCTCTATCGTCGTGTTATTATCCGTAACAACCGTCTGAAGAGACTGATGGAGATTAAGGCTCCTGAAGTTATCCTCCGAAACGAGAAGCGTATGCTTCAGGAGGCTGTTGACTCACTCTTCGACAACTCTCGTAAGTCGAGCGCTGTTAAGAGCGATTCTAACCGCCCATTGAAGTCACTCTCTGACTCACTGAAAGGTAAGCAGGGACGTTTCCGTCAGAACTTGCTCGGTAAGCGTGTTGACTATTCAGCCCGTTCAGTTATCGTTGTAGGTCCTGAGCTGAAGATGGGTGAGTGCGGTCTGCCAAAGCTGATGGCTGCAGAGCTTTACAAGCCATTCATTATCCGTAAGCTCATTGAGCGCGGTATCGTGAAGACTGTTAAGAGCGCTAAGAAGATTGTTGACCGTCGTGAGCCAGTTATCTTCGATATCCTTGAGAACGTGATGAAGGGTCACCCAGTTCTGCTGAACCGTGCTCCAACACTTCACCGTCTGGGTATCCAGGCTTTCCAGCCTAAGATGATTGAGGGTAAGGCTATCCAGCTGCACCCACTGGCTTGTACCGCGTTCAACGCTGACTTCGATGGTGACCAGATGGCTGTTCACCTCCCACTTTCAAACGAGGCTATTCTTGAGGCACAGTTGCTGATGCTTCAGAGTCATAATATCCTTAACCCTGCCAACGGTGCTCCTATCACTGTGCCTTCACAGGATATGGTACTTGGTCTGTACTACATCACCAAGATCCGTCCAGGTGCAAAGGGTGAGGGACTTACCTTCTACGGACCTGAGGAGGCTATCATTGCTCACAACGAGGGCAAGTGTGATCTCCACGCACAGGTAAAGGTAATGGTTGACGATATCGTTGACGGCAAGGCAGAGCGTCACATGGTTGAGACTTCTGTTGGTCGTGTTATCGTAAACGGCATTATTCCAAACGAGGTTGGTTATGTAAATAAGGTAATCTCTAAGAAGAGTCTGCGCGACATCATCGCAGCCGTTATTAAGAATGTAGGTTTCGCCGAGGCTTGTGAGTTCCTTGATGGTATCAAGAACCTTGGTTACCGCATGGCTTATCTGGCTGGTCTGTCGTTCAACCTCGATGATATCATTATTCCAAAGGAGAAGGCTGAGCTTATCGCTAAGGGTAATGAAGAGGTACAGCAGATTACCGACAACTATAACATGGGATTCATCACCGACAACGAGCGTTATAATCAGGTTATTGATACCTGGACCCACGTTAACAACGATATCGGTAACATCCTGCTGAAGCAGATGACCGAGGCCGACCAGGGATTCAACGCTGTATTCATGATGCTTGACTCAGGTGCCCGTGGTAGTAAGGACCAGATTAAGCAGCTTTCAGGTATCCGTGGTCTGATGGCTAAGCCTCAGAAAGCCGGTGCCGAGGGTCACCAGATTATTGAGAACCCAATCCTTTCTAACTTTAAGGAGGGTATGTCAGTGCTCGAGTACTTTATCTCTACTCACGGTGCTCGTAAGGGTCTGGCTGATACTGCCATGAAGACTGCTGACGCTGGTTATCTGACGCGTCGTCTTGTTGACGTATCTCACGATGTTATTATCACCGAGGAGGACTGTGGTACCCTGCGTGGTCTGCAGTGTACAGCTTTGAAGAATGGCGATGAGATTATCTCTAGTCTATCTGAGCGTATCCTGGGTCGTGTATCAGTTCACGATGTTATCAATCCTAAGACTGGTGAGGTTATCGTAGGTGCTGGTGAGGAAATCACCGAGGCCGTAGCCGATGCCATCGAGGCTTCTGACATCGAGACCGTTGAGATCCGTTCAGTGCTCACTTGTGAGTCGAAGAAGGGTGTCTGCATGAAGTGTTACGGACGTAACCTTGCTACCCGTCGTATGGTACAGAAAGGTGAGGCTGTTGGTGTGATTGCTGCTCAGGCTATCGGTGAGCCAGGTACACAGCTTACACTTCGTACGTTCCACGCCGGTGGTGTTGC
Organism: uncultured Prevotella sp.; assembly: GCA_902800365.1. GTDB lineage: Bacteria > Bacteroidota > Bacteroidia > Bacteroidales > Bacteroidaceae > Prevotella. Next base: position 15,809 of record CADCEF010000044.1, on the reverse strand, counting down.
TGCCAACGCAGCTGCTAATGCAAGCATCGTATCTAAATATGATCGTGCAATGATCGAACTCGAAGAGGTTCGTACAGTTCCGTTCGATGAGGATGGCCGCGACTGTCAGATGGTAGTTAGCCGTCTTGGTGAAATGCGTTTCGTTGATCCAAATACTAAGATCGTTCTGTCAACAGTGAATGTGCCTTACGGTTCTTCACTCTACTTCAATAATGGCGACGAGGTTGCCAAGGGCGACAAGATTGCTCAGTGGGACCCATTCAATGCCGTTATCGTAACAGAGTATGCTGGTACACTGAAGTTCAACGACGTTATCGAGGGTGTTACCTTCCGTGCTGAGACCGACGAAACAACCGGTTTGACTGAAAAGATTGTTACCGAGTCGCGTGATAAGCTCAAGGTTCCTACCTGTGATGTTGTTGATGCTAACGGTGAGGTAATCGGAACATATAACTTCCCTGTGGGTGGTCACGTAGTAGTTGAGGATGGCCAGACAGTTAAGACTGGTGAAACCCTCGTTAAGATTCCGCGTGCTGCAGCCAAGGGTGGTGATATCACCGGAGGTCTGCCTCGTGTAACTGAGCTCTTTGAGGCTCGTAACCCATCTAACCCTGCTGTTGTATCTGAAATCGATGGTGAGGTAACAATGGGTAAGGTAAAGCGTGGTAACCGCGAGATCATCGTAACCTCTAAGACTGGCGAGCAGCGTAAATATCTCGTATCTCTGTCTAAGCAGATTCTGGTACAGGAGCACGATGCCGTACGTGCGGGTACTCCACTTTCTGATGGTGTTATCACTCCTGGTGATATCCTCGCCATCAAGGGTCCTACCGCTGTTCAGGAGTATATCGTTAACGAGGTTCAGGACGTATACCGTCTACAGGGTGTAAAGATCAACGACAAGCACTTCGAGATTATTGTACGTCAGATGATGCGTAAAGTACAGATCAACGAGCCTGGTGATACCTCGTTCCTCGAGCAGGAGATTGTTGATAAGCTCGACTTCTCTGAGGAGAACGACCGTATCTGGGGTAAGAAGGTTGTTATCGATGCCGGTGACTCTGAGAACCTCCAGAAGGGTCAGATCGTTACAGCCCGCAAACTGCGCGACGAGAACTCTATGCTGAAGCGTCGTGACCTCCGTCTGGTTCAGGTTCGTGATGCAGTTCCTGCTACATCTACTCAGATCCTTCAGGGTATCACACGTGCTGCCCTCCAGACTAAGTCGTTCATGTCGGCCGCATCGTTCCAGGAGACAACCAAGGTTCTTAACGAGGCTGCTATCCGTGGTAAGGTTGACCATCTGGTAGGTATGAAGGAGAACGTTATCTGCGGTCACCTGATTCCTGCAGGTACTGGTCTGCGTGAGTTCGAGAAGATTGTTGTAGGTTCTAAGGAAGAGTATGAGCGCATTCAGGCAAACCGCAAGAACGTGCTTGACTTCGCTGAGGAGACTATTCTCGAGGAGAAATAAGACAATACCTTATTAATATAATATTGAGAGAGTGCTGTATTATGCTTACAGCACTCTTTTTTCATCATTTTGAGTGTATTGTTGTATTAATAATTCTAAAAATAGTTATATCTTGTTAAATCAGGGCTCGCAAAGAACTTTTTCTCCATATAAGTTAGGTGGAATCGGAAAATAGTTGTACCTTTGCAGCCCGAAACACCCCTGTTAAGCGTGATAGGGTGTGTAAAGCGCTGATTATAAACAAAATAACATATATAAATTAATAAAGTTAAAGTATTATGCCTACAATTTCACAATTGGTAAGAAAAGGCAGAAAGGTAATTGTTGACAAGTCAAAGTCACCTGCTTTGGATAACTGTCCTAAGAAGCCTAATTCGGCTATGCGTAAGGTAGCCCGTGTTCGTCTGACAAATCAGAAGGAAGTTAACTCTTACATCCCTGGAGAGGGACACAACCTGCAGGAGCACTCAATCGTGCTTGTTCGCGGTGGTCGTGTAAAGGACCTGCCAGGTGTACGTTATCACATCGTTCGTGGTACTCTTGATACCGCAGGTGTAGCAAACCGTACACAGCGCCGTTCTAAGTATGGTGCTAAGCGTCCAAAGGCTAAGAAGTAAATGACCGGAGATGGTCAGTCAGGCCAAACAAAGAAACAAAATTTAATCCGTTTTGCTGGAGAAATGTTATAAGGTTGAGTAAATGTCCAAGCGAAGGACGTTGAAGAACAAGTAAGAACAGCCCTCAAGCAGAATTTTAATTCACAAAACAAAATGAGAAAAGCAAAACCAAAGAAGCGTGTGATCCTTCCAGATCCCGTATTCAATGATCAGAAGGTGTCTAAGTTTGTAAACCACCTGATGTTTGATGGTAAGAAGACAAAGTCGTATGAGATCTTCTACAATGCACTGGAGACAGTGAAGACTAAGATGAGCAATGAGGAGAAGTCTGCTCTCGAGATTTGGAAGCAGGCCCTCGACAACATTACCCCACAGGTTGAGGTAAAGAGCCGCCGTATCGGTGGTGCTACTTTCCAGGTTCCTACCGAGATTCGTGCAGACCGTAAGGAGAGTATCTCAATGAAGAACATGATTCAGTTCGCTCGTAAGCGTAGCGGTAAGTCAATGGCTGACAAGCTGGCTGCAGAGATCATGGACGCCTTCAACAACCAGGGTGGTGCCTTCAAACGTAAGGAGGATATGCATCGCATGGCTGAGGCTAACCGCGCATTTGCTCACTTCAGATTCTAATTTCGGGTAGTTAAGTTAAAGAAGTAAAGGAAATACAAAACAATGGCAAATCGCGATTTACATTTAACAAGAAATATCGGTATTATGGCTCACATCGATGCCGGTAAGACAACCACTTCTGAGCGTATTCTGTTCTACACAGGTAAGACTCATAAGATTGGTGAGGTACACGATGGAGCTGCTACCATGGACTGGATGGCTCAGGAGCAGGAGCGTGGTATTACTATTACCTCTGCTGCTACAACATGTAACTGGAACTACAACGGTAAGCAGTACAAGATCAACCTGATCGATACTCCGGGACACGTTGACTTTACCGCTGAGGTAGAGCGTTCACTGCGTGTACTCGATGGAGCTGTTGCTACATACTCTGCTGCTGATGGTGTTCAGCCTCAGTCAGAGACTGTATGGCGTCAGGCTGATAAGTACAACGTACCACGTATCGGTTATGTAAACAAGATGGACCGTTCAGGTGCTGACTTCTTCGAGACTGTTCAGCAGATGAAGGACATCCTGGGTGCTAACCCAGTTGTTATCCAGGTGCCCATCGGTGCTGAGGAGAACTTCAAGGGTCTTGTTGACCTGATTAAGATGAAGGCTATCCTCTGGCACGATGAGACTATGGGTGCTGAGTACGACGTTGAGGATATTCCTGCTGAGCTCGAGGCTGAGTGTGACGAGTGGCGTAACAAGCTGCTCGAGGCTGCAGCTGAGTATGACGAGGCTTTGATGGAGAAGTACTTCGATGATCCTAACTCAATCACAGAGGAGGAGATTATCGCTGCTATCCGTAAGGGTACCATCTCTATGGCTTGTACTCCAATGCTGCTCGGTTCTTCATATAAGAATAAGGGTGTTCAGCCTCTGCTCGACTATGTATGTGCATTCTTGCCTGCACCTGTTGATGTTGAGGTTATTAAGGGTACCAACCCTGATACCGATGAGGAGGAAGATCGTAAGCCTTCTGAGGACGAGCCTACATCGGCTCTCGCCTTTAAGATTGCTACCGATCCATACATGGGCCGTCTGGTATTTTTCCGTGTTTACTCAGGTAAGATTACTGCTGGAAGCTATGTATACAACCCACGTTCTGGTAAGAAGGAACGTATCAGCCGTCTGTTCCAGATGAACTCAAATAAGGAAATTCCTATGGAGAGCATCGACGCTGGTGATATCGGCGCAGGTGTAGGTTTTAAGGATATCCGTACTGGTGATACCCTCTGTTCTGAGGATGCACCTATCGTACTGGAGTCTATGAGCTTCCCTGACACTGTGATCTCTATCGCAGTTGAGCCTAAGAGCCAGGCCGACGTTGCTAAGCTCGACAACGGTCTTGCTAAGCTGGCCGAGGAGGACCCAACATTCACCGTACGTACCGACGAGCAGAGTGGTCAGACCATTATCTCTGGTATGGGTGAGCTTCACCTCGATATTATTATCGACCGTCTGAAGCGTGAGTTCAAGGTTGAGTGTAACCAGGGTAAGCCTCAGGTTAACTACAAGGAGGCTATTACCAAGACTGTTAACCTCCGTGAGGTTTATAAGAAGCAGTCAGGTGGTCGCGGTAAGTTCGCTGATATTATTGTAAACGTTGGTCCTGTTGACGACGATTGGGATATCGCTAAGGACGGCGGTCTACAGTTCGTTAACGAGGTTAAGGGTGGTAACATTCCTAAGGAGTTCATCCCATCTATCCAGAAGGGATTTGAGAACGCAATGAAGAATGGTATCCTTGGTGGCTATCCAATGGATTCACTGAAGGTAACTGTACTCGATGGTTCGTTCCACCCAGTTGACTCTGACCAGCTCTCATTCGAGATCGCTGCTCTGCAGGCATACAAGAACGCATGTGCTCAGGCTAAGCCTGTACTGATGGAGCCTATCATGAAACTCGAGGTTGTAACACCTGAGGAGAACATGGGTGACGTTATCGGTGACCTGAACAAGCGTCGTGGCCAGGTTGAGGGTATGGAAGAGGCTCGTAGCGGTGCTCGTGTTGTTAAGGCACAGGTTCCTCTGTCAGAGATGTTCGGTTATGTAACCGCTCTCCGTACTATCACTTCTGGTCGTGCTACCAGCTCAATGGAGTACGATCACCACGCACCTCTGTCTAGCTCAATCGCTAAGGCTGTGCTTGAGGAGGTTAAAGGCCGTGCAGACCTCGTATAATTAAGCAAAAACGGAGTGCCGCTGAGCAAATGACTCTTTAGCGGCCTCCTTACATTTAAATATTAAATATAAAAATTAAAGACATGAGTCAGAAAATTCGTATTAAGCTGAAGAGCTACGACCACAAACTCGTAGACAAGTCAGCAGAGAAGATTGTGAAGGCTGTAAAGGCTACAGGTGCTATCATCAGCGGTCCTATCCCCCTTCCAACTCACAAGCGTATCTACACCGTTAACCGCTCAACCTTCGTTAACAAGAAGGCTCGTGAGCAGTTCCAGCTTTCAGACTACAAGCGTCTGATCGACATCTACAGCTCAACTGCTAAGACTGTTGACGCTCTGATGAAGCTCGAGCTCCCAAGTGGTGTTGAGGTAGAGATCAAGGTATAGTACTATCCTTTATCTTTAAGATAGACAGCGTATCCCCAAAAGGATGCGCTGTTTTTTTGTTCATTACTCCTAAATATTAGTTAAAAGAGTAGATAACTAATTAATTTAGTTTAAAAACTATAAGTATTAGTTGTATATAACGAAAAGTTTTAGTTACTTTGCGCTCAGATATTGATTAACGACGTGCAAATTGATTGCGAAACTTAAAACGAACTGTAGTAAAATGAAAAAGTTAACTAACAAGGAAAAGGAGATAATGGATCTGTATTGGCAGCATGGCCCCATGTTCGTCAAGGAACTCTTAGAGTACTACGACGAGCCCCGCCCGCATTTCAATACCTTATCCACTATGGTACGTATACTTGAGAAGGAAGGATATCTTGATCATAAGCAGTTTGGTAACACCTATCAGTACTATCCGCTCATTACAGAGGCAGAGTACGGTCGCAAGTCGATTGCCGGAGTTATCAAAAACTATTTCAACAACTCTTACCTCTCGGCTGTATCATCCTTCGTGAAGGAAGAGAAAATCTCTGTAGAAGAACTCCGTGAGCTCCTCGATCAGATAGAAAAGAATCAATAGTTCAATCGTAAAAACTAAATTGTCAAATGATAGAATTCCTGACCTACGACCTTAAGGTGGCTGTGCTGCTGGCGGTATTCTACATGTTCTACCGCCTACTGTTGGCTCGCGAGACTTTCCATCGCGTTAACCGTATAGTGCTTCTGCTAACTGCTGTGGCCTCGTTTGTGTTGCCGCTGTGTGTTATTACCATGCACGAAACGGTTGCTATGGAGATTCCAGAGATGCCACTGGTTGATACCGATTTCTATGTGCCTGATGTGCCGGTAGAAGAGCCGCAGACTCCACTCTGGCAAATCCTGTTACCTGTACTCTTCGTAATAGGTATGTTGGTCACATTAGGCCACACTCTATGGTCGTTGTTCAGGATAGTCTCTCTGATAAGTAAAAGCGAAAAACATCCTCAAAGTGATGGTACTATTATCTGCGTGACCGGTAATGCAGATATGCCCCCTTTCAGTTGGATGATTTTTATAGTGATGAATCGCAGTGATTTTGAAGAAGGAAATGCTGCGATCTTGACTCATGAACGAGGCCACATCCGTCTTCACCATTCGTGGGACCTGCTCCTCGTTGATACCCTCACCTCCCTCCAGTGGTTTAATCCCGCCATTTGGATGCTTCGCAGTGATCTGCGTGCTATCCACGAATATGAGGCCGATGGTGTAGTACTCTCAAAAGGGATCAATGCACGCCAATATCAATACCTGTTAATCACAAAAGCCGCGAGCATTGGTGGGTACTCCCTTGCTAACGGTATTAGTCATAGTACCCTAAAAAACCGAATTAATATGATGTTACATACTAAATCCCCCCGTCACAGTCTTTTGAAATTATTGGCACTTTTGCCAATAGTGGCCGTTACCTTAGTAGTAAATGCCGAGACTGTAACCGATTATGTGTATAATGAACCTCAGACTCCAATAAAGAAAGGAAACAAGGCTGGTACTATCAACCTGGGAGCTGGTAAGACAATAGTTGTAGAAAAGGCAGACGATGCAAAGGCTGAGGCTACTCAATCTGCTGACTTAGAAAAATTTACAATAAGTGGTACTGTCTACGATGGTTCTGCTTCGCAGAAGACGCCTATTATCGGAGCTATCGTAAAGATAGTGGGCTCAAAGAAGGGTACGGTTACCGATATGGATGGCAATTTCCGTCTTGAAGTAGCTGCTAGCGACCGCATCGAAGTGATTTACATGGGCTTTGAACCGTTTACTATTGGTGTAAGCAAAACATTCTCGGAGAGAAACGACTACAAGATTATGTTGAGAAAGGAAGGTACTGATCCTAGTAAACCATACGATGTGGTAGAACAGATGCCTCAGTATCCTGGTGGTACAGGTAAACTCTTTGAGTATCTGTCTAAGAATGTTCGCTATCCTAAGGAGGCTGAGGATAAATGCCTTCAGGGACGTGTGATTGCCACATTTATTGTAGAGAAGGATGGAAGCATCACTAATGCAAAGATTGTTAAAAGCATTGACCCTGCTCTCGATGCTGAGGCTCTGCGTGTTATTAATGGCATGCCTAACTGGATTCCTGGAAAGCAAAATGGCGAACCTGTACGTGTAAAGTACACCGTGCCTGTTACGTTCCGACTCCAGGGCGGTGCAAATATTCCGGCAGATAAAGAGAAATATGCGAATTCCTTAGCAGAGACTGTTGTTGTAGGTTATGGTAATGAGGCTAAGGGTGTATGGCTTCCTGCAGAAAATACCCCATACATCGTTGTAGATGGTCAACCCATTGATGGAGCAAAGTTAAAGGATATTGATCCCAAGACTATCGAAAGTATGGATATACTTAAGGATAAGGCTGCTATCGATAAGTATGGCGAGAAAGCAAAGCATGGTGTTATCATCATCAATACTAAAAATAAGAAATGATAAAGCTATGGTATTGCAAATAAAGTAATATGCTCCATAAAAGTAAAACAACTTGTTTTGGTGTTGAAAAGCATAGCTTTACACCATGAAAAGATATTCTTAACGATACCAAAACAAGTTGTTTTACTATGGTGATAGTAAGTGATAGATAAATAAAAAGTATCACTTATGATAACGTATTGATAGTCAATAGATTAGACTAAAAAGTGACACTTTCTCAAAAAACGTATATGAAAAAAGTTGTAACAACTCTCATGTTGGTCTCATTTACGCTGATGGCCAATGCACAAGGAATGATTATAGACAAGACACAGGCAAGAAATACCAAAAAAGCAAAGTCAGATACACTGACAATCGACCAGGTGGCTTATCGAATCACTTATAATTCCAAGTCGGTAACCGATACAACGAAAACTCCCTATAGATATAAGGATGACGAGATGCGTCTTGAAATAGGAAAGAACGGCGTGTCAAGATTTTATAGTTATACCAGATTCTTGCGTAAGCAGATGACGGCAGAGATGATAAAGAAAGGAGGTGGTGTTGATCTGACCAGTATTCCTAAGGGAGGAGCTATCTCTTGGGAGTTTTATAAGAATTATCCTGTACAAGGAAAGACTTTGTTTCTTGATGTAATCGCACCCGATTCTTACCAATGCGAGGAGACTGTCGAAACTCCTGATTGGCAGCTGGTGCCTGATAGTACCAAGGAGATTTTGGGTTATCAATGCCAGATGGCAACGACACGTTTCAAAGGTCGCCAGTGGACTGTGTGGTATACTGAAGATATTCCTTTGGACGAAGGTCCTTGGAAACTACGTGGCCTGCCCGGTTTAGTTCTATCGGCTTACGATGCCAAAAGACAGTACGTCTTCGAGGGGGCTGGCTTGGAACAGGTTAGCACAGATCAGCCAGTGGTAATTGTTAAGGACAAACGCGAGAAGATAAGTCAGAAGGATTTTCGTAAGGTGATTAACCGTTATGACCCAATAGCAGCTCTGAATTCACGTGGTATTAAGATTATCAGTGTGAAAGAGGCTGATGGTTCAGAAGGTAAATTACCTACTAAAATGCCGTCAAACTCAATTGAGTTGGAGTAATGTGTAGGTTATCACTAATAATTCTCTCTCTTGTTTTCTGCATTCTTGCCGAAGCGCAGACTGTTGTTCGTGGTGTGGTGGAAGACTCCACCAGCCACGAACGACTTCGCGGCGCTTCAGTGAGTTATCTGCGTAAAGGAAAAACACTGAAGTTTGCCCGCACTAATGAGCAAGGCCAGTTCGCCATCCAGATGGATAGGGTAGAGCATGGCGATCAGCTGTCGGTCACGATGATTGGATACGACAAACGTCGCTGCCTGGTGCCTGTGGATGGTGCTAAGTCAGTAACTGTTGCTTTGCCCAGTCGGGCCTTCCAGTTGAAGGAGGTACAAGTGCAGGGTAGTCGTGTTACGGGGCGTGATACCATTACTTACGACTTGACGCGCTTTGCCACCGATCGCGATAACTCACTGAAGGATGTGTTGAAGAAGCTGCCTGGTGTGGATATCTCGAAAAACGGTATGATAGCCTATAATGGTAAACAGATATCGCGTTTTACTGTAGAGGGCTTGGATTTGACAGGTGGGCTCTATAACCAGTTGACAGAGAATATCCGTGCCAAGGATGTGAAGAAGGCAGAGATAGTAGAACACGACCAACCTATCAAGGCGTTGGAGAAACGTGTGTACACTGATGATGTGGGCATGAATATAACGCTGAAGGACGGAGCCCGCGATAAACTGATGGCCACGCTGCGCCCTTATGTCCTGTTTGATGAGCCTATTCATGCCGGTGGCTCGGTAAATGTGCGTCAGATAGGAAAGAATAAACAACGTATGTACGATATTGCTTATGATCGTAAGGGGCAAAACATCAGTGAGTCGTATCTGATTCTCGGTTCCAATTGGAATCGCCTAAGTGCAGGAATGTTACCATCGTGGTATACAATTCCATCGTTGTCGGCTCCTGTTGATGCAGACTTGTTACGTTTCAATACGTCGCAGCGCTACGCTGTAAATCAAGTTTCCAAAACAAAAAATGACAATGAACATCGTTTGTCTGCTTTCTATAGTCGTAGCGTTATCAATCAGCACACCTCCAATACCTCTATATATTATATGGACGAAGAGTCTCCTGTCACCACTACCGAAGAACGTAGCCTTACTGCAATCAGTGATCAGTTCTCTGCTGAATTTGAGCATAGGATTAATAAAGAGAACTGTTATGGTAATGAAGTGCTTTTTGTAAAGGCGGCTCAGGATGATGGATTGACTGAGTATTCTGTCTTGTCACAGCGGATGCGTGTTCCTCAGGTTGATATAGGTGGCTCGGTTTATCGCTTGTTTCCATTGCGTTCGGGCGACCAACTTACGTGGAAGTCAATACTTGATTATCACCATTCTGTAAACGATCTCTATGTCAATGACGACAGAAAACGTATACGCACCAATCTTTGGCACACTGACCATCTGGTGGAGTGGACACGTAAACGAGGCTATTGGACACGGGAATACGAAGGGGGCTTGTCTGCTCAGAACACTCATGTAGAGCAGGGTAATTGGCATCTTAGTGCATATTTACATCCCTCATGGCAGTATAAAACTGACGAGTTCAGACTGACCATGCGCCCCAATATTAGTTTGAACCGCTTTGCTCGTCAGCAGAAAACACTGATACTGTTATCTCCAACCATATCTATGAACTGGCAGTCTTCCTCGCGTAATGAGTATGTAGCTTCTGTTGGCTATTCTGAATCTACTGGCTCGGTTTGCGATTATGCTATTGATGAGTATCAGCGTGATTATCGAACGTGGTACACCGCAACAGGCATAATTCCTTTGTCTCAGCGGTTGTCTGGCAGGGTTGAGTATCACTATAAACGTCCTATTCGGGAGCTCTTCATGAACGTGTCGCTTACGGCTGCTCGTATATGGTCGAATACAGCCACCGATATGCAGATTGTTGGCGGACGTTATTATTATTCGCTCAAGGAACTTAATGCCTGTAGCAATGTAATAAGTGGCAGTTTGTCGGCTTCAAAAGGGTTTTATGACCTGCACCTGAAGATGAATCTTGATGTTGATGGCAGTCTCTCAAATGGCCGGCAGTTATCTTCTGGCCGATGGATAGACTACCATACCCAATCTCTCGCATTGACCCCGAAGGTTCTCTTCTCTCCATCGTGGGGTGAACTGGAATACGAGGGAGATTTCTCTTTCAGTGGTAATAAAATAGAAAAAGAGCAGATGACAACGTTCTTCAATTGGACGCAACGACTTATGCTTACTTCAACAATTGATAAGGTCGACTTATCGTGGTCGATGGTTCACTATCGCAATGAACTTCAAGAAGGCAATGTTATGAATGTCATGTTGAGCAATGCTGCAGTAACATGGCGATTAAAAAAGATACGTCTGAAAGCTCAATTACGAAATATCTTCAATAAGAAAGATTATTCTACAACCACTTATAGCGGTATAGCAGTTATCTCCAATAGTTATGTGCTTCGTCCGCGTGAGTTGTTGCTTAGTGCTGAATTTAATTTGTAATATTTATGGATATGCGAAAGAATGTATTTTATTTCATTGTGTTGGCAGTTTTGATGTGTGCATCTCAAGTTAGAGGCGAGGTTTCTTCGAAGAAAAAGATATTGGCAGTCGCGGTTGACTCGTTGCAGTTAATGATGCAGGCTGGTGACAGTTGTATGCAGGAGTTTAATACTTTCGAGGCGCTAAAGTACTATCAGAAGGCTTACGATTTGGCGAAGGCAAGAAGCCAGAATCGGGCAAAAGAAAACCTTGGCCTTCCTCTTGAGCATTTAGAGAAACTTCCTAAAGAGAGACAGGATGAGATTATTGAGCGACTGAAGTATTCGGCTGAGCAAAGCGCCATAGTTGATTGCGTGGTTCAGATGAAATTGGCCAACTGCTATTACAAACGGGCCAACTATTATAAAAGTGCAGAACTGCTGAAACTTATTCCTGAAGATTCGCTTTCGCACGAATCTTTCCGGCAGTTAGCTCTCAGTTATCAGAAGCAGGGAGACTTAGACTCTTATATCTACTGGGCAACTCAATTGGTGAATCGTTATCCTATGGATGGTGAAATTGTGGCAGGCCTGACACTTGCCTTGGCGCAGAAAAACCAACCAGAGAAAGGACTGACATATGGACTATATTATAGTTTGAAGGATCGTAATAACATCTTAGTGAATCGTGCTATAGCTGATGCTTTCTTCTTGAAGCGTGACTTTACCGCAGCATCCATCTGGTATGAACAATTAATGGAACAAGGTGATTCCACCTTCAATACGATATACTCGGCAGGTATGTGTTTTGCGCAGAATCAAGATCTGAATCGTGCCTATAAGTATCTGCAGCTGGCTTTGGTTAAAAGTGGTATGCAACACTTTGGTTGTGCCTATCGCCTGGGTATCGTATGTAACGATTTGCATAGTTACGACGAGGGAATTGGCTATCTCGACCTTGCTTTGGAAATACAGAAACCCGATACAGCCATCATGAAAGCTATCACTCTCTCGCAAGGCGAGGCCTACTATCTTACCAAACAATATAATAAAGCTGTTGAGGCGTGGAAACACCATCTGGAGTATAACCCCAGCTCTGTTGCTACCTACTATAATATTGCCAACGCCTGCTATAATTTCCTTAACGACCAACAACAGGCTAAGGTTTATCTGGAAAAGTTCCTTCAGGCCGCCCGCAATGAAGAAAAGCCCACTCCGCAGCTGAAGGAAATGATAGAAAAAGCAGAGGCTTTTCTACGTATTTCAAAGTCTGGCTCGATTATTAAGCCCAAGCGGGTAAGAGTTACAAAATAGTCTCCATCGTGGTTTTCTGAACTTGCATTCCCATACTTCTGTAGAAACTAAGTGCAGGGTCGTTCCCTTCCCAAACATTCAGTGTGATGTGATGGCACTGTATGGATCGCGCATAGTTGAGTACGTGTTCATACAGTGTTTTTCCTATGTGTTTGCCGCGTGCGCACTCATCAACGCAGATGTCGTCAATATAAAGCGTCTTCACGTTTTCCAGCAGTTTGTGGTCTTTTACTTCCGTTATTTGGCAGAAAGCGTATCCTTGCACTTCTCCATCATCATATACGAAGATGGGCTTACTGTCATCGTTTATCAAAGTCTCCAGTTCCTGCTCATCGTATTTTGTAGTGTTGGGCTTAAATAGGTCAGGACGAATCACATGGTGCACCATATTGACCTGATGCAATAACTCGATAATACGCTTTATGTCGTTCTTGTTTGCTCTTCTAGTCATATAATAAAAGTTTTGTTTGGTTAGATGCGTGTCAGTCGATAGGCTTTGCCGCGATCAGATTCGATCTTCAAGTTTGAATTATGTTCTATTACAGGCTTAAGTCTACGGATGAGGGTATATAGTGTCTCGTTTGCATCGGGTTTCTTTGGCCATAGTGTATCACATATCTCTGTCTTAGAAAGCTGGTGATTACTTGAGGTGAAGAACATCTCCATCAACTGCTGCTGCATGGGAGTGAGTTTGATGGGCTGACCTTGGACGTTGTAGAAGATCTTTTCGTTATCTGCAAAACTCAATCCGCCAAATTGTAAAGGCCTGGACGTCTGTTCTGTATGTTGACGAAAGCGATAGACACAGAATGTGGCCCATAGTAGTGTTATGGTCCATAGAATGGCTGTGGGACGCTGGTCGGACAAACTAAAAATAGTGGCCTGTGAACAGCTGGCGTATGCTTTGAACTGGCGGCCCTTTGTATCAACGGCAATCGTGGCCTTGCCGCGTAGCTCGGCTATCTGCAGATGACTGTTGAAGGTGCGGATAGTGTCTTGGGTGATGACATCGCTCTGTTGTTCGGCTAATGCCTGATTGAGGGCTTGGTTGAGATCGTTTTCAACAATCTGCTCGGTTGCGCGATAACTGCTGAGACTAGTTGCGCTCGATGCAATTATTAACGATAATAGTACTAAAACCAAATATTTCTGTTTCATAATGTACTTATTTAGTCAGATTGATTATATTCTGTGTGCAAAGTTACGCATTATTTCCTATATATAATGGTCAAAAAGAATAATCAAAACATAAAAAAACTTAAAAGTTGCTTTTGAGGATTTAATATATTTGTGTATATTATAATATATTAGTACCTTTGCACCCGCAAAAGTGAGTATTGCGCTGGCCGTGGAGCTATCAATGCCCTGATAAATAGCAACTTAGCCTTCGAAAACGAAGTAGTTGAAGTTCCTTTTTAAGTGGGTGTTTTATGCGCGCGGAAGTTGCGAGAACCACTTAAAAAGGAACATTAGGATTAATTGGAAGAAAAATCGGAATGACATCCGTTTTCAGTGCCGACGGTAAGAATGTACCGTGCACTGTTATCGAAGCTGGTCCTTGTGTTGTAACTCAGGTTAAGTCTGTTGAGAAGGATGGCTATGAGGCTGTTCAGCTCGCCTTCGGAGAGAAGAAGGAGAAGAATACCACAAAAGCAATGATGGGTATCTTCAAGAAGGCTAACACGACACCAAAGGCCCACTTGGCCGAGTTCAAGTTTGATACCGAGCTCAATCTCGGTGACACCGTTACAGTCGACATCTTCGAGGGTGCCGAGTTTGTTGACGTTGTTGGTACATCAAAGGGTAAAGGATTCCAGGGCGTTGTGAAGCGTCATGGTTTTGGTGGTGTAGGCCAGGCTACTCACGGTCAGGACGACCGTCTGCGTAAGCCAGGTTCTATCGGTGCTTGTTCTTATCCCGCCAAGGTATTCAAGGGAATGCGCATGGGCGGCCAGATGGGAGGCGACAGAGTTACTACTCAGAACCTCAAAGTGTTAAAGGTAATCCCAGAGCACAACCTTATTCTTGTTAAGGGTAGCTGCGCTGGTTATAATGGTTCAACTGTAATAATCAACAAGTAAGATGGAAGTTAGCGTATTGAATATCAAAGGTCAGGAGACCGGACGTAAGGTAACTCTGAACGAGGCTATCTTCGGCATTGAACCAAATGACCACGTTCTTTATCTGGACGTAAAGCAGTATCTCGCTAACCAGCGTCAGGGTACAGCTAAGTCTAAGGAGAGAAGCGAAATCTCTGGTTCTACTCGTAAGCTTGGACGTCAGAAGGGTGGCGGCGGTGCCCGTCATGGAGATATCAACTCACCTCTGCTGCGTGGTGGTGGTCGTGTGTTTGGTCCTACACCTCGTGACTATAGCTTCAAGCTGAATAAGAAGGTTAAGGCACTTGCCCGTAAGTCAGCCCTGTCATACAAGGCTCAGGAGAATGCAATCGTTGTTGTAGAGGACTTCACTCTCGAGGCTCCAAAGACTAAGGAGTTTGTAAACATTGCAAAGAACCTGAAGGTAGATGGCAAGAAGAGCCTCTTCGTAATGTCAGAGACTAATAACAATGTATACATGTCGGCTCGTAATCTGCAGAACGCAGAGGTTATGGAGGCTTCACTGGTTAACACCTATAAGGTGCTGAACGCTGATGTCCTGGTAATCACTGAGAAGTCTTTGGAGACTATCGACAGTATCTTAAACAAGTAAAAGGAGGACTAAGGATATGGCATTTATCATTAAACCTATGGTCACTGAGAAGATGACCAAGATTACAGACAAGTCTTCTGTAGAAAAAACTTATAAGGTAAAGGGCGAGGAGCGTACCAAGAAGGCTGAGGCCAAGTATGGTTTCATCGTTCGTCCTGAGGCTAATAAGCTTGAGATTAAGAATGAGGTTGAGAGCCTGTACAATGTTACAGTAATCGACGTGAACACAGTTCGTTACGCCGGCAAGCGTAGCTCACGCTACACTAAGGCTGGTCTGATCAAGGGTCAGAAGAACGCGTTCAAGAAGGCAATCGTTACTCTTAAGGAGGGCGATGTAATTGATTTTTATAGCAATATTCAGTAATAAAAATGGCAGTACGTAAATTAAAGCCCGTAACTCCGGGTCAAAGACACAAGATTATTGGCACGTTCGAGGATATTACTGCATCCGTGCCAGAGAAGTCT
>CADCEF010000043.1 GCA_902800365.1 uncultured Prevotella sp. | reverse complement strand
TTTTAGCACCTCCTTGGTTTCATCTGTTGGCTCGTAGAAAACCTTATCGCCCACAGTTACCATGTTTTCAGGATTCACCACCTCGGGATTAGGCTCCACCGGAGTATCGGGTGTATCCGGAGTATCTGGCGTATCAGGGGTGTCCGGTGTATCTGGTGTATCTGGCGTATCAGGGGTGTCCGGTGTATCAGGGGTATCCGGTGTGTCAGGGGTATCCGGTGTATCTGGCGTATCAGGGGTGTCTGGCGTATCAGGGGTGTCTGGCGTATCAGGGGTGTCTGGCGTATCAGGGGTGTCTGGCGTATCAGGGGTGTCCGGTGTGTCCGGAGTATCTGGCGTGTCAGGTGTATCTGGTGTATCCGGAGTATCTGGCGTTTCGGGCTCGGCCTTTGCGTTGATGGTCAGTTTACCAGCAACGAAGGTTACGCTGTAGTTGCCCTGCTCGGCCTCGCCCGATGCGGTGATGTCGTACTCGCCAGCATCCTCACCAGCAGCGCGGCTGATAGTGAACTCTATCTTGTCATCGCCGATAAGACCTTCAACAGTAGCGGTCAGCTCTGAACGGTAACGGCTTTGCGAGCTATGGTGGCCTTGATGGTTGCTGGGGCTACATCCTTATAGTTG
This sequence comes from uncultured Prevotella sp., assembly GCA_902800365.1. Lineage (GTDB taxonomy): Bacteria > Bacteroidota > Bacteroidia > Bacteroidales > Bacteroidaceae > Prevotella. Next base: position 19,206 of record CADCEF010000043.1, on the reverse strand, counting down.
GCAGCGGCCACTACCTTATAATATATGGTGTACTCCTTGGCGTCGGTGCCCTGTGGGATGGTCTCTGAGTAAGTTTTGCCATCCAGCGAGTACTGGATAGTACCAGTGGTAGATGAACCGGCAGCAATCAGGTTCTGGGCCTTGCCATTATATTCCAAGCCAGTAATTGCCGTAGGTGCAGTCACAGCACCATTAGCAGCGGTGATGGTGAACTTGGCACCAGTGTATGTTACGCTGTAGTTACCCTGGGTGGCCTCGCCTGATGCCGTGATGGCATACTCGCCAGCATTCTCGCCCTCGGCACGACTCAGCGTATAGATAATCTTATCCTCTCCGATAAGCCCAGCCACGGTAGCCGTCAGTTCAGGATCGGCGGCACCATACTCCTTCGTCTTATTATCAGCCGTAACGGTAATACCCTTGCGGGCGATAGTGGCTTTGACGGTTGCAGCAGCCACATCCTTGTGGTTGGCATCAGCGGCTACCTTATAATATACGGTGTACTCCTTGGCATCGGTGCCCTGTGGGATGGCCTCTGCGTAGGTATTGCCATCCAGCGAGTACTGGATAGTACCAGTGGTAGACGAACCGGCAGCAATCAGGTTCTGAGCCTTACCATTGTATTCCAGACCAGTAATTGCCGTAGGCGCAGTCACAGCACCATTAGCAGCGGTGATAGTGAACTTGGCGCCAGCGTATGTTACGCTGTAGTTACCCTGGGTGGCCTCGCCTGATGCCGTGATAGCATACTCGCCAGCATTCTCGCCCTCGGCACGACTCAGCGTATAGGTAATCTTATCCTCTCCAATGAGCCCAGCCACAGTCGCTGTCAGTTCAGGATCGGCGGCACCATACTCCTTCGTCTTATCATCAGCCGTAACGGTAACACCCTTGCGGGCGATAGCGAAGGTCTTAGACAGACTGCCCTTATAGGTGTCGATACCGGCAACGTTGACGGTATAGGTGCCGGCGTTGGTCCACGCTGTCTCAGCATAGCTCACGGTGTAGTCTTTATTCTCCGTAAGACCTGCTACGGCTACGGTAGGCTTATGCGCAGTGGCGTCATAAATAAACGATGCGGCAGAGAGCGACACCTGGTCGGCTGTGATAGCTGTTCTGGCAGCGAAGCTGGCTGTTACGTAAACATCATAGTCATCCTCCAGACTCAGTGTATAGGTTGCCACCTGACTGCGATCGGCCGATGCCGAAGTCTTAGTCATCGTGTAGCTGCCACCTACAGGGATTCCCTCACTACGGGTGAGAGCTGCAGCACTGATCGTTTTAACAGCCGAAATCTCTGACAGGTAATAGCCGTCAGCAGGTGTAACTGTCAGTGTAACCGTTGAGCCTTCTACACCATAGCTAACAGCGCCATTCGACATTTCGGCTATCTTAACCTTATTGTTGCCAGCAAACACCACCGTGCCAAACAGCAGCAACAAACTCAATATGCTAAATATCTTTTTCATATTTACTTAATTATTACTTTTTGTCCGTTGTGAATATAGATGCCCTTCTTAGTTGGCTTGTCACCGAGCTTGCGACCATCGAGCGAGTACCAATTGTCAATTGTCCATTGTCCATTGTCAATTGCATCTATGCCCGTTGTTTCTTCGCCTTCTATTGCGATAGAACGAGTTGCAGCGCGACTCTTATTGTTGGCTGGGATTGGCAGGAATACCTTGCCATCGGCCAGCGTGCCACCGTCTATCAGGATGAACTGATCCTTATAAAGCACATAGTCGCGGAAAGCTGTAGGCTGATTAGAGTCGCTTGCCTTTTGCAGCAGATTAGTAGCAGGCGCTGAACCGGTACCAGCTGATGCACGATAGAGGTTCTGGGTCTTATCAGTACGCTTCAGCAGAACTGGCACGTCTTCTGGGATATAACCAAGCTCCGTAGCTGTGGCTGTGGCATCGCCAAGGGCAGTGATGGCATAAGCCTCAACACCAGTGGGCAGTTCCAGATTCTCCTGAGCCAAATAGCCAGCCCACGAACAACCATCGCCAAACAGGTTTTCCATCTTACGCACAATCTCAAAGTCCCAAGTCAGATCAGCGTCTGGCAGCTTATAGTTGCTGTTACCCAGGCCTGTTGCCGTAGCAGTATACTTACCCACTGCTATTGCAATATTGTCTGTAAGCGTAACAGTACATTCATCGTTTCCCTTCAGTCCTGTAGCCGTGGCAGTTATCGTTTTCTCCGTACCATCATAATCAAAAGTCTCTGTATTCCACGACAGGCCAACGGTTGCCTTAGTGATGGTGAACTTGGCGCCAGTATATGTTACGCTGTAGTTACCCTGGGTGGCCTCGCCTGATGCCGTGATGGCATACTCGTCGGCATTCTCGCCCTCAGCGCGACTCAGCGTATAGGTAATCTTATCCTCTCCAATGAGCCCAGCCACAGTAGCCGTCAGCTCAGGATCGGCAGCGCCATACTCCTTGGTCTTATCCTCAGCCGTAACGGTAACAGCCTTGGGGGCGATGGTGACTTTGACGGTTGCAGCAGCCACATCCTTGTGGTTGGCATCGGCTACTACCTTATAATATACGGTATAGGTCCCTGCATTAGTCGCTGTTGGGATGCCCTCAGAATATGTCTCGCCATCAAGGCTGTAAAGCAGGGGTTCAAAGTCTGTAGAACCTGCTATTACAAGCTCCTGTTCACTACCGTCATATATCATAGTGTTTGCTATGGGTGCAGTTACTGTTGGTGTTGCTTTATTAACTTTTAAAGTAACATTCGTTGTCACCGAATTATAGTTCTCGCTGTCCTTCGGAGTAAATGTCACCTCATATTCTTTTTTTTCGCTATCTGCCACAGATGGTTCTATAGAGCCATTTGTCCATGAAAATTTTCCTGCAACTGGTGTATCTATACTCTCACTATACTGTATTACACCATCATTTAGCTCAGAGTCAATAAGCGTCTGACCGTAAGTAATGGCGCTTGCCGTCGGAGCTGTTTTAACATAAGGCGTTGCTTTATCAATATTGAACGTCGCCGTGGTCGGGCCCGTATAGTTGCCCTTGCCGGTGATGGTATAGGTATAGTCGCCAGCATCCTCTATCGTGCCGTCAGGAGCAGTTACGGTGTAGTCGATATTCTCAGCGAGCGTTGTCTCGCCATCCTTCACGGTGATGACAGGTGTCAATTCACTGCCTGTCCACACCTGCGACGGGATGGTGATGTCATCATTGGTAACGGCCTTCGGGGAGATAATCGCCTCGACCGACGCTGCATCTACCGCATACCAGTTATCGCTACCCTCTACCTTATAATATATTGTATAAGTTCCAGCATTCGTTGCTGTTGGGATGTCCTCTGAATAATTATTGCCGTCGGTGCTGTAAAGCAATGTGCCGAAGTCGGTTGTTCCAGCGGCCACGAGATTCAGGCTCCCGCCTGTATATATTAGGTTTTCAACAGCCGCAGGAGCTGAGACATTGGGCGTAGCTTTTACGATAGTAAATGTTTTTGATGTCGTTTTAGCATAATTCCCCTTACCGGTAATAGTGATGGTTGCTGTACCTACTAACGTATTGTTGCTGTAAGTCACCTCATAATCCACATCCTTCACAAGTGCCGTTCCCTCATACGTAATCACCAAATCAGGCTTGATTGCAGAACCGGTATAGGGCTGGGCATCTATATCAGCGATGACACAACTCCCGAGATCTCTCTTCAGCGTAGCCGTCAGGTCGAGGCCATCTCTTTGTCCGGAGGGGTCACTATGGAAGGTGAGTGTCATCTGCGTGCCACTGCTGATGAGCGTGTCGATGTCCTCTCCTGACTCACTACCATACTTGTCACCAATCTTTTGTGCGGAGGTAGAGCCGCCATCATACACCATCAAGTAGTCTAATGGATTATTTACCTGCACTTCCGCCGTCACCGTGCCGGTGAGCTGCAGGACATAGTGGTCGGGAGCAGTTAGAACGAGACCGCCATCATAAGAGTTGCTATATTGGGCCTTAGCGCCGCCATCATCATACACCTTAAACGAGCTTACGCCCGAGGGGATGGTAGCATCATAAATGCCTGTCTTTGGCATGTTGATGTAGTCATCGCCATTGGCATCTTTCTTGAAGCCGATGGAAACAACCTCGAAGTCGACGGACTTCGAACCAGAGTACGAGCCCATGCCATTGATGGTCAGCGTGTATTTGCCCCCTTCGGTGATATGGATGGTGTTCGATTCCTGCGATGTCGTTCCGAGCGTGGCAGTATAGTCAGTGCCCAGTGTGAGTGTTTTTTCTTCGGCATCGATCACGCTAAAGGGGATGTCGAGGTAGCTGCCCGTCAAATCGTACGAGGCGCTGATGCCCGAAATGGTGGCAACAGAAAGCTGGTGTTGTTCACTGCCCTTAGGAATGAGTGTCAAGCTCACCTGGTTCTTGATATCCTTGATGGTAGCCTCACCACCACCTGAAATATTGAACTTTTTGTTATCGGCGAAGCTGATGCTTTCAAGACGGTTGCTAAAGCCATAGACTACATTTAGGTTGGACTTCACGCCTGTGACCTTGATAAAATCCGTAGCGTTGGTCCAGCCGAGAACCAGCGAGCCGCTGGTGTTATCGTCTACGTCTTTGCCCGGACCTATACCAGGACCATCGCCGCCACCGGTAGCAGTCACCTGTCCACCATTGATAACGATGGCACCACAGCCGCCATAGGCACCAGTCTTAGAGCCACAGCCACCACCAATACCAGCAGCCCCGGTACCACCCGTGGCGTTGACGACGCCGCCGTTGATGGTGATGGTGCCGTTGTCGGTGAGTTCGCTATTAAAATCACCACCGATACCAGCGCACTGATTAGCGCCCTGAACGTTGACAATACCGCCGTTGATGGTGATATTGCCGTATTGGGTTGGATATGTATTAATACCGACCTTTTTATAGCCACCTCCGATACCGGCTCTTGTTCCTCCTTCGTTTTTAATGGTCAGCGTGCCAGTGCCGTTAGTGCCACCTTCGATGGTCAGAGAGTTACCTACTCTCACCTCGATGCCATTCGGAGCAGTGAGGGTACAGCCGTCGGTGAGGATAAGCGTCACGTTGCCCTTGACGGTAATACGATCTGCGATGGTCACGTCGCCGTTGGTCACGTAAGTGTTGTTATTCCACGTTTTGGTGTCTGATTTCAGCGTCACATAGTTGTCGGCCCACGTCGTAACGGCGGTGACTAGCATGAAGAGCAGGGTTAATAACAATCGCCCTTTATGGGCGGTGGGAGGGGCAGTTTTGACAAGACGTCTTTCTGCCCGACATGAATGACTAAATAGTTGAATTAAGTAATACATATATTGATATTTATAATAAAAATTCAGCACGGATTATTAGGCAATCCGGGCGCGAAATTACAAAAAAACTATCAATACAAAGGTTGGCAGGGCCCCTAAAAAGGTTGGCAGGGTCCCTATTTTTCTTAAAAATACCACATTTTGGGTATCAATTTATGGCTTTTAATCGTGATTCTTTTCACGGTAGGCGCTGGGGGGTGTGCCGAACTGGTGCTTAAAGGCACGTGAAAAAGTGGGCAGGTCGTGATAGCCACAGCTCTCGGCTATCTCGCTAATCTTACGCTGGGTGGTGGTCAGCTGCTGGGCACAGTGGCGCAAGCGTTGATCGCTCACCCACGCCACCAGGTTAACACCCTGCTTGGCCAGGAAATCAGACAGGTCGTTATTTGCTACCCCCAGGGCCTGTGCCACATTATCGAGCGACGGGTTGCCACAGAAAAAGGGGTTGCACGACAATACGACGCCCCACTCGGTGGTGCCGCCTTGCTCCATGGTCAACAGTATGGGCAGGCGACGGGCAATGAGCACTGAAGCCAGACGGCCATCGGCACGGGCACGCAGATAGCGCACCAGACGGTAATAGCCCCATGTCGACCCTATCAGAGCAACAGTCACCAAGATACTATAGATGATATATAGCCCAAGACAGCTAAAGCACATCGGCACAAAACCGCCTATCATCAGGCACGTCCAAAGGAATATGAAACGCAGCTCAACGCGATGGCGCTCGGCATCGTCGCTAAGCGGGGTGGCCGCACGCTGACGGCAATCGAACACCAAAGCATCGACAAGCATGCTTGCCGACAGCAGCCAAAATAGCAGCAGGAACAGCACAAACACCAAACGCCCAAAATAAAAGACCGGCTGACTGCGACGGAAATCAATAATCTCGCACCAGTGATACAACGGATGATAATTGCCCGAGGCCATCATCACCAGATTGAGCAGCAGGAAAGCCACAGGAATAGCCATCATGAGCACCCATAGCGAGAAATTGCAGTGGTGCTTGCGCCCCATGACAGCCGTACCGCCCATGGCCAGGATGATGAACGAGGCACTCAGTAAGCCCAATGGCTGCGAGGCAAACACCTCGATACCCTCAGGGCGCAGATTGGTGGCAAGGCTGTAATGATATAAGGCAAAGCTGGTAAAGGCCACTGCCACAAAACGGCGCAGCAGCAGCACATCGCCACCAAAGCGGCGGCCGTGGATGAACACCCCCCAACCATACGACAGGCAACCTACGACCGTTATCGTATTGAATATATGGAACAAGACTTCATACGTCATCATCTTATAGTTTTAAAAGTAATTATTTTATGGTTTATGTTATCATTTTCTAAGATTCAGTCTGGGTTTGGGGCCAGTTGACCAGGAAGAGGTGTAGAGCCAGTGGATATAGTCGGGGGTGAGCATATCGTCGGTCATGTAGCCCTGGTCTACATAGACATGGGCCCACTGACCGCCCTGGGCTTTGTGACAAGTAACGGCATAAGCGTATTTTATCTGGAGAGCGTTATAGTACTTATCGCTCTTCAGTTTTTTTATGCGCTCAACTTTTTGTGGCACATCAGCATAATCTTCCATAACAGCATTGTATAACTGCTCCTGCTGCTCGCGCGACAAAGCTGGCGACTCTGTTGTTAACGTATCGAGAATTACGGTAGCAGTGAGCTCGTAGTCGTCGTAATCGGGCAGCGTCATGGTGACCTCAGCAAATCGGAATCCGTATAGTTCATGGATATTACGCACTCGCTGAACCACAGCAATATCGCCATTGGCAATAAAAGGGATTTCCTTTGACTGTTCTGTCCAATAATAGTTGTTCTTAACTATCATCAGCTGGTCGCCGCGACATAGTTCATCTTCGCGATCGAGAACGGTGTTACGGATGCCTTGGTTATAGATATTTGCGCGCTTATTGCTACGGCAGATAACCATAGTCTCGTCCATACCTGCATGGCTGTAGCTGGTAGCGAGCGATTCGATAAGTTCGTCGCCAGGCACATTAACGATATCAGGGAAGCCCTGGAATTTAATTTTTGGCAAAACCAAATCTCCACCTCTTATCTGTGTAGCATTCCATAGGATGCCTGAATCTTCACTCTGGCGGAGCACTTGATTGAGATCGCACTCGTAGACCTTCATTCCATAGGCGCGAATAACATCCGACATCAACGCAGGACTCTCGTCTTCGCCCACAGGTGGCAACTGGGCCTTGTCGCCCACCAACACCATACGGCAATTCTGTCCACTATACACAAACTGCATAAGGTCGTCTAGCAGGCAACCACTACCAAAAGCAGAGTCGCCATAGCCTTGGTTGGCAATCATCGACGACTCGTCGACTATAAACAATGTATCGTGATTGCTGTTGAAATTGAGATTGAACGAAGAGATGTCGCCAGCACTCTTCTGGCGATAGATGCGGCGATGGATGGTATAGGCAGGATGGCCAGCATTAAGCGAAAACACCTTAGCAGCACGACCTGTGGGAGCCAGCAGTATCATCTTCTGCTTAAGGGTGAGCATAGCGCGCACGATGGCACCAGCCAGTGTGGTTTTACCCGTACCGGCCGAGCCACGGAGAATCATAACCACCTGATCATCGCGATCGCTCATGAAGAGCGAAAACACATCAATGACATGCTCCTGCTCGTCTGTTGGTATCACCCCCAGAGCCTCTCTTATCCTATATTTAAGTTCGTCGCTAATCATTTCGGGCACAAAGATACGAAAAATTAAACATTAAACAATAAACATTATAAAAAATATTATACCTTTGTCATTCGCCGAAGGTAGACTGCATCTCGGAAATGAAAATAAATCGATATTTATTTTGCATTTCGCTCGATTTGTGCTACCTTTGCACCCAGTTATGCATATCAACAATAAATTAGTTAATATCCTTCTGGCCTTGATAGCTGCATGTCTGCTTGTGCTGTGTGTGGCCAGTGTGATGAACGTTAAGTAGATGGACGCGAAAAAGACTATTATACGCATAGGGCGAAACACGCTCTCATTCACCACACTCGATGCCAGCAGCGCCGAGAATCCTATCATGTTCCGCCCATACGTTGTAAAGGGTGGAATATCGATGTCGGCTAATCTGCGTGAAGCATTTAAGACAGGCTACTGCATAGATGCTGACACAACCAAGGTTCAGGTAATGGTTGAGACACCATCGTTGTTGGTACCTATAGAGCAGTTCGACGAGACTGAGATGGAGGATATCTTCTCTTATTCATACCCAGCAGGTCAGGAGAAGCGTGTAATTTATTACGATGTATTGCCCGACTTGAAGGCAGTATGCCTCTTTGCTATCAACAAAAACCTTGATACTGTTATTCACGACCGTTTTGATAATGGCGTAACTTTTGTTCACTCGATGACTCCTGTTTGGCGCCAGCTTCACCAGCGTAGCTTTACCGGGCATCGCAACAAGCTATACGGTTATTTCCACGGCAAGCAACTAGAAGTATTCAGTTTCCAGCAGAACCGTTTTAAGTTCTGCAACAGCTTCGATGCTGCGCAAGCCCACGATGCATTATACTATCTGCTATATGTATGGAAACAGCTAAGACTGGAGAGCGAACATGATGAGCTACACATTCTTGGCGACATACCAGAACAGGAGTGGTTGCTGCAGGAGCTTAAGCGATTCCTGCAGAATGCATACCTTATTAACGCCAAGGCAGAATTCCAGGATGCTCCTGCCACAAAGATTAAAGGTATGCCATACGATTTGATAACCCTAATAACCCGCGGACGATGAGAATTATTACAGGCATATATAAAGGTCGTCATTTCGACATTCCTCGCTCGTTCAAGGCGCGACCAACTACCGACTTTGCCAAGGAGAACATTTTTAATGTGCTTGCAGGCTATATTGATTTCGAAGGAATCAATGCTCTCGACCTATTCTCTGGCACTGGTAGCATATCGTTAGAACTTGTTTCGCGTGGATGCGAGCATGTGGTAAGCGTAGAGATGGATCGTGACCACCACAGGTTTATCACAGATTGCCTGAAGAAGTTGGACACCAACGTTTGTCTCCCCCTCCGCGGCGATGTATTCCGCTATATCAAGTCGTGCAAACAGCAGTTTGATTTCATCTTTGCCGACCCACCCTACGCACTTAAAGAACTGCCCACAATACCTGGGCTGATTTTTGAGCGCGGTATGCTGAAGGAAGGTGGAATACTGGTGTTTGAGCATGGTAAGGAGAATGATTTCTCAAACGATCCTCATTTCGTTGAGCATCGCACATATGGTAGCGTAAACTTTTCGATTTTCAGAAATTAGAAAAGTGGAGACAACATCCTTGTAACACTCTCCCACAAGCGTACAAAGAATCCGTTATTCATTCGCTCTTTCGCATCTTCAAGCGACACTGCCTGCTCTTGGTCGCGAAGGAAAATATTCTTCATTCGCAAAGCCAAGCCTTCGTCAAAGAAGAATATATTGGCCTCGAAGTTATTCTCGAAACTGCGGAAATCAAGATTCGTTGATCCGCAGGTTGTGATAGAATCATCGCACACCAGCATCTTAGAGTGCAAGAATCCGGCCTCATACAGATAAACCTTCACTCCTGCCTCCTGTATCTCGCGCAGATAGCTACGGCTTGCCCACTCCACAAATCTTGCATCGCTACGTCGTGGACAAATCACTCTCACATCCACACCACCCAGAGCAGAAGTCTTCAAAGCAAAGAGCACCGACTCGTTGGGCAGGAAATAAGGCGTTTCAAGATACAGATAACGCTTGGCACCAAGGATGATGCGCACATAGCCCTGCTGGATTTCAGGATAAGGCGTGGTTGGTCCGCTTGTTACCACCTGAGCCAGACAGTTATTAGAAATATCCTCGCATCGCGGATAATACTTACGATCAGAAAGCAATGTGCGGTCAACGAAATACCAGTCAACCAGGAAAGCTCTCTGCAAAGCATGAACACCTCCGCCAGTAACCCTTAGCATAGTGTCGCGCCACGATTGTCCGTCAGATCCCTGTACATAGCGCTGGGCAATGTTCATGCCGCCTATATATCCTACCCTACCGTCGATCACTATTATCTTGCGGTGGTTGCGATAGTTAACCTTGCTGGTAAACGAAGGGAACCTTACGGGCATAAACGACCTTACCTCTATACCAGCCTCACGCATACGTTCAAAGAAACGGTGATGCACATTCCAGCAGCCCACATCATCGTAAATAAGTCTCACCTCAACCCCCTGACTGCTCTTATCAATAAGAGCATCGGCAACAAGCGTTCCCAATGGGTCTTCGGCAAAAATATACATATCTATATGTATGTGTTCCTTGGCACGACCAATGTCTTCCATCAGCTCAGAGATAAACTGATAGCCATCAGTACAGATGTCAACCAAGTTATCCTTGAACGGCAATGCCAAGTTCTGATTCACAAACAGGTCTATCAGCGGCTTATGTTTGTCGGGCAGACGAAGGTTCTGCTGCTCAGCAAACTCCAGCATCGAACGCTTGGTAAGCTGATTCATAGAACGCTCACTTACATAACGCTCTCTGCGATGATTGATGCCAAAGAACAGATAAAACACTATACCAACCACAGGCACGAAGTATATCACCAGCGCCCATGCCATAGTCTTAGCGGGTTGGCGGTTGTCCATCACCACATGGACTATGGCGATGACTACCAACACGTAGTAAACTATAAGTATAATGTTCAACCAGTTCATCTTCCAAGTTTCTTTGCCAACTCTTTATAGATTCCGTCTACATGCACCAACTCTTGCATGATAGACATATAGTCGTCCTTACAATTCTTTAATGCCGCTTTCAGTTCCTCAACTTTCTCCTTCAGACAGAAGTAACGGAAGTCGAGCACCAGATGTTCTACATGCTGACGAAGCCCACCCTCGCGCTCCTTCATCTGGAAGCTCTTGCTTAGCTGATAGGGATCAACAGCCAGATGAGCAGCCACAGAACTCACTTCATAATCAGGATGGCGCATAAGATATTCCTCGGACTTGAAATCTTCTTCGCCTATATGAGCCACAACCTCCTGCAGAATCTTGTTATAGACGGGATTACTGAAGCTAAGCCCATCAGAACCCAGATCGTAGTCGATAAACTGAGCCACAGAAAGGTTTATTGTTCCACCATCAGCAGTAGCAACGTTCTCATACATCACCTTTTCGCCATCGCGTACTATGGCCTTCATCAACATCTCTTCAAGCTGACTTATCTGCTCGTTGGTGGTGTGCAGACCAATGGCCATTGGCTTGCCTTCTTTCTCGCGTTGTATCGCTTCCTGGGCTTGTTCGCGACTATATTCCTTCTCTTTCTCCTCGCGGTCATGACTTATCATGCCGTTCATAGAGTTGAGCAGGGTTTCCTCTTTTATGCCAAGTCGGCGAGACAGCTGGGTGAGGTATTCATCGCGCAGAAGTTGATCGTCGACTACCGATATACTCTTAACGATACCACCTATAGCCTCCGAGCGCTTAACAGGGTCGCTTACGTTCTCTACCGTAAGTTTAGTTTTAAACTCAATAAAGTCTTCAGCGTGTTCCTCAATATATGCCTTGAACTCTGCAGCCGTATGCTTGCGAGAGAAAGAGTCAGGATCGTCGCCATCAGGCAGTAACAGCACCTTAACTTTCATACCCTCTGCCAACAACATATCGGTTCCTCGCATAGCAGCATGTATTCCTGCCTCATCACCATCATATAGCAGTATGATATTTGGGGTGAAGCGTCGCAACAGCTTTATCTGATACTTAGATAGTGCCGTACCAGAGTTGGCCACAACATTCTCCAGTCCGCATTGATGCATCGCTATAACATCAGTATAGCCTTCAACCATATACACGCAGTCTTCCTTGGCTATGGCCTTCTTGCCTTGATACAGTCCGTAAAGCTCGCGTTCCTTGTGGTAGATTTCTGAATCGGGCGAGTTTACATATTTCTGTTGAACACCCTTGGTACGAGCATCAAGCAGTCGTCCGCCAAAGGCCACAACCTTACCGCTCACGTTGAACCAAGGGAAGATAACTCGTCCTGCATATCTGTCGTAAACGCCCTTTTCACCCTTGATGCATAGGCCCGTCTTTATAAGAAACTCCTCCTTATATCCTGCCTTCTTCGCAGCAAGGTCTAAGGCATCACGCTTACTCAGCGAGAAACCGAGATTAAACTTCTCGACAATATCATCGCGGATGCCTCGACTGCGGAAGTACTGACGCCCGATGGCCACACCATCAGGATCGTGATTCAGTACATCCTTAAAGTAGTTCATCGCCCACTCGTTGACGATAAACATTGATTCGCGATCGCTCTGTTCCTGCCTCTCCTCGTCAGTAAGTTCCTTCTCCTGAATCTCGATGTTGTACTTCTTGGCCAACCATCGAAGCGCCTCAGGATAGGTTATCTGCTCATGCTTCATCAGGAAGTTGATGGCTGTTCCACCCTCACCACAAGAGAAGCACTTACAAATCTGCTTGGTGGGCGACACCATAAACGATGGCGTCTTATCATCGTGGAACGGACACAAACCTTTATAGTTCACGCCCGACTTTCTAAGCGTAACAAACTCACTCACCACATCCACTATGTTTGTGGCATCAAGTATCTTGTCTATCGTCTCTCTGTCAATCATACCTTTATGGTTTCATAAAGACAAAGTAAACTGCTGCTACCAGACAAAGTGCCGCTGCTGCATGATTCCAATGCAATTCCTCGTGCTGGAAGATAAAGTTGGCGATAACCGCAAACACAACCAGCGAGATACACTCCTGAATCACCTTAAGCTGCACAAGGTTAAACGGACCACCATTATCCACAAATCCTATGCGGTTAGCAGGAACCTGACAGCAGTACTCGAAGAAGGCAATCACCCATGAGAATGCTATCACAAGATATAGCGGCCAGTTGGTTGACACGCCCGACTGTTGCAGACGCAGATGACCATACCATGCAAATGTCATAAACACATTGCTCAGAATAAGCAGCAGGATAGTATAAATTCCGTTTGTCATTTCTTCAATATCTCAATAAACTTATCGGCTGCGAAATTACAAAAAAAAATCCAATCTACATCAAATAGATGTTTTTTTCTATAAAGAGCAGGAAAGTTTAAACGTTAATTCCGTAGTTTTGTTTTACCTCGGCCATTACAAATGTACTCTCAATGGCACTGATGTTCTGAATGTCGCCCAACTTATTGAGGACGAACTCCTGATATTGCTTCATATCGCGCGCACGTACTTTTAATAGATAGTCGTAAGCACCCGATGTGTTGTAGCACTCGGTAACTTCTGGTATGCGCATGATGCGGCGCGTGAAGGAGTCGGCCATCTCGTGGTTAATCTGCTGTAGCTTGACCTTACAGAAAACTAACAAACCTTGGTTCAATTTCTCAGGGTCGAGGATGGCTACATACTTCTTTATATACCCTTGACGTTCCAAACGTTTTTGGCGTTCAAAGACGGGTGTTGGGGTCAAATGAACGGCATCGGCCAACTCTTTTGTGGTCAATTTAGCGTTTTTTTGCAGCGTTTTCAGTATCTGCAGGTCGGTTTCATCTAGAATTTCTGCCATATTTGCTACATTAAACATTAAACATTAAACATTAAACAGAGTTTTATTCTGTTAGGGGGCTCGAGAAGAGCCTGAATTGGAAAGTTATTCTTTATCGGCTGCAAATATAGGTATATTTTCTGAATTGAGCAAGAAATTTGGAAGATATTTCCAAAACTATTAATTTTGCACCCAGAAAGATTTAGCAACGGACATCAGGACTTAAGGACTGATTAATCCTATAGAAGAAAAAAAAGTCGTAGAGTCCTGTAGTCCGTTGCAAGAGAAAAAAAAGAAAAGTAAAAATAACAAATTAAATAAAAGAAAGGAATAAAGTTATGAGTACAAGTAAGAATTATCGTTTCGAGACTTTGCAACTGCATGTAGGCCAGGAACAGGCCGACCCCGCTACTGATGCACGTGCCGTGCCCATCTATCAGACCACAAGTTATGTGTTCCACAACTCAAAGCATGCTGCCGATCGTTTCGGACTTCGCGATGCAGGTAATATCTACGGTCGACTGACCAACTCTACTCAGGGTGTCTTCGAGGATCGCGTAGCAGCACTCGAAGGTGGTGTAGCAGGACTTGCAGTTGCCAGTGGTGCTGCCGCTATTACTTACGCTCTGCAAAACATTGTACAGGCAGGCGACCATATCGTTGCAGCCGACAACCTGTATGGCGGTTCATACAATCTGATTACACATACACTTGCCACACAAGGCATCAGCAACACCATTATCAACGTCAACGATCTCGAGGCTCTGGAAGCAGCCATCAAGCCCAACACAAAAGTAGTATATGCCGAGACCTTCGGCAATCCTAACTCCGACGTGCTCGACCTGGAAGGTGTGGCAGCCGTAGCCCACAAACACGGCATCCCATTCATCGTAGATAACACCTTCGGTACTCCATATCTCATCCGCCCATTGGAGCACGGAGCTGACATCGTAGTTCACTCGGCTACCAAGTTCCTTGGTGGACACGGTTCTTCACTTGGCGGCGTTATCGTGGATGGTGGCAAATTCGACTGGAAAGCCAACCCCGACAAGTTCCCCACACTGGCCAAGCCCGATCCATCATATCACGGCATCGTATTTGCCGACGCTGTTGGTGCTGCAGCTTATGTAACCCGCATCCGTGCCGTCATCCTGCGTGATACAGGTGCAGCCATCTCACCATTCAATGCTTTCATCCTGTTGCAGGGTGTTGAGACACTGAGTCTGCGTGTAGAGCGTCATGTAGAGAATGCACTGAAGGTAGTAGACTTCCTGGCTAAGCATCCAAAGGTAGCCAAGGTGAACCACCCAGCACTGGAGAGTCATCACGACCACGCCCTCTACAACAAGTACTTCCCCAATGGCGGTGCCTCTATCTTCACCTTTGAAATTAAGGGCGGACAGGAAGAGGCTTGGAAGTTCATCGATGCCCTGAAGATTTTCTCACTGTTGGCTAACGTAGCCGATGTAAAGAGTTTGGTTATCCATCCTTATACCACCACTCACTCACAGCTTTCGCCTGAGGAGTTGGCCGAACAACATATCACTCCGGCAACCATCCGCCTGAGTATCGGTACAGAACATATCGACGACATTCTGGACGACCTGAAACAGGCTTTCGATCATATTTAAAAAGAGTGAGTGGAAAAAAAACGGGGCTTCTACCCCGTTTTTTTGTAATATACCAAACGTTTGGTATATAGAATGCCATAAGAGGGCTATTGCAGGATTCAGAAAAACTTCGTACCTTTGCACCGTGGTTCTTTAATCACAAAACATAGACATTTTTTATTCACTAAATAAGGTAAGGATTATGACAAAAATTGCAAAACAACTGACAGAGCTCGTGGGCAATACCCCACTGTTAGAGCTCAACAAGTATTCAAAGGCCAAGGGGCTTGACACCCCAGTGATAGCCAAAGTAGAGTTTTTCAACCCTGGCGGTAGCGTTAAAGATCGTATCGCTCTCGCAATGATAGAGGATGCCGAAGCTAAGGGAATCCTGAAACCAGGCGCCACCATCATCGAACCAACCTCGGGAAATACGGGCGTAGGATTGGCACTGGTATCAGCCGTCAAAGGCTATCATCTTATCCTTACCATGCCTGAAACCATGAGCGTAGAGCGCAGAAACCTTGTAAAGGCCTATGGTGCCGAGGTTCGTCTCACCTCAGGTAAAGACGGTATGCCAGGCGCCATCCGCGCTGCCGAGGAGCTTCGCGACTCCATCCCAGGTGCAGTCATTCTGCAGCAGTTTGAGAACGGTGCTAACCCTGCTAAGCATTATGCCACAACAGGTCCTGAGATTTGGCGCGATACCGATGGAAAAGTTGACATTTTCATTGGTGGCGTAGGTACTGGAGGAACCATCTCTGGTACAGGAAAGTTCCTGAAAGAACAGAATCCAAACGTAAAGATTATTGCTGTAGAGCCAAAGTCGAGCCCAGTGCTGAACGGTGGTCAGAGTGGCCCTCATAAGATTCAGGGTATCGGTGCCGGTTTCATACCAAAGACCTACGACGGAAGCGTTATCGACGAGGTGTTTGATGTAGAGAACGACGATGCCATCCGCACTGGTCGCGAGATAGCTCAGCAAGAAGGTCTGCTTGTTGGTATCTCAGCAGGTGCAGCCCTCTACGCAGCCATCCAGGTGGCTAAGCGCCCTGAGAACAAAGGAAAGAAGATTGTAGTTCTGCTGCCTGATACTGGCGAGCGCTACCTGAGCACAGTACTCTATGCCTTTGAGGATTATCCACTATAACTTTTGATTAAAATCAAACTTCGGTGCTCTTGGTAGCACCGATTTTTTTTGCACAAAACACCAGATTTGTGCACATTTAGACTAATTTTGTGCATTTTATTTGGCTGTATGCATAAAAAACACTACCTTTGCAGCCGATTTTGAAATTTCATTCACATTATTAATAAATATGGCTTTAAAGATTGTTGTGCTGGCCAAGCAAGTGCCAGACACCCGAAATGTGGGTAAGGACGCAATGACTGCCGAAGGCACCGTAAACCGTGCAGCCCTGCCCGCCATCTTCAATCCAGAAGATTTGAACGCCTTGGAGCAGGCCCTTCGCCTGAAGGAGCAGAACCCAGGCTCAACAGTAGGTATCCTCACGATGGGTCCTCCACGTGCAGGTGAAATCATCCGTCAGGGACTTTATCGTGGCGCTGATACAGGTTGGTTGCTTACCGACCGTCTCTTCGCTGGTGCTGATACCCTCGCTACTTCTTATGCTCTGGCTACCGCCATCAAGAAGATTGGCGATGTAGACATCGTTATCGGTGGTCGTCAGGCTATCGACGGTGATACAGCTCAGGTAGGTCCTCAGGTTGCTCAGAAGCTTGGCCTCAACCAGGTAACTTATGTTGAAGAAGTTAAAGAAGTTAAGGAAGTTAATGGAGTTAAGAAGGTTACCGTGAAGCGTGTGATTGATGGTGGTGTTGAGACCGTTGAGGCTCCTCTGCCAGTAGTTATCACCGTTAACGGAAGTGCAGCTCCATGTCGTCCACAGAACGCTAAGTTGGTTATGAAGTACAAGCGCGCTACATGTCCTATGGAGCGTCCTGCTGAGGGTACTGCTTACGACTATCTGTATGATGAGCGCCCTGAGCTTACACTGAACCAGTGGAGTGTTGCCGATGTTGATGGCGACGTAAACCAGTGCGGTCTGAATGGCTCGCCCACAAAGGTTAAGGCTATCAAGAACATCGTGTTCCAGGCTAAGGAGTCGAAAACTTTGACGGCTTCAGATGCTGATATTGAAGGTATGATCAAAGAATTGTTGGAAGAGAAAATCATTGGATAAGAGATATGAATAACGTATTTGTATATTGCGAAATTGAAGGTACTCAGGTACAGGAAGTATCTCAGGAGCTGCTGACCAAGGGTCGCAAGCTCGCCAATGAACTCAAGGTTGAGCTCCACGCCATTGTTGCTGGTACTGGCATCAAGGGTAAAGTTGAGGATCAGATTCTGCCTTACGGTGTTGATAAGCTGTTTGTTTTCGACTCTAAGGACCTGTTCCCTTACACATCAGCTCCACACACTGATATTCTGGTTAACCTCTTCAAGGAGGAGCAGCCACAGATCTGTCTGATGGGTGCTACCGTTATCGGTCGTGACCTCGGTCCACGTGTATCATCATCACTGACTTCTGGTCTGACTGCTGACTGCACAGAGCTGGAGATTGGTCCTTTCGAGGATAAGAAGAACAACAAAACATACGAGAACCTGCTCTATCAGATTCGTCCTGCTTTCGGTGGTAACATCGTAGCTACTATCGTTAACCCCGACCACCGTCCACAGATGGCTACTGTACGCTCTGGCGTTATGCAGAAGGCTCTGTACGATGGCGAGTGCAAGAAAGAGGTTGTTTACCCTGAGGTAAGCAAGTATGTTAGCCCTGAGGCTTTCGTAGTGAAGGTTCTGGATCACCACGTTGAGGCTGCTAAGCACAACCTGAAGGGTGCACCTATCGTTGTAGCCGGTGGTTACGGTATGGGCTGCAAGGAGAACTTCGACCAGCTGTTCGAGTTGGCAAAGGTTCTGCATGGTGAGGTTGGTGGTAGCCGTGCTGCTGTTGACGCAGGTTGGCTCGACCACGATCGTCAGATTGGTCAGACAGGTGTTACCGTTCATCCAAAGGTTTACATCGCCTGTGGTATCTCTGGACAGATTCAGCACATCGCTGGTATGCAGGATTCTGGTATCATCATCTCTGTTAACAGCGATCCCGATGCTCCTATCAACAAGATTGCCGACTACGTAATCGTTGGCACCGTTGAGGAGGTTGTACCTAAACTGATCAAGTACTACAAGCAGAACTCAAAGTAATGGAAAAGAGAAAGGTGTGGCGAATAGCCAATGGTTTAGTAGCACTAGCAGCACTTGCATTCAGCATTTTCAGCTTTTGTAATAATCAGCTAAAAACAGGCATTGCCTATGCACTACTTACCGTAACGTGCTCTATAAACTACATCTTATCAAGAAAGATGGAAAACCAAAATAAAAAATAAGGATATCATTTATGAAAGTTTTGGATTATTTCCTCATTATTTGCACCATTGCGCTGCTCGGTATATCGTATTATCTAATGACGATCGACCAGTATGCAGTTGCTGCAATAGTAAACATTGGTGCTTATGCTTGCGGTGTTCCTCTTGGTGCACGAATCGGAGGTAGAATTTATAAGAAGAATCAAGAAAACAAAGAATAATATTATGGCTAATTATTATAGCGATCATCCTGAGATCGGGTTCTACTTGAACCACCCCCTGATGGCTCGTATCGTTGAGCTGAAAGAAAAGGGTTTCGCTGATGCGAAA
>CADCEF010000042.1 GCA_902800365.1 uncultured Prevotella sp. | reverse complement strand
CAGAAAACTATTAAAGCAGCGAGCGTAATGCTAAGCATGCTTAAGCATTACCGAGCCGCGACTAATAGTCAACAAAGTTAATTACTAAGCTAATATAATCTGTACTATGCGCTCTGCTGTTCGACCATCCCAACGGTCAGGCAGGGCGCATTTCTTCCACTCGCCAGCAACCATTTTTGCCACTTGCTCGCGCAGCTTATCAGCATCCTCACCTACCAACACGTTCGAACCAACATTAACGGTTTCCTGATGTTCTGTATAATTGTTCAATGTGATACACGGAACACCATTGAATGTAGCCTCTTCTGAAACATTACCTGAATCAGTAATGATTCCAAGAGCATGAGCAGTGAGCCAACCGAACTCAAGATAGCTCAATGGCTCAACTATCTCAATAGGCAGATTCATATTCTCGACCACCTTTCTGGCATTACCACGCAAAGGAGCAACAATCCGCACGCCATTAGCCGATTCCATCATAGCCTTAAGCATACGCTCAAGATTATCAATATCAGCAATAAGCGCCTTACGATTCAAAGTAAACACCAGGTATTTCTTATCTTCTAGCGAAGGTATTGATACAGGCTTTTTCAGTCGGTCGTAGTTGAAACGGAGTGTATCCATCAAAATATTTCCCACCATATAGGTCTGCGAATTCTCCGACTGTTCACGAGTAGCCACACCAGTACTCTTCACGCCAGCAGTAAACAGATAATCCGACAGTGCATCGATTACTAATCGGTTTATTTCCTTTGGCATATTAATATTGAACGAGCGGGTTCCTGCAACCAGATGCGCCAATCGTATACCACGCTTCTTTGTGACAATCGCTGCTGCCATAGTCGATGCAAGATCATCAACAACGATTACGACATCAACCTCATGTTCATCGAGGAAAGCATCGAATCGAGCCATCACCTGACTTGTAATCTCATTCAAACTCGTTGAGTCTACACCTAAATAATATTGTGGACGCGGCATCTGCAAATCCTCAAAAAGCGAAGGTTCAAGAGTAGGGTCATTCTCACTACCAGCATAAACCAACAAACAAGTTGCCTCAGGATTCTTATTAATAGCTCTTACCAAAGGCGACACTTTTACAAAATTGGGACGAGCTCCCGCAATGATACAAACTGTCTTTGCCATAATCTTTCCTATTTTGAGTGCAAAGATAAAGAAAAAGTTCCGATTTACCAAGAAAAACCGCAAAAGGTTTGGATAAGTCGCAGATTATTTGTATCTTTGCAGCAGAAACAGTGGGTCGTGCCTGATAGATCGGGATACTCTACATTAAAAAACAAAATCGGGATCGTTTCCCTTGCCAATGGCGGGCCACGATTATCCTATTTTAGGAGAGCAGCAATGCCGGTGGATTACAACAGCGGGGAGCCCCCAAATCGTGTGAAACAGGAGTTTTCACCAAATCATCGGCACGCACCCTTTTCTTTTTAAACATGAAAGATTAAACATTAAATTTCAGATATGTTTTCCGGAATCATCGAAGAATTTGCTACCGTAGTTGCTATCCGTAAGGATCGCGAGAATATCGATTTCACATTAAAGTGTTCATTTGTCGACGAGTTGAAGATCGACCAGAGTGTCGCTCACAATGGCGTGTGCCTTACCGTAGTTGCCATAGAGAATGGCACATATACAGTAACAGCTATGAAGGAAACGCTTGATCGCACAAACCTCGGACTTCTGAATGTTGGTGACAAGGTAAACGTTGAACGTTCAATGCTTATGAATGGCAGATTGGACGGTCACATTGTCCAGGGACATGTTGACGAGACAGCTCGCTGTATCGCAGTAGAAGATGCCGATGGCTCAACCTATTTCACCTTTGAGTATCCTGAGAACAGAGAGATGGCTAAGAAAGGATATTTCACTGTCGACAAGGGCAGTGTAACCGTAAACGGAGTAAGTCTTACCGTTTGCAATCCCACATCAAACACGTTCCAGGTTGCCATCATTCCCTACACATTCGAGCACACTAATTTCTGCGACATCCGTGTAGGTTCTGTAGTCAACATCGAGTTCGACATTCTTGGCAAGTATATCGCCAGACTGCAGCAGATATAATACACCTAATTTTATAATAATTCTGATGGAGCGGAGATAAAAGTCTTCGCTCCATGTTGTATCAGGAAGTCACGATCACGGAATCCCCACAACACGGAAATACAAGGAAGTCCAGAGTTTGCAGCTGTTTGAATATCCACATCACTGTCGCCAACATAAACAGCCCCGTTTTTTTCAACGCCAAGCTCTCGTAAAGCAGCAAAGACTGTATCTGGCGCCGGTTTCTTACGTATACCTTCTGCTTCATGCTCACCAATGGCCACTTCTATGGTATCTGGGAAGAAATGACGACATAACTCCACGGTAGCAGCCATCATCTTATTACTTACAACAGCCAGTCTGCACCCTCTAGCCTTCAACTCGGCCAGAACCTCGGGAACTCCCTGATATGGACGGGTTGTATCAAGCGAATGATGCATATAATGTTCACGGAAAGTAGCAAAAGTAGCCTCGAAATCAGGATTGGCCTCACCATTTGGAATAGCACGCTCCATCAGCTTACGTACACCGTTTCCCACAAATCTACGTACATCGTCAATAGAATGCTCAGGCATTCCGTGTGTACGTAAAGCATAGTTTGTAGAGGCAGCAAGATCCGCAAGGGTATCTAACAGAGTACCATCAAGGTCGAAAATATAAGTGTTATACATTAAACATTAAAGATTAAACATTAAACATTAAACATTAAACATTAGCGTTTTGAACGCTGAATCATGGTTTTCACCTTATTATTATATTTATCGGCCTTCAGTAATTCTTCGATTGTTATATGCATGCGGTATTTCCAACGATTGTATGGATCACTTGGTACATTTATTCTCTCATCACGAGGATTCTTGCTTCTCAACTCACCATCCATCGCTAACCAATCCTGCAAAGACAGCAGACAAAGCATCGACGGACAGTACAGGTGACGACCAATTATCTCTTCAGCCAGATGGGCCGGCAACTGCTCTGGAGCCCTACCCTGCTTCTGCAGCATAGATACATAGTAGCGCTGCGTACGTTCCGGGCTCTCACTCCACCACAGACGTAATGGCGACATATCATGGGTTGAGATTGTAGCAACCGAACGATACGGATTAGCATCCAGGTGAGCAAACTCATACCCGTTCTGCTTTGGCATCGACTGAATCTCAAGCGTAAGAACACGGAGCTGGTCTAGCACAGGAGCCACACAGTCAGGCAACATACCAAGGTCTTCTCCACAACACAGCATTCGTGTAGCACCAAACACACTGGTTATTTTGCGTATAGCCTCACTACCCCAGAAGAAGTTATGACGCTGATAATAATAGTTATTATACAGTCGCATAAACGCATCCTTCTCCTCTGCTGTAAGCGCATCAAACACGGGCTCGCCAATAACTCCTATACGTGGATGATACATCTCCGGCTGCTGCGGGTCTTCCATAAACAAAACACCACTAATCAGCCTATACAATCCATCACGAATCCACAGACTGTTTTCGTCCGTTCGCCCATCAAAAGCCATTTGCACCTTTTTCTGGGTATCATAATCCGCCTTAATATCATACAGTCCGTAACTACGGGCCACAAGGAAATGTTCGCGAACATACGGTGCATGCAGACCGAAAAGCTTATCCAACACCCTATCGTTAATAAACGGACGAGTAAAAAGGTCCTTTCTGAAAGGCAATCCAAAGTACTCTATCTCACCTACAGTCATGGGTAACGATGGCGAGAAATGTCCCAACATTCCAAACACGGCATCTTCGGGGATCTCCCATATACGGAAAAATCCCAGTATATGGTCTATACGTATAGCATCGAAATACTGTTCCATCCATATCAGTCTGCGATGGAACCAGTCTACCAGCCCCGCTTTCCAGTTATAAGTAGGGAATCCCCAGTTCTGACCGTTCTGCGAGAATGCGTCTGGCGGTGCACCTGTTTGTGCATCAAGATGGTAGAACTCCGGATGAGTAGCCGTCTCAACACTATCACCATTAACACCTATGGGCACATCACCTTTTATGAATATACCCTTTGACCGGGCGTAGTCAGCTGCCGACTTAAGTTGAACATGAAGATGATATTGAACATAATATACTACAGAAACACTACTATAATTAGATTTAGCCGAAACCCACTTAGCATATGGTTCCAGCCACTCCTTATTATCAGCATACCATAGTTTAAAATCCTTGGAGTCAAGAGTCTGTTGGCCACGCTCAATATAAACCTCTTCCACATAGGATCTCTTAACTCTATCCACAGCTTCATAATCGCTATATCCGATTGCGTTAAGTTCCTGGCGCTGACGATGATACGCAGTCATCTTCGTTTTATTCTTCAATGCCCCAAGAGCCTCCAAATCAAGATAATGAGGATGCAAGGCGAAGGCCGAGACAATGTTATACGGATAAGAATCGCTCCAGTTGCCAGAGCATGTTGTATCATTAACAGGCAACAACTGGATTACCTTCATTCCTGTAGCCACACACCAGTCAACCAACCTATGAAGGTCGCCGAAATCTCCAACACCATACGACTCTTTAGTACGCAATGAGAACACAGGAATCACTACACCTGCAGCACGCCACGTCTGTTCTTTAACCCTCAGACTTTCGCCATAAGCCACAAGCACCGTCCCATCAGGCATCACCGTCTGGTCGGCAGGCAGTAATCCATCTGTAGTTCGGTTATCGCCCTCTTCCCAAGCCACAAAAGCATGCGTATCGTCATCAACAATCACATACTTATATTCTAAAGGAAGCAGTACGGCATCTACATTCACAGACAACAACCATTCGAAGCGACCTATGGGCTCCATTCTAAGATAACGGGCCACATTCCAACAGCCCAGTGCAGGATGCGAGCCTACGATTGCCACCGACTGCCCTTTCTGCAATTGAGGCGCAGAGACTCTGAACAGTATCGTCTTACGATAAAGTGGCACGCGCTGTGGCTCCACTTTATCATTATCTTCCAGCCCCATTGTAGTGAGATAAGCCTTACTATACAGATGATACTGAAGAGGAACATCGCGCCACCTGTCGGCCATCACATAGTCCTTCGAAGAGTCAAAATAGTATATTCGCGGTATAGCATCCCATTCTTTACGTAGCACGTTTCCATCATTATCCTCAACCTGATAAAAATACATGAATGATGATATTGGATGTTTACGCGATTCCAGGACAGTTGTCTCCAGCGACCACTCCATGCCGTCAGTTGTAACCATCATCAGCCGTTCCGTTTTTTCGGTCTGATCGTTACTCCGATAGGTAATCACCACATAGAGATTTTGTCCCCATTGAGTACCATATTGTATAGAAAACTTGAGTTTCATAAGCTATATTTTAGGGCAAAGATACAAAAAAATGAGAAATTAGCGATAAGAGTGGAGAGATTTTTGTAACTTTGCAGCGTTTTTTCAAGATTATGAAGATGAATTGGTTTAAAAAGTCAAAGTATCTGGTTCCTATTGCCATATGCGTGTTAGGAATCTTATGCATCGCATATTACTATTTTGTAGGGAGTTTTTCAAAACTCAGCACTACAGAGTATGTATATATCGACGACAACGACAATCTGGATTCGGTGTGCGCAAAATTGGAGCCCATAGCATCATATCACGGTCTCGTAGCATTTAAAATGCTATCACGACATGGAGGTTATTCCGACAAAATCCGTAGCGGCCGATATGCCATCACTCCCGACCAGAGCACAATCCGCGTTTTCCGCAACCTGAAGAACGGGCATCAGGAACCAGTAAGACTCACCATCCCCGAGAGTCGCACTATGGACCGCCTTGCCGGTTATCTTTCAAAGAAACTGATGATGGATAGTGTTGCTGTTTCAATTCTTTTTAGCGACTCATCGTTCTGCGCTCAACAGGGATACGACACGGCAACAATCGCCTGCTTGTTTGTACCTAATACTTACGAGGTATATTGGAATATCTCTATTGAGAACCTGATGAAGCGCATGAAGAAAGAGAACGAAAATTTCTGGAATGCTCAGCGCACCATCAAAGCCGATGCCCTCGGTTTAAGCAAGGAAGAGGTCTGCACTATAGCCAGCATTATTGATGAAGAGACAGCCAACAATGCTGAGAAGCCGATGATTGCAGGTATGTATATTAACAGACTTAATGCAGGAATGCCGCTCCAGGCCGATCCAACCATCAAGTTCGCGCTTAAGGATTTTGCATTGAAACGCATATACCACAACATGCTGCAATTCGACAGTCCCTATAACACCTATAAGAATACAGGATTACCACCGGGACCAATCAAGATTGCATCTGTGGCAGGTATCGACGCCGTACTTAACCGTACAGCCCACGATTATCTGTACATGTGTGCCAAAGAGGATTTCTCGGGCACTCACAACTTTGCCAAGACCTATCAGGAGCACCTGAAGAATGCAGCAAAGTATTCAAAAGCATTAAACGAAAAAGGAATAAAATAACACAAGATATGGAAGAGATTATTAAGAACGAGACAGAAGAGAAAAAGAGCGTTAGCTTCATTGAGCAGAAAGTGATCAATGATCTGGCAGAAGGTAAGAACGGAGGCAGAATGCAGACCCGTTTCCCACCAGAGCCAAACGGCTATCTGCACATCGGTCATGCCAAGGCTATTGCTATCGACTTTGGACTTGCCAAGAAATATGGCGGTCAGTGCAATCTGCGTTTCGACGACACAAACCCAATAAAAGAGGATACCGAATATATCGAGAGTATCGAGAACGATATCAAGTGGCTTGGTTTTAAGTGGGCAAACGTTTACTATGCCAGCGACTATTTCCAGGAGCTCTGGGACTTTGCTGTATGGCTTATCCAGCAGGGACGTGCCTATGTTGATGAGCAGAGTGCAGAGGTAATCGCCCAGCAGAAGGGTACAACCACAAGTCCAGGTACCAACAGTCCTTTCCGCGATCGTCCTGTTGAGGAAAACCTCAAACTCTTTGAGTTCATGAACAGCGGAAAGTGCGAACCAGGAACACTTGTTCTGCGTGCCAAGATAGATATGGCCCACCCCAACATGCTGTTCCGCGATCCACTTATCTACCGCGTACTCAACATTCCCCATATCCGTACTGGCAATAAGTGGAATGCCTACCCAATGTACGATTTCACCCATGGTCAGAGCGACTATCTTGAGGGCGTTACCCATTCATGGTGTACCCTTGAGTTTGTTGAGCACCGTCCCCTTTACGATCTGTTCGTAACATGGATGAAAGAATGGAAAGGTGAGACCGATAATATCGAGGACAACCGTCCACGCCAGACAGAGTTCAACAAGCTGAACCTCAACTATACCCTGATGTCAAAGCGCAATCTGCTTGCTTTGGTACAGAATGGTTTGGTAAGCGGATGGGACGATCCCCGCATGCCAACTATCTGCGGATTCCGCCGTCGTGGTTACAGCCCTGAGAGTATCATCAAGTTTATTGATAAGATTGGCTATACCAAGATTGATGCCCTTAACGATATGGCTCTTCTCGAGAGTGCCGTTCGTGACGATCTTAACGCTCGTGCCATCCGTGTCAGCGCAGTTCTCGATCCAGTAAAGGTTGTTATCACCAACTACCCAGAGGATCAGGTTGAGCAGCTCACAGCTGTAAATAATCCAGAGAACGAGGCCGACGGCACACACACCGTTGAGTTCACCCGCGAACTTTGGATTGAGCGCGACGACTTCATGAAGGAGGCTGAGAAGAAGTTCATGCGCTTGGCTCCAGGCAAGGAGGTTCGTCTTAAGAACGCTTACATTATCAAATGTAACGAGGACCACCCCTGCGACGAGGATGAGAATGGCAATGTAACCACCATCTACTGCACCTACGACCCAGAGTCACGTAGCGGTCTGCCCGGTTCAAACCGTAAGATTAAGGGTAAGACACTCCACTGGGTAAGTTGCAAGCATGCCGTTGAGGCCGAGGTTCGTCTCTACGACCGTCTTTGGAAGGTTGAGAATCCTCGCGATGACATGGCAGCAATCCGCGAAGAGAAGAATTGCGATGCAGTCACTGCAATGAAGGAGATTATCAATCCTGATTCTCTGCATATCATCAAGAATTGCTACATCGAGCCATTCGCAGCCGATATGAAGCCACTCACCTATCTGCAGTTCCAGCGTATCGGTTATTTCACCCCCGACACCGACTCAACTGCCGAGAAGCCTATCTTCAATAAGACAGTAGGACTTAAGGATACCTGGAAGAAGTGACCGAAGGAGATAAAGAGTATTTTGACAACGAGGAATTTAAGGAAATCCTCAAACAATACGAAGAGTCAGTCAAGTCGGGCGGCCGCATATTCATGGATGCCGACGACTTGGCTGACATAGCTGCTTATTACCACTTCAACAATCGCGAAGAAGAAGCCGAGGAGGCTATATCCCTGGCAATGGAATACAACCCCGAAGCATTAGGTCCGATGCTATACAAAGCCAAGGAAGCATTGGAAGCCAAAGACTTTGACACCGTAGAGAAATATGCCACCAAAATCGAGGCGCTCGATAGTCTCGAGGCAGTATACCTGCATGCCGAGGTTCTCATCCATAAGAACGATGTAGACAAAGCAGATTCTGTACTTTTAGAATACTTCAAGAACGAAGTTCCTGCCGAAGAAACTGCTGATTACATTAAAGACGTTGTAGAGCTTTACTTAGAGTACAGTCAGTTCATCAAGGCTTTCGAATGGATTGCCCGCATCACCGGTTCTCAATCCGACGGTTTCAAGGAGCTCATGGCCCGCACATTGTTTGGGTTAGGCAAATATAAAGATAGCGAGAAACTATTCAATGAACTTCTCGATAAGAATCCCTACTCTACCAATTACTGGAACGCCTTAGCCGGCATTCAGTACATGAAAGAAGATTACAATGCCGCACTAACAAGCAGCGAATACGCCATTGCCATCGACCCTAACGATGCCGACGGACTGATGTCGAAAGCCAACACCCTATATACCATGGGTAACTACGAAGAGGCTTTTGAATATTTCAAGAAATACTCCGAAAAGATGCCCGATGATGAATTCGGCCATCTCCATCAGGCCTTATGTCTCATCAACAAGGGCAAGTTCGAAGAGAGCATTCCACTCTTGGAAAAAGCCATCAGCGTGGCTCCAATAGACTCTGTATATCTGCCAGAGATCTACCAGGAAATGGCATTCGTTTACAACAAGACTGGCAACCTTGATAAAGCTCTGTGGTGTATTGACATGACCTACAAACTTAAATGCGACCATGTTCACATGCAGGTAATGAGAGGACATGTCCTTCTTACAAACAAGAAAGACGAAGAAGCAAGAAAAGAATTTAACAAAGCATTAGAGCTTTCGAATAATGATCTTAAGATTCAACTTAGGATTATTATCTCTTACCACGATAATTTGCATTTAAATTATGCATACCAGTTATACTTGGATTTTTTCAAGAAAGTCGACGACGAATGGAACGAAGGTTATTCCTACATGGCCTTATGTTGCAACGATTTGAAGAAAGACGACGAGTTTCTGTACTATCTGAAGAAAGCCTGTGAGTGCAACCCCGAAGAAGCGAAAGCCGTATTAGGCGAATTCTTCCCCGAGGACATGGCACCTAAGGACTATTATGATTACGCATTAAAACATTTGAACGATTAATAAGTATGAATTTTATTACCAATATCCTCAATTACCTCGGTTGGTACCCAACCATCTTCTTTCTGATGTTATTAGAGAGCACAGTAGTTCCTGTACCATCTGAGTTTGTAGTTACTCCCGCAGCCTATCACGCAGCAAGTGGTTCACTTAATGTATTCTTAGTAGTATTGTTTGCCACACTCGGAGCCGATATTGGTGCAAGCATCAACTATTTTGTTGCATTGTATGTTGGCCGTCCCGTAATCTACAAGTTTGCCAACAGCAAGTGGGGCAAGATGTGCCTACTCAATCAGGAGAAAGTTGAGAAAAGTGAAAAATACTTTGACGACCACGGCATAGCAGCAACACTTACCGGTCGTTTCGTTCCAGTAATCCGCCACCTTATCTCTATCCCTGCCGGTTTGGCCCGTATGCATTACGGCAAGTTCATTCTCTTCACCACTATCGGTGCTGGCGGATGGCATAGTGTTTTGGCTCTTCTGGGATGGTATCTCCATGCCATTGTTCCCGAAGATCAGTTGAACGATAAGATCAGCGAATATGCCGAGTATATAAAATTTGTCATATTGGGACTTATTGTTCTGGCTGTAATCTATTTCGTCATCAAGCGAAAACTTAACAATAAACAAGAAAAGTCAGCGTAAAAAGCAATTTTTTGCTTAATAATTGTTTGTTTTCCATATTTTTTCGTATTTTTGCGCATTATTATCATCAGCAAACAACGATTATGGCAAGAACAAACAACCATTTAGTTATCATGGCAGGCGGCGTTGGTAGCCGTTTCTGGCCAATGAGTACTACCGAGAACCCAAAGCAGTTCATCGACGTTCTCGGCGTTGGAAAAACATTACTTCAGTTAACGGTAGAAAGATTTGGCAATCTGGTTAAGCCCGAGAACATCTGGGTTGTTACTAACCAGAAATATCAGGAAATCGTAAAAAAGCAGTTGCCTGATATGCCAGCAGGAAACATCCTCTGCGAGCCATGCCGCAGAAACACAGCACCTTGTATTGCATATGTTAGTTGGCGCATCAAGTCAAAAGACCCCAAGGCCAACATCATTGTAACTCCAAGCGACCACATCGTTACTGATAAGACAGAGTTCCAGCGAGTTATCAAGGAGTGTATGCAGTTCACGGGCGAGACCGATGCTATTGTAACCCTTGGAATGAAACCTAACCGCCCTGAGACAGGCTATGGCTACATCCAGGCCGACTTAAGCACAAGTTCACTGCGCAACAAGGAGATATTCAGAGTCGACTCTTTCCGCGAGAAGCCTAACCTCGAAACTGCACAGGGTTATATCAAGAAGAACAATTACTTTTGGAATGCGGGCATATTCATCTGGAATGTCAACACCATTGTAAACGCATTCCGCATCTACCAGCCATCAATGGCAAAAATCTTCGAGTCAATGCTCCCGATTTATGGTACCGACAAAGAGCAGGAAGAAATCAATCGCCTGTTCCCTGAGTGCGAGAACATCTCTGTCGACTATGCCATCATGGAGAAGGCCGAGGAGATATTCGTTTGTCCTTCCGACTTCGGCTGGAGCGACCTTGGCACATGGGGCTCACTCCACGAGCAGAGCAAAAAGGACCTTTATGGCAATGTAAGCATTGGCCAGGACATCAGTCTTATTGAGAGTCACAACTGCATAGTACATACTGTTCAGGAAAAGAAAGTTGTCATTCAGGGACTCGATGGATATATCATCGCCGAAAACGATGACACGCTGCTCATCTGCAAACTGTCTGAGGAACAGCGAATCAAACAATTCTCTGGAAATAATTAATTTAAATATGGATAAAAAGGTTGCCCTTATCACTGGTATAACAGGTCAGGACGGATCGTATCTGGCTGAGTTTTTGATCGAAAAAGGTTATGAAGTCCACGGACTGATGCGCCGTTCTTCTTCATTCAATACAGGAAGAATCGAGCATCTCTATCTCGATGAGTGGGTTCGCGACATGAAGAAGTCACGTCTTGTAAATCTCCATTGGGCCGACATGACCGATTCATCATCACTCATACGCGTCATTTCAAGCATCCGCCCCACTGAGATCTACAACCTCGCTGCTCAGAGTCACGTAAAGGTTTCTTTCGATGTACCGGAATACACAGCCGATACCGACGCTAATGGAGTTCTTCGTCTGCTCGAAGCCGTCCGCATCGCAGGCTTGGCTGATACTTGCCGTATCTATCAGGCATCTACATCTGAGCTTTACGGTAAAGTACAGGAGGTTCCACAGTCTGAGACAACCCCATTCTACCCCCGTTCTCCATATGCAGTAGCCAAGCTTTATGGTTTCTGGATTATGAAGAACTATCGCGAGTCATATAATATGTTCTGCTGCAACGGTATCCTCTTCAATCACGAGAGTGAGCGCCGAGGCGAGACCTTCGTTACCCGTAAGATCACCCTTGCTGCAGCGCGTATCGCTCAGGGATATCAGGACAAGCTTTATCTTGGCAACCTTAACTCACTGCGCGACTGGGGATATGCCAAGGATTATATTGAGTGCATGTGGCTCATCCTTCAGCAGCCCGAGCCAGATGATTTCGTAATTGCAACTGGCGAATACCATACAGTCCGCGAGTTTGCTACCCTCGCCTTTAAGGAGGCAGGCATCGAGCTCGAATGGCGCGGTGATGGTGTCGACGAGAAAGGTTACGACAAGAAAACCGGCAAGGCTCTTGTTGAGGTTGATCCTAAGTACTTCCGTCCAGCCGAGGTTGACCAGCTGCTTGGTAATCCAGCCAAGGCAAAAGCCAAGTTGGGTTGGAATCCACAGAAGACCTCATTCGAGGACCTTGTAAAAATCATGGTTCAGCACGACATGAAGTTTGTTAAGAAACTCTTCCTTAAAGCTCACATGGACGATGCTCAGTAAAGAAAGTAAGATATATGTAGCGGGACACCACGGACTTGTGGGTTCCGCTATTTGGAATAACCTCCTTCAGCGAGGATACACAAATCTGGTAGGTCGCAGTCACAAAGAACTCGACCTCACCGACCAGGTGGCAGTAAAGAAGTTCTTCGACGAGGAGCGCCCCGACGCAGTTGTACTTGCTGCAGCATTTGTTGGCGGCATCATGGCCAACTCACTCTATCGTGCTGACTTCATCATGATGAACATGAAGATTCAGTGCAATGTTATTAGTGAGGCCTATGCTCATGGAGTTAAGAAGCTGCTCTTCCTTGGTTCTACCTGCATCTATCCAAAGAATGCACCTCAGCCAATGAAGGAAGATTGCCTTCTCACCTCTCCCC
Source organism: uncultured Prevotella sp. (assembly GCA_902800365.1). Taxonomy (GTDB): domain Bacteria; phylum Bacteroidota; class Bacteroidia; order Bacteroidales; family Bacteroidaceae; genus Prevotella. Next base: position 1,509 of record CADCEF010000042.1, on the reverse strand, counting down.
TGGAGTACACCAACGAGGAGTATGCAATTGCCAAGATTGCAGGTCTTAAGATGTGCGAGAGCTATAATCTGCAGTATGGTACAAACTACATTGCAGTAATGCCAACAAACCTTTATGGCCCTAACGACAACTTCCATTTGGAGAACAGCCACGTCATGCCAGCCATGATGCGAAAGGTTTATCTGGCCAAGCTCATCCACGATGGAGCCTGGGATAAGATTGCCATCGACCTGAACAAGCGCCCCGTAGAAGGCGTTACTGGCGAAGGCCTTAATGCTCAATCATCAATGTTCAATGTTCAATCCCAAAAGGTCCTTGACGTTTTGGCTAAGTATGGCATAGAGAACAATAAGGTCACCCTCTGGGGCACCGGCACTCCTCTCCGCGAGTTCCTTTGGTCCGAAGATATGGCCGATGCTTCAGTACATGTGCTGCTAAACGTAAACTTCAGCGACATCATTGGCATCGAGAAATACTCATCAGTACACTATGGCGCAAGTACCGATGGCGCTGTCGACCGCAACCACTCAGCCGGTCGTGGCGGTGCAATCCCCAAGTTGGGCGAAATCCGCAACTGTCACATCAATGTTGGTACAGGTAAGGAACTCACAATCCGCGAGTTGTCAGAACTTGTTGTTAAGGCTGTTGGTTTCGAAGGCGAAGTTGAGTTCGACACATCAAAGCCCGATGGTACAATGCGCAAGCTCATTGATGTTTCTAAACTCCACTCTCTCGGTTGGACTCACAAAGTCGAAATCGAGGATGGTGTTAAAAAACTATTTGAATGGTATAAAAGCACATTATAAAAAAGAAACCCGCCGTTGTGGCGGGTTCTCTTTTTATTTAAAGATTCTTTTTCAAAGTCTCTTTCCAAGCGGCGTAAGCAGCCTGATATTCAGCTCGGTGAGCTGCATCTGGCTCAATAACCTCCAGCTTATCAAGCGAAGCAAAAGCTTCTGCTGCATTAGCATAGATACCGGCACCCAGACCAGCACCCTTAGCAGCACCTACAGAACCATCTGTATCATACAGTTCGATAGTTGCACCACTAACACCTGCCAGAGTATTACGGAACAGAGGACTCAAGAACATATTTGCCTTACCGGCATGAATTTTCTTGATGTCCATACCCATCTGCTGCATAATCTCCATACCATAGCAGAATGAGAACACGATACCCTCCTGAGCAGCACGAACCAGGTGAGCCTTGTTGTGCTTATTGAAGTTCAGGCCGTTGATTGAGCAACCGATTTCCTTATTCTCCAATACACGCTCAGCACCGTTTCCGAATGGGATTACAGTTACGCCCTCACTACCAATGGGCACGCTTGCTGCCAGATCATTCATCTCAGCATAGCCAATCTCTGGAGTAATGTTACGATGTGTCCATGCATTCAGGATACCAGTACCATTGATACACAGCAGAACACCCAGACGAGTCTGGTCTGCAGCATGGTTAACATGAGCAAAAGTATTTACACGGCTCTGTGGATCATAGTTCACATCACC
>CADCEF010000041.1 GCA_902800365.1 uncultured Prevotella sp. | reverse complement strand
TATGAAAGTGAAGATTTTGGTAAGAAGTATAATGATGAGTATCACGCTGGTCATAGCCAGCCTACTATTGACATTGCTAAGAGTGGTGCTGATGGTTCTAATCTGGCCGATGTGGAAAGTGCTGCAGAAGACCGACCTGCTATATCAAGAAGTGATGGAGAGAACCAGTTGGCTGTTGATGCTCTGACCTATAACGGCGTGCCTTATCAGAAGATAATCGAGGCGTGGAGTGAACAGCGATTTGGTGGTAAGGATGGTGTGTCGAGGCATGAGGCCAGCGTGGTGTTGGCTCGCGACTTGTACATTATGACCGACCGCGACAAGAAGGCGACACTGGCTCTGCTGTTGGCTCAGTCTTGGGTTAAGCAGATAGTTGATGAGCGCCAGGAGGATGTGGAGCGCACCGTGAATAATGCTGCCGACTATGTTACTGCCCAGGAGAATGAGAATGCCAAAAAGGGTAAACCTTGGATGCCGAAGATATCTAAGGAGATGAGCGCGGCAGTATGTGCATTGTCATCTCGACTAAACGTAGCGCATGGAGCGCTCGACATGACAGGCGGGGATGATATCTATGCATCGATGCCGCTGGATAAGTGGGCTGAGGAGTTGCTGGAGATGTCAGAGTATTACCCTTGTATGAAGGAACTCTTCGTGAATGTGCATCCCCATAAGCTGCCGGCAGTTCTATTCAGTAGCGCCGCCCTGTTCGGCACGCTGATGACCCGCGCCTGGTATCACTTCTGGTTTGCACCTAAAATCATCCGCCGTCTTAACTACTGTATCTTTATTATTGGCGACCCAGGTGCAGGCAAACACATGATAGAAGAGTTCTATAAGATTATTGCAGACCCTATTATTCAGGCCGATCAGTGTATGACCGATGCTTTGAACCGTTACAAGGAGAGTCGCACAGAGCGAACCACCAGCACCAAGGCCCAGAAAGCCGACGCCCTGAAGAAGCCAGAGGTTGGTATACGTGTTCACCCAGCCCGCACGGCCACCGGTGAGTTTATCCGCCACATGCTGGCAGCCAAGGAGATGATTGAGGGGCAGCCCCTGAACCTGCACATGCTCTCGTTCGACTCTGAGCTTGATAACGTAAACAAGAACAATAAGGGCGGCGACTGGAAGGACCGTGAGATTCTGGAACTTAAAGCCTTCCACAACGAGGAAGACGGACAGATGTATGCCAACACAGAGAGCATATCGGGCATGTTCAATGTATACTGGAACTTCATCTACACCGGAACGCCTTATGCCTTGCATCGCAAGGTGAACCAACGTAACTTCGGTACTGGCATGAGCACCCGTCTGGCTGTTATCCCGCTGCCTGACAAAGGCACAGCCCTGCGCAATCAGGAGGTGATAGAAGGAGCCGACGAGACACTCAGACAGTGGGCCTACCGGCTTGACCAGGTGAAAGGCGAGATACCCATAGAACCTCTGAATGACGAGACCTACGAATGGCAGACAGCTAAGATGGAGATAGCAGAGTTTAATCACGACAAGGCCGACCGCATGCTGCTGAAACGTATCCCCTATTACGGCATCGGCATCACGCTACCCTTCATACTGATGCGACACTGGCAGGAATGGCAGGAGCACCATACGCTAACAATGGACAACACCGACAAACGGTTCTGCCGCACCGTTATGGAGATTCAGTATCAGAGTCAGAAGTTCTTCTTCGGCGAAATGGCATTCAACTACTTTGCCGATCAGAACAAGGAGTTTGTGGTCCGTAAACGTACTACGCGTTATCAGGAGTGCTTCAGCAAGTTGCCCGATGAATTCAAGACACAACAGTATGTTGAGTGTTTCAAGGTTACAACATCGGCTGCATCAAGGGCTCTGGCTAGATTTGTTGAAGATGGCATTGTAGAGAAAGTAAAAATGGGATTTTATCGTAAACTATTAAAAGAATTACCATGACACCAAGAGGAATTCGTAATAACAATCCTTTGAATATACGCCGTTCAAAGGATAAGTGGAAGGGGCTGAGTGCCCAGCAGAACGATGCAAGTTTCTGTCAGTTTGAATCAATGGAATATGGGTGGAGAGCAGCATTCTGGCTGCTCACCCGTACCTACTACCACCAGTATCGGCTGTTCACCATCCGAGGCATCATACAGAAGTGGGCTCCGCCACACGAGAACAATACGCGTGCGTATATAAATAATGTGAGCCGCCTCACTGGCATCGCCCCCGACGAGCCAATCGGCATTCCCAGCGACCAACCAGCCCGCTGGATGGCAATAGCCACCGCCATGGCGATACAAGAGAACGGCACCACCGCCCTCGACTATTTCGCCATGCTGCGCGGCTGGACCCTCTGCCGCAAGGACTGCTAAAAAGAATAGCGTGCAATAATTGCACGCTATTTCAATTTAAATGCTTTCAACGCTGGTAAAGCATTACCAGTATGGTTATCGAACAAGCCACGGTTCAGCCAACCCTTCGTCACAGTGTTACCGTAAGCATTCTCTTCGGGGAACCACCAGAAGAGGCCTGTAACGTTGTGGTGCTTGTTAAGCTCAGCAACCAGTTCACGCGTAAACTGTGTCTGTCCCTCAACAGAGATAGGATAGAACTCGGCATAAGTATCCTCCTTAGCCCAAGGATCATTCTCATGAGAATAATAAGCAGCTGTCTCTACTACCATAACAGGTTTCTCTGGGAAAAGGACTGCAAGGTTATCAAGCGTCTTTCCAAGATTTTGTATAGACTTATGCCACATGGGATAATAACTCAAACCAATTATATCATAATCAACCTGACGGCGACGCAACTGTTGGTAATAGTTACGAGTGATATCCCAGTCGCCTGCCTTCTCGGTGTGAATAATGATTTGTGACTTTGGGCAAATCTCTCGGCAAGCCTTACTACCCGCCTTTAGGAACACACAAAGAGTATCAAACCCTTCACTAGCCGATGGATCGAGTTTGCCTATAGGCCAAAGCATGCCATTAGTAATCTCATTACCCACCTGGACAAATTCAGGGATAACGCCAGCTTTCTTCATAGCCAATAGCGAGGCTCGGGTATAAGCATAAACACTATCTGCCAGTACCTGGAGGGAGCAGTCTTTCCAACGTTTGGGTGTAAACTGCTTACCAGGATCGGCCCACGTATCGCTATAATGAAAGTCGAGCATAAACTTCAAACCGGTTTTCTTAATCTGTTTGGCCAGTTTAATGACATAATTAAGATCCTGACAAACACCTTCGTCCTTATTCTCTTGAGGTGCACTTTGGGGATCAACGAATAACCTTACTCGAATGCAATTCCATCCTTGTTTTTTAAGGAAAGGCAACAACTGTACCTTCTTGCCATCGAAATCCTTATAGACTGTGCCTTTTTCCTCGTATGATGGTAATAGCGATATATCACCACCAAGGTACTTTTGAGGTTGTGCATTGGCTGCGAAAGACACAAACGTCAAAACACAGAAAAGCAATTTCTTCATATACATAGGTTTATAAACAAGCGAGCCGCTATATATAACGGCTCGCCAGAGTAAATATCGATATAAAATTACTGCTTAGTAATAACTACCTTATTTGCGCCCTCGTAGCTGAGATACAACTGGAACTTATATGTACCAGCCTCATCAACAATGATATTGGCGCCATCGTACTGCGTAAGGTTAGAATAAAGCTTACCATCGCCGTTTGCTCCACCCCAACTGATTGCCCAGTCGTGATTCATACGGAACTTGAAACCATTAGTATTAACTTCGGCAGTACCTTCCCAACAACCAGCCTCCTTGTTGTAAGTCATATCAACATCAGCACCCCAACCATTGAAGTCGCCAATGATACTGATAACTTCAACCTTAGTCAGACTGTATGTCAACACGCCTGCATCAAGGTTAATCTGATAGAATCCTGCACTTGGATCTGGACAGTTAGGACCACCAGTAGACTGCAGTGTTCCACCCAGTTCTGTACCACTTACATACTCCAGGTCGTCATCCCAGTTGTCGGCATTAGGCTTAAACTTAAACTCACCATCGAGATAGTAGTAGCCTAGGTACTTACCATCGCCTTTTCCGCCATAGAGAGCATGTGATGTTCCCCAACCACTCTCGTTACCAATCTCGTAGAAGTACTCACCGTAATTCAGAGCCTCATGTGTCCAGGTCTGATCGAGCATATTGAACTGTACACGATAGAACTTTGCACCTTCTACATTAGGAACAACCAAATTACCGCCGGCATTGTTTGTAGCAAACTTACCCTCTGTATCAGATGCTGTGAGACACTTGCTCCAGTCACCACCAAGACCTGACTTTGGAGTAACCTTGAACTCGATATCACTTCCTGTAGCTGGGATGAGAACAGTGAATACTGGATTCTCGTAAACATCGCCACCACCATTAGTAAGCTCAAGTGATGTATCACTATTATTCCATCCATTTGGAGTTCCTGTGATATAATATGCCTCCTCAATCTCAGGTGCATCTGGAGTAGCAGTAAGAGTTGTTATTGACTCCTTTGCAAACGCTGTTCCGTTAACACTGATATTAGCACCAACAACCAAAGGAATGATACGCGCTACAGGGCGACGACCCCAAAGTGCATAAACAGCACTCTCAAGTTCATCAACATCAACATATCCCTCATCGGAAACAGTCAATGCCTCAGACTTATTCTCGCCACTCTCGTCAGTAATATATGCCGTATATTGGGCTGTAGCACCCTCGGGGGCATCAATAGTAGAGTTGAACAGCAGAACCTTGTCGGCCTCAACAGTAGCAAAGTCGATAGGGCTGGCTGGCGAAGCAGTAAAGCCAACGTTGAACGCCTCTTCAGGATCATTGCTGAATGGCTTTGCCCAATCTTTATAATCTTCAGTACAGCTTGCCATCAGCAAAGCAATACCAATAAGTGAAAATATCTTTTTCATATTCGTATACTATTTTTGATTACTCAATAACTACCTTATGGTTACCCTCATAAGAGATATAGAGCTTATAGGTATGAGTACCACCATCGCTATTCAGGTTTGCACCGTCCTGTGTCAGGTTGTCCTCAGTTCCACCCCAGTTGATAGCCCAATCGTGATTAGCACGGAACTTGTATTCGCCTGTTACCTCGTTTGTTGTGCACTCCCAGTAGCCACCATCAACATTGTAAGTCATCTCTACATCACCACCCCAATCGTTGAAGCCACCGATAATACTGATGTTAGTGATAGGCATAACGTTATAGGTCATCTCGTTGAGGTCAACCTTGATCTGATAGAATCCAGGATCAACACCAGGCATGTTACTACCACCATTATCAGCAATCTTACCTGTGGTTGTATCGCCTTCTCCGTCATACTCCCAGTCGCCATTCCAATCATTCTCGTTTGGTTTAAACTTGAACTCACCATCAAGCCAGTAGAAACCTACGTAGATACCATCCTGTGCAGGACTGCAAAGTGCATGAGGTGTACCCCATCCGCTCTCGTTACCAATCTCATAGATGTACATTGGCCATGAAGGAGCAATCTCGCTGGCAGGAACTACCAGAATCTCTACAACATTTGATGTAACTATATTTGTTCCTTTGGTTGAAGCCAGGGCACGTACATAGAGCTTAACGGTCTCAGGCTTTTCACCCTCATCCCAATTGCCCATCATATTTACAGCTGCGGCAAGCTTTGCAGCAGGAATAGCACCTGTACCACCTGTAAAAGTAGAATTTACCTCGTAATAGTCAGGTATAGTGCCATATTCCTCAGCCTCTTCTACCGAAACAGTAAAGTTTCCATCAATAGATGCCTGCAGAACGAACTCAGCCTGAACGGGGAAACCGTAGTCGGGCGAAGACCATGTAAACGGCAGCTCTGTAGATGTCTCCAAGTTAACGGGCATGCTAGCATAGCCCGGTGTGTTCAGCACAAATGTCGAGGGCTGACTAATCGTTGGATTAGAGTCATTGTCGTCGGCACAAGCTGCGAACAACCCCACGCTGCACATGAGCAGCAGTGTTGACTTAATTATATTTTTCATCTTCATTAGTCTTTAATCGTTAATTAATAGCCTGGATTCTGTTCATTGCCATAAGTAGACAACTGAGAAGCAGGGATAGCATAAATATTCTTATTAGCGTCGAAGTTTCGACCGTTAAAACTACCGCCCTTCCATTGCCATACATAATCGGTGTTACCGCCGAACTTTCCAAAGCGAATGAGATCCACACGACGGCGACCCTCAAAATAGAACTCACGAGACCATTCATCGCAAATCTCATCGAGCGAATAGTTGGCCTTAGTATCTGCATGTGCACGAGTGCGCAGAGCGTTGATGGCATCAGCAGCCTCAGCATTTGTAGCACCACCATTCAAGCGGGCCTGAGCTTCAGCATATGTAAGATAAGCCTCTGCTTTGCGGAAGAAGAAGAAGTCTGCATCCATAAATGTTGCATCGTGGCCGCTTGAACCATCAGTCTTGAAGTTGACGAATTTTGCCACAGCATAACCATCCTTAAAAGTAGCACGATCAACGTTATTGATATTTCTACCAACTCCATCAAAGATAGCACGATCGTCGCCAGCAGCAACAGGCATATCATACGATGCAACCTGAGGAGCATCCAGATTAGGGAAGAACTTCTGAATCAGAGTTGGACGGGTACGATTACCACCCCAAACCTGACCTGAAAGTCCATTGGTTGCATCAGGATCATTTGGATTTGCATGCATATCGCTATCAAAGCTTCCTGCGCAAAGGAACTGAGAAGTACCCCAAGAAGTTGTTGTCAGACCATCCTGCAGAATGGGGAAGATTGCCTCATTTGCAGCATCTGTCTCACCATTATCACCCATGAAGAGCATCTGATAAGCACTCCAACCATTAACACTAGTGGTATTCAGTTTGTATGCAGAGTCCATAACTTTCTTAGCATACTCAGCAGCCTTAGCCCACTGTGCTGTTCCTGTATAAACCTCTGCATTCAGATAAAGGCGAGAAAGCAGAATCCAAGCGGCAGCTTTATCAACTCGTCCATAACCTGTCTCAGAAGATTTCTTTGGCTTAGCCTCAGACAGATAAGGCTCAACATTAGTAAGGAGTTCATTCTCCAACCAATCATATATTTCCTTACGGCTATAGATAACCGGATCACCTAATGTCTCTGCAAAAGGAACACGTCCAAAGGCATCCATAAGCAGATAATAGTTAAGTGCACGGATAAAGCGAATTTCAGCAGTCATCGTTGCATTATAATCTTGGGCAACAGCGAGATACTGGTTACAATAAGTAATACCGGTAGTTAAACGAGCAAAATAGCCATTAAGCATTGGGTGAGATTCATCATAAGTATTAAAACATGACTGCTCAATACCATCGTCACCCCATCCGCAGATTGCCTCATCAGTAGGAAGTTCATTGGCATTCCACATCTGACGAACGTAACCCGATGTTCCGCCATCAATACCATCGATATCGCAATCACCATTGGCTCCGCCATTACCTGCCATTGCTATATTTGCATAGCATTTATTAAATAGACCTTCTGGACTCAATTCAGTTGACATATTAGGATCCAATGGCTCTACATCCAAGTCACCTGTACAAGATGTCATTCCGAATGTCAGCAGGAAGGCTGCTGCAGGAATCAAATTCTTATATAATTTTTTCATGACTTAATATTCTTTATGAGATTGTTGACTTAGAAATTAAAGTTCACACCAACGATTACAGAGAATGGACGAGGATACATATTGCTGTCGAAGCCATTGCCTACTTCAGGATCCAAGCCCTTATACTTAGTAATTGTAAACACATTATTCGCGGTAGCATAAACACGACCACTCAAAGACTTGAAGAGCTCTGAGAAGCTGTAGCCAAGCGTAATGTTGTCACACTTCAGGAATGAAGCATTATGAACATAATAATCAGAGAGTTGAGAAGTAATCTGGTAAGTCTGCCAATTGCGTCCAACAGCCTCATAGGTAAAATTGTTCATATAGAGAAGTGAACTCTTCCACACCTCTGTTGAACTAACATTAGCCATACCCTGTTCGATATTGTTATATACGTAATTACCAAAGCTAGCACGGAATGACATACCCAAATCCCAATTCTTATACTCAACGCGTGTTGAAAGACCCATTGTTACAGGAGCAGCTGGGCTCTTATAGAAATATTTGTCAGCCTGAGTGATCTGGCCATCACCATTACGGTCAACTACTACATTCTCAATAGGCTTACCATTGCTGTCATAAGCCTGCTGGAACACCAGGAATGAGTTGATTGGATGACCAACCTGCTGATATTCCAGATAACGGTCAACACCAATCTTCACATCAGTATTTGGAATTGGAGAACCATCCACAGATACACCACTCAAGTCAGTAATCTCGTTCTTATTATACGTAATATTGTAATCGAGAACCCAATACCAGTCCTTGTTCTGAATAGCCTTCCAACTAATACTTGCCTCGATACCCTTGTTCTCAAGTGAACCGATGTTCTGCCAAGCCTGGTTACGGTAAGCAGACAGAGCCTTTGTAGGAGCATAGTTCAACAGATCGGTAGTCTTACGATAGTACCAATCGATAGATCCTGAAAGTCGCTGGTTCATAACACCCCAGTCAAGACCGATATTTGTTGTTGTTGTTGTCTCCCATTTCAGGTTTGGAGTATAGTTATCAGGACGATAGAGGCTACCGTCGCCAGAGATTGGATAATAGCTTGAGGTACCAGTACTCTTAGAATAGGTAGCAATCCAGCTATAGTCAGGTACGGCACCAGCCTGCTGACCGGTCTTACCCCAGCCAAGACGAAGTTTCAAATCAGAAAGGACCTTAACATCCTTCATAAAACCTTCCTCGTTAACTTTCCAAGCGAAAGCAAAAGAAGGGAATGTTGCCCAGTGCTCTTTGAAGCGGCTTGAACCATCACGGCGTACTGTTGCAGTGAGATAATAGCGGTCGAGCAAAGTGTAGTTAGCACGTCCGAAGAATGATACCAAATAACTATCAGTACGGAAATGATATGGGGTATGTGGACGCTCCTTACCAGCATTAGGATTGGTAGAAGGATAATAACCTACATAATCATTCTTCTGATCTCTCCAGAAGTGCTGCCACTCATAACCGGCCATCGCGTCAATATGGTGAATTTTGGCGAAGTCCTTGTAATACTGTGCATAAGCAGAGAACTGAAGATTACGCTTCAAGATCTTCTCATCACCCCAACTTCCATAGTAAATAGAACCAGTATACCAAGGCTGGTTGTTGGTGTATTGAGTTCCTTCTGAAATATCAGCACCCATAGTCATATGCAAGCGCAAATCCTCAAAACCATGAATCTTATAATCTACATCGGCACTTCCTACAAACGAACGGCTCTTAGCATACTCATCACGTCCGTAGAGTAATGACAGTGGGTTTGGCATGTTTGCAACACCATTAAATGTATATGGCCAAGCTGCATCACCATCATAGTTTGCAGCAACAGGCCATTGGAAATAACCACCAAGGTTATTCAATGTCTGCTGAAGATTGCCACCCAAAAGTTCCTTGTGATATTCTGAAGTGTAATTATGCGGATCCTGTGTAGGATCAAAATACACAGCAGCACTAACAGCAGCACCATCAGCATACTGAGTCTTTGCATACATACCCTTACCATTGAGGTTCAGAGTCAAGTGATCATCAAAGAAAGAAGGATTCAGATTCAAAGCAGCTGTAACACGCTTGAAGTCAGATGTCTTAATAATACCCTGCTGATCAGTATAACCAACAGAAACACGATAAGGCAGGTTCTTCAAAGCACCAGCCAGTGTTAAATTATGGTCGTGGCTGAAAGCTGTACGATAAATCTCATCCTGCCAGTTTGTGTTAGCTGTACCAAGTGCCTTATAAGGAATGCTTTCTGTTCCATACATATTCTTAATTAAAGAACGGAAATCGTCAGCTGACAACACATCAAGAGATTTCTGACGCATACTGATAGTAGCACTACCTGCATAAGAAACCGTAGGTTTCATACTCTTACGTCCCTTCTTGGTGGTGATGATAATAACACCATTAGAACCACGGCTACCATAAATAGCTGTAGCTGATGCATCCTTCAATACGTTGAAGCTCTCGATATCCTGTGGATTAATCATAGAGAGTGGATTAGAAAGACCTTTAACACCTTCATTATCCATTGCTAAACCATCAATTACGATAAGAGGATCATTAGAGGCATTCAGTGAAGAACCACCACGAATACGGATCTTAGCGCCGCTACCAGGAGCACCATCATTACTAGTGATGTTTACACCAGCAACCTTACCTGCCAACATGTCCTGAGCATTAACAACCAGACCTTTGTTCTTAGAATCCGGTTTCAATGCTGTAACAGATCCTGTCAAGTCGCTTTTCTTAACCGTACCATAACCGATTACGACAACCTCGTTAAGTACGGCAGCGTCGTCTTTCAGCGTTACGACAAGATTGGGTGCAGCCTTTACCTTGGCGTCTTGATAACCAACATAGGTAATGGTAATGTCTGCACCCTGTTTTGCCTTCAGTGCGAAATTACCGTCGAAATCAGTGATAGTAGCGGTTTGTGTACCGTCTACGCGTACTGTAGCGCCGATAATGGGTTCGCCTGTAGCATCTTTTACATGGCCTTTTACATCAATCTGAGCAAAGGCACCTACCGATAGGAACAGCCCTAAAATAAGGCCAAGCATCCTAAGCGGAAATTGAATGTTTACCTGCTTCATCATTACATTTTTAATTAGAGTTAATTGTTAATGTTATATCGTTTTAAGCCTTTATGGAGCTTGAATTTACAGTTTTATCGGTGCAAAGATATATTAGTTTTTAATACGTTATTCTATTTTTTCTTATTTTTTGATTTTTTCACGATGCAAACGTTTGCATTACATTTAACAGGCAACTAATGAGAAAAAACAGAAAATATTTGGTTTTTATTGCAATTTGCATTATCTTTGCACGCAGAATAATTGAAGACCGATGGAGGAGAATGCACCAATGACAATGAAAGATATAGCCAGGGAGTTTGGAATTTCCGTGGCTACAGTGTCGCGTGCTTTAAAGAATTCGCCACGCATCAGCGAAGAGCGCCGCAAGGCTATCCAGCAGTATGCACGCGAACACAATTTCTACCCCAATGCCATAGGCGAGGCGCTGCGACACAGCAGAGTGATGCCTCAGCGACTGATTGGCGTCATTGTGCCAGAGTTTACACATTATTATTTCTCATCTATCCTTACTGGCATCGAGGAGACTGCCAGAGCCCGAGGCTACCAGATTATGGTGGCACTGAGCGGCGAGCAATATGAGCGCGAGACACAGATATGTGAGAACTTCCACCGCTACAAGGTGTGCGGCGTAATTGTGTCGCAAGCAAAGGACACAAAGAATTACGATCACTATCAGAAACTGATTGACGCTGGAATACCAATGGTGTTCTACGATAGAATATGTACGGGTGTAAACGCAAGCCGTGTAGTGGTCGACGATTATCTTGGGGCCATGAATGCTGTGACACACTTGATAGAATCGGGATGCAAACGCATTGCCTTCTACGGCGGCCCTATGCAGCTGGAGATATCGAAGAACCGTTTTAACGGATACAAGGATGCACTGCTAAAACACGGCATACAGATTGACGAGAGTATTGTGACGTTATGTGACAACCGCGCTATGGCCGAGGAGCTAACCCCCAAACTGATGACATTGGATAACCCACCCGATGGCTATTTTGCCGTGAACGATGATACCGCCATCGGCATACTCTACACTCTGAAGCACGCAGGAAAACGGGTACCTGAGGATGTGCAAATATGCGGATTTACCAACGGACAACGAGCTGTGGCATGCGACCCTATGCTAACAACAGTTGAGCAGCGCGGTCATCGTGTAGGCGAAGAGGCCGCTACTATACTGATGGATAAGGTAGAAGGCTTATCGCCACTTGAGAAGATTGAGAAAAGAGTGGTAAGGACGAGACTTGTTGTTCGTGGAACAACGAAGTAAAGGTGAAAAAGTGAAACAATTAAGAGATATAGCATTATGAAACAAAAACCGGATTTATCATTTTGGAAGTTGTGGAATCTGAGTTTCGGATTCTTTGGCGTACAGATCGCCTATGCTCTTCAGAGTGCTAACATTTCAAGAATATTCCGTACGCTGGGTGCCGACCCACACTCGCTGAGCTTCTTCTGGATACTCCCCCCATTGATGGGTATTCTGGTTCAGCCTATCGTTGGAACACTTAGCGACAGGACATGGACACGTTTCGGTCGTCGTATACCTTACTTATTTATAGGAGCACTGACGGCTGTGGCTGTTATGTGTCTGTTGCCTAACGCCGGATCGCTCGGACTGAGCATATCAATGGTTATGATTTTCGGTCTGCTGATGCTGATGTTGCTTGATACCAGTATCAATATGGCTATGCAGCCATTCAAGATGATGGTGGGCGACATGGTTAACCAGAAACAGAAAGGTAAAGCCTACTCTATCCAGTCGTTCCTTTGTAATGCCGGTAGCGTAGTAGGATTCCTCTTCCCGTTTTTCCTCGCATGGATAGGACTGAAGAACGTAGCTCCTGAGGGTGTTGTACCCGACACTGTTATATGGTCGTTCTACATTGGCGCAGCCATCCTTATCCTATGTGTTATCTACACAACACTTAAAGTAAAAGAGTGGCCTCCACAGGAGTATGCCGAATACAATCCCGTAGCCGAAGAGAAAGAAGATTCGGCCAACTGGTTTGTACTGCTTAAGAACGCTCCATCGGCATTCTGGCGTATCGGACTGGTACAGTTCTGCTGTTGGGCAGCATTCCTATATATGTGGACCTATGTTGTTGATGCCGTATCGATAACAGTATGGAACACTGCCGACTCTGCAAGCGAAGAGTATCAGGTAGCAGGAAACTGGACTGGTGTACTATACGCCCTGCAAGCTGTAAGCGCAGTTTTATGGGCAGCTACCATACCAAGATTCAAGAACATCAAGGTTGCATACGCCGTGAGTCTGGTAATAGGAGGTCTGGGCTTTGCACTCATTCCATTCTGCCCAGGACAGTATCTGCAGATTATACCATTCCTACTTATCGGATGTGCCTGGGCTGCCATGTTGGCATGTCCATTCACTCTGGTTACCAATGCACTGCAGGGGTATGGACACATGGGCGCTTATCTGGGACTCTTCAACGGCACAATCTGTGTGCCACAGATTGTAGCTGCACTGCTTGGTGGCACCATTCTCACCATAGTTGGAAGCAACCAGGCATATATGATGATTGTTTCTGGCATCCTGCTGGTAGCAGGTGCAGTATGCGTATTTGGAATCAAGAATAATAAGTGAACCGTTTAACGACGATTATATTATCCTGCATGTTGTCGTTAGCTTGCCTGGCTAACGGCAACATTCTGACTGAGCGATATAACCAGTCGTTTATCAACCTCGACAACGGTCTGCCACATAATAACGTCAGTTGGTTGTTTACTGACTCAAATGGTTTTCTTTGGATAGCCACCTACGGAGGCGGACTGGTAAGATACGATGGTTTCAACATGATGACACCAGCCTTGGGTCTGAAGAGTCTTTCATGCAAATCGGTGGCCGAGGATAGATTCAAGCGCCTATGGGTTGCCTTCGATGAGGGAACTAACGTAATAAACCTAAACACGATGCTGCCAATAGTGCCCAAAACGGCTAGTGGCGACATAAGCGAGCTACTATCGCAACCAGGAGTAAAGACCTATTGTGATGCATTGGGGCGCATCTGGCTCATAACCACAAGACACGTGAACCTTATATCATTTGCTGATGACGGGAGAATAAGCCAAATTGCGACTTATAAATATACCGACAACACACCAGAGATCAGCGTATGCGATATAGAAGGTAACGGAAACGTGTGGTTAGGCATCGACAGAGGTCTCTATCGTATGGTAGAGAAAAACGGCCAGTTGATTAGGGAAGAGATATCGTCACTGCTGAAGCCACTTTACGGATTATATATTACCGATATGCTGAAACGTGGCAATGTTATATGGTTCAGCACCAATCACGGACTTTTCCGCTACGACCCGTATCTGCATCAACTAGAACAGATTCCTACCCAGAATCTCTCTCATGAGTTTCTGTCACGACTGGCTCTGATGCCCGACAATACATTGTTGGTAGGTTCGCTTTGCGGTGTAAACATATACGATGACAAGACAGAAAGCTTTACTGCATGGACACAAGCAAGTAGTCCGCCACTAAAGAACGACTTTGTTCACAACCTATGGGTAGATAAGGGACTTATTTACATAGGTACCGAAGCAGGAGGCGTTGTAAGACTTGTGCCCAGACAGCTGTTGCTGCAGAACAGCATACATACTGCCGACCCAGGATCACTATCGCCCAATCCCGTGAACGCCATGTACGCAGCACCTGACGGTACACTTTGGGTTGGTACAGTAGAAGGTGGATTGAATCGCAGGCTTAAAGGAGAACGTAACTTCATACACTATACAAAGGACAACTCGGCACTGCCCCACAATAGCGTGTCTACTCTTGCTGCCGACGGTTACGGACGCTTATGGATAGGCACATGGGGAGGCGGACTTTGTTGGATAGACATGAAGAATCCACAAACTATTGTCCGTCTTAATCTTCCACCAGAACAGGCCCGACTGACGCTATTTATCGGAGCTATGGCCTACGACCATATCAACAATGGGATGTGGATTGGTAGTAACGATGGAATGTTTTTCTATAGCTTTAAGACTAATCAGTTGGTTGAACCGTTCGAAGGCTGCCAGCTGGAACGAGGTTGTATCGGTTCTATCATCACCAAAGACGGTCATCTGTGGATGGGATGCATGCAAGGCGTAGTGATTGTCGACCTGAGATCGGGTAAGAATGGCAAATTTAAGAATCGTGCCATTCGCCATCTGCTTTCCGACCCCCAATCGAAAATTGTAGATAAAATATCTTCATTCTGCGAAACCGAAGATGGAACACTATGGCTGGGAAGTAACGGTTACGGACTCTACAAGCGCGTTGTTGACGATGAAGGACAAGAGCTGTTTGAGGTTCTTACCCAAGAGGATGGTCTGGTATACAACGGTGTGAAAGGCATTGTTGAAGACCGCAACGGCCGTTTGTGGATAACTACACAGAACGGACTATCGGTATATGACCCCAAACTGCAGGCATTTACCAATTATTCGCAGTATGACGGACTGATTAGTCCACATTTCTATTGGAACTCTGCTATAAAAGATGCAGCAGGAACCATCTGTCTCGGCAGTGAGGCCGGACTGATAGAAATGATTGACGATAATACTGACAACCACTACCACGGACACCTTACGTTTACCAAACTGATGGTAGACAATCAGGATGCAATAGCCGGAAGCGAGTATCTTGAAGAAGACATTTCTGTAGCAAAGTCCATCTATCTGAAAGAGGGACACCGT
>CADCEF010000040.1 GCA_902800365.1 uncultured Prevotella sp. | reverse complement strand
CCAGAGCCTGTAGCCGAGCCTGAGGACAACGATAACGAGGAGACAGAAGACCTTGACCCCGATGCAGGAAAAAGTGAGGAGCAGGTACGCGATGAACTTACCGGTCAGCTAAATCTCTTTGATAATGAGGACTTTAAGTAGGATATTATTGTGTCTGGCTTTTGCGGCCACAACCGCAAAAGCTCAGACCACTACTCATATGATAGGAGTAGGTAAGAGCAAGATTCTCGAAACCTACCTCACACCTGAACACTTCAGCGGTACGGGCTTAACCTATCTTTATATTAAGGACACAGCCCCCACCGACACTCTGCGCCGATGGACTACCACCATCGAACACGAGGTGGATTTATCGAAGACCAAGGACCGTAGTGGTAACACCTCTGACCTTGAAGCCACCTACAACCTTTATTGGGCACGATACTACAATCTGCAGCCCATCGATAACCTGCGACTTCAGTTTGGTGCTGCCGCCAACCTCCGTTTAGGCGGAATCTACAATATGACCTCAAGCAACAACCCAGGTCAGGCCCATGCCTCATTAAGCATCATGCCATCGGCTACAGCAGCCTACAACTTCAGTATCGGCAATCAGCACTTCAGTGCACGATACGAGTTGAACCTGCCACTTGTAGGCGTGATGTTCAGTCCTAACTACGGACAGTCGTATTATGAAATTTTCTGTCAAGGCAACTACGATCATAACATTGTGCCAACAACATCCATCTCAGCCCCGACATTCCGACAGATGGCAACCATTGACTGGCGTTTCTCACAAAGCATGTCGCTACGTGTGGGATATCTGGGCAACTACATGCAATCGAAAGTTAATAACCTAAAGAGCCATATCTATGCTCATCGCATAATGATTGGAATAACCCGCAGCCTATGAAAAAATATTTTCTTTTATTCTTTTGCCTGAGTCTTTTCATCGGATGCGTTGACGAGGAAGAGCAACCTGACACCCCAGAGGGAAACTTTGAGGCGTTGTGGAAGATAATGGATGAACACTACTGCTTTTTTGATTACAAAAATGTTGACTGGAACTCCGTTTATAATATATATAAGGTACGCGCGAGGGGAGATATAAGTCGCGAACAGCTTTTCGAGGTGCTTACAGATATGCTCAGCGAGCTGCGCGACGGACATGTAAACCTCTATTCTGCCTTTGACTACGGACGATACTGGCGATGGCACGAGGACTACCCTACTAACTTCAGCGACACCCTGCAGCGCAGATACTCAGGAACCGACTACCACATAGCCGGCGGACTAAAATACAAGATTCTCGACGATAACATCGGTTATGTTTATTACGAGAGTTTCAGCAATGGCATCGGCGAGGGGAACCTCGACGAGGTGATACAGCACTTCATGTTCTGTCAGGGAATGATATTTGATATACGCGGCAATGGCGGTGGAACCGTTACCAATGTAGATAAGATTGCTGCCCGTTTCTGCAACGAGAAGACGCTGGTGGGATACAGTCAGCATAAAACAGGCAAGGGGCATAACGACTTCTCCGACCTTGAGCCGATTTATATAGAGCCATCGAGCAACCTGCGCTGGCAGAAACCTGTGGTGCTGCTTACTAACCGCGAGGTATTCAGCGCAGCCAACGAGTTTACACAATATATGAGGTGCATGCCGCAGGTAATACAGGTGGGTGACCAGACCGGAGGTGGTAGCGGCATGCCGTTCACAGCCACTCTGCCTAACGGATGGACAGTACGTTTCTCAGCCTGTCCCAACTACGACCGCGACCGCAACCAGACAGAATTCGGCATCGCCCCCGACTATAACGTAGCCATAACCGACGCCGACTTTCTCCGCGGCAAAGATACAATCATAGAATTCGCCCGAAATCTCATTAATCCGTAGGTAAATAAAAAAAAGATCTACAATCTGTAGGTAAATTCAAAAAAAAGCATTACCTTTGCACTCGATTTCCAGTATATCACACATATCTGGAGCACCTAAAAAGCGCCTGTGGCGGAATTGGTAGACGCGCTAGACTTAGGATCTAGTGTTTACGACGTGCAGGTTCGAGTCCTGTCAGGCGCACTTATTACTATCTTAAAATTAAAACAATGCCTATAAACGAAAAAACAACCACGAATAAGGGTATTAAGCAGAAATTTGCGGTTTTTTGAAAAAAAAACATAAAAATACTTGGAAGTTTCAGATATATTTCCTACTTTTGTCATCGATTTATATAAATTAACGTACGATATATTGTTTTATTTATTTGTTTAATTATAATTTTTAGTTCAATGAAAAAGAAAATTATCAATGGTATTCTGATGGTAGCACTTCTCGCTGCTACATCAACATCATTCGTTTCTTGTAAGGACAACGACGAGGATGTGAAGACTGACTTGATGGCACAGATTAAGAACAATCTTGAACCACGTGTTGATCAGGCAGAGAAAGACATCGATGCTCTGGAGACTCGCATGGGTAATGCAGAAACAGACATCACCTATCTGAAGGGCAGAGTTGCTGGCGTTCGTGACACTCTGAATAATCTTTCTAACCAGGTTGGTGACCTCGACAAGCTTGCAAAGCGTCTTGAGGGTCGTATGGATACTGTAGAGTATCGCATCAACACTCTCGTTGAGACTCTGAAGAACCTGATCACAAGCGTTACCGTTAACGCTACATCAACAGGTGTTCTGGAGAACAGCAAGCTGTTCCCTGGCATTAACATGCAGTTCCTGGGTGCAGTATATGGTGAGGCTGACAAGGCTGGTGAGTTCCCATCAACTGACGCTGGTTACTATGTAGCTGGTCACGGTGTTGTTCTGACAGATGCTGAAATCGCTGGTGCTGAGGGCATCGAGTGGGGTCCAAAAGCAGTTCTTCCTCTGGCTGAGGATGGTAAGAGCGCAGCTGGTACTGTTTACTTCACTGTAAACCCATCTAACATCCAGAATCTTGACAACGTTAAGCTGTCTCTGATCAACAGCCAGGATAAGGAAGGTTATCTGACTCTTGGTACTGCTAAGCAGTCTGGTAAGGTTCTTTCTTGGGGCACACGTGCTGAGGAGTTCGGCGTTAAGCTGTTTGAGGCTCCTGCATACATCAACCTCGACGCTGAGGGTCTTGCTGTAGTTGATCCTACTGAGATGGTTAACTTCACTGCTATCGCTGGTGATCTTAAGGACATGATCAATGCTGCTAAGGGTGTTAACAAGAGCGTTTCTTCTGTTAAGTCTACCGGCAAGGAGATCATCAAGGGTGCTGCTTCTATCGTAGCTAACGTAGTTAAGGCTAAGGTTCCTTCACTGCCTGCAGTTGCACTGAAGGCTCAGTGGGAGGATACAGTAGGTGTACGTAGCGTAATCTCTGATTACTCTATCGCTGCTACAGCTGTTAAGCCTCTGTCACTCCGCTTCGGTAAGGGTCTTGGCACTCTCCCAACTATCAGCCTCGATCGCATCGACAGCTTCGTAGCTAAGATTGCTGACGAGATTAAGTCTAAGTTCCCAGATTTCACAAACTATGTTGTTGACAACATTACTATTAACGACGTGTCTCAATATGTTTCAATACGCGTACAGATGAATCCAACAGGAACTGGTTCAGCAGATGTTTATGACGATAATGGTAATAAGATTGGTTCTACAACTGTAACAATTACTGTTCCTATTAACGAAGCCTTTGGAACTTGGGTAAATGTAGATCTTAGCCAGATTGAGACACAGATCAACAACAACTTCGTTAACATGGTTAACAACATGCTGGGTGACATGACTAACCTGACAAACGAGATTGGTAAGTACACCGATCGTGCCGCTAACGCTACAGATAAGGCTACCGACTACCTCGAGAACTTCATCAATCGCGTAATCCTGAAGCTCAACGACGATGGTCTGACTCGCGTTCTCGAGCCAATCCTGCTCATCCAGGGCGACAAGGGTGTTAGCCGCTTCTCTGCTAATACAGTATTCAACGCTGGTGAGTACAAGGTTCTTCCTACAACTGTAACAAACGAGTTTATTGCTCCTCTGTACAAGAAGTACGTTGCAGTTCTTAAGGACGGTAAGATTGTTAAGGCTTGGAACCTGACAAGAGGTGATGCTGAAGCTAACGGTTTCACATACGACTTTGCACAGGGTAACTACACAGTAGTTTACGCTGGTCTCGACTTCTTCGGAAACCAGATTGCAAAGCGTTACAACGTAACCGTTAAGTAATTAACATATTAGGATTAGATTAAAAAATAACGTTTAAACAGAATATGAAAATGAAGAAAGCAATATTGTCTTGCCTGATGCTGGTAGCTGGTCTTACTGCATCTGCTCAGGAGCAGAAGGGCACGACTGAATACGTCTTCGAGCCACACTGGTATGTACAGGTACAGCCTCTGGGTGTACAGTACACTCTCGGTGAGCGCGACTTCAAGGACCTGTTGTCATACAATGTTCAGGCAACTGTAGGCCGCCAGTTCACTAAGCTTTGGGGAGCTCGTCTCGCCGTTAACGCTTGGCAGAGCAAGGCTGGTAGCCAATACGAGACAAACAACAAGGAGTACGGTTGGAAGTGGAACTACATTGCTCCATCTATCGACGGAACTCTGAACCTCTCTAACCTCGTTGCTGGTTTCAACCCCAACCGTGTATTCAACCTGACTGCATTTGCTGGTCTCGGTCTGAACATCGGTTTCAGCAATGGCGAGGCTGCTACAGCTAATACTCAGATTAAGAACGACCTCGGCTTCAATAACCTCAACTCAGCACTCCAGGCATATCAGCCTCTGGCTTATCTGTGGGACGGTACAAAGGTTCGCCTGTTCGGTCAGTTCGGTCTGAATGGTGACTTCAAGATCAACGACGCTTGGAGCATCAACGTAGAGCTTGCTGCTAACACACTTAACGATAAGTACAACAGCAAGAAGGCTGGCAACTGGGATTGGTATTTCAACGCACTGGCTGGTATCAAGTACAACTTCGGTAAGACCTACTCTACACGTTTCATCCCTGCTCCAGAGCCAGAGATCCGCTACGTAGAGAAGATCGTAGAGAAGATTGTAGAGGTTCCTGCTCCAGCACCTGCTGAGACAGCTGCTACAGCTGCTGAGCCACTCCGCCGCGATATCTTCTTCCAAATTGGTCGCACAGTTATCCGCAAGAGCGAGCAGCAGAAGGTTAAGGACGTTGTTGAGTACCTGAAGGCTAATCCTGAGGCTAAGGTTAACGTAACTGGTTACGCTGACGCTGGTACAGGTAACGACCGCATCAACGATCGTCTGGCCGCTGGTCGTGCTGACGTTGTTGTTAAGGCTCTGAAGAAGGCAGGTATCTCTGCTAGCCGCATCAGCTACGACAGCAAGGGTGCACGTGTTCAGCCATTCGCTGACAACGACAGCAACCGTGTATCTATCGTAATCGCTGAGTAATCTCAACGACAAGAAAAGATAAAGACTCCAAAGCCCGGTCCCACAAAGGGGCTGGGCTTTTATTTTAAATAGAAGAGAAACTACATGAAGAAGATTATCCTTTCGCTGATACTTTCAGCCCCATTGGCAGCAAGCGCCCAGATAACCGGCGACGGTTACTACCGTGTGAAGAATAACGCCAGTGAGAGATATATCACCATCACCGACGATATTGTGGGCGAGGTAAACATGTCGAGCACTACGGCCGACCTGAGCAACATCACCACATGGCGCGGATTTGACTATGTCAAGTCGAACCCAGCATCGGTGATTTACATAGAGGCTGTTGGCAATAAGTACAACCTTAAGGGCCAGGGTACCAGCATTTATGATATCTCTGGTGGTAGAGTTTACATAGATATAAAGTCGAAGAACAAAGACAACAACAACCCTTATTATTTCTCGATAACCTACAGTGGTGCAGAATTCAGACTGTACGACAATTCTACAAAGAAAGACAAAGGAGGAGTAGACCAAACGGGCGATGTAAAATACTCGTACTGGAACATACTACCCATTACCGACGATGATTACAACTACCTGGGTCTGCAGCCTACGGTAAAGGCAGGTGATGATTGGTATGGTACCATCTACGCTTCGTATCCTTTCAAAGTAGCGTCGGAGGGTGTAACATTATATTATGTAGACGGCGTGAAAGATGGCGAGTTCCAGCTTAAGGAGATTACCAGCGAGGTTAAGCCTGCCAGCACCCCTATGGTGTTTAAGTGTAGCAGCGACGACCCTGCAAACAATAAGATAATACCTGTAGCTGATATAACCACCGCTCCTACCGACAATCTGATGGGCGGCACACTGTTTGCCAGCAGCATACGCAAGCACATAAAGCGCGTTGAGTTCGACGCCACAACTATGCGAGTGCTTGACAGTAATAGCGATGGTGACCTGATATTTACCACAGCCAAGCCAGAACAGCTTACTGACGAGAGCTATATCCCTATGAATACAGCATGGCTGAATGTTCCATCAGGTCTTACTGGTGACTTTAAGTTAGTGAGCCGCGATAATTTTACAGGCATCAGAAACATTGATGCGAAAAAAGACAATACCAACAATGCTATCTACACCTTAACTGGCGTCCGCCAGAACAATAAAAACTCGCTGCGCAAGGGAATATACATCAGCAACGGGAAGAAGATTGTTATTAGATAAGGTTTAACTATATCATATTAAGAAGAGACTCATATTCTTAGAGTCTCTTCTTATTTATTTTAAGACACTTAACATTTTTTATATATACAATAATAACAACCTATTAATATTTATCGTATATTTGCAAATATAAAACCGAGAACAATTTATATTATTAACACTTTAAAACTATCAAGCTTATGAAAAAACTATTATTTTGGGCAGTCCTGTTAATGACAGGTTTTGCATTCTACTCTTGTGACGAACGTTTTGACAATCCTGTAACTCAGCAACAGGATCCATCTAACCCAATGGCAAGTTGGAGTTATGAGGTAAGTGTTAAGTTTGCCAGATTTAACAACAATGGCTATAACGATGTTGATGGAAAGCGTTATACCTACACAGCACCATCTACTATCTATGTTTACAATAAGGCACTGCAGAAGCTTGGTGAGCTGACCGTTGCCGAGCCAGAGGAATTCCCCGATTCATTTGTTTATGCAGACTTTGATAAGTCATACAAATTTGCAGGAAAACTCCAGGGCGCTATCGGCGAAGAGTTGATTATCTCTACTCTAGAAGGTTTTGATTACTATTCTAAGCAGGATGGAACACAGAAGACTCTGATGAAGAGTTGTATTCTTCAGACTGCTGAAGTACCTATTATTATTACAAATGCTACTAAGGGAACCATTGGTACTCAGAGCATCACTCTAAAGAACAAGACATGGCCAATGCGTGCAAGATTCTATGGAAACTGGGCTAAAGAGAATGATAAGTCATTCAAAATTGCTTCAGACAGTTTGCTTGTAAACCCAGCACAGGTTGAAAAAGAATTCACCATCAAATTTGCTGAGGATGTTAAACCAAGAGATTTCTTCTTCTATGCTATTGCCAGCATTGCTGAAGAACAAACTGATTTTGAATATACCATTGAAAGCGAAAATGGTTATGTATCTGTTGCTCCTCAAAACTGGGATATCAAGAACGGTAGCAATTATATCTATGGTACTTATGGTATCTGGTTCGATTATGTTAAGTCACTTGATCTGACTAAATATTTTGCATACCTTGAGGAAGAAAATCCTGATCAAGAAGGGCACTATTGGATTGATATTAATACAGAAAAAAATGCTAAATTTGAACCATTTATTACTCAATCAGGTAATGATGCTGTTGAAGTTGATCTTGCTATCCAAGGTAAAGCTACCATTCAGGGTATTAACATCGGCGAGAAGGGTAGTCTGCAACTCAATGGCTACAAGGAAAAGTATTATGAAGACGAGTATGATTACCTGCCAATATTAACTGTTAAGGGTACAAATACTGTTTATAATAAGGATTTTGCTGGTATTTGTATTAATGCAACTGCTACAATTAAGGGTGATGGTTCAATAACCTCTACAGGAGATGATCACGGTCTGGTTGTTAACAGTTCATGGAATGAGCAAAAGCAGGATGAATCAGGTTGGAGTACTAAGGGTAAGGCTTCAGAATTAACAATTGCCGGCGATGTTACTATTATTGCCAAGGGATTAAATGGTCCTGCAGTATTCATAGGAAAGCCTAACGCATGGTCTTGGCCTCCATATTCAGAAGAAACAGTTACCTGCGCTATAAACTTTGAGGGAGGTACTCTTGAAGCCATTGGTAAAGGTTGGGCTCCTGGTATTGTTGTAGATGGAAAGATGACAATTGGAACAGGAATTACAAGTCTGAAAGCTACAGCTGGTGAAACCTCTGAATTCATAATCGTTGACGGTCCAAATGTACAGGAGGCAGCACTTGACATCCTTGTTGCAGACAAGACTAAGTTCACTGACAAGACAGAGGGTAAGGTTCGTACAATCACTCCAAAGAAGTAATCGCACAACGAACAAATAACAAATCAATTAGAGGCAGCCCATCAAGGACTGCCTCTAATTTTATATGCAATTTTGCTGATTTTGAAAACTAACTAGGGAACAATTGAAAACTAACTAGATTACAATTGAAAACTAACTAGAGAAAAATAAGCTAGAAAAGAGTCTTTGTGAAGCGAACACTGAGAACTGGATAAACCTTAATACCACCAAGAAGATCAACCCAATCGCCTACCTTTCCTGTGATATCAGTAACATCCTGTGTAAGGTTGGTTCCATCGTGAGTGATAAGATCGGGAGTGCCACCCCAGAACATCATACCAGCATCGAACGACACATGCCAGTCGTCGCGATTCTTAAGCAGTCGACCACCATAACCAAAGCCAAGATAAGGCTTGAAGCTGTTTGACTTGGCACGTACCTTTACCATACCATCGGTGCCTGGCTCCATCATATAAGGATCGCCAGCCTTGTGCAGCAATACTGTCTCGCCCTTGGCATGAATAAGCTCGGGCTCGAAATCATCAGGATCGTCGTACTCTCCTGGCTCGCTCCACACATCCTCAGGATAGGTGTAATAAATATCGTGCTTGTAATTACCTACATGGAAGCCCATACGACCGCCGTAGCCGGCAATCCTCTCGCTCAGGCTTACACCACCTGCACTGAAGTCCCAAATAACGATATTGTCGAACTCAAAAAGTGGTTTATCAACATCAACAGCTCTCTCATACAGCTGGTTGAACATACCAACAGCAAGCAATGAAGTCATGGCTGTGGTAGAGTTCTCAGCATAAGCAAACTGCGACTTTCCCCAATAGAAACCGGCTGTGACGTGCCAGTGCTTATTGCGGAATGGGAACACATCGACAAGGAACTTGAAGTTGTTAAGAGTGGGCTTACCAATCATCTCAACCTCGTCTTTTACCTCGTAGCCTGTAACCTGCTGAAGCATCTTAGCAAGACGGTCGAAACGTGACTCTACACGGTTGCCGTTTGCATCGTACTGACGAGCTGGCTGACCGCCAATCTCAATAGGAAAGTAAAGACTCTTATTGAAACGTGGCATAAACTCGTAGCCGGCACGGAGCTGGACATTCTTACCAATCTTAGAGGCGACATCGAAACCGATACCTGTAGTACCAGCGGTAACGGAGATATCGAGGTTCTGGAAGACATTATTCTTCTTGAACCAAGACTGGGTTGAAAGGCTATCCTGTGCATGGGCTGCAGTAAGAGTGCAGACTGCCATTATTGATAAAACAATCTTCTTCATATCTAATATAATTAATGGTTACTTCATCATCCAGCGACCGTTGTGCTCTACCATAGGCACTACCACCTCCTCAGTGGTTGAGTCACCGTAACAGAGCATCAAGAGTACACTGGTGTATTGCTGAGTGCTATCGGTAAAAGCGCGAGAGATGCGAACCTCGTTGATTCCACCGCGTGCCTTAACCTGCTGAGCCAGGAACTGGCTATAGCCGTCGATGAGCTGCGAACGGTAGTCGTTGGGCAGGCTATCGGCCATCACACGGCCCTCGAGAAAGTGATCGTAATCACCCTCGATAAGGTGCTGATAATAGCCCTTAGCTGCCAGCGAGGCAAGCTCTTCTTTGGTGGGGCTGCTGCATGCAGCCCACTGAACCAGAAACACCAGCAATACCAGATATACCAATCTACGCATTACTTCTGGCGGACAAATACGTTAATAGGGCTACCAGTAAGAGTCCAGTGCTCGCGGATCTTGTTCTCAAGGAAGCGCTTGTAGGGCTCTTTTACGTACTGAGGCAGGTTAGCGTAGAACACGAAGGTAGGAATCTGCGTGTCGGGCACCTGAGCCACGTACTTGATCTTGATATACTTACCCTTGATTGATGGTGGTGGGAAGGCCTCGATGAGTGGCAGCATAACCTCGTTGAGCTTAGAGGTACCAATCTTTGCCTTACGGTTAAGATATACCTGCTTAGCTGTCTCGAGCACCTTGAAGATGCGCTGCTTGGTGAGAGCCGAAGCGAAGATGATGGGGAAGTCGACAAATGGAGCCATACGGTTGCGGATGGCGTTCTCGAATGTCTTAATGACCTCCTGCGACTTGTCTTCAACAAGATCCCACTTGTTAACAACAACAACCAGAGACTTATTGTTCTTCTGGATGAGTTGGAAGATATTCATATCCTGGGCCTCAATACCGCGGGTGGCATCGAGCATAAGGATGCAGACATCGCTATTCTCGATAGAGCGGATAGAACGCATTACAGAGTAGAACTCGAGGTCCTCGGTAACCTTGTTCTTACGACGGATACCGGCGGTGTCGACAAGATAGAAGTCGAAACCGAACTTATCGTATCTTGTGTAGATACTATCGCGGGTAGTACCGGCGATATCGGTTACTATGTTACGCTCCTCGCCGATGAAGGCGTTGATGAGACTTGACTTACCTGCATTAGGACGACCAACAACAGCGAAACGGGGAATACCGTCCTCGAGGTCATCCTTAGTCTTCTCTGGCAACATCTCGAGCACCTTGTCGAGCAGGTCGCCAGTACCGCTACCTGTGGCAGCAGAGATTGGATATGGATCGCCGAGACCAAGCTTATAGAACTCGTACTGATCGTAGAGGTCTTTGCCGTCGTCGGCCTTGTTAGCCACCAGGACAACAGGGAGCTTGGCACGGCGCAGAATCTGCGCCACGTCCATATCCCAGCCGGTGACACCGTTATTTATATCGCAGAGAAAGAGAACGAGATCGGCTTCCTCGGTGGCAATAATCACCTGCTTGCGAATCTCCTCCTCGAATACATCGTCGCTGTTGACTACCCAGCCGCCGGTATCGACAACTGAGAACTCGCGACCGTTCCAATCGCACTTGCCATACTGGCGGTCGCGGGTGGTACCGGCCTCGTCGCTGACAATAGCCTGACGGGATTTTGTCAGTCGGTTGAAGAGCGTTGATTTACCCACATTGGGTCGCCCTACGATTGCTACTAAATTTCCCATAGTTATAATGTATTTTATTCGGGGTTGTAACCGAAGTGATTGAGTTCACGCTCGGAGCTACGCCAGTCTTTATCTACCTTTACGAAGATTTCAAGGAAGATAGGCTTGTCGAAGAACTTCTCGAGCGATTTGCGGGCCTCGGTGCTAACCTTCTTGAGGGCTACACCCTGATGGCCGATAATGATACCCTTCTGAGAGTCGCGCTCCACGTAAATTATGGCATTGATGTGGATGTGCTTGTCGTCTTCCTTGAATCGCTCTACAGCAACCTCTACGCTATAAGGTATCTCCTTATCGTAGTAGAGCAGAATCTTTTCGCGAATTATCTCAGACACGAAGAATCGTGCGGGTTTGTCGGTGAGCTGGTCTTTATCGAAATAGGCCGGGCTCTCGGGCAGAAGTTCCTGAATACGCTTCAGCAGAATATCCACACCGAACTTATTCTTAGCTGAAATAGGAAGAATCTCTGCCTTGGGCAGTAAAGCGTGCCATTTTTCAACAATGGCAGCCAATTGTACATTACCACCAGTAAGCTCATCGATCTTGTTGATGAGCAGCAATACCGGCAGGTCGAGCTTCTGCACTTTCTCAAGGAAGTCCATGTTCTTCTCGGGGTTCTCTACTACGTCGGTAACGTAGAGCAGAACATCGGCATCTTGCAGAGCCGACTCAGAAAACGCCAGCATTGACTCCTGTAGTTTGTAGTTGGGCTTGAGAACACCCGGGGTATCCGAAAACACTATCTGCATCTCGGGAGTATTAACGATACCCATGATGCGATGACGGGTGGTCTGAGCCTTAAAAGTGGCAATAGAAATACGCTCACCAACCAGCTGGTTCATGAGCGTACTTTTGCCTACGTTGGGATTTCCAACAATATTTACGAATCCTGCTTTATGCATTATTCACTGTTCATTATTCACTTTCACTACTTATTGCCATCGTAGGCCCACTTGAGATAAGAGGCTCCATGAACGAATCCGGCACCAAAGGCGGTGAGGATCATGTTGTCGCCCTTCTTTAACTTACTTTCGTATTCCCAGATAGCAAGAGGTATCGTTGCAGCACTCGTATTACCGAAATGTTCAATGTTTACCATCACCTGCTCCATTGGCAACTCAAGGCGCTTGGCAACAGCCTCGATGATACGCATATTGGCCTGGTGAGGAACCACCCACTGGATGTTATCCTTGTTCAGACCGTTGCGCTCGGCTATCAATGCGCAGTCGTTGCTCATGTTGGTTACCGCATAGCGGAACACTGTGCGACCCTCCTGATAGAGGTAGTGCAGACGATGATCAACAGTGAAGTGTGACGGTGGGCAGACAGAACCTCCAGCCTTCAGGTGCAGGAACGGAAGTCCCTTACCATCTGTGCGGAAATATGAGTCCATTACGCCGATGTTCTGCTCCTCGGTAGCCTCGAGCATAACCGCAGCTGCACCATCTCCGAAGAGAGGACATGTCTGACGGTCCTTGTAGTCGACAACCGACGACATCTTATCGGCACCGATAACGATGATCTTCTTGTAGCGTCCGCTCTGGATCATCGTGGCTGCCACGTCGAGTGTGTAGAGGAATCCACAGCAGGCACCCCAGAAGTCGAATGCGAATGCATTCTTAAGTCCGAGTTTGCCCAGCACGATAGATGCTGTGGAAGGGAACTTATAATCAGCTGTAGAGGTGCTGACGATGAGTGCGTCGATAGAATCGGGATCGGCTCCGGTCTTCTGCATCAGCTGCTTGGCTGCCTTACGAGCCATGTAGCTGGTGCCGAGACCTTCCTCCGTAAGAATGTGACGCTCCTTGATACCAACGCGCGTCATTATCCACTCATCATTGGTGTCAACCATATGAGACAACTCATCGTTGTTCAGGATATAGTCGGGCACGTAGCCGCCTACACCAGTGATTATCGCATTGATTTTACCCATTTTACTCAGCTACGCTTTCCTCAATCTTGATAGCTACCTTACCACGATAGTATCCGCAAGTTGGGCATACTGTGTGATAAACATAATATGCACCACAGTTAGGACATACTGCCAGTGTGGGAGCTACTGCCTTGTCATGAGTACGACGCTTGAGTGTACGAGTCTTTGATTGTCTTCTTTTAGGATGTGCCATAATTCTATAAATTTTTTAATTGTTACATTTTTAAATTCTTCAACTTCTCCCATCGGGGGTCTACAGCTTGGCTGGACTCCTCATCGCTGCTTCGGTCAGCTGACAGCTCTTCCAGAGCTTTCGTCATAGCAGGGTTGCACTTGCCGGGTGCATGCACATGCCTGATGGGTATAACCAATGCTACAAACTCATAGATGATCCACGATGTGTCGAGTATTCCTTCGTCCTCGGGCACTACGATAATATCATCTTCCTCTGAGTATTCGCTTCCGAACTTGACTACAAGACGATTGCTGGTCTCTACCGGCTGGTCCATATCGTCAAGACAACGGTCGCATGGTACAACGACTGTGCCTACTGTATGAAACTGGAGTTCGAAAAAACCGGTTGCCTTGCGTATAGACACCGACACGTGCAAA
This sequence comes from uncultured Prevotella sp., assembly GCA_902800365.1. Lineage (GTDB taxonomy): Bacteria > Bacteroidota > Bacteroidia > Bacteroidales > Bacteroidaceae > Prevotella. The sequence continues at coordinate 1,517 of CADCEF010000040.1, read as the reverse complement.
GAACCCCTCTTCACATCGGCACCGTCCAGAGCTTCGAAGTAGGTATCATCGAGGTCGAAAGCCAAGGATGTCTCCTCGTCTGTCAAGCCCTTCAAATCAATCTTCAATAACTCTAAACTATTCATTATTACCACATTTGGGGTGCAAAGTTACAAACTTTTTTCCAATTAAGGAACTGTTATTTCGATTTTTTATCATTTTAATGCAAAATCGTTGACTAACAGCCGCTTATATTACACAAACAGGGGGCTATTTGTGCAATTCTACGCGAAAAGTTGTACCTTTTCCAAGTTCGGACGACTTAACAAAAATTCTTCCTTTATGATAGTCTTCTACTATACGACGGGCAAGCGACAGGCCTAAGCCCCACCCTCTCTGCTTGGTTGTAAAACCAGGAGTAAAGACGTTCTTGAGATCTTTCTTTCGGATACCCTTACCAGTATCGCTTACCTCGATAGCCACCCGACTATCATCATCAATAAGCATCATGGTAATCTTGCCGCAACCCTCCATAGCATCGACTGCATTCTTACAGAGATTCTCAATTACCCACTCAAAAAGTGAAGCATTCATGTTTACAATAACGTCATGATCGGGTACCTGACAAATTATTTCAACTTTATTTGAAACACGACGTCTCATATATTCAACAACATGATTCAACACCTCGTTCATTGAACTTTCCTTTGGTTCAGGCAGTGAACCGATCTTCGAGAATCGTTCGGCAATACGTTCCAGGCGCTTTACATCCTTATCCATCTCGGGGATAAGGTCATCATCAGGATGGTTTTCTTTAAGGATTTCCACCCACGCCATCAAACTCGATATAGGTGTACCAAGCTGGTGTGCCGTTTCCTTCGACAAACCAACCCAGACTTTATTCTGTTCAGCCTTCTTTGACGACAACAAAGCGAAGATAGCCACAACAACAAAAATCATTACAACTCCGAGCTGCCAATATGGGTATTGTGACAGTCTTTTAAGCAGAACCGACTCATCATAACAAACTATCTGGCTACCAATAACAATTGTATCGCCAGCCTGAAGCATACGCTTAGCATATTGTTTTAGATTAAGTGTATCTTCTATATTACGATAATCATCAATACCGCCTTTATCGTTAAGAACAATAACAGGAATAGTAGTATTACCCTGCATCACATCAAGAACTAACGAAAGATCGGTATTCTCATCAGCAGTATTAAGAGCATGAAGAGCCTGTGCCCATACCTCCATCTTCTTACGCTCCTCATTTGAGAGGTCTTTCACCAGAAAATGAGATATCAATAATGAAGTAACAGCTATAATAACAGCTGCTATAACCAAAAGTATCTTGGTTTGACGTATTCTATCTGTCCATTGCATACATAGAATAAACGAAAAAGCCCCGAAGATATTGTATCCTCGAGGCTTTTCTTTTAAAAAAGACGGCGGCTTCCTACTCTCCCGCATTGCATTGCAGTACCATCGGCGCAGGTGGGCTTAACTTCTCTGTTCGGAATGGGAAGAGGTGGGAC
>CADCEF010000039.1 GCA_902800365.1 uncultured Prevotella sp. | reverse complement strand
TTCCATCTTGAGACATTCAGCCGCGACGGTCTGCATTCTTGAGGTATCCGGACGTCCCAGACGTAGTGAAGTGCCGTCATCGTGTGTCCAATCTGCCACGAAATGAGCATGAAGGTTTAACTTCGAGGGGTCTGAATCGCTCTTGCTGAATCCCTCATCCCTATGGATATGAATTTGAATGCACTTGATACCGAATTCCTTTTCAAGTTGCCTTGCTAACAGTTGCAGGTCTGCCATCGTTGTATCAGGCTTGATGACGATTACTGCCTCACGGAGAGGAACCGCTTTTGTCTGCATCTTCTGTCCGACGGTGGCTTGATAGCGTTCTGCGATGTCCTTGCGAATATCTGCTATGGTCTTTCCTTCGTATCGAGGATCAACCCAGTGTTCGTTGTTTGGTGTAAGTTCCTTGATGACATAATCAAGTTCCTTCATACGCCAATTGTGAATCTCACTCGCTGATTTGACAGGGTCGAAATGTATACATGTTTTTGCCATTGTTTTTTCCTTTGTTGATTGATGTTTCATATGATGGGGTCAAGGGGCGAAGCCCTTGTTGAAAGGTTCTTAGGGATGCTTCCCTAAGCCCATTGCACTCTTTAGGGTGTTAGTGGGCTATCACCCTTCTAAGAAAGAGTGACAGAGAACTCCTGCGGAGGGCTCATGTCAGCCATAATCGTCGCAAAGGTTGCAAGGTTGCGGTTTTTTCTTGTGTATGTTATTGATAACCAGAGCATAACTTCAAAATATAGCGCAACCTGTCAACTCGGGTCTTTCTTGTTGATTGCCTTGCTTACGTATTGACGAGAACAACCAAGTGCATCAGCCAATTTCTGTAGATTCACCTCACCACCATAGGAGTTATATAGTATTTTCAAACCCTGTTCTTTGGTGTAACCCTGATACATTCCACCGCTTATTTCTTGATAGACCTTTTCTGCTGCACTCTCAAAATAGAGCATACACTGAACCGAGTGAAGCATTTCATCTCCAGAGATTATGTTTTTTTGATAGTACTCGAATTTATCCTCCCATAACAGATGGGTGACAATAGACCAGCGTAGGATGATGATCTGAAGTTTGCTGTAAACATACTGCATGTAATCGTCGGCAGAACCTTTTTTGTCTTGTAGCATGTTGTAGTAAGTGCAATAGTAATCTTTCGCTTCAGAAGTGAGTGACAATGTGGTAGGCTCCGACTTCATAAGTTCTCTCACAAAGTTTGTCCAATAGGGCATAATGGCCTCATTGAGTTTCTTGTCTGAATAGTAGTTGACAGGAACTTTATCGGGAAAAACAAATAGAATGCGTTGATTAAAGCCACTGACCATCAGTTGGGGATTTCCGAATGTGGACTTCAATAGCCCAGGTTGGATGCCACCAAGTATGTCCAGGAATGGCTCTCGGATGAATGCTGGGTCTTCCGTCTTACGATCTATGCAGAAACTGGTACTGTCCCAAATAGAGAGTAAGTTGCTGATAATACCACTACGATTATAACGGTCAAAGTCATCAATCATTCCCTTAATCTCATCACGGCAAATCATCTGCGGCATAAAGGAAAGAGCCTTATAAATGGCCTCAGGAGTAGTATCGGTGAGTGACAGTTTCTTGCAGATAGGCTTTGGTTTGTTGCTCCCATCGCTTCTGTCAGTATTACGTAGTTCTTCGTAATAAGTCTTCACAGCTTCCTCGTTCAGCTCATTGATAGGCTTGAATAGCATCTTCACTGGCGCACTCTTGTTACTACCACTGGGGGCCACATGGCATATCCACATAGAGGGATAGTTGGTGTATTTGCCGTCAAACAGTTTGATGGACTTATTGACGGCAATACTCACAATAGCGTAGATGGTAGACACGATAATGTCAGCATCACACTGATAGACGTCGGCAAAGTTCTTGATGATGCCTTGAATCTCCACTTTCAAACTCTCAAAGGGTAAACATAGCTTGTTAATCATACGTCAACGATTAGCGGTTACTACTGGGCAGATGGTGAATTTGCTGCCGGATTTCTTTGAGCATCTCTTCAGAATTGATTCCATAGCAGTCTTGTTTGCCTCCTTCAATCCATTTGTAGAGTTCATCCTCGTAGAAGTAGAGCTTGTTACCTCTCTTATACGAAGGGATGATGCCTTTACGTGCATTGGCGTAGATAGTAGGCTTCGCCTTACCAGTGATACGTATAGCTCCCTGAATGTCAGTGAGGACATGTTGGTTAGATACTGATGACTGCTCATTGGGAGTAGTCATGTTTTTCAACTCATAGACGAGTTTAGTAAGTAGATCGACCTTTTCGATCAAATACTGAATGTTTTCTTCAAGCATGATTATACTCTGTCCCTTTAGTGGAACATTGCTGCAAAGGAACAGGGTTTATCAATGGTATATCGAAATACCGATATAAACTATAATAAACTGGGAATAAACCTTTGTTGTGGCTTATTCCCAGTGATAAATGGTTATATTTTCTGGATTAGTTCTTCCGTGATTTGACCATTGAATTTCTTCGCCAAACTGCCATGTTCAGGCCAGCATACCTCTGGAATTGGTATATGTTTGATTGGGGATTCGTTTGAGGCCAACTTTATTTCAAGGGTACTGAGTTCTACGTCTTTCAGTTGATTTGCGAATACTTCTTTTATAAAAGTAGCACCATAGTTGTTACGCTTTTTAAGAAAGAACTTCACGACGAAGCCTATATGACATATATCTTCTGTATTAAGTCCTGAAAAGTTTGATGTAGCCTTAACCTCATAGGGAAGGCGATGCTTGTAGCCTTCGGTTATCAGATCCAATGCTCGATTGTCAATAGCGAGGTATATATTCTCCAAGACTATCTGAGCATCCTCTTCTGGTAAATATTTCCTAACGTATTTCTCGATAAAGGCAAGATAGAGTCTCTTATACCTTGTAGTCTCTTCTTGTTGGGCTTGACTAATAGTATTGGGAACAGAAGGGGAAAGAGCAAGTGATGTGTCTTCCTCCTTATTATATATAATAGGCTCTACTATAACAGGTTCTTCTGTGGTCTTACTATCTTCTTTTGATGTTTTGGGTGGCGGAAGAAGGAGTATTTGTTTGGGAGGCTTATTCTTTCCCTTTAGTTTAACCTTGTTGCCTGGTACAACATATAGAAAGAAATAAAGTAAGGCAGACATACTACCAGTTGCTGTCACATAGTAGATAAGACTGGGGAACAACAACATATCTTTGTACTGAACCCAGTAAACAAACGGCAGTGTCATTGTTAGAGCAGGCCCTATAATAATGGTGCTTGCAAAAAGTGTTTTGTGGAAATATTCGTCTATACTCATAACTAGTTATCCTAAAAAGTGGATGCAAAGGTACTACTTTTTAGTGATAACGAGTAATGTTTAGTGCTAAATTTAAACTTTTCAATAAGGAAATCGAGCCTTATCCTTCGTCTCATAAATACATGAAACACTGAAGGATAGGGCTTGATTTCTAATGATTCTCTATGGTCACTTATTTCAGAGAAATGAGTTCGGAAGCTTTACGTTTGTTGGCATCGTTTAAATCTGCATATATTTGGGTTGTCGTCACATTCTTGTGACCAAGCATCTTTGATACTGTATAGATGCTGGAGCCCATACTTACCTGAAGGGATGCGAAAGTATGTCTGAGACAGTGGAAGGTAATATGCTTATTGATGCCAGCAGCCTCTAGCCATTCCTTCATAGTATATCCAATAACACTATAACGAAGTCCCTTAAACACCGTACCAGTACTGGGCTCACCGCAAAGTTCATAGGCTTCCTTGCTAATTGGAAGTTTGTCTTCGAGGCCAGTCTTCTTGATACGATACTCGATGACATAGCCACCATCGCTACCAATACGTAGATTCTCCCATTTCAGTCTTAGTACATCACTAATACGTAAGCCTGTTAGACAAGAGAATAATGCCGCCTTCTTCAATACAGGAATTTTGCAGGGTGTCTGGTTCAACTTCTTCAATTCATCAATAGTGAGTGATTCCTTATGTACATCGAGTATTTCAATCTTTTCAAGATAGTCGTTGATATTTTCATTCAACCACTTCTCTCTATAAGCCAGTTTCAATAATCCCCTAAAGATAGAATAGTAGCTGGCTGCAGAATTTTGGCTTAGCATTAGCCGGGTGTGTTTCAACTGATGGGCATTTAGGAGATAGTTGCGGAAACCATTACAGAGTTCAATGGTGATTTCTCCAAAAGTGCACTTGCCGTTGACGTATTTAGAGAAATGGCTGTACACCATATCCCACTTCTGCTGCCTACCTCGGCATTTCTCTTTGAAGTAAGCAAGAAAGTCTGCTTTCTGCTTCGTCTTGTCGAGGAATCCGAATTGCTCGTTGATGAGTGACTGTACACGAATACAGCGAATACCTTCGGCCTTCATGAGCATGTCTTTATTATAATCATGCTCCGTTTGATTCTTTGGATTAGCGTAGATGTAAATACCAAGGAACTCACGCCGAGACATCTTCATCGTTTTGGGATTTCGGACTGCCGGATAGAAATCCAGATAGAGTGAAATCATGCCGTTTTTGAGCTTTGCTTGGCGAACGGTTACCTTGGTACAGGTGTTACTTGTGTTCATAATGCTTTATTGTTTAATGTGTTATACTTCTTTTTGTAAAAGTTGCCGCAAAATTAGAGAGTGTATTATCGGTATATTCTAAAACTGCCATAAACTTACAATAAACTTGATTTTACAATGGATCAGAGGGGATCATATCACATTTCTCAGGAACTTTACCTTGCTTACGTTCTTCTATTATGCGGTTAAAATCGTCTAAACTGAGCTTGATAAACTTGCCACACCTCTTCTTCGGTACATGATAGAAGCGGATAACCTCTCTCACTTGGTGAACGGTCATCCTATACATGGCCATTAGTTCCTCTACGGTCTTGAAATCGTCCTCAGGCAGGAGCATGTTCTTCTCCTTGTCCACATGCAGTTTCGAGTAGTATGGCTTAGTACCTACATACTTTCGGGGGATATGATGCTTGCAGACGAAAGTAGTGACTTGCTTGTATGTCATGCCGTACCTCGTTTGGATTTCCTCACAGGTGTACCATTCTGTTAGCTCTGGGGTGGGATTGTCCTTAATGAAATACTTGTCAATGTCAGCCTTTGGCAAGCATTTCTTATCCCCTATAGTAAAGACGTCTATATTTTGTGCTTTGGCAATGCGATAAACAGTCGTTTCTTTCACCTTATACTTCACTATGATTTCATCAATGGTGTAGAAAGGATTGGGCTCATGTGGTTTGGGGGCCTCGGAGAGATGATTTGCCTGGTACTTTTTTACGAAAGCATCCCAGTCAGTCTTTAATATTAGTAATAGTCCGTTAACTCTCTTTACATTGAGTCCTTCGTTCTTGACATAGTATCGAACTTGAAAAGTCGAAAAACTGCTGTTTTTGACGATGTCTTGAACGGTATAGTAGTTGCCATCAGGTATTTTGGCAAGTCTTTTGAGATTGTCGATGTGGTTTTTCGAGTAGTATGTGATGTTCTGAAATTGGATGCGAGGCACATTATGACGAAGGGCATACTTCTTTAGAGCAGCTCGTTTCATTCCGTAGATGTCCTCAATCTGTTGGGTGTTATACCAGTCCTTCAGGTCGTATTGCACAAGTAACTCGGCAAAATGTACGTCAACGTCTGTCTTTTTCCAAAGCGCCTTTTTCCCCTCGATGATTTTGGGAATGCCGAATTGTTCACATCTACGGAATACCGTTCGCTTACTAATTCTGAATTTCTCCATCATTTCTTTGAGGGAGTAATATTCATTCTTAGTTTTCTTTCCCTTTTGGATGCTGCCTCGCTTTTTGTAGCTGGGGGCATCATCGAAGAGCTTCTCTATATCACTCCTTCTGATGATAGTCTTACCACGAAACTGTTTGGCTTTCAAATCTTGGTGCCATAGATAATTATAAATGGTACTTCTGCAAACACCGAGTAGTTTTGCTGCCTCAGATGGAGAAAGAAACTGTTTGTCCTTCAGCGATTCATTGAGATGTTTTCGCTCATTAACCCTTCGAGATAAGGTACTCAGATCAATACTGCTGTCTGCTGGAGTGTACTTGCCTGACTGTACCTTTCTTTTGTACCTGTAGGCTTGGTCGCAGCATTTACTACTACAAAACCTTGCCGTTACCATCTGGGCAATGAAGGTTTTGTGGCACCAATCGCATTTCTTAACTATTTCCATATGTCATAATTATGTATGTTATTATTCATCTTGTCTGTCCAAATGTGTCCAATGGTGTCCAATGGTGTCCAATGTGTGCCACGTGAGGACATCGGTTAGCAATCCAATGGTGTCCAATGCGTGCCAGTCGGAGACATTGACTTAGCATGTGCCGACGTTGGGATTTTCCCAAACGTACAAATAACGTACAAAAATGAGCAAAAAAAATATCACCAACGATTAACGCTGATGATATTGCGAGTGTGGAAATGCTTGATATTAAACGGTTTATGCCATATCGAGTAATATCGAGTGATAACCGTTAATCGCATTCTACTTTCCCACGCAGAAGTTTTTAAAGATATTTCCTAAAACTTCATTGGGCGTAATCTGACCGCCGGTGATTTCGGCGAGAGTGTCAAGGGTTAGGCGGAGGTCTTCAGAAAGGAGATCACCGCTTAACTGCATCTGTAGACCATCGATGACTCGCTGAATGTGCTCGTGGGCACGAACCAAAGCGTCGTAATGACGGGCGTTGGTTACGATGATGTCGTTCTCTGTGAGAGTAGGGATGTCTGCAGCCTCGTAGATGGCTTGCTCTAATTCTTCAATCCCTTTGCCAAACTTTGCACTGATAGAGACAAATGGGAGTTTTAACGAATTATAACTATTGTTATCCGCCTTGTCGGCTTTGTTTTTGATGACGATAAGTTTTTTATTATCAGTGCGTTGCAATATATCGTTAATTTCTTTTATTGAAGGCTCGCTATCAATAAGCCAAAGCACGATACGAGCCTTGTCGATAGCTGCGTAGGTACGAGTGATGCCTATCTGCTCAACCTCGTCTTGCGTTTGACGGATACCAGCTGTATCGATAAAACGGAAAGTGATACCTTTGATATCGATAGTGTCCTCGATGGTGTCTCGGGTGGTACCATGAACATCACTTACAATGGCACGATCATCTTTTAACAAACGATTGAGTAGGGTTGACTTGCCAACGTTAGTCTTGCCCACTATGGCTACAGGAATGCCTTGCTTGATGGCCTGACCTGTTTCAAAACTATTAGACAAGTGAGTGATGTGATTGTCAATAGTTTTTGTAAGTTCCGTTAGCTCGCTACGGTCAGCAAACTCAAGATCTTCGTGGTCAGAGAAATCAAGCTCGAGTTCCAAGAGTGATGTGAGCTTGAGTAGTTGCTCGCGAAGCTGTGCCAACTTTGAAGAGAAGTGACCGCGCAACTGACTCATAGCTATCTGGTGGTTGGCCTGATTGGTTGAGGCTATGAGGTCGGCTACAGCCTCGGCTTGACTCAGGTCCATCTTGCCGTTAAGGTATGCTCGCTGGGTGAATTCGCCCGGACCAGCTTGTCGGCAACCTTCGGCTATCAGTAGATTTAGTACTTTGTTTAGTATATATCGCGAACCATGACAGCTAATCTCTACACTATCCTCACCCGTGTAAGAGTGGGGGGCACGGAACAGACTCGCCATTACCTCGTCTACAATCTCGGCTCCGTTCTTTATATGACCATAGTGAATGGTGTTGGCTGGAGCGGCAGAAACGTCTTTTGTAAATACGCGAGAAAGAATCTCAAGTGCCTGAGGACCTGAGATTCTTATTATTCCGATAGCGCCACCTGGAGCAGTGGCAAGTGCACAGATTGTATCGACTGACATTAAAGATTAAACATTAAAAATTAAATACGCTCGAGTACTTTTTCGATGAGTGTATCGATACTGTTCTTGTATTCAGTGTTCATCTTCTGGGCGTAACGGTTGGCGATAACCATACAGCAGGTCATGGCGCGATGACCAAGCAGAGAAGCCATACCAGCAAGAGCAGAAGACTCCATCTCGAAGTTGCAGATTTTCATGCCGTCGTACTCAAAGCTCTCAATCTTCTCGTTCTGCTTAGGATCCTCAATGTTGGCACGCAGCACACGTCCCTGAGGACCATAGAATCCTCCACATGAGATTGTGTAGCCACGAACCATATCATCCTTAGCAATGCGGTCAATAAGCTCGGCATCAGCAACAGAAACGTATGGAGCTCCCTTGATGGGGTTCCACTGCATGTGCTGTTTGAAAGCCTCTTCAAGCTTCAGGTCGCAAACTTTATTGCGATCGGCGTAGTAGTTAAGCAGACCATCGAAACCGATGCTCTTTACACTTGCCACGAAACAGCCGGTAGGGGTGTTGGGCTGCAAACCGCCACATGTTCCGATGCGAACCATTGTGAGTGTGCGGTGCTCGGCCTTTTCTTCGCGGGTGTTATAATCAATGTTAGCGAGTGTATCAAGCTCGTTTGCTACGATGTCGATGTTATCGCATCCGATACCGTGACTCTGTACGGTGATGCGTTTGCCTTTATACATACCAGTGATGGTGTGAAACTCGCGGCTGCTAACCTCGCACTCCTTTGAGTCGAAGTGGGCTGCAACGGTGTCGACGCGGGCAGGATCACCAACAAGCACTACCTTGTCGGCCAACTGCTCTGGCTTAAGATGCAGATGGAAACATGAACCATCGGCATTGATAATCAATTCTGATTCGGGGAATTTCTTCTTCATAGACTTATTCTTATTTATGATTTTTACTATTTATTTCTGCATTGCGTGTGGCCTTGGTCAGCTGTTTTACGCTTGCATTAAGCTGTAGGGCCTGCTCTTCAAGTTTGAGTATCTCGCTCTTCATGCGGTTGCGCTCGCTGGCATTTGCCTTGTGATACTTCTGGCGCAACAGATCGAGGCTTGAGTTAACTATGTCGAGAGCGTTCTGCTCTTTCAAGAGTTTCTGATACAGAGAGTTAGCCTCTTTTGAGTGGAACTCTACTGCCGATGCGGCATCGCCTGTACTAACCATTTGACCTGGAACATCGTGGGTAGCATATTTCGACTTGATTCTGTCGAGAGCTGCCTTGCGTTCAGTGCCATTGCCCCATGTGTCGGCAATGCTGGCTATGTCGGCGAAGTTGCGAATTTGCTCCTCGGTGTATTTTGAGTTGTCGTATGTCTTACGAGTGTCTGATGGAATGAAAATATAGATGCATACCTTTCCCTCAGGCTGGCGACGGTCGCTGACAAAATAGCCAATACGGTTGGCCTCGTCGATAGCATACATATAATCGTTAGCCTCAGAGTTGAACGGCATGCCAATATTTTCGGGTTTCAAGAAACTTCCACTACGTGAGTCGTAGCGGGTCATAAAGATATCAAAGCCACCAATGCTCTCCTCACCTTTTCCGGCAAAGTAGAAGGTAAGACCATCGGTTAGCATAAAGGGATAGGAGGCTTCGTCGATGCCCTCGCTTAGTCCCTGCAACGGTTGTGGTTTGCTCCACTCGTTACCAAGTTTGTCGGCAGTATATAGCTGCTGCTGATGGCCGTCGGGCTGACTGAAGTAAACCTTGTTGCCCATCTCATTGAGATAGAGTGTGCCTTGCAGCTGATTACGGAAGAAAGCTCCGGTATTCATCAGCTGACCGCACTCTGACGACAGACGGATGGATGCCAGGAACTGGTCCTTGTTTACTACGATACTATCAACAATGATGATTTGTTGGGTCATCTCGCGCATATTTGTAATGCGAGGATCTTCCTGTGGCTCTTCAACTACAGGCGCTGGCTTTGGTTTTTTGTTGCTTTTGCGTTTCTGTGCTGCCATCGGTAGCGACAGCAGTATAGCCAGTAAAAGTATCGTAATCTTCCTCAGGTTCATATTTGTTCTTCTATCAGTTTGTTGTCGGCATTAAGCGCGTTCCACATGCTGTATCGAGCCTCGGGATTCATGCGCTCTATTGCGTCGTAGATTTCCTTTATGTCTGCACGATGCGAGTTGGTCTCGTAAGGGCAGAGCTTTTGCTGCTTCTGGTATCCCTGCAGCGTTGCGTAGGTCTTGATGTCCTTCTCTTCAATCATGCACAGCGGACGGATGATGGAAAGTGGCATCTTTCGCATTTTGAGTAGGGCTGGAATTGTGTCGAACCGTCCTTGGAAAGTGAGGTTCATCAGTGCCGTGTGCAGCAGGTCGTCCTGATGATGTCCTAAAGCAATCTTGTTACAACCAAGCTCTTGAGCCAGATTGAACATCTGCTTTCGACGATTCCACGAACACAGGAAACATGGCTGTTTCTGTCGGCGTGCATCTTTACCATTCTCTGCTTCACCAACCTCGAAGCTTGTCGTCTTTACATGTAGCGTAACACCGAGATTGTCGCAGAACTGCTGCAGATAGCTTGTGTCGGTCTCGTAGTGGATGTTCTCCATCCTTACATGTAGCGCTTCTACCTTGAATCGTGGGTGAGATATGCGCGAACGACGAGCTAACAGTTCGAGTAGTAGGAGAGAGTCTTTACCACCTGATAAGCCCACAAGTATGTGGTCATCATCTTCTATAAGATGATAAGTAGCCATCGCCTTGACAAATCGCTCGTTTAAACGATGCCACAGGCGACGGCTCTCTTTATCGTCATTAAGCTTCTCCACGCAGATGCTTATCCATATTCAATGCGGCACGACGTCCATCGCCCATGGCGAGAATTACCGTTGCACCACCACGCACGATGTCGCCACCAGCGAAGATCTCCTTTCGGCTTGACTGCATCTCCTCGCTTACAGCGATAGTGTTTTTGCGACCAAGCTCCAATCCCTCAATACTCTTTGGTACCAATGGGTTAGGAGATACACCAACGGCTACGATTACCTGATCTACATCGAGTGTAACAGTCTTGCCCTCAACAGGAACAGGGCTGCGACGACCTGATGCGTCGGGTTCGCCAAGCTCCATCACCTGCAGAACGGCCTGCTTAACAGCTCCCTGCTCATCGGCAATATACTCGATAGGATTATGCAGTGTGAGGAACTTGATTCCTTCTTCCTTAGCATGCTTAACCTCCTCAAGACGGGCTGGCATCTCAACCTCACTGCGGCGATAAACCAATGTAACATCGGCTCCCAGACGCTTGGCTGTACGGCAAGAGTCCATAGCTGTATTACCACCACCAACTACGAGTACACTCTTGGCTGGATTAAGTGGGGTGTCGGTTGTTGGGTTGGCAGCATCCATCAGGTTTACACGAGTAAGATACTCATTTGATGACATGATGTTGATGCTGTTCTCACCTGGAATATTCATGAAATTAGGCAGACCAGCACCAGAGCCAACAAAGATTCCCTTGAAGCCTTGCTTCTCAAGCTGTTCTACACTAATGGTCTTACCTACGATAACGTCGGTTTGGAAGTGAACGCCCATCTTGGCGAGGTTCTCAATTTCAACGTCTACAATCTTATTTGGAAGACGGAACTCTGGAATACCGTACTTCAGAACACCGCCAATCTCATGCAGAGCCTCGAACACGTAAACATCGTAGCCCTTCTTAACCATATCGCCAGCAAAGCTCAGTCCGGCAGGACCAGAACCTACAACGGCAATCTTGATGCCATTGGCTGGTGCAATCTCTGGCAGAGAGATATTTCCGCTTTCGCGCTCAAAGTCGGCAGCGAAACGCTCCAGATATCCGATAGCCACAGCTGGCTCGTTCATCTTAAGATGTATACACTTGCTCTCACACTGCTTCTCCTGAGGACAAACACGTCCACACACAGCGGGTAGGGCAGAAGTGTTCTTAAGAACCTTGGCTGCAGCCAGGAACTGACCACGCTCGATATTCTTGATGAACGATGGAATATTGATGTTTACAGGACATCCCTCAACACAACTTGGCTTAGCGCAGTCGAGACAGCGCTTAGCCTCGGTCATAGCCATCTCCTTGGTAAGTCCGATGTTAACCTCCTCAGTACGTGTTGTTGCACGATAAACAGGGTCTAGCTCTGGCATGATGACACGTGCTATCTGTGTGCGCTCCTTTGGCTTCATGCTCTGCTGGAGCTCTTTGCGCCAAGGTGCGTTACGATCGGTAAGTACCTCGATACTATCGTTAGTAGGATCGGCATCCATTACTACATCGGTTGCCTTTGCTGTAGCTTTCTCTTCTGCATTGAGGCTATCCAAGTGCTCCTCGTAGTGAGCCAGCTCTTCCTGCTCCTCACGCTTGAAAGTGCCCATGCGTTTAAACATTTCGTCCCAATCAACCAAGGCTCCGTCGAACTCAGGACCATCGATGCAGACGAACTTAGTCTTGCCTCCGATGGTGAGTCGGCATGCACCACACATACCTGTACCGTCAACCATGATGGTATTGAGCGATACCTCGCAAGGGATGTTGTGCTTCTGAGCTGTAAGGTTAGAGAACTTCATCATGATTGGAGGGCCAATGGCGAATACCTTATCCACGTGTGGCTCTTGTTCGATAAACTTCTCGATACCAACGGTTACTACACCTTTCTCGCCGTAGCTACCGTCGTCGGTCATGATGATCACCTCGTCACTACTCTCTCGTACCTTGTCTTCAAGGATGATAAGGTCTTTAGAGCGTCCGGCCATTACTGAGAGTACACGGTTGCCAGCGGCCTTAAGTGCCTGGATGATAGGCAGCATAGGTGCAACACCCAGTCCGCCACCTGCACATACCACTGTTCCGTAGTTCTCGATCTTGGTGGGATTACCAAGGGGGCCAACCACATCCGTCACGTAGTCGCCTACGTTCAGGGCACAGAGCTTCTTCGACGAGAGTCCAACCATCTGGACTACCAGTGTGATAGTGCCTTTGTCGATATCGGCAGCGGCAATGGTAAGTGGCATACGCTCACCTTTCTTGCCAATACGCACTATCACAAAGTTGCCAGCCTTGCGGCTCTTGGCGATCAGTGGAGCTTCAATCTCGAAGAGGAATACCTTCTCAGAGAACTGCTCCTTTCTAACGATTTTGTTCATGATAATTATATTTATTTATTTAAGTACGGGGGCTTAGCACTTATCCGATATAGCTGAGAATCAAGTTAACAGCTTCGTCCTCGGTTTTGCCATCCATGTTGATAACAAGGTTGTAGTTGCGGGTGTCGTAACGAGATTTGCCTGTGTACTTCTTGACATAATTCTCACGCATTTTGTCTACATGCTTAATAGCCTTCTCTGCTTGTTCACGACTCAGTCCCTGTTTCTTCATGACGCGTTCGATACGATATTCCATCGAAGCTTGAATCATGATGCTCAGGTGGTTAGGGTGGTTGGCGAAGATATGGAATCCGGAACGGCCTGCTATGATGCACGACTGCTCTTCGGCAACTGATTTCAGAATCTGTTGCTCTACCTTGAACATATCTTCACTTGTAACCATGTCGCCCTGCTCTCCGTTTACCATCTGATAGTACCAAAGTTCGTCCTTGTTCTGATTGATAGATACAAAGGCGTTCCTCAGATAGGTCAACCATGGATGTTTATTGCCTTTCTCTTTTTCAATTTCATCGACAGTTAGATTGTACTTCTCTTGTAGAGACTGGATGAGTAGTTTGTCATAGTAGGGAACGCCAAGTTTCTCTGCCAGCTTTCTGCCAACAGTACGGCCTCCGCTACCTAACTCACGATTAATCGTGATGACGAATTTTTTTTCTTTGTCCATAATATTTGTTTTTAGTGAATTGGTTAGTCGATGATGTCGCAACCCATATAGGGAACGAGAGCTGCTGGAACCTTAATGCCATTCTCAGTCTGGTTGTTCTCCAGCAGAGCGGCAACGATTCTTGGCAGAGCCAGAGCTGAACCATTCAGTGTGTGGCAGAGCTCGGTCTTCTTGGTCTCGCTATTGCGATAACGACACTTCAGACGGTTGGCCTGATAGGTATCGAAGTTAGATACTGATGATACCTCGAGCCAGCGTCCCTGAGCCTCAGAGTATACCTCGAAGTCGTAGCAGATAGCGCTTGTAAAGCTCTGATCACCACCACATAACAGCAGAATACGATAGGGAAGCTCTAACTTCTTTAGCAGGCCCTCAACATGCTCAAGCATTTCCTTATGACTCTCCTTTGAGTGCTCTGGCTTGTCGATACGAACAATCTCAATCTTTGAGAACTCATGCAGACGGTTCAGTCCACGAACATCCTTTCCATAGCTACCAGCCTCACGACGGAAACACTCGGTGTAAGCGCAGTTCTTGATAGGCAGATCCTTTTCGTCAAGGATTACGTCGCGGTAGATGTTGGTAACAGGAACCTCAGCAGTTGGGATGAGATAGAAATCGTCAACCTCGCAGTGATACATCTGGCCTTCCTTATCAGGCAGCTGACCTGTACCATAGCCTGATGCAGCATTAACTACTGTAGGAGGCATAATCTCAGTATATCCGCTCTTGCGGGCCTCGTCGAGGAAGAAGTTGATGAGTGCACGCTGCAGACGGGCTCCCTTACCGATATAAACAGGGAATCCGGCACCTGTAATCTTTACACCCAGATCAAAGTCGATGAGGTTATATTTCTTAGCAAGCTCCCAGTGGGGCAGGGGATTTGCAATACCCAACTTAGGGTTAACATCCCAGTTACCTACTGTATCACTGGCAGTACACTCCTTAAGGTTGCTCTTTACTACGTGATTATCCTCTGCGGCACGTCCCTCGGGAACTTCGTCGTAAGGAATATTTGGAATCTGGCAAAGCAATGTGGTCATCTCTTCCTGGGCCTTAGCCATAACCTCGTCCATCTCCTTCGACTTCTCCTTAAGTTGTGCTACCTGTGTCTTAACCTGCTCGGCCTCGTCTTTCTTGCCTTCCTTCATCAGACGGCCAATCTGGCCAGACAGCTGCTTCTGTTCGTTAAGGCATTTGTCAAGCTCCTGCTGAGCCTCACGACGACGCTTATCAATGGCCAGGACATTATCGATAGCCTCTTTAGCGCCAGCAAAGTGTTTCTTCTCCAATCCGCGGATTACGCGTTCTGTTTCCTCATTGATGAGTTTCAGTGTTAACATATTAAATACGTATTTATTTGTTTATATTCATTATTCTAAGGTGCAAAGGTACAAATAATCGTTTAATTAGCCAAGGAATTAGCCGAAAAAAAGCAGAAATCCCGCTCTCCGTAGGAGAGTGGGACTCTGTGTTGTTTGTTTGGAATAAGTGTTTCTTTAAAATTTTACCTTAGGCCTCAGCGTTTGGAATTACTGATACAACGCTCTTATCGCGCTTGCCCTTGTGGAACTGTACTGTTCCATCAACGAGTGCGTAAAGAGTATCATCTTTACCGATAGCAACGTTGTTACCTGGGTTGTGCTTTGTACCACGCTGGCGAACGATAATGTTACCTGCGATGCACTGCTGACCGCCGAAGATCTTAATGCCGAGTCGCTGTGACTTGATTTCTACTTCTGTGAACTGCTCACGATGACCGTTGCGCTTACGAGAGTCCTTGCGACGCTTCATCTTGAAAACGATGACCTTGTCACCCTTTACGAGTGGGTTCACTACTTCACACACTACTTTGGCACCCTCTACGGTTGGAGCACCTACCTTTACTGCACCGTCAGCATCTACGAGCAGTACCTTGTCAAATTCAACAGTCTTGCCTGCCTCAACATCCTTGATGTGGTGCACGAAGAGCTTCTTGCCCTGCTCGGCCTTGAACTGCTGACCCTGAATTTCTACAATTGCGTACATTTTGCTTTTAATTTGTATTTAGGGTTTTTTCCGCGAGGCGGCATACGTTCGTACACACTTAACTCTGCCCCAACGGACTCTAACGGGGTGCAAAGGTACAACTTTTAGTTGAGACTTAAGAAGTTATGCATGGTAGGTGTGCAATATTTAGTAAAGTTTAACAGTTAACTTAAGGGCAAAAAATAAAGCGATGACTTTCGCAAGCGATCGCTCCATATCTTCAATAGGTATTAGTTTTCTAAGGTAAAAAGATTGTTTTCAGGATAACGTTGGCAAAGGTAAGGCTTTTTTTGGAAACTCACAAATTTTTTGGCGTTTTTTTTTGATGAATTGCCGATGTGTGCCTACACAATTATTGAATTTAAACTATATTAACATAAAATGCTATGCAAACGATTGTTTTTGGGGTATAAAACTACTCAATTCCAAGTAACTTTGCAAGTGGCATTGTCCAGTCTTCGTTGTTTTCTGGAAACAGGGTTTTCATACCCAATTTTTTTGCTGCTTCTACGTTTTTCTGTCCGTCGTCAATAAAAAGAGTTTCTTCGGCGCTTGATTGTTGTCCTTCAAGCATGATTTTGAAGATTTCTGGCGATGGTTTCATGTACTTGTATTTATAGCTAAGATATAGATTATCGAAGTAATAATCCATAGAATGTCCATTTCCGTCGAACTCGTTACTCATTGCCCACTGCATCATGAATGGGTTAGTGTTAGATAGTAGGCATACCTTATATCCCAGTTGGCGTAGCTTCAATAACATCTGCAGATTCTTTTGAGGCACATATTCCACATATCCGTGCCAGGCATATAGGCACTCATCGTAAGTAACCTCTCTGCCAATAAGTTTACCAAGTTCTATACGAAACTCTTCAGTTGATATTATGCCACGTTCTAAATCACCGAAAATACCTCGCTGGTGGAATGCGTCAAGATGTTGGCGGGCATCCTTAAGTCCTATTTCCTCGAAACGTCTTACGGCCTGCTCGTAGCTAAGTGCAATTACTACGCCACCCAAATCGAATGCGATGTTCTTTATTTGTTTCATTGTTTCTGCAGTTTCTTTAGTCTTCGTTTTGCGTCACCTGCATCAGGATAGAGTTCCAAAGCCTTTTGATAGTTACGTATTGCGGCATCGTTCATGTGCTCATGCTCGCATTCGCGTCCAAGTATAGTGTATTCGGCTGCCAAGCGTTTAAGTTGCTCGTTTTTGGCATCAAGTTCTGCTCTTAGCTTTGAGATCTCTTCGTCTTTTCGAGCTTGTATCTCGATGATTGCGCGTCGCTGTCGGTTTATTATCTCCAGTTTTTTTCGTATGTATCGCTTGATGTGTGGCTTCTCAATATCATAGCGCGAGTGGATGGCCTTGAAGAAGTTATCAAGAAACGCTCCAAAATCGCCTTTGTCGAAGGCTCGTATAGCATCACGATATTCACGATCGGCCTTGCCCTCCTGCAGGGCTTGGTTTATAAGCTTCTGGTCGTTATACTGGTTGGCAAACCTCACTACCTCTGCTCTCACAAATATGTCGCTTTGTCGCAAAGGTTCTTTCAAGGTTATACCTTCGAGTGATGTGCAGCGCGACAGAGCCACGTATGTCTGTCCGCCGGCAAATGCACCTCCGCCGCCAAAGTCTATTGAAACTTGCTGGAATGTAAGTCCCTGACTTTTATGAACAGTTATCGCCCAAGCCAGTCGTATCGGGAACTGGGTGTAAGTGCCCAGCAGCTCTTCTTCTATCTTCTGTTCCTTCTCGTTGAAGGTGTATCGCATGTTCTCCCAGATGTCACGCTCAACATCGTATTCCATCCCTGTTTCAGTTATGATGCCGATAACACCACCTTCTTCATCGATATATTCTATGGTGCCCAGTGTTCCGTTTACCCAGCGCTTTTCTTTATCATTCTTGATAAAAATGATTTGTGCGCCAGGTTTAAGCTGTAGTTCCATTGGGGTGGGGAGCGAGCTCTCTGGGAAGTTGCCTTGTATCACACCCTTGAACATGCTTGGGTCGCCATCTAAGGCGTCCAGTTGCTGCTCGTTGATGAAGTCTACGGTATCACGACGAGCAGCCAGAGTGATGGTAAGTTGGGTATTGGGTATCAGTTCTTGGGTGCTGGCGGATACTCCTTGGGCGGTGGTTTCAACGCGACTGTTTAGAGATTGTAAATCGGCTTGGGTAGCGGTATTATTGCGGATTCGATCCAGAATGGCGATGAAGTTATCATCGGTCTGACGATAGACTTTGCGCAGTTCAATTGATACTATCGGCATAACCTGCCATACCTTAGCATTAAAGAAATATGCCGATGGATAAAATGGTTGCAGCAGCTGTCTGTCTTCATCCTTCAGTACAGGTTCCAGCTGGTAGATATCGCCAACAAGCAGTAGCTGTTTTCCGCCGAATGGTTCCGGATTACGCGTGTACGCGCGTAATACCTTATCTATAAAGTCGATGATGTCTGCTCGTACCATCGATATCTCGTCGATGATAATGAGCTCAACCTCACGTATCAGTTTTCGTTGTGCTCCAGTATACTTCAGTGTTTCTTTCAGATGACGCCAATCATACTGTTTGTCGTTTGGCAACAGCGGATGGAATGGTAGCTTAAAGAAACTATGTAGTGTTGAACCACCAGCATTGATAGCAGCGATGCCGGTAGGAGCCAGTATCACATGCTTCTTCTTGGTGTTCTTTGATATGTAGCGCAGGAATGTTGATTTACCTGTGCCCGCCTTTCCTGTTAGGAAAAGCGAGCGACGGGTGTAGTTTATGATTTGGAGGGCATCTTGCCACTCCTTGTTGTCCAAATCAAGTTGTTGTTCTTCGTGCATCAGTCTTTTTTCTCAGTAGCCTCTGAGTTGTTGTTTGGTGTTGGAGTCTGATTTGCGTTTTCTGTGTCGCCTTCAGGCAGTTTGCTGCCTTCGCCTTTGACCTCAATAAATTCATCGCCATTAGACAAAGCCAATGAGTCAACGCCTATTGAGTCAGAGTCAGATGGCAAAGCCAGATAACCTCCGCAACCATACATCGACTGATTGAGCGCTGCATCGCGTGGTGCACCAAACTTGGCGTGATACTTCTTGAATGCAGGATCTTTCAGCACGCTACCAAGGAAGTATCCGCATATAGGTAGTGCAGTACGGTTACCCTGTCCAAGCTGACCTGTGCGGAAGTGAATGCAGCGATATTCACCGCCGACCCATGCGCCACAAACCAGATTAGGTGTTGTGCCGATGAACCAGGCGTCAGAGTGATTGTTTGATGTACCGGTCTTACCACCAAAGTCAGTATCTGTTACGTCGTAGCCTACAAATCCTCTCAGGCGTGAGCTTGTTCCGCTCATACCGCCCATCAGCAACTGCTGAACCAGGAATGCGCTACGATAAGGAATGGCCTGATTACCATCTGTAGGAGCCTCGTAGATAACGTTTCCGTCTCGGTCCTCAATCTTGCTTACCAATACAGGATCGTGCTGAACTCCATTGGCACAAGGTGTACAGTAGGCGTTAACCATCTCGAGCAGGTTTACATCGCTCGAACCAAGTGCCAATGCAGGTGTAGCATCCAGCTTGCTCTTGATACCCATGTCGTGGGCTGTCTTTACAATATTGTCGATACCACACTCCTGACCAAGTCGGACAGCCACCGAGTTGATACTCATAGCGAATGCCTGTTTCAGGGTGATGTCGGTATTGGTGAATCGTCCGTCGGCATTAGTTGGAGCCCATGTCACTTCTTCGCCATGATCCATTACTTTCATCGAGAAGAACTCGTCCTTACGAGTGTCGCAAGGGGTTATACCCTGATTCATAGCCTCTGTGTAAACAAAGAGCTTGAAAGTAGAACCAGGCTGGCGCATTGCTGTTACCTTGTCGTACTTCCATGTTTTGAAGTCAACGTCGCCAACCCATGCCTTTACATGTCCGGTCTGAGGCTCGATTGCTACAAATCCGCAGTGCATAAAGCGCTCCATATAGCGCAGCGAGTCGAGTGTCGAAATCTCTTTCTCGATATAGCCCGTCTCGCTATCGTAGTCGAACAGTTTTACTTTATGAGGCAGGTTCAGATAGTAATCGATAGAATCCTGATTACCATCGAACTTATGGCTCAGATATTTATAATAAGGTGTCTTCTTGGCCAGATCCTCGATGAAGTGAGGTATCTCTATGTGGCGCTCGTCCTGCCAAGGATTTGTTGATCCCCAATGAGAATTAAAAGTTTTCTGCACCTGTTTCATCTGCTTTACGGCAGCCTCCTCGGCATATTTCTGCATGCGAGTGTCGAGGGTAGTATAAATCTTCAGTCCCTCGGTGTAGTATGCATATTTCTTGTTCTCACCGTAGTAGTCGGCACACCAACCCTTCATCCAATCGGCCACAGCCTCTCGGAAGTAGTTAGCCTCGCCGTCGTATGCATTCTCAACGCTGTAGTCAAGCTTTATCTCCAGCTGCTTTAGCGAGTCGCACTCCTGCTGGGTAAGGTCGCCGTGCTGCTTCATCAGGTCGAGCACAATGTTACGACGTTTCAGCGAGTTTTCGGGGTTGATAAGCGGATTATAGTAGGTTGTAGCCTTAAGCATACCTACCAGAACAGCAGCCTGCTCAATGGTAAGATTCTTAGGTGAGCAACCAAAGTATGTCTTACATGCAGTCTTGATACCAAATGCGTTCGAACCGAAATCAACGGTGTTGGCATACTGGGTAAGTATCTCGTTCTTACTGAAGAAGAACTCCAGCTTGTAGGCTGTAATCCACTCCTTGCTCTTAAGTATAAGCATCTTGATGCCGGGAATGTTACCAAGCAGACCGGTAGAATATTCTGAACGTGTGCGGAACAGGTTCTTGGCCAGCTGCTGAGTGATGGTTGATGCTCCGCGTGCATCGTGATGCAAGGCATAGTCTTTAAGAGCAGCGGCAAAAGCCTGATAGTCGATACCGTTATGACTGTAGAAACGCTCATCCTCTGTATCAATCAATGCCTTCCAGAATGCTGGGTTTACATCGTCATAGCCCACTGGTGTACGGTTCTCGCTGAAGAACTTTCCTATCTGTTTGCCGTCTGCACTATAAATCATTGAAGCTTCTGCTGGGCGTTTGTTCTTGATAGTCGACATTGATGGTGACTTACCGAACAGCCACAGGAAGTTCATGTCAACTGCACCAAGATACAGAAAGAATGCTACCACCAGCGATGCGATAGCTGCGAGTGTTTTTATATACCATGCACGTCCCTGATACAATCCTTTATACCAAGGCCAAAGGCCCTTGATTTTCTGCATGACCATGCTCAGCATGCCCGTGTATTTGTTAGTTGTTTCGTTGCTCATAGTCTTGAGATATGTAACTTATAATTTTTTCTTTTTCGTCGGGGTGAAACCACCTTATCTGTTCATCCTTCTTATACCATGTTAATTGTTTGCGCGCGTATCTGCGTGTGTTGCCTTTTATGCGTTCCACAGCCTCTTCAAGAGTCCATGTTCCGTCGAGATAGGCAAACATCTCTTTATATCCCACCGTATTCAGCGCGTTCATGTGGCGCATAGGGTAGAGGTTTCGTGCTTCGTCCAGCAGTCCCTCGTCCATCATCTGGTCCACGCGCTGGTTAATGCGGTTGTATAGCTCCTCACGGTCGCGGTTCAGGCCGATTTTTATTATACGGAACGGGCGCTGTTTCTTTTCTCGTTTGCGGAATGATGTGTAGGTCTTGCCTGTCATCAGACATATCTCCAGACCGTGTACCACTCTTCGCGGATTCTGCTTGTCTACAATTTCGTAGTACTCAGGGTCCAGCTGCTTAAGCTCTTCTACCAGTGGTTCCAAGCCTTCACTAGCTAACCTGGCTTTAAGCGTTTCGCGTGTCACATCATCCACTGTTGGAATGTCGTCTATTCCGTCGCACACAGCGTCGATGTACATCATGCTTCCGCCTGCCATCAGCGCATAGTCGCTCTTGGCGAACTCGCGTTCCAATATCTCCATTGTCTGTTGTTCAAAGAGCGATGCGCTGTAGTAGTCGTTCAGCGAAAGCGAACCCACAAAGTAATGCTTAACCTTTGCCAGCTGTTCGTCTGTGGGACTCGCCGTTCCTATCTTCAGTTCCTTATATATCTGTCTTGAATCGGCATTTATTATGGGGATGCCAAAGTGCTGGGCTATATCCAGGCACAAGGCTGTTTTGCCTACCGCCGTGGGCCCTGTTATCACTATCAGGGTCTTAGCGGATGACACCTCTCTTAGAGTTTTCGATAAACAAGCAGATATATTCTACCTCCTTCGAGTCGGGATATTTTGCGCGAGCCTCGGCCACACCTTCCTTCATCACACCCTTAGAGTAGATAATGCGGTATGCATCGTGTATGGCCTCGATGGTCTCGTTAGAGAAACCGCGGCGGCGCAGTCCGATAAGGTTCACTCCTGCATAGCGTACGGGCTCCTTACCAGCGATTACATATGGAGGAATATCCTGACTGGTACGTGTACCACCCTGGAACATACCGTATCCGCCCACGTGCAGGAACTGGTGGAACAGACAGCACGCCGAGATTATAGCGCAGTCGTCAACCACAACCTCGCCGGCAAACTTTGTTGTGTTGCCGATGATGCAGTTGTTACCAATCTCGCAGTCGTGACCGATGTGCATATTCTCCATCAGCAGATTGCCGTTACCTACAGTGGTCTTACCCTTAGAAGCTGTACCACGGCTGATGGTTACGTTCTCGCGGATAGAGTTGTTATCGCCAATCTCACATGTAGTCTCTTCACCCTGGAACTTCAGGTCCTGAGGCTTAGTAGAGATTGATGCTCCTGGGAAAATCTCGTTGTTATTACCCAGACGTGTGCCGAAGTGCAGTGTAACACTGTTGTAAAGCTTGTTGTTGTCGCCAATAACTACGTTCTTATCGATAACGCAGAATGGGCCGATAATATTATTGTCGCCCAACTTTGCCTCTGGGTCAACAATAGCCATTGGATGTATCTGATTTGCCATAATTCTTACTTGTTCTTTACTATTTGTGCAGTGAAGGTCGCTTCTGATACTACGTGATCACCCACGAATACGTATCCCTTCATTGATGAAATACCGTGGCGTACAGGTGCCAGCAGTTCAACCTTGAATATCAGAGTGTCGCCTGGAACCACCTTCTGGCGGAACTTCACATCGTCAATCTTCATGAAGTATGTGCTCCAGCGCTCAGGCTCTTCCAGAGTGTTCAGTACCAGCAGTCCGCCGCACTGTGCCATAGCCTCAATCTGCAGTACGCCTGGCATTACAGGCTCCTGTGGGAAGTGTCCCTGGAAGAATGGCTCGTTTGATGTGATGTTCTTAACACCAACGATGGTTGTGGCGCCCAGTTCAATAACCTTATCTACCAGCTGCATTGGGTAGCGGTGGGGCAGCAGTTCGCGAATGCGGTTCACGTCCATTACTGGCTCCTCGTTTGGATCGTAGATCGGTGCCTGTATTTCGTGCTTACGAATCTCCTTACGCATCATGCGGGCGAACTTGTTATTTACAGTATGACCAGGACGTGTTGCAATGATACGACCCTTGATGGGCTTGCCAATCAGTGCCATATCGCCAATAATGTCTAGCAGTTTGTGGCGTGTGCACTCGTTCTCCCACTGTAGTGGTTTGTGCTGGATGTAGCCCAAGTCGGTAGCATCGCGATGCTCAACGTGTAGCATATCTGCCAGCATGTCCAGACGCTCCTGAGTTGTCTGGCGCTCGTAGATAACTATAGCGTTATCCAGGTCGCCGCCCTTAATCAGGTTGGCCTGCAGTAGAGGCTCGATGTCGCGTACGAACACGAATGTGCGTGCGCTGGCAATCTCTGTTGCATATTTTGCAGGATCGTCGAGAGTAGCAAACTGTGAGTTGATGAACTTACTCTCAAAAGAGCACATAGCTGTGATGGTAAATGCATCATCTGGCAGGATTGTTATACACGATCCTGTCTGCTCGTCCTTAATCTCTATTTTCTTGCGGATAATGTAGTAGTCTTTTGGTGCGTTCTGCTCTTCGATACCAATCTCCTGAATCTTGTTCACGTAAAGGATGGCAGAACCGTCGAGGATTGGGAACTCAGGACCGTTAACCTGAATCAGACAGTTGTCTATGCCCAGAGCGTAGAGGGCTGACAGACCATGCTCTACTGTTGATACTCGTGCATCGCCCTTGCCCAATACGGTACCGCGCTGGGTATCGATTACATTCTCGGCAATAGCGTCGATGATAGGCTGCCCCTCCAGGTCGATACGCTGGATTTTGTAACCTGTGTTCTCAGGTGCTGGGTTAAATGTAACAGTCAGGTTCAAACCTGTATGCAGTCCTTTTCCGAAAAGAGAAAAACTGCCTTTCAAAGTTTTCTGTTTCATATCTTGTTTATTTACATTCAGAATTCTATTGCCATTTTTTCCTTTATAGCGTCAATCTCACGCTGCAGAGCGGCTACCTGGCGATACATATCGGGCAACTTTGCGTCGATGGCGCGTGCCTTGAAGTACATCTTAGGATTAACCGCTGGCGAACCGATAAGCTGCTCGCCATTGCCCTTGGTGTTACTGATAACACCGCACTGTGCTCCAACAAATGTCTTGTCGGCCACTTGGATATGACCTGCGAAACCAGCCTGTCCGCCTACCATACACCAAGCTCCTATCTTAGTAGAACCGGCCATACCAACCTGGGCACTCATAACGGTGTTCTCGCCAATCTCGCAGTTGTGAGCCACCTGAATCAGGTTGTCAAGCTTCACACCCTTGTGTATGGTTGTCTGTCCCATTGTAGAACGGTCGATACATGTGTTTGCACCAATCTCTACGTTGTCCTCGATCACCACGATACCAATCTGTGGAATCTTGTCGTAGCCCTCGGTGTTTGGTGCAAATCCGAATCCGTCGGCACCTATCACGCTACCAGCGTGTATTGTAACATTATTTCCAAGTTTGCATCCCTGATAGATGGTTACGTGAGGGTAGAGCAGGCATTTTTCGCCTACCTGCACACCGTCGCCAATCACTGTGTGAGCATAAATCTGGCAGCCATCGCCTACCACAGCACCATCGCCGATAACGGCAAACGGACCGATATATACGTTCTCGCCAACTTTGGCCTTTGACGAAATTGATGCCAGTGGGTCGATGCCAGTCTTGGCAGGTTTCATGCTCTCATAGAACTGCAACAGTTTGGCCACACACTCATAAGCGTTCTTTACGCGAATCAGCGTGCAGCTAACGGGTTTCTCAAGTTCAACGTCTTCGTTAATCAGCACTACGCTCGACTTCGTGTCGTAGATGTAGTGTGTATATTTTGGGTTCGACAGGAACGAAATTGCTCCTTCCACGCCCTCTTCGATTTTTGCAAAAGTGCGAACGGCTGCATTTTCATTGCCTTCCACTCTTCCCTGAATCAATTCAGCAATCTGTTTGGCTGTAAATTCCATAATTCTGTTATGTATTTAAATATCCGTGCAAAGATAACTAATTATTTTGAAATCTTTGATAACAAAGATAATATTTTCGTATTTTTTTTGAAAGTAACTGAACATTTAGCAGTTCCGATGCTTCCGAAATATCCTTAATCTCTCCGTTTTTGTAAAGTATTTGTATCTTGTCGTCGTCCACGTTATACATGTCTTTCTGTATTGTGTTCAGGCTCATCATGTAGTGGGCGTCTTCGTATGGTATATCCATCTTTTGGGCGATAGTCTGTTTCAGTTCTTCTATGCGCTCTTCGGTTGGCATCTCTTCAAGAACCTCAACCTTGAATATCTTTCGGTCAAGCATATCTGTGGCCAGTGTCGATAGAATCTTGTCCTGGTGGTGCTTCCATGCCTTCATGGCGCTCCAAATGTCGCTATCGTCTAGCTCGCTGTAGTTCTGTAGAGCCTCAGGATGTGAAGCAAACCACTTAGCATCGATGTCGTTTTCGAGGAAATAGAGTAGGGCGGGCGATGCAAACACCTGCTGTCCCTTTCTTATGAGTTCCTTGGCGCGTTTCAGCATGTTCACCAGTACCTTTTCGTATGCCACGCATGTGCGATGCAGGTACACCTGCCAGTACATCAGTCGGCGGGTTGTAAGGTAGTTCTCGAGCGAATAAATACCTTTCTGTTCTACTACAAGCGAATCGTCTATCACATTGAGCATCTTGATGATACGTGCACTACCTATATTGCCTTCGGTAACTCCTGTGTAGAACGAGTCGCGGCGGAGATAATCCAGTCGGTCCATATCCAGCTGACTTGAAATCAGCTGATGCAGGAAGTTCTTAGGATACTCACCTTTGAATATAGAAATAGCCAGATTCAGCTGCCCGTTCACCGATCGGTTTATCTCCTCCATCATCATGAGTGATATCTCTTCGTGGCTGATGCCGTGAATCAGCGTGTTTTCCAAAACGTGCGAGAATGGGCCGTGGCCGATGTCGTGCATCAGTATGGCAGCCTGTACGGCTTCAGCTTCAGAATCGAAGATAAACTGGCCCTTCTGCTGCAGGTTCTGTATAGCCTCGCTCATCAGATGGAATGCACCCAGTGAGTGCTGGAATCGGGTGTGCCTTGCCCCAGGATACACCACAGAGGCTAACCCCAGCTGATTGATGCGGTTTAGCCTCTGGAATAAGGGGTGCTCTACAATCCCGTAGAGTATGCCTTTTGGTATCTTGATAAACCCGAAAACTGGGTCGTTTATAATCTTTACGTCGCTCATTTATTTAGTATTGCGGCCATCTGCTCCTGCAGTTCCTTGGCCTTCTGACCTGCCACCTCGGCAAAGTCTTTCTCATTCGAAGCGTAGATGATTCCGCGGCTTGAGTTTACAAGCAGACCGCAGTCGTCAATCATACCGTATTTGCAAACCTCCTCCAGACTGCCGCCCTGAGCACCAACGCCAGGAACCAGCAGGAAGTGTTTTGGAGCCAGCTTGCGGATGTCTTCAAACATCTGTCCCTGTGTGGCACCAACTACGTACATCATGTTCTCGTCGTTGCCCCATTCCTGACTCTTCTTCAGAACTTTTTCAAATAGTCGCTCGCCATTTTCGTCCTTCATCAGCTGGAAGTCCTGGCTACCCTTGTTTGACGTCAGTGCCAGCAGTACTACCCATTTGCCATCGTAGCCAAGAAATGGTGTTACTGAATCTTCGCCCATGTAAGGAGCCACAGTCAGCGCGTCAACGTCGTACTGCTCGAAGAATGTTTTTGCGTACATCTTTGATGTGTTACCAATATCACCACGCTTGGCATCGGCGATAATCAGGTGTTTAGGATAGTTCTCCTGTAGATATTCGATGATGCCTTCAAAAGCTGCCATACCCTCAATGCCGTAAGCCTCGTAGAAGGCCAGGTTGGGCTTGTAGGCTACGCAGTAGGGGGCTGTGGCATCGATGATGCGGGTGCTAAACTCAAACAGCATGCCGAAGGTCATTTCCTCCTCTTCATACTCTTTCTTCACAATCTCCTTCAGGCCTTTGGGCATTTTGTCCAGGTCTGTGTCCAGTCCCACGCACAGAAAGCTCTGCTTCTCGCGAATCTGTTCAATCAGTTCTTTTCTGGTCATATCTGATTTAATGTTTAATGTTTAATGTTTAATGCATTAAAGCTCGTTCTCCTTCATGCGCTCGGCATTCTCTGCTACGGTCAGCGCATCAATCATGGCTTGAATGTCGCCACCAAGAAAACCCTGCAAGTCGTGTGTGGTATAGCCGATGCGGTGATCGGTAACACGACCCTGTGGGAAGTTGTATGTGCGGATTTTTGCACTACGGTCGCCGGTAGATACCAAGCTCTTACGACGGCTGGCGATATCATCCACATATTTCTGGTGCTCCTTATCATAAATAAAGGTGTACAAACGGCTCAGTGCGCGCTCCTTGTTTTTAGGCTGGTCGCGGGTCTCGGTACACTCAATCAGGATTTCCTCGGTTTCGCCTGTATTAGGATTCTTCCACATGTAGCGCAGACGTACACCTGATTCTACCTTGTTTACGTTCTGACCACCGGCACCCGAGCTACGGAATGTATCCCACTTAATCTCTCCCTCGTTTACGTGTACCTCAAACTTATCAGCCTCAGGCAGTACTGCCACTGTGGCAGCACTTGTCTGCATGCGTCCGTTCGACTCAGTCACAGGTACGCGCTGCACACGGTGAACGCCTGATTCGTACTTAAGTGTGCCGTAAACATCGGCACCTGATACAGAGAAGTCAACCTCCTTGAATCCGCCCACGGCACCCTCTGATACGTAGGTGATAGAAACCAGCCAACCCTTCGATTCGCAGTAGTTCTTGTACATCTTGAACAGATCTCCGGCAAACAAGCAAGCCTCGTCGCCACCTGTTCCGGCGCGTATCTCCATCTCCACGTTCTTAGCGTCTTCGGGGTCTTTTGGTATCAGCGCAATCTTAATTTCCTCTTCCAGCTGTGGCTGCAGCTCTTCGTTCATGGCCAGTTCCTCGCGAGCCATCTCCTTCATCTCTGGGTCGCTCTCGTTGGCCAGAATGTCCTTAGCCTCTTTAATGCCGTTCAGGCAGGCAATATAACGCTTGCGGGCATCCATAATGTCGCCCAGGTCTTTATATTCCTTTGTAAGTTTCACAAATCTCTGCTGGTCGGCAATCACTGATGGGTCGGTAATCAGAGTTGATACTTCCTCAAAGCGAGCCTCCAGGCCATCTAATTTCTGTAGAATGCTGTTGCTTGTTTCTGCCATATTCTGTTCAATCCTTTAATTTGGGGTGCAAAGTTACGAAATTTTTGCCTAATTACCAACTATTCAACGTTTTTTTACTATATATATAAAAAAAGAGAACGAGCATCACTGCCAGTTCTCCTGAAAACAAAATTATTAATCAATAATCAAAAACTTCCGTGCCATCTCGGCACTAATTAGTTTAACTATGGTAAAAAGATTATCTAGATAAACTAGAAAAATGGAGTGCAAAGGTACTACTTTTATTTGGATTGACCAAACTTAATGCAATAAAAATCATTTGTTGATGTGTAATTCCAATAAAAGTATTATCTTTGCAGCCTAGACGATAACACAAAATAAAGATAATAGAAAAATGAAAGAGATTAATTACAAAGAAATGCAGTTCAATCCATTCAATCTTATAGGTAACGATTGGATGCTGGTAACTGCCGGTAACGAGCAGAGTGGATGTAACACTATGACTGTTTCCTGGGGTCATCTTGGCTGCTTGTGGGGACATAACGATCCTACTGCAGTCATTTATATCCGCCAGTCGCGCTATACCAAGCAGTTCATAGATGCCGAGCCGTTTTTCACCCTTAGTGTATTAGATGGTTCGTTTAAAAAGCAGCTGGCTTATCTCGGCAGTACCTCGGGGCGCGACGGAGATAAGATAGCCAAGGCCGGACTCACCCCTGTTTTTGCTGATAACTCAGTATATTTCAAAGAGGCAAAGATGGTGCTTGTATGTAAGAAGATGTACGCCCAGGAGCTCAGCAAGGATGGTTTCTGCTATCAGGAAACCCTCGACCAGTGCTACCCTCAAGGCGACTTCCACACCATGTACGTAGGCAAAATCGAAAAGATTCTGGTCAGTGAGTAATTTCATTGCCACCGCCCCCGTCCGCTTACGCATCACTCCCGCCACCCCGCTCTATGGGGCTGCCGCCCCCGCCGCGCGGCATCCCCTGCCTGAAATCATTATATAAAACTAACTATATTGTATTATGACTAAAAAGTATCTGATGACCCTCGCAGCCGCAGTTTGCTGCGCAATGACAATGGCGGTGCTGTCTGCATGTACAGAGAAAGAGGACAATCCTGCAGGTCCTGACAGCCCAGCGGATCAGGCAGAGTATGCCATCCTGTTCTATGGCTATGGAGGTGACAATCTTGACGATTGTATCTTAAAAAACATGGTGGATTTCTACAATGGTAAGGACGAAAGCTACAAGAAGGTGAAGATTGCCTGCCAGTACAAGTACTCGTCTGTAGAAAAAATGCAGGAAAATTGGCTTGACAATTTGGTTAAAGATGGGGACGTTGACCCCGCAACTGCCGAACAGATAAAACTAACCAAGGAAATGGAACTGCAGACCATACGTTTCATCGTTGATAACACCGTCCAGGATCCCGATGTTAATGTCATGATAAACAAGGAAAATATCTATGGCGCTAAGAACTGCTATGTAGCCAATCCCGATTCGCTGACCAACTTCATCAACTGGGCCGCTAATGCTTGTCCTGCCAAGCACTATATCCTCATCATAAGCGACCACGGCGGCGGCTATCAGCCACACACCGACCTTACATTTGAAGTTCCGGCAAAAACCAGAGGCGTAGTCTTTGATAAAGTTCACCAACCTACTACCAGTTTCAGCGCTTCGTCCCTGAAGTATGCCATTGGTCGTGCCAATGCCCGCATGGACGTTGTTTATCTTGATGCCTGCCTCATGAACACCATTGAGTATCAGTTCGAGCTGAAGGACCTTACCGACTACTACATCCTGTCAACATTCGTGGTGCCTGGGGCTGGTGGCAGCTATTCGTTACTGATAGACGAACTGGCAAAGAACACCGACGACATTGAAACTACCTTGAAGAACTTTAACAAGGCCAGCGTTGAGAAATGGGACAAAGATGCTGAGGCACAAGTTGCAGCAGGGATTGAAGAATCAAAGTGGGACTACCACGACATGACCGTTACCCGCACCAAGAACCTCGATGCCTTTGGCGAAAAGTTCAAGGTGTTTACAGACAAGCTCGTAGCCGCATACGCCGACGAAAGTAATAAGGCAAAGGTTGATTCCATCACCAAATACGCCTTCAAGGTGAACAACTCCCTTCCTGGCTACGACCTGGTAGATTACGTCGAGGACATCGTAAATACACTGTCCGATGTTTATGGCGATTCTTTCTACTACGAGTTGGCCACAACATTCAACAACTGCCTGGTAAGCCAGTATTGTAGCGATTTCCTGATGAAGAAAGGCCTGTCGGTTGACTGCAGCGTCATGTTGGGGGTAGAGGGTAAATACTATATTTACAACTATGACAGGAAAGACCCAAAGAAACTGGATGGGTACGATATTTACTTTGCCGATGGCAAACTGGAGAAATACACGACTGGCGTAGCAGAGCCAGAGGTTACCACCTGGCCTTCCACGCTGGAGAATACCTACGAGCAGCTGGCTTTCGACAAGGCAACAGGCTGGAGCCGCTGGCTGAAGCTGAACAAACAGCTGCCAGCCTACGACAGTCCTGCACAGATACACTATCCCCTTGAATAACGACATCAGAAAAAAGTATACCCAATTAACGATACTCGCTTACGCATTGCTCCCGCCACCCCGCTCTATGGGGCTGCCGCCCCCGGTAACAATTTAATTTATTACCAGTATGACTAAGAAACTATTTTATTTTGTGATTGCTGCAGCCCTTATTTGCAGCACAAGTGTGTTCACATCGTGTACTGCCAGTGACAACCCCGCACAGCCCGCTGAGCCCGACCTCAACGTAGCCGAGAAGATTATCGGTAAGTGGATGGTGGCAGAAAGAGATGGTGAACCTGCGCTCACCAACCAGAAAACTGTTGTCACTTTTCTGTCTGCCACTAAGGGATTTGTAAGTCTATCACAAGCTGATTACGATAATCATCGATGGTTAAATGGGGATGAGTGCGACGTAAAGATTGAAGGCAACATTGTGACTCAAATCTTCCATCCTCAGGAAGGTGTAACAGAGACAGTTGAGATGAACATTAAATCCATCAACGAGAAAGAAATGTTAGCCGACCGCAAACTCACACAGACTATTGACGGGAAAGATATTGTTACCAATGTGTACATGCTAAAATTTGTGCGTGTCACCGCCGACTACAGCGCCGAAATTATCGGCATGTGGGAAGGACGTATGACCAGCGAACAGTCGGTATACGGCGACGTTGAAGACCACCGCTGGGAATACATGACTGACGGTACCTTCAACTTCTTC
>CADCEF010000038.1 GCA_902800365.1 uncultured Prevotella sp. | reverse complement strand
CGTTCTGTAACAGGTAAGATTGCCCGTCAGCAGTGTCAGGGTGAAATCCAGTTGCCTTTGAGCGACTGTGGTGTTGTAGCACTCGACTATCGTGGCGTGAAGGGTATTGCTACCGCTCTCGGACATGCTCCACAGGCCGGTCTGGCAAATCCTGCTGCAGGTTCTGTACTTTCTGTAGCTGAGGCTCTTACTAATATTGTATGGGCTCCATTGGCCGAGGGTATGGACTCACTGAGCCTGTCAGCCAACTGGATGTGGCCTTGCCGCTCTCAGGAAGGTGAGGATGCCCGTCTGTATGAGGGTGTTAAGGCTCTGAGCGATTTCTGCTGCGACCTGCATATCAACGTACCAACAGGTAAGGACTCTCTGTCACTCTCTCAGCAGTATCCTAACGGCGAGAAGATTATCTCTCCAGGAACAGTAATCGTATCTGCTGGTGGTGAGGTATCTGACATAAAGAAGGTAGTAAGCCCTGTATTGGTTAACGATAAGAATGCATCACTTTATCATATCGACTTCTCGTTCGACGAGCAGCGCCTTGGTGGTTCTGCCTTTGCACAGAGCTTAGGTAAGGTAGGTGACGATGTGCCTACTGTAAAGAACGCCGAGTACTTTGCTGATGCCTTCATGGCTGTTCAGCAGATGATTGAGAAGGGCTGGATTATGGCTGGTCACGATATCTCTGCCGGTGGTCTTATCACCACTCTGCTCGAGATGTGCTTTGCTAACACTAAGGGTGGTATGCACATCAACCTGCACGACATCTGTGCCGATGGCGATGTTGTTAAGACTCTCTTCGCTGAGAACCCAGGTGTTGTTATCGAGGTAAGCGATGAGTACAAGCAGGAGTTTAAGGACTTCATGGAAGAGCAGGGTGTTGGCTATGCTAAGATCGGTTATCCTGTTGAGGATGCTCGCACCATCGTTGTAAAGGCTGGTGACAATGAAATGAACTTCGACATCGATGCACTGCGTGATGTATGGTATAAGACTTCATATCTGCTCGATCGCAAGCAGAGTTTCAATGGCAAAGCTAAGGAGCGCTTCGAGAACTACAAGAAGCAGCCTCTGGAGATGAAGTTCAACAAAGACTTCACTGGTAAGCTTGCACAATACGGTATCTCTGCCGATCGCCGCCAGGCATCAGGCATCAAAGCTGCTATCATTCGTGAGAAGGGAACCAATGGTGAGCGCGAGATGGCATACTGCCTCTACCTTGCTGGTTTCGATGTTAAGGACGTAATGATGACCGACCTTATCTCTGGTCGCGAGACACTCGATGACATCAATATGATTGTGTTCTGCGGTGGATTCTCTAACTCCGACGTACTTGGTTCTGCCAAGGGTTGGGCTGGAGCATTCCTCTTCAATCCTAAGGCTAAGGAGGCTCTTGATAAGTTCTATGCCCGTAAGGACACCCTCTCATTGGGTATCTGTAACGGCTGCCAGCTGATGGTTGAGCTCGGTCTTACCGGAGCTAAGGGTGCAAAGATGCTGCACAACGACTCTCATAAGTTCGAGAGTGAGTTCATCAGTCTGAGCATTCCTCAGAATAACAGCGTGATGTTCGGTTCACTGAGCGGCAACAAGCTTGGTCTGTGGGTAGCTCACGGAGAGGGTAAGTTCCAGTTGCCTGAGGCTGAGAGTGCTTACAATGTGATTGCCAAGTACAACTACGCCGGCTATCCTGCTAATCCTAATGGTTCCGATTATAATGTGGCAGGTATCTGCTCTGCCGATGGCCGTCATCTGTGCATGATGCCTCACCTGGAGCGTGCCGTATTCCCCTGGCAGAACGCATGGTATCCCGCTGATCGCCGCAACGATGAGGTAACTCCTTGGATTGAAGCATTCGTTAACGCACGTAAGTGGGTAGAGGCTCACAAGTAAGTAAATAGTGATTAGTGAATAGTGAATAATATTTATAAGGAATCATTCAAAACATTCTTTAAGATTGGCATATTCACCCTTGGTGGTGGATATGCCATGATACCTTTGATAGAGGAGGAAGTGGTGAATAGGAAGAAATGGGTGTCGAAGGACGAGATGCTCGACCTGATTGCCATTGCCCAGAGTTGTCCTGGCGTGTTTGCCATCAATATAGCTACCTTTATCGGTTATAAGCTGCGCAAGACACGTGGTGCTATTTGCACAACCCTTGGTACAGCCCTGCCATCGTTTCTCATTATTCTGACGATAGCTATATTCTTCAGTCAGTTTAAGGATAATCCTGTTGTGGCTGCTATCTTCCGTGGCATTCGTCCTGCGGTTGTGGCACTGATTGCTGTACCAACCTTCCGTCTTGGGCAGCGAGCCAAACTCAACTGGTACACAATCTGGATTCCCGTCGTATGTGCTCTTGCAATCTGGGCATTCGGCGTATCACCTATTTATATTATATTGATTGCTGGTATCGCCGGCTATCTGTATGGCATGTACATTAAACCCACTAACTCATGATTTTCCTAAGTCTCTTCATAACATTCTTTGAGATAGGCCTCTTTGGTTTTGGTGGTGGCTATGGTATGCTGTCGCTTATTCAGCACGAGACGGTAGAGGCTAATCATTGGCTCTCTACATCAGAGTTTACTGATATAGTAGCTATATCACAGATGACTCCCGGACCTATCGGTATCAATTCTGCTACTTATTGCGGTTATACTGCAATTCATAATGCCGGTTATGGACATCTGATGGCTGTTCTTGGCTCGGCTACGGCAACCTTTGCATTGGTACTCCCGTCACTGGTACTGATGATACTTATCAGCAGGATGTTTATGAAGTACATGAACACTCCGCTTGTACAATCCATATTTACTGGTCTGCGCCCTGCAGTCGTAGGCCTTCTCGCTGCTGCCACATTACTGCTTTGTAATAAGGAGAACTTCTCTACACCTTTTGAGAATCCCTGGCAGTTCTTTATCAGCTGCGCTCTCTTAATCGCCACCGCCTTTGGTACAGGCTATCTGAAAATCAACCCCATCCGTATGATTTGTTACGCTGGCTTCGCAGGACTGCTATTACTATATTAGTAAAGTCTTCGGGCTGGTTAATAATTACTCCCAGCGGAATACTGCGCCGTTGCGGCGGGCTGGGTCTGCACCAGTGTAGTCCATAGAGTATGGACTGCCTGTGGTTGGACTCTTGCCCAGATAGCGGTGGGTGCGCATGGACATAAGCATAAACTCGTGGTTAAGATAGTCCTGCCACAGAAAGACTTCAGCTTTTGATTCGTCGGTAGTAAGACGTACATCACCAGCAATGCCGAAGCCTGAAACAAACACGTATCGTCCGTCTTCACACTGAAGTATTACCTTACCCTGGCCTTTATCGATTATGCGGAAACGGGTAAGCTTGCCTTTGTCGTTAGAGTCGGTGTCATAAAGCATACCATGCTTTAAGGCTATAGCGGGCTTGTTTGTTGCCAGATTGATGATGCGGAATGTTTTACCGTAAGGTATGTTGCCGCTTCTGTCTGCTTGAGGTTCTTCAACAGTAAAGTTATCGAACTCGGCAAAGCCGCCTTTCTTGCCTTTGTAATTGAAGGCAAATAGAGCGTGGCGCGAACCTTGGAACGATATTAGCTGATAGCTGAGTGGCATCTCACGGCCTAACTGCTGATAATTAGCTCCCTCGAGCGAATACTCGTAGTGAGCGCGATCGTGATCGAAATCACCTACCATACGGAGCCACAACTTATTAGTGGATTTTAGTTTGGCAACAACATCCACAGTGTCGTTGGTGGCTTGCTCAAAGCATCGTATGGTAAGAGTATTCTCGTTTTTGACAATTCCTATCCATGAGCAGGGAACGTTGATGTTACCCAATCCTGCTACATCACCATCCTTCATACCTTTGGTATATAATTCAACAGTAGCTATGCTGGTAGGGCCTATTACGCGCTGTGTAAGGGTGTTGCGGGCCCACATAAGCTGCTCTGCAGGCATCGACTGCAGGCGCAGACGGCCGTTCTTTATACTCCATTTTGTGTCATCAGGGTTGTGGTTCCATTGCCAAACACGACCTAGGCTCTTTGCATTGAAATATTCATTCCGCTCGTATGGAGCATGTGGCTTAATATCTGCGTTGATATTTGGCTTGAACCATGTACGTGGGGCACGACCCAAATTACCTTCAAGACCCAGCATGGGCCAACCGTCCTTCCATGTGATGGGAGCAAGGGTAACGGTGCGGCCGATGGAATGGAAGTCCATCATCAGCAAAGCCCACCATTGTCCATTTTGATCTTCAACGATTCCGCCCTGATGGATGTTGGTGCATGCAGTAGCGTCTTTGTCGACTGCGGGAATACCAAACTTGGTTCCATCCTCACCTATGCGGTATTTTACGCCTTGTGGCACTTGTGTTAGTGGAGCGGCATGGTAGCCGAAAGTCTCGTCGGCAGTTATAGTGATTGTCTCGTAGGGTCCCCAAATATTCTTTGAGCGGCTGCATAGTGTACGTCCGTTAGGGAGATAGTCGGTAGATATGAGGTAATACATACCATTTATTTTGTACATGTGATGTCCCTCGCCCACGGCATTGCCTTCTGGAATGATGGTGCGTTCGGTTTCCTCAATAGGTCCGCTCATATCTGGTTTCAACTCGGTGCACTTCACTTCGCCATAACCATGGATAGCATAAATCTTGCCATCGTCATCAAAGAGCACTGAGAGATCGTAGATCCTTCCCTGCATGTTGTGGTGTTTCCATGGGCCACGTATATCCTTAGAGGTATAACACTGCAAACCTTTTCCATTGATGTTAGTGAAAACATAAAACTGTCCGTTTGCATAGCGGATGGCGGGTGCCCATACTCCTTGCCCATATATCTCTTGATGGTTCTTCAGCGAGAAGGCGTCATCGTTAAAGTCGAAGCGGTCGAAACAGTATGATATGTTCTCCCAGTTTACCAGGTCCTTAGAGTGTAGTATGACCAGGCCAGGTACGGTGTGCATGGTGGTTCCTGCCAGATAGAAATCGTCGCCCACACGGATGATGTCGGGGTCGGAAAACTCATCGTAGAATAGTGGATTGGTATATGTACCGTTTCCGTTATCAGCTGTCCATGATTGGGCTGAGCATGGAATAAAACTAAAGTGAAAAGCGAAAAGTATTGTGATCGCCATCAACCAAACATTACTACTAACCATTTTAAAATTACCTATAGTCATCATTATCTTTTATACTTTTCGCATTTTCACTTTTAAATATTAATTTGCTAATTTAGGCCATCCATCGGCAGTCCAACTGATGGGGCGCTGAATAAGAATCGATGCCCCTTTATGGGCGATACTGTAACCATGACAGATAAAAATGTCCTGGTCGTCAATATGATAAGCTGCGCAATGACCGGCAGCTTCGAAGTTCTTCTTATCGCCTTCAATAAACAGGTCGCCACCACCGTAGCGCATATCTATACCTTTGCTGTCTAAATATGGACCTTCTACATTCTTGCTGCGGCCTACAGCTACACGATAGTTGCTCTTTGAACCCTGACAGCAGTAATCCCATGATACAAAGAGGTAATAGTAACCATTGTGCTTGAAAATGAATGGAGCCTCAATGGCATTTGGTCCGGCAAAGTCGGATGTTGGATTCTTTGGCGGGTTAGGATTGATGGGCAGGGCATTCTTGCTAGCCTTGCTATCGAGATTAAATCGACGGGCAATGGTCTGTGGTTTACATCCCTTTGCTATATGCATGGTCGTATCAAGACGGGCTAGCTGTATACCATCCCAGAACGAACCCCATACTATCCAAGGCTGATCCTTATCGTCGATAACGAAATTAGGGTCAATAGCGTTCCAATTATCACGTTTCTCGCAGGATGTCACGATACAACCCTCATCGTCCCAGATGCCTGAGGCCAACTTGCGGGTGGATAATAATCCGATTGTAGACCCGTTCTTACCGAAGGTTGAACAACTATACGCCATCCACCAGCGACCATGCCACTGGATGATATCTGGAGCCCATACATGGTGGGTAAAACCAGGAACGGAATCGTG
The DNA here is from genome assembly GCA_902800365.1 of uncultured Prevotella sp. Lineage (GTDB taxonomy): Bacteria > Bacteroidota > Bacteroidia > Bacteroidales > Bacteroidaceae > Prevotella. Next base: position 10,056 of record CADCEF010000038.1, on the reverse strand, counting down.
GGTCCACTTAGGAATTACCGACATCACAGGCTCTGTATGAACTGTCCAGTTCTTGCGGTCGACAGATGTCATATGCTGTATGCCCATGCCTGTGGCGAAGATATGATAAGTACTATCCTCATAGGCCATAACAGGGTCGTGGACCATAGGCGTATCTGTAATGAAGGGCAAACCCCTCCTCTGATGCTGTTGTGCCTGCGCTGGAATTGTGGCGCTTAAGGCAAACAGCATCACTGAAATGACTGATGTCCTCATAATGCTATTTTACTATGTATTTCTTGCCGTTTCGGATATAGATTCCTTTACGTTGTGAGGATTTTACTTTGCGACCTTGAAGGTCATACCAATTATCAATTGTCCGCTCGGCTCCGCCGCTTGGCTCGTCCAAGAACTGTTCATTGTCAATTGAACGAATACCTGTAGTGGATTCGGTTTGATAGCCCCATGCTGTAGTACCTGTTGTTGCGGCAACAGCCGTAAAAGCAGGTGCTTTTGTAGTACTGGGTTCTAAGGTCTGTTCCACCATCACACCATGGTAGTAAGTGCTACCTATTTTAAGTGTGACGTAGGATGTACCAGCTTCCACTTTCCATGTTCCTGTATATTTACCAGAGATGTTGCCATCAGAGGTCAGTTCAATATCTACAGGCTCTGCAGCTGCCTTCTTGGTGTGATCCAATTTATAATCGTGAATCAGCAGTTTGTATTTACCAGGAATACGATCTGTAGCAATCTGCTGCGTTGTGGCAATGTCGGCACTCTTTACCTCCTCACCTGTATATTCGAAAGGAGCAACAACCAACCAACCGTTCTTGCTTTGGAATACCTGGTGTACACGCACCTGGTGGCTTTCACCCCAGTTCTGGAAACGGGTATGGTATACCAGATAGGTGCGACCATCTTCTGCTGCAATGATAGAGTTATGACCTTGCGAGCGCTCTCCAAGATTTCCCTTGGCTTGATTGCCCCATGAGGTATAGGCTCCGAAGATGTTCTCACCACGGTTGTTATCATTCTCTTTTGGACCGAAGTTTAGCAGATATGAAGAGAACACAGCACTGTTGTTACGCGAGTCGATGAACGGACCGTCTGGATTTTCTGAACGGAACACGCGCATCTGATAGCCACCATTGTTATAGTCGGTTGGTACACCACCGGCGGCAAGTCCTCCATAAGTTACAAACAGATAGTAATAACCACCGATATATTCGATGTAGCTTGCTTCACCAGAAACATAGAATCCACCGGCAACTTTCTTACCAAAGTAAGGGTCAATGGTTATACCGTCGCCCGATCCTGTCAATGGGTAGTCTACAGTGTAATCACGCAGACCTGTGTTCTCATCAAGTTCAAGCATCCATATACCACCACTCCACGAACCGTACGACATCCACAACTTACCATTTTCATCGTAGAACACGCATGGGTCGATACAGTTGGGGTAGCGGTTACCCCATTTGTTACCAACTGCATATCGGCTAGGCAGCGATTCCTGTGTGCCGATTGCTTTTTCCAAATCGGTATCCTTATAGGAAGTGCCGGAATGGAATCCGCTCATCACCACAGAACCTTGATAGAGATAAGGTCCCTCGATGTTGTCGGATGTAAGTAGCACAATGCTTGAATACCAATTGTCGCCGTTTACGCTAAGGTACATACACCATTTGTTCATGGCTTTGTTCCAAATAACGTCGGGCGCCCACATGTTACCATCTACACTATAACTGGTGCTGCCTCGTTTCGACCATTTTATAGCTTCGGCCAAAGCTGCGCTGTTGGTAGCGTCTGTGCTTGTAGCTGTAGCCCATGGTGCGGTAAAGGCAGTCCAATTCATCATGTCGGTTGTCTTGGCTGACGCGCGATGCGAGCCAAAGATGTAGTACGTCTGGGACACTGGCTCCCACACGATGCTGGGGTCGTGCACGCTGACACGATTCAGCGTGTAGGGCACGGCACTCATGGGAACCAGTGCAGACAGTAGTATATAAAGATACTTCTTCATTAATTCAATTATTCAAATACTAAGTGACTTCCGTCAATAGTCATACGCATTCTCACGTTGTCGCCATCGGTAGGACTGATACCAATGTAATCCTGCTTATAGGTTACACCGTCGTTACCAATCATTACAGTCTTGACGTCAACAGAGCCACCATTGTTAGTAACAGAAACTGTTACCAGTGCGTCGTCCATGGCAGAGAGCCAGCTTGCCCAGTCTACCTGACCACCACTTGGTGTGCATGCAGCATAGCTGTCACCCCATCCGTAGTTGTCGGCACGTACCACTGCATACTCTGTGTTATCCTTACGAGTCAGTACAACACAGAAGTTGTTCCAGTTGTTAGCACCGTTAGTGTAGTTGCGGAAACGCTGTGTCATGGTCTTACCAACAGGCACGTTGATGTCGGCTGAGTGAGCATCCCAGAAAGGTGATGAGTTGTCCTCTGCACCAATCACGGTGTCGAACTCGATGTGGCTATTGTCAATAGTGAAGTTGAAATAGCAGTTGTTTGGATCAACGGTATTGATACCTATATAGTCCTGTGTATAGGTCTTTCCGTCATTACCAATCATCACAGCCTTGATATCAGCAGTGCCATCACCATTATTAGTAATGTAGGTAGTTACCTTTGCACCATCCATAGCAGCAAGCCATGTAGCCCAGTCACCCTGTGTTCCCTCGTGAGTGCAGGCGTCATAGCCTCCGCCCCAACCGTAGTTGTCGGCACGAACCACAGCATATTCTGTAGCGCCATCAGCACTGCAGAGAACAACACAGAAGTTGTTCCAATTGTTGGCACCGCTGGTGTAATTGGTGAATGTGCTTATGAAGGTCTCGCCTGGGTTCACCTTGATATTATCTGAGTGAGCGCCCCAGAATGGTGTAGAGTTGTCGGTAGCACCTACAGAGGTGTACATCTTATCTACGACCTCGAACTCTGCAGTAGCGATAACTGGAGTAGCAGCCTCACCCTTGTAGGTCTTAGCATAAGCTGCAACAAGCATCTTCTTACCAAGTGTGTACATATCAGGAACAGCTTGGAAGGTAAGATCCTTAGCAGATACAGTAGCTGATACCTCCTGCTCGAACTGTACGGTAGCTGTTACATTGGCAAATGCATCAGCAATGTCAGTTCCCTGCAGAACCTTCTTGGGCACACCATTCAGAGTCATCGACAGAGGCTGCTTGTCCTCTCTAGAGGTGAAACCGCCGATAGGCTCGATGGTAGAACCGAGGAAACTGATGTAAGAACCCTCTGGAACCAGGAAACAACGAATATTGCCGTTAGAAGCATCTGCATTGAGATTTGCTAAAGGAGATGTCTGGTTGTAAACCTTAGTTACAGCACCATTTGTCATGGTAACAACCAAGCCACCGTTTGTGCGGTCAACGGTCAGTGTAACCTTGCCTCCAAGTTTATCAACGCCAGTGTCGGTATCTGTCTCAAAAGTGAGATCACTTGTTACCAGGCTACGGTCGATATAGTCACCCCATTCAGAGTTTCCACTTGGCTGATTGTCGAAACGAATAGCTCCATACTCCTTATAATTAGCAGCACCGCGATCCTCATCGTTACAAATAATCATTGCGTAGTTTTTATAGGTGTTGCTGGCATTTGGATTGATATTAAGATTGAACTGAGCAATCCACTTTCCGCCTTCAGGAACCTGATAGTACTTTGTGAACTGTGCCCACCAGCCAGTGCTATAGTCGGTAGCACCAATGGTATAAACATCCTCCTCCATACCTTCGATGACATCATCCCCCTGGTTCTTTGCCTTTTCTGCAGCAATAGAATCAGCCTTTGATGAAAGCCAGTCAGGAGAGTTTATGCTGAACAGATCACCGCCCTCACAGCTCGTCAATGCCATCAGGCCAAGAGCTGCTGCACAAAATGCTGTTGCTATTTTATTGTATCTCATAATTGTATACTTTTTCTTAGTTCTTATTTTTACTCTTAATTAAAATCAGAGGCCTACAACTGGGTGTACGGGACCGTACAGCTTGTCGGCGTTGCTGGTACTGCTGTTTGCTGAGTTACCCTCAAGATTTGGGTTGTCGTTCAGTGTTCCCTGATAGATTGGGAAGAACTCGTGACCCTGAATCCAGCTGTCGTATGAGCTCTTAAGCTCTGCATCGCTGCCTACCTCAGAATAGCTAACAGACTCCTTCACTCTTGACTTGTCGTTGGTACGACGGAAGGTTCCATGCTCCTTCAGCTGCAGCAGACGTCCTGCATCATAGAAGAATCCCCAGCGGATAAGGTCGAAACCACGACCAAACTCACAACCGAACTCCTTTGGACGCTCAACATTGGCAATCTGCTCAAACAGTTTATCGGCAGAGTTGAAATCGGCAAGCTTCAGATCGGCCAGACCTGCACGCTCACGAACCTGGTTGATCCAATCGATAGCCTGCTGTGTTGGTCCGTTTACCTCATTTTCGCACTCAGCAGCACGCAACAGAACGTCAGAATAACGCATCATGCGGAGGTTGATACCACAATGCAAACCGGTAACTACCTTGTCGTAGATACCTGTGCGGAAGTTGGTGTTCTTGGCTACAGGCAGTCCACCATTGTTATTATTAGTAGTAACAGGTGCATCGGCTGTCATAGGAGTTCCATAGCATACATTACCATATTCAAAGCCTTCCCACTCATTCTCGTATGTACCAATAGTCCAATAGAGGCGTGGGTCGAGTGAACCACTTGTTGTGCGCTCCTTCTTAAACAAGTCATACAGCCAGTTTGATGCAGAGAGGTCAGCCCATCCACCGAAGTCGCCAGGACCGAAGTTACTCTCGATAGCATGTCCCTGAGTAGCGTTAGGACTGGTGTTAACAGGAGTCCACTCATCGTCGGTTCCCTGTGAACCATAGTCCAGATACTGGATCTCGAACAGACTCTCATCGTTGTTCTCATAAGCAGCACCCTCGCGGAAGTTATCACCATAGTTTGCCATCAGCTTATAGGTTCCATACTGACCATTGATGATATTCTTAAGTACTGCGAGAGCATCGCTGTACTTGTGGCGCATCATCAGAGCACGTGCATAGTAGCCTGCAGCAGCACCACAGGTGGCGCGACCCTTGGCCCACTCACCGCCTTCGTTACGGCTAGGAAGTAATGTCATAGCCTCTGAAAAATCCTGCTCAACCTGATCCCATACCTCATCGTATGTGCTGTTGGTGCCATAGAGACCGTCAAGTGTAGAATATGTAGCATAGTCGGTAATCAGGATAGGATTCTGATAGTAGCCGGCCAGATTGTAGTATGCCAAACCGCGGAGGAACAACATCTGTCCTTTGATGCGCTTCTGCTGCTCGGTGAGGATACTATTGTCTTCTTTCAAACGAGAAAGAGTGAAGTTTGTTACGTTGATGGTGTAATACCAGTCACGCCATGACCACTGTCCGATTTCATCGGTGAAAGGTACGTTCAGATCGTCGAAAGGCATGTACCATACCTGAGATGAGTTCCAAACTTCGTCACCACGACAAACGTCGAGCATAAAACCTACACGAGCGTATGTTCCCTCCATACGTATGTGGTTGTAGGCAGCAATCACATTCTCCTCAAGATCTTCGGCTGAATAACCAAAGGTTGCTGCCGTTTGCTGGTTAGGGTTCGTCACATCCAGTTTGCTTTCGCAAGATGTCAGTGTGCCGATGCCTAACAGAACAGCCAGGGAAATATTATATAGTTTCATATTTCTTCAAGTTTTAAATTTTCAATTAATCTATTCTTTAGAAGGTGAAGTTCAAACCGGCCATGAAGCTTCGTGCTGTAGGATATGAGCAGAAGTTGTAACCTGGTGTGAATGTGCCGCCTGCATAGTCTACGTTGTAACCCTTGTATTTTGTAAAGGTGTAGAGGTTCTGGGCAGATACGTAAATACGAACACCTGAAACATAGTTGCCAAACCACTTGTTAGGCAGATTGCATCCCAACTCAATATTGGCAATCTTCCAGTATGCAGCATTCTGAATCTGACGGCTGCTGAACAGATCGTTCCATGCCAGTGTAGCACTGTTAGAAAGGTAAGTACGAGGAATGCTTGAAACATATGTGTCTCCATCCCACTGGTTTGCACTTAATACAGCTACATCCTTGTTGCCATATCCGTAGCTTGAGTTCAGTGTATTGTAGAGGTAGTCAGATACATGATATCCAAGAGCACCGAATGTTGAGATGCTGAAGTCGAATATCTTATACTCCAGATGTGCACTGAGACCGAAGTTTACTTTTGGCAGACCACTGCCGAGAACGGTCTGGTCGTCACCGTTAATCTGTCCGTCGCCATTGATATCGCGATAGAAGCAGTCACCTACCTGTGCACCTGGCTGGTATTCGTCGAGACCCTTTGCCTGAGCCATGGCATTCAACTCGTCGAGCTGACTCTGGGTGCGGATGATGCCCTGATAATCCCAACCGTAGAACTTACCAACCTCCTGGCCAATCTCTGTGATGTAAGAACCAGTGATGTACTTATCGGTACCGAAACCGAGTGATGTTACCTTATTCTTAAGTGTGCTCAGGTTAGCGCTGATCTGATGCTTAAGAGCGTGGTCGTTGTTACGGTATGTCAGAGAGAACTCAAAACCGCTGTTCTCCATAGAGGCCGCATTCATGGTTACTGATGTGTTTGCTACACCAGCGCTTGCAGGAACGGGAACACCATAGAGCAGATCCTGTGACTTGTTCTTGTACCACTCAGCAGTAAACTCGATGCGGTTGTTGAAGAAAGCGAGGTCAAGACCTATGTTCATGGTCTTTCTCTTCTCCCATGAGAGGTTCTCGTTTACGAAGTTAGAGATAGCCGAACCAGTGATAGGCTGATTACCGAAGCTATAAGTCATGTTGTTACGTGCCATAGTTGCCTGGATAGCATAGTCGCCTACAGCAGCCTCGTAACCAAGTTCGCCATAGCTGGCGCGAAGCTTAAACATATTTACGATATTACGATCGATGGGGAAGAATTTTTCCTTATCGAAACGCCAACCCAGAGATACTGAGGTGAAGGTGTCCCAACGGATGTCCTTTGACAAACGAGAGCTACCGTCGCGGCGGATGATACCAGAGATGAGGTACTTACCGTCGAAGTCGTAGTTAAGACGTGCAAGATATGATGCCAAGGTGTGCTTGTACTCATAACTGTCAGCACTCCAAGAACTTGCGTTCTGCAGCTGCAGGAAGTAAGGCTGTGACAGGTTAACACCTGTAGCCGACATGGTGTTTGTGTTCTCCTGCTCGAAAGTCTGACCTACTACCAGGTTTGCGTGGTGCAGACCGATGGTTCCGTTATATGTCAGGGTGTTCTCGATAAGTGCATCGGTATATTTGCGGTGTGCCTTGGTGAGGCGCTCGTTCTCTTTGGCAAGATATACACGGTTACTCTGAATCCATGCAGGAATCCAAGTCTTATCGTTGCATGATGTTGTGCTGTATGAGAGGTTGATCTTATAGGTAAGCTCATGATTTTTGCTCTTTACGCCAATCATGTTCAGCAGGTCAACATCAGCCGAAGCTGTACCTACAAAGCGGTCAACAACTGTTTTACGTGTGAGCATGTTGTTTACAAGCAGTGGGTTCATTGCTGAGATATCACCATGAACAGTGTCGTAGTAAACGCCATATCCGTAAGCGTCATACTTATAGGCACTGGCAGAACCTACAACGTCATCGAGTACCCAAGTGTTTGGATCGTAAGCCTTGATGGTAGGCTGCATGTTCAGCACACCGCTGAGCACGTTACCCAGATTACCATACAGACCCTGAACATACTCGCTGGCATTAGATACGGCCATGTTGTCCTGGTCAGAGTGAGAGTAAACAAGACTTGTGTGGAACTTCACGAACTTGGTGTCCATGGTGTTGTTTACACGAGCTGTGTAACGCTCAAAGTTAGGACCAGCACCTTCCAGAGTACCTTTCTGATTATAGTAATCAAGACTTATATTATATGTATTATTAACGCCACCACCGCTGAGGTTTACGCTGTGGTTCTGACGGATACCAGTCTTGAAGGCCTCGTTGAGCCAGTTGGTGTTAGTATTGTCTTGGAAGTGGTAAAGACCGTCGGCTCCCTTGCTGTAACCACCAGGAACAGGAATTCCTGCGTTCTCGGCAGCAATACCCAGATACTGGCTGTACTGGTCGGCATTCATGATGTCGTAAGCATTCTTCTGAATCTGGTCAATACCCACGTATCCTTTATAGTCAACCTTCAGTGGCTGCTCCTTCTTACCGCCCTTGGTAGTGATAATTACCACACCGTTAGCAGCTCGTGATCCGTAGATGGCACCAGCAGAAGCATCCTTCAGAACCTGAATGGTCTCAATGTCGTTTGGTGAGAAGTCACGGATTGATGTACCCATAGGCACACCATCAATCACGTACAGAGGTGCTGTGCTACCGAACGAACCAATACCACGGATACGTACTGATGGGTCGGCGCCAGGCTGACCGTCAGAGGTAATCTGTACACCGGCAACCTTACCCTCAAGCATAGAAGAAATGTTTGAGTGAGACACACGCTTAAGTTCATCGGCGTTAACGATAGAAACCGAACCGGTAAGGTCGGCCTTCTTCTGTACACCATAACCTACAACTACCACCTGGTCGAGCATCATAGCGTCGCTCTCCAACTGGATCTGTTCAATGATCGCGCGTCCGCGTACAGCTATTTCGCGATCTTTGTAACCTACGTAGCTCACTACGAGAGTTCCATTTGATGGTGCGTCGATAGTAAACTTACCGTCGAAGTCGGTGATGACGCCAGTCTGTGCCCCCTTCAACTTAACCGTTGCACCAATGAGTGGTTCTCCCTCTTGGTCTACAACCTGGCCGCTAACCTTTATGGTTTGCTGTGCCACTAATGCCATTGCAGGAACCGGATAGGCCGACAAACCTCCCAGCATACCTAACGATAACATTGCAGAGAATAATACTTGCTTTCTCATTGCTAATTGTTTTAAGTTTTAATTTGAATTAGTTAATTATACTAAGTTTGGCGCAAAGGTAGACATATAATAAATAGGCAAGGTGGACAAAACGTTTTATAAGGTGGACAAAACGATTTTTGTCCTCCGTGGCGCGTTTTTTCCACTTCTTGAGTTATGTCAAGACCTATCCTTGAGCTAAATCAAGACCAAGAACTTGGATTTGTGCCGAACAATTTGGTAAAGCAACGTGTGAAGTATTTGGGATCATTAAAGCCTACGGCGTATGCTATTTCTGTAATGTTGCGATTGCCGCTTTTGGATGATAACATCTCTTTGGCCATGTTCAGACGGTAGTTACGGATGAACTGTCCAACAGGCAGACCGGCTTCCGCATTTAAATGCTTACTTGCCACAGTTCTACTCATGCCTAATGCATCGCAGAACTCCTGAACGCCGAATTCAGAATCCATATAGTGGTTTTCCATAATCTCCATAACGCGTTCCATGAAAGGTTTAGTGCTCTTCATGACTTCCTCACGATCGGCTTCCACGCTCTTTGTTACACTCTTTTTGTAACGCTCCTGATTATCCAGGATATTCTGGATACGTGTCTGTAGCTGACGAGGATCTTCTGATTCCTCCAAGACCTTGCGAATAGGATTGTATAGTTGTTCGGCCTCGCGGCGTTTTACTATTGTCATCCACCTATTATATATATATATAAGAGTTGCCACAAACAAAATGCCTAATAGCAAGCGGAACCACCAGCTTCGCCAGAAGTAGGGTTTCACAATTACATCAATGGATATGGTGTCACCCTCTCCAGCCATCTGTACTGACTTGTATTTCACTTCGAATGTATAGCTGCCTGCGGGTAGGGCACTGTATCTCACAGAGTGCTGTCCGGGTTTCAGAACTTCCCAGTTGTCGTCGAATCCTTTCAGACGGTAGCTGTAAACACCCTGCATCTCATAACCAAAGTCAAGGGCCGAGAAGTCAATAGAGAATGAACGGTGTCCCTCTTTCAGATAGATGGACTTTGCTACAGAAATGTCTTCTTCAAGATACTCGCTTCCGGCTATTGCATCCTGATTGTCTACCATCAGTTT
>CADCEF010000037.1 GCA_902800365.1 uncultured Prevotella sp. | reverse complement strand
TTTCAAGAAGAGCGGTATCAAGTACATCGACTACAAGGATCCCGAGTTCCTGAAGAAGTTCCTCAACGAGCAGGGTAAGATTCTTCCCCGCCGCATCACTGGAACATCTCTGAAGTATCAGCGCCGTGTGGCTCAGGCCGTTAAGCGTGCCCGCCAGATCGCACTGCTGCCTTACGTAACCGATTTGATGAAATAATTAAAGAGGAGGACGCAAGATTATGGAAATTATACTGAAAGAAGATATTATCGGTCTGGGATTCAAGAACGATATCGTGAATGTTAAGTCAGGATATGGTCGTAACTACCTCATCCCTCAGGGTAAGGGTGTTATCGCCAGTCCTTCAGCAAAGAAGATTCTCGCAGAGAACCTGAAGCAGCAGGCTCACAAGCTGGCTGCCCAGAAGGCCGCTGCTGAGGAGAAGGCTGCCCAGCTCAATGGTGTAGCTCTCGAGATTGCTGCTAAGGTTAGCGTTACTGGCCAGCTCTATGGTTCAGTAGGTGCTGCTCAGGTTGCTGAGGAGCTCGCTAAGCTCGGTAAGGAGGTTGATCGCAAGATCATCACCATGAAGGATGCTAAGCGCATTGGTGACTATGTAGCTCTTGTACACTTCCACAAGGAGGTAATCGTTGAGCTGCCTGTTAAGGTTGTTGCTGAGAACGCTGCTGAGCTGAAGGCTGCTGCCGAGGCTGAGGCTGCTATCAAGGCTGCTGCCGATGCCAAGAAGGCTGCTGCTGACGCAGTTGAGGAGGTTGCTGACGAGGTTGAGGCTGAGGCCGAGGCTACTGAGGAGGCTCCCGCAGAGGCATAAGATTTTAAATCATAACAATTAATAATTGCTGTAAGGCATCATTATTTATTATGACAACAGCGTCCCGAGGGCAACAAACCCTCGGGATTTCTTTTTCTTGTTAAACTAAGTTAATCAAAGTTTGGTTTTTTCGCTTTCCTGTGTCTAATTAGTGTAAAGCAAAAGTTAGATGGAAAAAAGTGCATTCGAACATATGGCCCGCACGTGGCGCGAAAAGGCGCTAAGCGTCAGCATCCACTACGGAGCGGGTAGGGACGAGGCCGAAGACATTGCGCAGGACGTGATGCTTCGACTATGGCAGATGCACCAGGAGCTTGAGCGATTCCAGTCAGTCGAGGCTATCGTATCGCTAATGGCTCGCCACATGCTTCGCAACCATCAGCGTCGAAAACCCACTGAGGCACTATCCGAGGCCGTCGCTCTTAGTCTCACAGCCAGTCCGCACGAGGAGCTCGAAGACAAGGAGAACTCACAATGGCTCTCAGCACGCCTCCAGCAGCTGCCCACCACTCAGCGCACATTGCTTTATCTCAGGCAAGTAGAGCGGCGCAGTCACGACGAGATAGCTACACTGCTTGGCATTGAGCCCACATCAGTAAGTACACTGCTTGCAAGGGCACGACGAACATTATTAGAAGAAATAAAACAGCGAAACAAACAATGATACAGTACACTAAAGAGGTTATCGAGAAGTTGCTCCAGAAATACATGGACGGCACTTCAACACTCGACGAGGAGGCCATCCTTGCCCAGTACTTTCAGGGCAAGAACATCCCTGAGGAGTGGCTCTGCTATCAGCAGATGTTCCAGGAGATCGAGGCCATGAAGCCCCAGCCAAAGGCCCGTCATCGTTGGGCAGTGTGGGGCATAGCAGCTGCAGCCGTTGTGGCAGGTGTGATGTACCTCGCTGTTCCACCACAGAAGGTTCTGCAGGCGCCTAATCTGCCGCTCACAGCTCAGGCCGACACCATAGCGCGCATCGATACTGTTGCTGCCCAGCCTGTAGTGCCATCAGTAGTGCCAGCCGAAGCACCACAGCAGCCTGTAAAAGCCAAGAAGCGCAGTCTGCGCAAGGCCGAGCCCACTATCCACGACTACGACAAGGCCTACGTCCTGATGGCTCAGACTGAGCAGGCCAAGGCACAGGCTGTACAAGCCAAGGTCCAGGCCGAGCAAGCCCAGGCTAAGCTGGAGCTCATTAACGCCCAGATGGCAGCCTACGGCTATGTTCCTGTATTGCAAGAAGATGGTACCATAGTATATATTAACGAACAAGAAAATTTAATTGCATATGAAGAGTAGAAACTTTATCCTCGCAGCCATGTTGATGGCCATGCCTTCAACCATTATGGCACAGCAGAACATCAAGAAAGCATTCGATGCACTGCTCAACGAAAAGATCACTGAGAACAAGACTCAGCACGTGCTTGAAGAAGACTCTGAGACAGGTCGCTTGAAGGCTATGTGCGATGTTTACGACTTCACCATCAGCACCAGCTCAGCTCTTGAGCGCCTTAAAGAGGCACGTAAGGCCTTCGATAAGGATCTGAAGGATGCCTATTCTGTAAATACAGCACTTCGCGATAAAGATGGCGATGATGTTGAGAAAGGAAGCTTCGCAAGTCTTTTCGAGTCCATCGGCTTTGCCCCTGTCACACTCTATGTTGGCGATGGCTCGTATTCATCAGTGGCAATTGGCTCTATGAAGGGCTCTGAATACATCTATGCCTGCTTTGCCGATAAGACCGATCCTGATCGTCGCTATCGCTACGCCTACGCTATGGAGTGGGTTGAGAAAGGTAAGAAGACCAAGGTTCGCCTGGCTATCACTTATGCTCTGCGCCCAGAAGCCCGCAACAATAAGAAGATATCTAAAACCCGCGTTATCGTAAATGGTACTGAGTTGCCAAATACCGATGCCGATGGCAATAGTTCTGGCTTGAAGACATCCGAGTCATGGCTCAGCGAGTTTAATGCCTACAAGCGTATGTTCCTTAAGCACCCTGATGGTTCTACTGCCACTCATTACGCCACATCCATTTACGGCCTCTGCAAGAAATCTGATATGCTCGAGCCCGAGGAGAAGCAGATTGTCATCAGCGAACTCACCAAACTCAAGGATAAATCCACAGATGAACTCATCCAGAACGTCTTCGAGATGAGTATCAAGAAGTTGAAGTAACACACTGGGTTTCAGCTTGTTAGCAAATGTCAGACAAATGTCAGTAAAATAATTCTCTCTCTTTAAAAATCTCTTCATACCTTTGTAGTCAAAAACAACTGGTATTAAGAGAAACTTAAATAACTTTATTTTATTTTCTATTATGAAGAGTGTAAATGCTATTTTTACATTCCTGCTGTTTCTGTGCCCAAACTTAACCATGGCCCAGCAGGATTCAACCTCAGTTAGTAATGATTCCATCACATGGAACAAGGAGTTAGACGGTGTGGTAGTCAAGGCCCAGCGCCAACTCATAAAGCAGGATATCGACCGCATTGCCTACGATGTTCAGGCCGATGAGGAATCGAAGACGCAGACTGTGATGGACATGCTGCGCAAGGTGCCCATGGTAACGGTCGATGGTCAGGATAACATTCAGGTAAAGGGTAACAGCAGTTTCAAGGTGTATAAGAACGGTCATCTCGACCCCAGTCTCACCAGGAATGCCAAAGAGGTGTTCAAGTCAATGCCCGCTTCTACTGTAAAGCGCATCGAGGTGATTACTGATCCTGGTGCTCGCGAAGACGCAGAGGGCGTAGATGCCATTCTGAATATCGTTACGCTTTCAAATACCAGGATGCAAGGTGTTACTGGCGTTCTTTCAAGTTCTATCAACACGCTTGGTCATTCCAGTTTCTATTCCTCGCTCACCAGTCAGTTGGGTAAACTGATGCTCTCTGTCGACTATGGCTATAGCGGTATGACACGTCACGACAGCTATAACCGCGTAGAGAAATCCAGCACCTATCTCGACACTCGTAACACCATGCTTGGTGGCTCTGAGGGCTCTAATCCTGGTGATATCCATTATGCCGATATCGATGCCAGCTACGATATCGACTCGCTCAATCTGCTCTCAGCCTCGTTTGGCGGCTACTTCTACACGCTCAACGTTCAGGGCGATGGCTACAACCAGCTGCTCAATCCTGCTGGAAAGCAGCTCTATAGCTATCGCAACAGCTACTGGATGCCAGACTACAACCACCACTCATGGAATGGCCGATTCGACTATCAGCACAAGACTCACCTCGCTGGTGAGCGACTCACGCTCTCGTATATGCTCGCCCTCACTCGACAGCATACCGATCAGGAGAATGCCTATACCGACCTCTACAATGTGTCGTTCCCATATACAGGCAGTCTGATGCGCGAGCGCGAGCGATTCACTGAGCACACCTTCCAGATCGACTGGTTGCGCCCCTTAGGCCGTGGCCATCAGCTTGAGATTGGCGCCAAGTATATCGACCGCCATAACAACAGCAATAGCAGCCAGACCTTCTATGGCATCGATGCCGACACCTCTGATGAATTCCAGCACACCACACGCGTGCTTGCAGGCTATGCCGACTATATCTTCCGCACCACCAAGTTCTCAGCTCGTGCAGGCTTGCGCTATGAGTACAGCTACATGCGTGGTAGCTATCCCGATGGCAAAAACGCTACCTTCGATAAGCACTTAGGCGACTGGGTGCCACAGGCCACACTTCAATACCAGCTCACCGCTGCGCAGTCGCTTAAGCTCAACTACACCACCAGCATCAATCGTCCAGGCATCTCTTACCTCAACCCAGCTGTAATGGTGTCGCCCTCGTCCGTAAGTCAGGGTAATCCTCAGCTCTCCAGCTCCCACACCCAGCGCTTCAGCCTTATCTATACCTATATCATGCCACGCCTCACGCTGCAGCTGGCTCCAAGCTATACCGCCTACAGCAGCGGCATAACCTCGGTAGTTACGGCCAAGGATGATATCCGCTATTCTACCTACGATAACATCCTGCGCTATCGCCGCTTCTCAGTAGAGCAGTATGTGCAGTGGAAACCATTTGATACCACAACACTTGTGTTCAACAATAACTTGGGATATGAGCATTATGAGAATCCCAATCTTTGCTATCGCAACCATGGCTGGGGCGATAACTACAGCCTCAGTCTGCAGCAGCGCCTGCCACTCAAGCTGCGTCTCAGTTTGAGCGCCTATGGCAAGGTGGGGCATAGTCCGTCAAGCGTATATTACTTGCAGCATGGCTATTTCAACTATTACGCCTCGCTGCAGCGCTCGTTCCTCAAGGGCGATCGCCTCACAGTGCGCCTCACTGCCAATGCACCATTCAATAAATACTGGGAGATGGAGGCCGAGACCGTTAATGGCGACTTCACAGGCTTCGAGCGTTCGTGGAATCGCAGCCGCTCATTTTCCATCTCAGCCTCATGGCGTTTCGGCTCGCTTAAATCAAGCGTAAAGAAGACCGAGCATAGCATCGACAACAGCGATGTAGTAGGGGGCATCAGCAGGGGCAACTAATACCCCCATCCACATCTGCGTAGAGATCACATTCTCTTCTTTTCCTCATTACCTGCGCCTGTACCTTTGTACTTGGTGCGGGTATTGTTGAAGTTGTAGGTCAGTCGTAAGGTAATGTTGCGGTTGTAGTTGTAGCAGTTCTTGCTGGTTTCTGTGCCCATGCCGTACATGGTCCATCGCTCGCGTGCTGTTTTAAAAATGTCCTCAGCAGTCAGCATCACTACCCATCGCTCGTTATTAAACGATTTTCTGATGGCTGCATCTACGCTTACGCGTCCGCGGCTCTCCACAAATCCATCGTAGCTGTTGGTGTTGGCTCTTACTGAGAATCCAGCCATCAGCGATTTACTGAACACAAAACGGTTGTTCATCTTGAATCCGAACGATGGCTTATTCAGGTTTCTGTTGCATCCGTAATCCTTGGTGTTGAATATCTGCTGCTGGTAGGTAAGCTCCAGCGTGGGGCGATATATCTTGAATATCGGGGCCAGGTAGATGCTGCCATACAGCGTTTGGTGGTGGTCGAAGTTCATGTTCGAGGTATAGGTTATCGCCTGGTTGTCCAGCAGTCGGTCTACCCACACCATGGCATCTTTAATATAGGTATAGCCCCATGTGGCGCTTATCCACCTGTATGTAGCGCCCGTCTCAATGTTGTACACCTTTTCTGGTCGCAGTGTTGGGTTTCCTCCCTCGTACATATAGCGGTTGTCGTACTGCATGAAGTTGCGCAGATTGTGGTAGCTGGGGCGATGCATCTTCTCGTTCATGCTCAGTTGCCAGCTCCAGTCGTTTTTTCTCCACGCCACAGCCAGGTTAGGGAACAGGTTGTGATACGTGCGGCTCGCATCGTCTTGTTTATCGCCGTACAGGTAGTAGTTTCTCACCACATCCTCATATCTCACTCCAGCGCCCATGTGCCAGTGGCCTATAGAGAGTTCGTATTGCGCAAATCCTGCTATGCTGTGCTCCTTGATGTCTGTTTCACTTGACTTGACGTAGTTTTCTATGTTGGTAAACACGCCGTGCGACTTTGTCTTGATCAGCTCAATGCCCACTTTCAGCTTTCCGCCCATCATGGGGAAGTCGAGTATCAGTTTGGCAGCATACATGCGGTTTCTCTCCTTGCTGCTCGAGTGCACCTCGCGGTCTTCAAGTTTTTCGCTGGTCTCTGTGACCACGTCATTACGTTCGTTAGTGCCGTCGTAATACGTGCCGTTCAGGTCGATGCACATCTTTCCTATCTTTCCCTGATAGTATGCATTCAGTGTGTGTTGCTGATTCTTGGGTTTCATGATGTCGGTAGCGTTCACTACGCCCTCCATCACTCCGTTTCTTACAAAATCCTGTTGGCTCCAACCTGTAATGTTCGAGTAAAACATGGTGTAATATTGGTACGATGCACCTATCGAGTTGCTGTCGTTTACCCAGTAGTCGGTAGCCAGATATTCTGATACTCCAGCTTGTCGCGCTTTTGTTGGAACATACTGTTTAATATCGATGTTGTCCTTATCCGTGTGTATGCCAATGTCCAGTGTGTTGTCTTCGCCGGATGCGCTGCTATAGATGTATGCATCGTTGATAATCTCAAACTTACTGGTCTGGTATTTCAGCATCAGCTCCTCGTATCCTTTCCACCATTTGTTGTTGCTCACGTTGGCGTCGTTGCGTATACTCAGACCTTCTACCGTGCGCTTGCGGGTATTGATCCTGATCACCGATTCCACCTCAGCATTATACTGTGCGCCAGGGTTGGTGATGACCTCAACCGACTTGATATCTTCCGACTTCAGCTGCTGCAGCTCCTGGCTGTTCAGAATCCTCTTGTTGTTGATGTAGATGATCGGTGTGCCCTTGCCAAACACGTTCACGCTGCCGCCGCTAACTGATACGCGTGGCAGTTGCCCCAGTACGTCGAGCGCTGTTCCCATCTTGGCCAGCAGCGTTCCTTCTACGGCTATCTCCATGCCGCCCATGGTTGTCTGGTATTGTGGGGTGCCCTTCACCACAATGCCTTTCAGCATGTGGTTATCAGGTGTCAGGCGTATGGTGCCCATCTGTGTGCTGTTGCAACGCTTGTATGTGGTCTTGTAGCCTACGAATGATATGCGCGCCAGTACCTGCTTCTGCTCACAGGGGATGACAAACAGGCCGCTCTCGTTCGATACGCCTCCTGCTACCAGTGTCGAGTCGTCTGCCGATAGCAGCGCTATGTTGGCATAGGCCACAGGGTGGTTCTGCTGGTCTACTATCGTACCCTTATATCGTGGTAAACTCTTCTGTGGGCATTCCACGATGATTTCATTGCCCTTCACGGTCATCCGGATAGGGTAGAAGCCTATCATCTGCTGGATGGCGTCGGGCAGTGATTTGTTGCGAATTTTGGTAGTGATGCGGAAGTCTTCAAGCTCGTTGTACATAAAGCTGATGGTATATGCCTTGTACTGCTCGTTCAGTTGCTTCAGCACATCGCTTATCGATACGTTGTTGTATTCGCGACTAACGGTCTGCGCCAAGCCTGTTATGGCCAGGCAGCAGATATAGAGTGATAAGAATAGGCGCCTCATTACTTTACGGTCATCTTATGGTCTTTCAGTTCGATGTTGATGCTCTCAAAATTGTTCAGTCGCTCCACAATGCGTTCCAGCGGCTCTTCGCTGTTCCATTTGATGAAGAGCCTGTATGAGCGAGCATCCTCGTTTTCAAACTCCACCTCAGCTTTGTAGTGTGCAGCTATCTGAGTCAGGATCTGCTCAAGGGTGATGTTGTCGAATGTTACCGACTTTTCTGCAACCACTGTGTCTGCAGGCGCTTCGTCCTTAGGTTGTATGGCCTTTGGTGCTGCTGCAGGAGCCTCCGTCTTGGTGGGTTCTGGTGCGGGCTTGTTTGCGTTCATCACCATCTGTACGGCGGCAAATGCCAGACCTGCTGTCAGTACTGCGCCAATGAACAGGGCGGCAATCTTGTGCAGTGGCAAGCCTATACGTTTGGCCTCTGGCTTGTCAAACTCCTCGCCGTGTTCAGCCTCAAACTCCTGCCACAGCGCGTCCATGTCGGGCTGCTCCTCCTCGGCTTCCTTTTTGGCGAGTGCGCGCTTGGTGGTGGCCAACTGCTCCATCATTTCAGCCAGCTCCTCGTCTTCGGCCAGCATGTGGTTCAGCTGCTCGTCGCTATATTTCTCTGGGTGCTCCTGTATGTCAAGTAGTAACTCTATTTTGTCTTGATTCTTCATGATGATTTTATCGTTTTGCTGTTACATTAAAATATGCTCTAATACTCTCCATCGATTTCGTCAGATGTCTGTAAACTGTAGTTCTTTCCACTCCAGTGGCCTCGGCCACTTCGTCGTAGCTCATTTCGCTCAGAAACCTCAGCTTCAGTATCTGTCTGCTCAGTGGTTGCAACTCTCGGTCAATGTACGCGTTAAGGCGTTCCAGCCGGTCGTCGTCGTTCATCGTCACGATGCTGTTCTGCATCATCTCCTTTTGGTACAAATGTTCCACTCGCTCTCTCACGCTTTTGTGGCGCAGTCTGTCGCGACATTTGTTTCGTACGCTGGTCATCAGGTAGCCCTCCATTTTGTCTTCCTGCGGAGCAATCTCTTCTCTCATCAGCTTCACAAACACGTCGTTCACCACGTCTTTGCATTCGTCTGCGTCGTAGAGTATCGTCCTTGCCAGTCGGTACATCTTCGGGTAGAGTTTACGGTAAATCACCTCAAATTTCTCTTTGGTCATAATCAGTTTTTAAATAATCATTTGCCTCAAGGACGATTCAGTTTTTCGTCTAGTTGCACAAAACGATAAGAATTTTGCTGCAAAATTACAAAAAAAATTATGTTGCTGCAACTTTTCGTTTGTTAGTTACGTCTAAAAGTTGAATAAACTTTTAAAACATTACAATTATGATTCTATCAACAACCCCACAGATCGAAGGTCATCCCATCCGCGAATATAAAGGAGTGGTGACAGGTGAGACTATCATTGGTGCTAACGCTTTCAAGGATTTCTTTGCAGGCATACGCGATATCGTAGGCGGCCGCGCCGGCAGTTACGAGAAGGTGCTTGCCGAAGCTAAGGACACCTCTATGCGTGAGATGATGATGCGCGCTCAGGCCATCGGCGCCAACGCCATAGTAGGCATCGACCTCGACTACGAGACCATCGGCGCCAACGGCTCAATGCTCATGGTAGCCGCCAGCGGCACTGCTGTAGTAATCTGATAAAAAATTATCCCTCAAGCTAGCATTTACCCCTCAAATAATTCGCCTTGAATCCATTTATCAGCTTTGGTAAAGCGGATTCTTTGAGGGGTTTGTGGCTTTTGTGGCTTTTGTGGCTGGCTGTTGGTTGTGGTTGGTTGGGCCTGAGTACCTGTAAGTCGCTCGGCCAACTTGAACAGTGAGTTCAGAGTTTTGTCTATTAGTCTATTCATAACTTTAATTTTATAATTGATACATTCTGTTTTTGGGTGCAAATGTAGGAGGAGGATGTCCCATAAGTCAGGACACCCTCCTTTCCGTTAACCACTATTAATAATAAAAGCGGTGATTTAACAGATTGTTACAAATACCGAATTGAAAATCGGCCCTAAATCATAGGATCGATTACCTCCGAAACCTCTTACTGTACAGCAGTAAGATAATAGCCTCTTTCTTCTTTGTTTCCATATTATTGCAAAGTTAATCAATTTACGAACATCCTCCAAATAAAAAACACTTTTTTATCAATAAATAGTATTAAAAAAATGTGAGTCACCTTCGGGTGGCTTTTTTGTTTATATGGTGGAAAAAAAAAGTGAATTTCACCACTCGACCTATGATTGCTTGGCTAGGCCAAGAAGGCTTGTGGCGAACAAACGAACAAACGAACAAAATGAATTTGGGTAAACCAAGAATCCTCATACTGCAACGAGGTAAGGGGAATCTTCTGTCGCGTGCGATATTTAGTTAATCCTTCTTAAAAGATTGACTGAATCGTACGCGATATAAAATTATATTTGTACTTTTGCAACGCTTATCTAAGTATAGCATATATATTAAAATATTAGACTTATGAAAAAATCAATTAAGTATTCGGCATTAATGCTCACAGCAACAGTGCTTTTTGCCGCTTGCGGAAACAAAGAGCAGAAGAGTGAAACAACTACCAACGAGAATCCTGTAGAAGAGAAGGTAGACGTAAAGGATGTAGAGGGACGTAAGAACTTTGGCGATGCAGCCGTTATCACTCCGCTCCCAGCAATTATGATTGCTACATGGGACGAGAATCAGAATCCTGATGTAATGATGGCAGCATGGGGTGGTCAGTGCGGTCCTAAGCACATCACCTTCCAGCTTTCAGCCCACAAGACAACTGATAACATCCGACTGAAGAAGGCCTTCACTATCAGCTTCGCCACAAAGGATGATATCGTTCAGAGCGATTACTTCGGCATAGTATCAGGCAATGATGTGCCCGACAAGGTAGCCAAGGCAGGTTTCACCATCACCAAGAGTCCCAATGTTGATGCTCCAATCATCAATGAGTATAAGCTCACCCTGGAGTGCAAGGTTGTGACATTCGATGAAGACGAGAACGGTGGTGCCCGTGTGGTTGGTGAGATTGTTAATATGAGTGCCGACGAGAGCATCCTCGACGAAGAAGGCAACATCGACCTTGGCAAGCTGCAGCCTGTTATCTTCGACTCAGCCAAGAGAACCTATCGCGTAGTAGGCGAGAAGGTAGCCGATGCCTGGGGCGCTGGTAAGACAATCATCGAAAAAGAAGTAAAATAAAAAAGCAAGTGTTGCAGTTTACCCAGGCATTTCGAGCGTGTGGAGAGATGACAGTCAATATATACGAAACTATTTTGGTCGGTTATTAGGATCATACCGATAAAATCCACCACCACCAGACACCTGGTCAAGATCATCTTCTTCAAGGAGACATTCGTCAGCCTTCTTCGCATTCTCGGCTTTGCCGTTTTTCTTACCACAAAAAATCGCCATAATTATAACGTTTTAAATGAACCATGTATATTTGATGGTGCAAATATACAAAAAAAAGACGTTTCTTTTATGTTTTCAATAAAAAAAAGCCACCCCGAGGGTGACTTTTTTTAATACCCATGCACGAGGTAGCCCCCAGTGCCGTCACAATTGCTGTAGCTACAGATGCAATAATCTGTATAATGAACTTAAATGTTTCTCTCTTAGTCATGGTACAATTTATTAAAGGTTAATACTTTATTTGTCATCTCGAGCGACCACTCCTCCTTGTCATCTCGACTAAGCGCAGCGCATGGAGAAATCTCCATATACCTATGGCTCAGGTGGAGTTAATGGCTCACAAGCCATCATATTATTAAACTCATAAGTTGGAGTCTCATACTCTTGATGTACCACTTGTAGAATGGGTGCTTCAAGTGCTTTCTCGATTGATACAATCGTATCTATCGTAAAATTATGAGTACCGCGCATCCACTTGCTGATTTCAGCCTCTTTCTTGCCGAGCATCATTGCCAGGTCTTTCTGCTTTAGCCCCTTTGCCATAAGTATCTCGTGGATGCGATCCACGATTTGGAACGAAAGTTCTACATTCTGACGGACTAATGGATTAACCTGCTTACGTCTCGCTTCAATAATACTACTTTTCTTCATACCAAGAGCAAAGATATGAACTATTTTTGAAAGTACCAAATAATTAACTTAAAAATTAAGTTGTCGTCGTAAATTTTTTCTTCCCACCCCCTTTGTCATGCCGCCCCTCTCACATTAGTTTTAGTAATGTACCTATGTACCTAAGTACCATAGGTCGAGCGGCGAAACACACATTTTAATAAAAAATCTCATAAAAGTTTGTAAAGTTAGGATATTCTTCTTATTTTTGCAAAGTCAAAATGATAAAATAGCTATATGAGTAAAGAAGTTCAGAATCGAGTTACCTATATGATATATTGCGTCAGCGCATTCGCAAATCATCATGGTTTAAACTTTAAGCAGGCGTATTCTTACCTTAAACGTTTTAAGGGAATAGCTTTCCTTGATGAGTGTTATGAGGCTGAGCATCAGTTATCAATCAGCGATGCTGTATCTGATCTTTCTATCATATGTAATCGAAACGGAGGAGCCTTGATATGATCACGCTTTATCACGGATCAAATGTAGCAATCGATACAATAGATCTCTCAAAGGGGATGAAAGATAAAGACTTTGGCAAAGGATTTTATCTTACTGACATACGCTCTCAAGCCGAGGAAATGGCAAAACGACGTACCCGCATTGTAGGTTTTGGCGTCCCTACTATAACCGAGTTCACATTTGATGATTCATTGCTTAATTCTGACGAGCTGAATGTTAAGATATTCCCAGATGAGCCTTCAGTGGAGTGGGCAAAGTTTATTGATGCCAATCGCCATTCATCAAAAACGGGCTTTACCCATAATTATGATATAATAATAGGCCCGGTAGCTGATGATGGTGTCGCTTTCCAGTTGGAACGTTTCCACGAACAACTTATCGACGATGAGACTTTGGCACGTGAACTTACCTACAAGAAACTTAATCGCCAGTATTTCTTTGGGACAGAAAAGGCTATTTCAAAATTGAAGAAGTTATGAATAAGGAAACAAAATTTCTGATAGACAACTTGACCAAAAATCTGGTTTTATTGGTGATGGAAGACTTCAATTATTCCATTACCGAGGCAATGGATGCTGTATATAACTCCCAACTCTACGAAAAGATACTGGATTTAGAAACAGGTTTGTATTATCAGAGCGCTGGTTATAATTACGAATTTCTTCGTAACGAACTCCTTACAGGAAAAGTGGTTTAGTTTTTCTTTTCTTCTACCATCTCCCTAAACTATGCCACAAACCTTTTCCACAAGCCTTGTGAAACACACATTTTTCTTTTAATTCCTTTTCTATTCCAGAGAAATTGTATCTTTGCACTATCGACACATAATTAGTAATTCATAAATAGCGAACTGCCGAGAAAACCTCGACAGTTCGTATTTGTATATTTACCACGACCAGATGGTAGTATTCGAGTTGTTGCTTTGCTGCTGAGTGTTTCTATTTCCGAAGTAATCAGTGGTTGATTTCGATGTACCTTGGTTATTACCATTTCTATCCTGATAAGTCGTAGTGGTAGAACCAAAATAATCTGTGGATGTAGTTGACGAACCAGTAGTGTTTCCATACGAATCAGAGTATGTCGTGTTGGTATTACCAAAGTAATCAGTATTCGACCTCGCAGTACCAGTGGTATTTCCCTGTCTATCCCGATGAGTAGTTGTGGTGTTACCAAAGTAATCAGTTGAAGTAGTCGAGGTTCCGATAGTATTACCATAGCGATCTCTGTGAGTGGTGGTAGTTGTGCCAAAGTAGTCTGTCGACGAGGTCGATGTTCCTGTAGTCACCCCATATCGATTGCTGTGAGTGGTGGTACGATTACCAGAATAATCTGTAGTTGTTCGTGAACTACCAACGTTGTAATACTGAGCATTTGCTGCGATGGCGATCATACCAGCCATCAGGGTCATCATTAACTATTTCATAATTGTACTTTTTTAAATTGTTACTAATTGTTGTTATTTGCCTCTTTATACGCATAATACGCAAAAGGTAACTACTAAACACAACTTTTTTTCTTTATTATTTGCAACTATCGCTATTTCTTCATATATTTGCCATGAGATTTCAAAACTATATATATTACATTATCATTGATTTTGCTATATGAGAAGAATAACATGTATCTTAGTCTTTTTACTGTCGTTTTACATATGCACAATTGCTCAAGTATACGAAATGCCCGTGTTTGACAGGAGTGACGTACCAGCTTTACATATAGATAAAGTGGAAATTTCAAAGGATGCAACATGCGTCTTTTGTTCATATGATGCAATAGCAGGATCTTGGGCAAATATTTCAAAAGATACATATTTATTGGATGTTGACAAAAATATAAAATATCCTTTGTTGAAATGCGAGGGTCTCCCCTTTGGTCCAGAAAAGAAAACTTTTTTATATGGCGGCATACATGAGATCGTTTTGTGTTTTCCTCCAGTTAAAATAAGTGGTAAAATTGATATTATTGAGACGCCAGGAGAACAATCATTCAATATTTATGGGATTAATGTAAAGAGTCACTATAGCAGAAAGTATAGCGTAGACGAAATGGATAGATTCTCGAATATGGCTTCGTTTTATGAAACGTCTGGTGATACAACTAAAGCAATAAATAATAAAAAAGAAGAATTACGTGCTGCCGAATATATCTATGGTACAAAGTCTGATGCTTATTTGCTTGCACTTCAAGGATTAGGTTTTATGTATGATCGACTTAAAATGTTTCCTGAAGCCATTAATAGTCTTGGACAATTGACTTTACTACAAGCAGAAGTTTTTGGTTCGTCAAATGAATTGTATGCCTTACAATTAAGAACGTATGGACAAATATATTCTCATGCCAAAATGTATGAGCAGGCTATTCATTATTATAAAGAATCCGTTTTACTATATGAAAAACTTGGCATTGTAAACGATCAGTATGTTTTGGCGTTAGGATTCCTTTCCGATGCATATAGGGCAATAGAGAATGAACCTCAGTCAATTGTATACCAAAACGAAGTGATACAAGCGAGAAGACGCCTTGAAGACTCAGAGAAATATTTAAATGATTTAGAAATGATGCTAATCAGTGGGCATTCAATAGATAGAATTAAAATAGTAGAAAGAGAATTAAACAATCTTCCGCACTTTGTAGACACAACATCTGTTTTTTATACGAATGTATTAAAGGCAATGATGGTTTCGTACGAAGTCAAGGATAGCTATGGTAAAGCTATATACTATTGCGATAGATCCTTGTCAATTCTGAAAAGAAATGAGGAATACAATATCCTTAGAATAGCAGAGTTACAAGGTAAAAAATGTAGATATTTGCGCTGGTCGAATCATTGTCGTGAAGCCATTTTGTTTGGTGAAAATGCAAAGACGACTTTTGACACAAATAATGTAACGCCAGAATCTTATATAACAATTCTGGAAGACTTGGCATGGTGCTATGGTTCACTTTTAGATTTTGAAAAGGCTCTTAGTTTGCAAGAACTAATGGTGAAATTATGTGCAGATAAAAAAGATTGGTTGTCAATTGCAGAAGGATATAATCAGATGGGACTTCTTTTCCAGAGTGTGGAAAAACTTGGCATAGCAGAAAATTATGTGCTTAAAGCAATAGATGTATTGAACAATCACGACGATGCCAAGCAATATATATTAGATGCTGTTGAACAAACGGGAAATGCTGATATCGATAATCAATTCACCTTGGCTTCTATAAATCAAAGAATTATTTATGATAAAGGTAATTTTACAAGTGCGTTAGGACGTATATACCAAAAAGAAGGTAGAGTAGCAGATGCAATCGCAAAAGAAAAAGAAAGTGGAGAAATAATAAAGAATATGGGAGATGAAGAGATGTATGCAGAGCATCTTGGAACTTTGGCACAATACTATTTGGCGGATAAACAATTTGACAATGCTAAGAAATGTGCAGAACAAAGCATTCTATATTTTGGAAAAACAAATAGTCCTAGAGCGATAACAGAATATATGCTTTTCCCCCTTATCTACATTGAAAGTGGGAATATTGATGAAGCGACACGATACGCAGAAGAAGCTGTTCGTAATGCAGAAAATACAGAGATACACGAAATGCACTTTATTCCTCAAGTCACTTTGTCTCGTTTGTATTTTTTAAAAGGTGATACAGAAAAAGCCGAACGAATGATGTCTGAAGCTTTGAACTATTTACAGAGCGTCATTACGGATGATATATCTGATATGACATCTGAACAGAAACAGCGTATGTGGGATAAATACGAATCATTTTTCCTTCAATATCGAAATATAATTGAAAAGTCCAACAAAAGTGATTCTCTATTATCAAAGCTATACAATTATTTGATTTATTCAAAAAGTCTCTTACTTGAGTCAGACATGCATAAGGATTTGGTACAAAAACGTGTACGTTGGCAAGATATTCAACAGCATCTTGCAGACAATGACATTGCAATAGAATTCTTCTTTACATATACAGATTCCATCTCTAGTGGCTTACAAGCATTGATTATTGACAAAAAATGCGAAGTCCCACGTTTGATTAATCTATTCAACTATTCTGATTATGAAAAAATGATGATGACAAGAACAAAAAGCGCACTAAACACTGTTGGAAATCTAGTATGGAGAGAGATATTGAAACATTACACTCCAAATAATATTTACTTCTGTCCTGATGGACTCTTACATATGGTCCCCATTGAGTATAGCGATGTCGACGGTATAGGAGTAATGATAGATCAATATAATATTTTTAGACTATCTTCTACGAAAGAGTTGTTGTTCAATAGTCAGCAGAAGAACTATAAAAGAGCCGCACTTTATGGGGGACTAGATTACGAATTTCCTTCAAAAGAATCAATTGTTACAAAAACAAATAGAAATAGTTTCTTGCGGGGTATAATAGAGCGTGGAGGGTTCGACCCGCTCCCAAACACATATGAAGAAATACAGGATGTTGCCAATCTTCTAAATAACAATAAAATTGAGACTGCTCTATACTCAGGCATAAAAGGTACAGAAAATAGTTTTAAAGAACTTTCAGGAAGAAATATCAATATTATGCATTTGTCTACACACGGCATGTTTGTAAATTCAGATAAATTGGTTGAAAAGAAAAATGAATATAATTTTGATTTTATAAAGCAAATAACAAACGAAAAAGACCCTGTAAAAGAAGATATTATGTTAACTCATTCTTTCCTCGTTATGTCAGGAGGAAACAGACTGGTGCTTCGCGAGACATGTTATCCTGAATTAGATGATGGAATTTTAACAGCTTCTGAAATATCTCAACTAGATTTTCACGGGCTTGACCTGGTGGTTTTGTCAGCTTGCGAAACAGGTTTGGGGCAATTAGACTTTGGAGGAGTTTTTGGTTTACAAAGAGGTTTTAAAAAAGCTGGTGCAAATACCATACTTATGAGTGTAGACAAAGTGGATGATGAGGCAACTAAATTATTTATGGTGGAATTCTATCGAAATCTCATGAATGGTAAGACAAAACAACAATCCCTTAAAAATGCGCAAAGATATTTGCGCCAAGTAGATAATGGAAAATACGATAAGCCAGAATATTGGACTTCGTTTATTATGTTGGATGGCTTGGATAATTAAAGATGGGGGAAATCGCCCCATCTTTAGTCTGTCTTTAAATTGGAAGAATGTCTATCGGAAATTCGAGATATTTAACACGAGCAGATTCTCCTCTTTCAACCCTTACAGGAATATCTGCCATTGGGCCTTCTGCTCTTATAACTCTCATTCCGGTTAATGATGCTTGCCTATTAAGGAATGCTTCAGCTTCTCTTCTTAGTGAAATCTCATCACAACCATGTTCGTCACATCCAACAGCCACTACAGCTCTCTCATCTCGCAAAAAATCGATTTTACTCTCAGTCGAGAAATTGTCTTTACCTTCTCTAAATAATTCAATTTTCATTTTTAAAAAGTATTAGTGGGGGCATACCTCAAGCCACCGTTATACATAAACAGTTATTTTCGATTGGCTCTGAGGCTCGGTTAGAACCGATAATAAAAGGAGAATGAGATTATTCTCGTGTGCAAAGTTATGAAGAAATCTCATTCATTGTACTTCTATTCCCTACTTTTTAATCTCTTTTAGGAGTTCCTGTGCTTTTGCAGCGATAGGAGTATCTGGGTTATCCTTCTCCAATTTTTCCAGAACCGGGATGGCCTTATCTATCTGGTTATCCTTGATATATGTCAGTGCGAGGTTCATTGCAATATCGTTGGCATAGAAAGAATAAGTGACATTAGATTCGAGGTTGGCGTAGATTGGTTCCAGCTCCTCGATGATCTTACTCATGTTACGTTGCTCTTTTATATTGCTGAATAGGGTATATAGATGAGCGACGGTAATAGAATCAACATCACCACGAGAATAATCACTCATGCTGTACTCAGTATAGTATTGTGATACGATAGCGGATAGTTCGTTGTATCGCTTATCCTTAGAGTAACCAAAGAAGATAGCAAAAACTGCAGCGATAGATGTGGCCCACCACAGAAGCGTGCGAATCTTATCCTTGGCATTGGCTTGGATTAGTACTCGCTCTTTAGCAGCCTCTTGGGTTCGGATGCCTTTGATGAGTGATAGAGTAGCCAGTACCTGAGCGCGGAGTTCTGGATCTGCCTTAATCTCCTGTTTGAAAGAAGATTCTTCCTCCTCTGTCATCATACCACGAACGAATGCATCAATGCGATCATCAATGGTTTGCTGTAGTATATCTTTATTATCCATAAATCTTTCCCTTTAGTTCGTTATACTTATCTCTGAACTTCTTTACACACTTATACTTCTGCGCCTTTACGGAGTTGGCATCAGAGAAACCAAACATATCTGCAATGGTCGACGTTGAGAAGTCGTTCCAATAATAGCCTTGGAGTATGTTTTTGCAAGTGTCTGTCATTGAAGCTATGATATTGTTAACGAGCAACTCCATACGAACCTTTCTGTCCTCTTCCTCGGTATCCATGCAGAAACCATAGAGTTCATCTACCTTGTCGTCTCGAACAGTATTCCCGTTTGAAATTCTACTTTCATCTACTAGCGGAACAACCTTGCTGCTCTTGCCTAAGAATTTTAATGTCTGATTAATACAAACCTTCATGAAATAGGTGCCAAGAGAACTTGTAAGGTTCGAGAGTTTGCCATCACGTATATTCAGGTACAAAGCCATTGAGGATTCCTGAAAGATATCGTCAATATCATCATCCGATACTGAGTAATTCTTTCTCAGATATGTAAGAATCTTACCTTTCTCGCCAGAGATAAAACGATTCAAATCCTGATTCTTCAATGATACTATTTCCGCCATATTAGAAACTTGTTTCTGTTACCTGGTTCTGATTATTAGGCCAGTGCCCACTATTCATAATAGATGTTTTGACGTAGCTTAAGAACTCATTCGCATTTGTGGATATAGGTTTAGCCAGAAGTGCTTGAGCGATATTATACGAAAGCGGACCATAACGTTTGTCCTTTACCTTAATCTCCATATTAACCTGATCAGGGCGACATGCTTCAAGGTACATTACATGCGACATTTTTGCAGATGCCTCAAGTTTATAGTGCGACTTCTTTTGGGTAGAAGGTTTGAACACCTTATTATTATATGTAAAGCCAACCTTGGTACCACGTATAGTTTCATCGTTGGCTCTTGACGAAGTTCCTGCATGACAAGCATCAATCACAACATACAAAAAACCGTTGGGACCAATTTTTGTTCTTAGCTTCTTGATGTATACGTTCAATTGGTCGTCGAGCAGATGCTTATTTCCATCATATACACCTTTCTTATATAGTTTATAGGCATCTATCGGAACAATAGCTTCGTCCCAACCGTCTGGCTCGTCGCCATTTAAATCTTCTACAGGTTGTCCATGAGCAGAGAAATGCAGATAGACGATATCACCCTTCTTAGTCTGGTTGATGAAGTTTGAAAGCTGAGTTGTTATACCCTGATAGGTAGCTCTTTCATCTAAGAGTGTGGTTAAATAAAAACCTTGTTTTTTCAAAATTGGCTCCAAAAGTTTAATATCTTCGACTCCATTTATGTTATTCCACTGATAACCTGTAAGTGCAGTGTCATAATGGGATATTCCCACCATGAAAGCCCTTTTTCGCTGGGCGTTTCCGATGATTGCCAACAGGAATAATAAGGCTGTTATCTGTATCTTTTTTCTTATCATAAAGATTATTTTTCGGCAAATATACAATTTTTTTTTGAATTAGCGGTTACCTTTTAGTTTTTTCGAGTATAAAGAGGCAAAGAAACAAAAGTAGTAACAATTTAAAAATAAAACATTATGAAACGAGTAATTTTACATTCAAAGAAAGTGATCAGAAATCATTGGTTTATCATCTGTATTGCAGGAGCAGTGTCTTTCGTATTCGGAATTATCGCTTTCCTGGCATTTCTTATCTACTCAATGAATTTCACAGAAGATCCAGTAGACGTAAACGATATAATGGAAGAGTTTACTGAAGAGGAACTGGGAATAGTATTAGCAGATACTATGGACGAAAATGTCTCAGACGAAGAGTATTTCACTCTTTTAGCAAGATACCAGTCATT
This sequence comes from uncultured Prevotella sp., assembly GCA_902800365.1. GTDB lineage: Bacteria > Bacteroidota > Bacteroidia > Bacteroidales > Bacteroidaceae > Prevotella. Next base: position 24,483 of record CADCEF010000037.1, on the reverse strand, counting down.
TTTTTGCCCTAAGAAAGTGGATCGAGTTACAACATGGGTAGGTTCTGAGGTAACAAAAGACTCGTATATTATGAGCTACGAAATAAAGAAAGAGATTGAAGGATTTAGTGCAGATGTATTGAAAGATAATATTCTGAAGGAGATAAATCCCAACTGCGTACAGACCATACGTTTGGTTCGCTCTGGCAAGAACATGGTATTCAGATACACTTATACAAACACTTACGAATCTTTCGATATCGTAATCACTCCAAACGACCTCAAGGCTTAGTTATAAGAAATAAGTAATAACAATTAAAAACTATAAGATTATGAAACTATTTAGTTTATTCAACAGTAAAAAGGTTGCAAATAGCGACTTAGATCCTGTAAACTTCGACAATGGACAGGATGTGAATGAGGAGGAGCAGATTCCCATGGAGGAAACCAAGGACGAGGAAAAGAAAAACCTCATTACTATCACCTGGGGAACGGGAATGCCTATCGACGTAATCTTTAACTTCATCCACAAGAACTTTGAGGAAGAAGGATTCCAAGATGCTCTTGTAAACTCGGACATCACCTATCGTGACACAAAGGTAAAGATTATCCGCTACGATCTCGAAATGCTATTCACAAGAATAACATTACGCTACAAGACTGATATCCGGATGGTTGAATCCAAGATGAACAATGCTCGAGAAGCCTTTGCTCTAGGTGCAGTCGCAAAATTAGATTCATTGAAACATACCTACGAGGAGCATCTGGTCGAGATAGAGGACATGAAAGAACTTCTGGATGCTGACGATCCCAAAATGACAACTATGATTGAATCATATCGTAGAGGATTTATGAAGGGTGTAACAGCTGCTACTTTAAATTTCATTGAGAACAAATAAAAATGTAAGATTATGAAAACATTAACAAATATAGGATGCTTCCTAATTGGTTGGAACAAGGATATATTGAGCGATTGTGGTGAGGCCAGCCATCGTCAATTTAGAAAATTGCTTTCTGCCATCTGTATCATGATGGCACTCTGGGGAACAATAGGTTATTGCTTTGCAGAAAGATACATCAATATAGAATCGACAATACTCAAAGTTGTAGTCTCTATGATGTTTATGCTCATAGTGCTTTGTGTGGAGCGTGTGATTATCCTAACAGTTGGTAAGGCTCGACTTATGACATTAATGAGAGTAATGCTTGCTTTATGCATGGCTGTTCTGGGATCGTGTATCTTCGACCAGATAATCTTCAGTAATGATATCCGCCAAGCAATACAGGAACGGAGAGAAGATGTTATCAAAGAAACCATCCTAAAGCGAATGTCAATATTTGATAATGACGAAAAACGTATTACTCAGGAAATGGATTCGCTGAACAAAGCAACCATTGCATTAGGCGAAGAACTGATGAAAAAGCCAACAATTAAGAGTGTAAACGTTTCGACTCAGGAACAGGTTGTTGGTGTGGATGAAAACGGTAATCCTAAAAAAACTCGCATTAGAAACACAGAGATTGTAAATGTCGCTAATCCGTTGGCAGAACAGCTTAAGTCCAATAATAGCCAGATGGAAATCTATCAGAACCAACTGGAACAGTTACGCCAGGATAAAAAGGATATTGCCAAGAAAGTGACTGAGGAAGTAAGCATTCGTCCATTGGGATTCATCGAAGAATTAGAAGCAACTCTGTCTGTTGTTTCCAAGAGCGTTGTTTCGCTAGTATTCTACATCGTTCTCTTCTGCTTCCTGACATTTCTGGAGTTATTTGTTCTTACAATAAAGATGGGGGACACGAAGTGCGATTACGATCTGATTGTTGAGAATCAGCTGAGATTAAAGAGGACTCTAATGGACCAGACTTCGCAAAGTCTGATTACTAAGAGAGTAGCATAGTATAAACAATTTAAATCATTACAATTATGGCAAGAGATTTTTATGACGACTCTTATGAGTGCGAAGGTTACGAGTGGACTGAAGAAGATTCATGGGACGCTCTGACAGATGGTATGTACGGCGATATGCCAAGTAACCCTTGGGACTATGATGCGATGATGGATGCCATGGGATTCTAAAACCGCTGAAAATGGAAAATGAGATTAAACAACTGGTTTCAAAAGAATTGGAGCGTTTTCACTGCTCCTTTCTTTTGGACGAAGTTAGGGAGAGGGTACGCAAACTAAAGGCGTATGGCATAGATGATACGGAAATCGCTGCAGCTATGAACGAGGAAGAACTATTCCCTCAACTAATTGTGACAGAAGATTACAAGATCGTATTAGCTGGCGAAAAAACAATTGAGGTGGATATGGAGCCGCTGGTGAAGGCAGTATACCTACTGTTTCTCTCGCATCCAGAAGGGATAATTCTGAAATTTCTGCCTGATTATCGCAAGGAATTAACCGAGTTATATCTGCTGTTGCGTCCACATGGTTTAACAGACAGAGTTAAGAAGAGTATCTTAGATGTGACAAATTCCACCCAAAACTCTATAAATGAGAAATGTACAAGGATAAGAAAGATCTTTTCAACAATTCTGCCTGGAAGTGTAGCCAGATACTATGCTATATCAGGCAAACGTGGTGAAGCGAAGAAAATAGATCTGGTTAGAGCCAATGTGATATGGAAATGCAAATTGCCTAATTCACAAGGCTTGTGATTAATAAATGCTTGACTGAGCGAAAAATATAGATTAACTTTGCAAACAAAATGGAGAATTATTTATGATTCATGTTGTTATTTGGCTGATTATTTTTGCTATATACTACTTCTATCATGTCTATAAGGCTAGTGTAGAAGAAAAAGAGGCTGAAGAAGAACTATTCTTCCAAGAGTTGATGAATGGTGAACATAAAGAGGAGGATGATATGAAAGAGCGGAAATGTTTGGATGAGAGGACTGTCGCAGGATTGGTTTTGACTACGTTGCGTAAGATAGGTTGCGATCCTGAGACTGAAGAGCATAATAATTTGAACTATGCGTATTTTACTTTTCAAGGCGAGAAGTTTACGATAGAAAGTAATGATACATGCAAGTTTATTACCATTTATGATACGTGGTGGCATAGCATATCTATCTATAGCGATGTTGAAGAAATAGCTAATCTTCATAAAACCATCAATCTGGTAAATCAGTATGTAAACTGCACATTGCTATATACAACCAATAAAGAGATTGAGGAAATTGGTGTACATGGCAGAAGGACGATATTGTTTATCAAAGAAATACCAGAAATAGACAACTATCTGATATGCGTACTGAACGATTTCTTTAAGGCTCAGAGGCTTGTTCTGACAGAGTTGGAGAAGTGTAAAGTAGCAAATGAGAATCACTGAGATATGAGAAGGAATTGTATATTTGGAGCTATAGCGGGGGCTGCTATTATGTTGTTGGTGATGAGCTGCTCAACGAGGGAGAGGAAGACAAGTACATGGAAGCCTTATAAGGCAAAGATGATAACCTGGCAGAAGTTGGATACGTTCGTGTTTGAGAATCCTACTTTTAAAGTGGAGTATCCCAATATCTTTGTGCCAGATAGCTCGCAACTGGATAATCGTAACATGAGGTTTGATTATTCGTTTGCTGCGTGCGACGTGGTTTTGAAATGTTTTTCTTATCCGAATGAAGCTCATATGAATGATAGTGCAGCAGCAGAGTTTTCTGTGGGCTTAAGAAAGTTAAACGAGGACTCTATAACTATGATAGATGTGCATCCGGGTTATTTCTACTTGGAAGGACGGGATGGATACAATAAGTTCTACGAGCAATACGTAGTAGAAAAAGACTACATCTACGTATTGGGATTGTTCTATTCGTCTGGACTTAGGGATGAAAAGGTAGAGCACCTAAAAGAACTTGTACATGAGTGGAGTCCGAGATAAATAAAACTTTTAAAACTCTTCGCAAGGCTTGCGAGGGGATTTTTGATTGGTGGTTTTGGAGATATTTTGTATCTTTGCAGCAGAAAAGTTATTGAAGTATGGATGAAGGAATTTTGGACTTTGGTCCTGTTGAGGATAGGATGCAGGGCATCATAAAGGTTGTTGGCGTTGGAGGTGGTGGCTGCAACGCTGTTAACAATATGTTTAAGGAGGGTGTAGAAGGTGTGACTTATGCAGTATGTAATACTGATAGTCAGTCGCTTTCGCGCTCAGAAGTGCCCGTGAAAATACAGATGGGTGAAGGCCTTGGAGCAGGAGGTGATCCTGAAAAGGGACGAGATGAGGCGCAAAATACGCTCGACAGTATTAAGAAACTACTTGCTGATGGCACTAAGATGGTGTTTGTTACTGCAGGTATGGGCGGCGGCACTGGTACTGGTGCTGCTCCAGTGGTAGCAGGTGTTGCCAAGGAAATGGGACTGCTCACCATTGGAGTGGTAACCATTCCGTTCTATTTCGAGAAGAAACGAAAGATAATAAAGGCATTGAAGGGTGTGGAGGAGATGCGCAAAAATGTTGATGCACTGCTTATTGTAAACAATGAGCGCCTATGTGATGTGTATGCTGATTCTGAGATTTCTTTGAAAGAGGCTTTTTTCAGGGCAGACAACATCCTGATGAATGCAGTGAAGGGTATTTCGGAACTTATTACTCTGCCTAGTGATGGTGGTATCAAGAGTGACTTCCGCGATGTTGAAACAACCATGCGTAATGGTGGTGGAGCTATCATGGCTATGGGGCGCGCAAGTGGTGAGCATCGCGTTGAGAATGCTATCCTAAACGCTCTCGATTCGCCCTTGATTTATGGCAACGACATTGGTAAGGCCAAACGTATTCTCTTTAATATCTATGCCAGCGATGAGCATCCGATATTTGTGAAAGAGCTGCAGGAGATAGACGACTTCTTTGACCAGCTGGATCCCAACATCGAAGTAATCTGGGGTACTGCAACTGATGACACGCTTGGCGAGGATGCTAAGGTGACAATCCTGGCAACAGGAATGGAAGACACTATGAGCAACGAAGCGAAAACAGAGGTTCATCACGACGAAGATGATTATTACGAGAGTATGATTTCTGGCTTGTATAAGCCAAAGGAGATTACCACGATAAAAGAAATTATTGCAACACAAATAGAAATTCCATTTGAAGTGGAGCAAGCACCAGAGCCTGAACCTGCCCCAGAACCTGCTCCAGAGCCAGAGGTGATAGAGGAACCGCACGAGCCTACTACGATAGAGAAGTTGAAGGCGTGGCTTAATGGCTTTATGAAGGAGGTTGCTGAATGAGCGAGCAGATGACACCAGAGCAGGCTGCCCATGAGATTAAACGACTTGTGGGGCAGTTGCAGGCAGAGGGTAGGAGTGACCTTCTGCTTAAGGCTATTGGTGTGCCATTACTTGAAGAGCTGCGCATTGAGGCGGCTAAGAGTAAACTAAGCAGACTTGTGATAACTGAGGATTATCGATTCTTGCTGATTGATTATAATAAAGAGGTAGAACTGCAACCTGTACATAAGGCTGTGTATCTGCTGTTCCTGGCGCATCCAGAGGGAATAGAGTTTAAGCACTTGGTTGATCATCGTGATGAACTGATACGTTATTATAAGGCTACAGCCAAGGGTCTCGACATGGATAAGGTAATTGAAGGCGTAGATCATCTGGTTAATCCTCTCGATAACGCCATCAACGAGAAGTGCTCACGTATCAAAAAGGTCTTCCTTGATATGATGGATGAGTATACCGCCAGCTACTACATCATCAGCAGCCATACACAAAAACACATAGCTGGTTCAAACCGCATCTGGTATGAGCGTCTGAAGATTATAACCCTCCCAAGGGAACTTGTGACTATTTCGAAAAACATATAAACAAAAAAGCCACCCAAAGGTGACTTATATGGAAACAAAGAAGAAAGAGGCTATTATGGCCAGTACAACATTTGATGAACTGCTTGATGCAGAATATGGTAAGGAAGGCACAGCCAAAAGAGATGCTTTTGAGGCTGAGGCTAAGGCGTTTAACCGCCTTACTGCTGTGCAGTAAGAGGTTTCGGAGGTAATCGATCCTATGATTTAGGGCCGATTTTCAATTCGGTATTTGTAACAATCTGTTAAATCACAGCTTTTATTCTTAATTGAGGTTAATGTTAGTAGGGGTGTCCTGACCTTTGGGACAACCTCCGCCTATATTTGCCCCCAAATTAATGTTTAATTTAAAACGATGTGTTATGGTAACAAAAGAGTATTATGACGAACTCAAAGAGAACATGGCAAAGCAGAGTGTTGAATCACTTATTGCTGAGTTCAACCAGCAGGTTGGTAGCCGCGCATGGACATCTATCCGCGGCCTCCATGATAGTGTACTTATTGATACCCTCATCGAAAAGGGCGTTGATGTATCAGCCATTTACGATGGCGCAGATATCTCTTTCGACCGCAAGGTTAAGCTAAATGGTAATAAAGTAGAAACTATTTAAATAGACGGGCTTATGTTAGGTTGTTGGGTTTGGATTATATTGATACTATTCATTGGCTTTTGTGTCACTCCTTGGTGGTTCATACCATCAATAGTGATAGGTACTATAATATGGCATATCTTATTTGATAAACGGCAATACTATTTTCTTGATATTTAATTTGGAATTTATATAGTTTTTCATTATCTTTGCAAAGTAATTAACTAAAGACTGAATATATGACATATCAATTTCCATTCGGACAGATTGTCCGCCCGCTCAGACAAGAAGATAGAACTCCAAAGAAGGTGTTTGTGCTTGGAGTATATGCAAGTGCTGTACATGCTCGTTGGACTAAGCCTGGTGAAAAGCATCCAATATGTGCAGCATTGGCTGTAGCAAGTGAGCCTCGTATCTTCTGGGATGGCAATATCGATGAAGCTCGCGAGATTATCAGCAAAATAAAGATTCCAAAAGAGCTGGGTACTCTAGAGCCAGCTGGCAGTAATCTTAATGGTCCTTCTGCTAAAGTGCTCGACAATAATATACTTGCTCCTCTTGGCTTTACCCGTAAAGATGCCTGGCTCTGCGACCTTCTGCCTGAAACCAGAATAAACGATAGTCAAAAGAAAGTTATAAAAGATAAGTATAACCCCAAAATATCAGAGTTTGGGTTAAACAAGGTTTCAATACCAGACCGTCCTACAATATTCTGTGACTCTGTACGCTGCAAAGAGATTCTTGAGGAACTAAAAGAATCGCAAGCTGACTTATTAATACTCCTTGGCGATATCCCCATTGCTCAATTCTTGAGTGAAGTAGCTAACGTGCCATATAAGACACTTCAGGAGTATGTAAACCTGTATGGATATGGCAAAGCAACAAATACAATAATCGATGGTCAAACAATTAAGGTACTTCCTCTAGCTCATCCACGCCAGATAGGTGGTTTAGGATTCCATAGCAAAGACTGGCATGACAAGCATCAGGATTGGGAGAAATCAATTGCCAAATAAAAATCCCTTAAGCGAGCATTCACTGCTGGCTTAAGGGGGATAGGCTATAAAATGAATGAAAAAGAACTTCTATTCGAAAGCGCCTGCTGCAGTATGAGGGGCGCACCCCTCAAGTGCAGGTCTTAGGCTTTAACGCAGGGCTTCTCAGCCCCGAAAGAGCGTTTCTATGCGCCCATGCAACTCGTTGCGCCAAGCGCTGTTACGATTGCTGTAGCTACAGATGCAATAATCTGTATAATGAACTTAAATGTTTCTCTCTTAGTCATGATAATAGATTTTTAATGGTTAATGTTTCGCTCGGCTTCGCCGCTTTTACAAAGGCGGTACGCCGACTAAAAGAATAACTTGGAGGGGTAGGGGTGCTACCCCTCCGTTTGTTTAATCTCCCTCGCCAGGGTCGTCGCCTGATGGCTGTGTGTTTCCACCTCCGCCCTGATTGCCGCCGCCATTGCTTGGCTGATCGTTCTCTGGGTCTTCCACCTCGCCAGAGGTTGAGGTTACTCGCTTCACCTCCTTACCGTTACGGTCGATGCAGGTGATCTGGATAGCTGTGCTTGCCAGCTCGTCCTTCAGGTCGATCGATGGGGTGAAGATGATTCGACGAGTCGAAATCAGGCCAGCCTTCACGTCCTCAACCTTTTCTACTGACTTACTACGCAGACCGAAGCGCATACTTCCCAGTCCGGGCAGAGCCACGCTATGACCTTCAGTTGCCCATGCTTTGATTACCTCGCCAGCAGCATCCCAGCAGGCCTTCATCACGCCCTGACTTACACCACTGCGCATAGCAGCCTCCTTGATAACCTTTGCCTGACTCAGACTAGTATACAGGTCAGCCTTCATCACATAGCGATAAACACCAGGATCATTTGGATTGTTTGAAAACTTCAGCAGTCTCTCTACTGCCTTTACTTTAAGTGCCATAAATTAATTAAAAGTTTTAAGAGTGTAAAAACATTTCCTCTTCCTTAAAACCTCTTCCTTATTCGTGTTTTCTGCGGTTTGGCTATGAAAAACTATCTCGTCGACTAAGAAAAATTTTCTCTATAACTATGCCGCAAATTTTAGATGCTTTGTTTGTTTTACATCTATGATGCAAAGGTACGAAAATTTCCTGATATATGCAAGTTTTTAAGCGATTATTTTTAGAGAAAATATAGAAAAGAAGTATTCAAATATTCATTTATTCAAATACGACAGGAAGGTTTTCTCAAAAAACTCAATAGAAATTATTTATTATTATATATATTATAATATATATAATAATAAAACTACTATTTCATTAGTTATCTCCTAAACTAAAAAAACTTCCTGTCATATGAGCCTTGATTTGTTACTGTTTTGTTAATTACTGTTTATTATACTGATTTTGTTGACTTATCTCTCTGATTAGGTTGTCTGCTTTCCTGCTTTTGTTGCCCCTTTTCCCGGGTTAGTGGACTTCGTGCTGAAAACGTTGACCTTTTCATCTGAGAATATGACTTTGTACTGGATTCGTTGACTCGCCTTGGCGAAACCCCACCATGAAAAACATTCAGGGGGTGCCTTGCGGCAGGGGGCAGACGGCCCCCGAGAGTCTTTCTGCGTACTTCCACATCACCTTCTGCGGGCCTGTCTGGGTGTGCACTTCAGAGGGTGTCTTCATGCCGATACTGTAGTGCGGACTGTCTTTCCCTGTATAATGTTGACTCCTTCTGAGCCTTGATTTGTTACTGTTTTGTTAATTACTGTTTATTGTACTGATTCTGTTTACTTATCTCTCTGATATGGTTGCACTTTGCGGTCCGTCCGCGAGACAATAGGTATAAGGTCGCGTTTATCAATGCTTAATTCTTCCACACTTGCCAGGTGTCGATTTCTTGGAGGAGGCGCAGGAGTGCGTGTTCGCAGCTCTCGGGGTAGGTGAGCGACTGGATGAACCAGAACTTGCGGTGCTTGACAAACTTGGCATGAAAACGGCGGCCGGTGATCTGGCCGTCGTCGTTGTGGAGGGCGCCCGAGAGGATGAAGAAATCATCGCCAACGCGCTGATGTGTGGCGTGTAAATCGGTTGCATATTTCTTTACAGCCTGCTGGGTGCTTAGCATGTCGGGATTATGCTCTAAAAATGCCGTAAGGACAATCTCGATGTCGTCTCGCCAGAAGGAGAAACGGCTTGTGCCTATGTCGAGAAGAGTGTCGTCGTCGCGCTGAAAGAATGCCGGATAGCGTACGGTATAGCCGTACTCGGCGTTACGATACTCGGCCATAGGTGATAGTGCCATGGCTCGCTCGATTTTTTGAGGCCACGAAAGATTGACTACTCGATGGAAGTTTGACAGACAAATCATTAGGCCCATATAAATGCCAATGGCCAGGAAAATAAATCTCTTCATACTTTTACAAATGTTTTTGTTTGCAAAGGTATGAAGAGATGCTGAAAAGGCCTAAAAATCAGTCTGACATTTGTCTGACAATGCTATTTTGGGGCTATTAGCGACGTTTGTAAACGAAACTGCCGATGGCCAAAAGAATGACGAGCAGGGTGATGACGTAGGCCCAGACATGAGTGACGCGCGAGGTGATGGCGACATCGAAAGGATGGGGTATAAGACGCTCGCCCGAGAAGCGGTAACGTACAACGTCGCCCTCAATCTTACCATCGCCTGCATCGATAACATTGCCTGGCATCTGGTAGTCGAGCGTTGGCGCCATCATCATGAGGTACTCGTACTGGCGGTACTGCTTTTCGAGTTTTTTATCCCAGTACATAGTGCTGTCGCTGAGTATGGCCGAATATGCGTCGGAATGATAATAATCGTTAAGAATTTTCTTTACTTGATTCATGTCGATAAATAAGTCCATGCTGCGCACTGCCAACGATGTGATGATGCTGTCGCAGTTGGTAAGGAACTGCTCGCGGGTGGCTGGCGGGTTCTTGACCTTGTCGTAATAATGGGCGATGATAGAGCAGATGCTTGTGAATGTGCAGGCGTTCATCCAATGGCTGACGTTAGCCTCGATCTCGTCGAGCAGCTCCTTCTGCTCAGCGCCAGTGAGCTCCTCAGCAAGGTTTGGTTGGCCTGTGAACCAGTAGGATGCGCTATCTGCACTCACGAAACGGTCTAACGCTACAGGGAAGATCTGCTTGATATCGGTGATGGCGAAAGTTTCGTGATACACATAATCAGTATAGAAAAACTTGAAGTGCTTATCGAGCGAGGCAGTGGCCTTGAAGAGATGACGTACTACACTGGTGGTGAGCGAATCGCTCATCTCGCTGACATTCTGGAAGTTACGCGAAGTGTGCATCAAAACTTTTTGGCTGATGTTTTGCTTGGGAAATACCTGTCGCAGACTGTCCCACTGAGCCTCGGTCATAGGACAGGGGGGTCGCAGTGAGTCGCCAACTACTGTCCACGAGCGTTGCCAGTCGGGGCCAAAGTGCAGGCCGTTGCTTTCGATGGTCTCGTTGAGTGGGGCCATGACTTCTTGGGGGTATGGATGGAACGACATCTCGCGACTGCAGGTGCCATCGGGGTTGATGACGGTGAGCATGCGCTCGTCTTTCTTGTTGCACGATGTGAACAGCAGCACAAAGGCTGCAATGATCATCAGGAATTTATTGGTTTTCATAATTCATCTGTTTTAATTGTTTGTAAGTATCAGGTTGTGCCTTGCGATGCTCGATATAGCACATCAGGATTTCCCGGGGTGTACCTTCAGTGCAATACGCTGGTTGTGGCGCAGGCTGTGATTGTTCTACTTTGGGGCTATATGCCATCTCGGCCTTGGGAGCTGGCTGCATCTGAAGCCAGATGAACAGACCTACCAGATAGACTGCTGCTACTGACGATATGATGCGCAGGGCAATGATGGCTGCCGATGGACGGCTGGATGCTGACTTGCGGCTGGCCATGATGCGATCGTATTCGGCCTCGCCCAGAGTGAGCTCACCCAGCATGATGCTTACTGCCTGCCATTCGTCGCTGATGTTATCGCAGTGCTGCAGCTCGCTAGTCAACTGTAGCTCTTCTGCAGGCGATGTCTCGCCCGCGAGATACTTATCGATGAGATGTTGTATATCCTTGTTTGTCATTGCTTCATGCGTTTAATTAATTCTGCCAATACTTTCTTTCGCGCTGCCGATACCATAGGTGCTATCGATGTTTTGGGAATGCCCGTCTGACTGGAGATTTCGTCGTTCGACAGGCCCATCACGGCGCGTAGGTCAAAGAGTTCGCGTTCTCGCGGTTTGAGCAGGGCAAGCGATTCGTCGAGCATGCGTTGCGTGTCCTTAGCTTCGAGCTGCTGCTGTGGCGATGCACTTGGCTCCTGATGGTTGCGTGCCAGAATATCGATATCGGCCGTTGTGGTTTGGTGCTGTTGGTGGCGATACATGCTAACGCAACAGTTCTTGGCTACACGTACGGCCAGCGCCTCGATATTACGGCTGGAGTCGATATGCTCGCAGTAGCGCCATAGCTGCACCATTGTTTCCTGCGCTGCATCCTCAGCATCATCGCGTGAGCTGAAGAACTGGGTGCTGATTTTCAGTACCTTCTGGCGCAGTTGCGCGGCGATATGTTCAAACTCCTGACGTGTCATATTCATCTATAATACGCACAAGTGGGGGAGATGTTAAGTTAGAATGGATGATTTTTTTAGTTATTGGATAAAAAAATAAGATCGCAAGACTGAGTCTTACGATCTTTTTCTCTCTTGTCCGTGTTGAGATTACTCAGCAACAGCAGCTGTGTCAACAGCAGCAGTGTCAACTGCGAGGCTGTCTGCAACGCTATCAACTACCTCAGCGATAGAGTCAGTGTCCTGTACAGGAGCCTGAGCCTTGTTACCACATGATGCGAAAGAGATAGCAGCAACTGCTACGAACATAAATACCAATTTCTTCATTTTTTCTAAGCTTTTTAAATCTGTAAAACAATCATTTGTTTATTAAAACGCTGCAAAGTTAAGCATTATTTTAATACAACGTATCATTTTTTTCGATTTTTTTTAGGGTATTTTTGTAACTTTTTCGCAAAGTGCTGAAAATCAGCCATTTACGAAATGTTAAATTTGGTGTAAATTTCACGTCTTACTTAAAAATGACTGAAAATTGATGTTTTTTGCAAAAAATGTAGTACCTTTGTGCCCGTAAACAATACACCTATTTTATATATGATAGATACGTCGGCATTTCAGGGCAAAAAGGCTGCCTATTTCACACTTGGATGTAAGTTGAACTTCTCTGAGACATCTACCTTTGGAAAGATGCTTCAGGACTTGGGCGTTACTACTGCCCAGAAAGGTGAGAAGGCAGATATATGCCTGATTAACACCTGTTCGGTTACTGAAGTGGCTGATAAGAAATGTCGCCAGGCTATTCACCGTCTGGTGCGCGAGAACCCTGGAGCCTTTGTAGTGGTTACAGGATGCTATGCGCAGCTGGAGGCCGACGAGGTGGCTAAGATTGAGGGTGTAAGTCTGGTATTGGGCTCGAACGAGAAATCGAATCTGGTTCAGTTCCTCTCGGATGCATGGTCAGGTCAGGCATCAGCAAAGGCTTATACGCAGAAAACAAAGGATATAAAGACCTTTGCGCCAAGCTGCTCGCGTGGCAACAGAACACGCTACTTCCTGAAGGTGCAGGATGGTTGCGACTACTTCTGCACATACTGCACTATTCCATATGCACGCGGATTTTCGCGAAACCCAACAATAGCATCGCTGGTGGCTCAGGCCGAAGAGGCTGCTGCCGAGGGTGGCAAGGAGATTGTGCTGACTGGAGTGAATATAGGCGACTTTGGTAAGACCACTGGCGAGAAGTTTATCGACCTGGTAAAGGCGCTGGATAAGGTTGAGGGTATCAGTCGTTATCGCATAAGTTCGCTGGAGCCTGATCTGGCATCTGACGAGCTGATAGAGTACTGCGCACAGAGCAGGGCGTTTATGCCTCACTTCCATATTCCACTGCAGAGCGGAAGCAACACGGTGCTGAAACTGATGCATCGCCACTACGACCGCGAGCTGTTTGCCGACAAGATTTACAAGATAAAGGAGCTGATGCCTGATGCGTTTATTGGAGTAGACGTGATGGTGGGCTGTAGAGGCGAGACACCTGAGTGTTTCGAGGAGACATACGAATTCCTCGACAGTCTGGATGTTACGCAGTTGCACGTGTTCCCATACTCTGAGCGCCCTGGCACATCGGCACTAAGCATACCATATGTGGTGAGCGAGAAAGACAAGAAGCTGAGAGTGAAGCGACTGCTGGAACTGAGCGACAAGAAGACTCAGGCCTTCTACGAGCGTCACATAGGAGAGGAAGCCGAGGTGCTGTTTGAAAAGGCTACACGAGGCAGAGCCATGCACGGATTTACTAAGAACTACATCCGCGTAGAGCTGAGTGCCAAGGATGCCGACCCTGCACTCGACAATCAGCTGGTGAAAGTAAAGCTTGGCGAACTGACTCGCGACAAGGAATCGCTGAAAGCTATTCTCTAACTCTTATATATAATGTACACACGCGCGCGTAAGATATGGATAAGGTAGCAATAGTAATACTGAACTGGAACGGAAGGGAGATGCTTGAGAAGTATCTGCCATCGGTTATGCAATACTCGAGAGACGAGGCTACGGTTTACGTGGCTGACAACGCATCGACTGACGATTCGGTGGAGTTTCTGAGAACGCACTATCCACAGGTGGATCTGGTGATACTGGACAAGAACTGGGGATTTGCCGAGGGCTATAACAAGGCGCTTTCGCAGATTGATGCAGAGTACTATCTGCTGCTGAACTCTGATATTGAGGTTACGCACCACTGGCTTACACCCATGATAGAATATCTGGATGTGCACAAGGATGCGGCTGCTTGTCAGCCTAAGCTGCTGTCGATATTCGACAAAGACCGCTTTGAATACGCTGGAGCGAGTGGGGGATTCCTGGATAAATACGGCTACCCCTTCTGTCGCGGACGAATTTTTGATACTGTAGAAGCCGACAATGGACAGTATGACGATGTGACGGATATTCTGTGGGCTACTGGTGCTGCGCTGATGATACGCGCCAAGGACTACTGGGAGGTGAAGGGACTTGACGCAAGATTCTTTGCTCACAACGAGGAGATAGACTTGTGCTGGCGACTGAGAATACGCGGACGCAGAATAGTTTGTATACCAGATAGTTACGTGTATCATGTGGGGGGCGGAACGCTGCCTAAGGGGAATCCGATGAAGACATATCTGAACTTCAGAAACAACCTTACGATGCTATATAAATGTCTGCCTGACGAGGAGCTGAAGCATGTGATGCGCTGGCGATGGTTCCTCGACTATCTGGCTGCGTGGCAGACGCTTATACTGAACAGAAACGTTGGCGACTTCAAGGCGATATACAAAGCGCGCAAGGCTTTCAAGGCGTGGAAGAAGGACTTCAAGGCCGACAGGCAGGAGATTCAGGCTTCGAGAAGGAAGAAGAATATACCTGAGCAGAAGAGCTACTCGCTGCTTTGGCAGTATTATGCCAAAGGCAAAAAACTGTTTAGCGATTTACCGTTTTAAGATAAAAAATCACAAAAAACACGGCGATTTTTACACAAATACACAAAAATGTGCAGCTTTTTACACAAATATTTAAACTTTTTAGGTTAAAATTTGGTTTTTAAAATACTTTTTAGTATATTTGCAACGATTTTTTTAACATACTTGTAATATTTGATTGTAAATAGCCCGTGCACAAGGTTTATTATTTCTTGTTGATAGTGATGTTTGGATGCATCAGCTGCGAATGGCAATTCTCGATGGATGAAGACGTTGAGGTTGTCGTTGACCGCTATGATCGTATCCAAAGCCTATATCTTACCACGGGCGACTTCTCGGCTCTGCAGCAGATGAACACTGTTTACCCCATGCAGACACGCACGCTGATTGAGGACGTGCTGCGCATTGGTAAGGTTGACGATCAGCTGATAAGCAAGAAATTCCTGCGCTTCTATCAGGACTCTACACTGCAGATAATTATTGCAGAGGCTGAGCAGCAGTATGCAAATATGGATGATATTAATGCCGACCTTACTACCGGCTTCAAGTATCTGCGCGAGAATCTGCCTGGATTCGAGGTGCCTGAGGTTTATGCTCAGATAGGCTCGCTTGACCAGAGCGTGATAGTGGGTAATAACTCTATCGGCATATGTCTCGACAAGTATCTGGGTACCGACTACCCTCTGTATCAGAAGCCTCAGTATGGTTATTCAAAGAGTCAGCTGGAGCTTATGAATCGCCACTATATCGTGCCTGACTGTATTGGATTCTATCTGTTGAGCATGTATCCAATGCCACAAGACAGAGCGTTGAGCCAGCAGGAGCGCGATACTCACATAGGTAAGATTCTGTGGGTGGTGAACAAGGCACTGGGCAAGAATATGTTCAACTCTATCTATACCAGAATGGTAGAGAGATACATGAAGCACAACAAGAACCTGAGCTTGGATCAGATGCTGAAAAACAACAACTACTCTGATTTCAGAAAGAACTGACCCTGATAGATTTTATTCTGCTTGAGATGGTTTACCAAAAGATTGGTAAACTCGTAGTTTTTTAGTCCCCAGTGTGGTGCGATGAGCAGTTCCTTGGGCGATTGGGAAACAAAGCGCTCGAGAATAAGATCAGGGCGCAGACGCTGTATATACTCAGCAATCAGCTGGATATATTCGTCGACAGTATAGATGTGAAACGGGTTGGCGGCAAACTCATCTGCCAATCGCGTTCCGCGGATAATCTGCATCTGATGGATCTTCAGAATATCGATGGGCAGGCTGGAGATGATTGAGGCTTGGCGCAGACTCTCGGCTGCATCCTCGCCTGGCAGGCCTAAGATGATGTGGGCGCCTGTGAGCAGGCCGCGCTGTTTGGTGCGCTGGATGGCTTCTTGCGACTGCTCGAAGCTGTGGCCGCGATTGATTCGCAGAAGAGTATCGTTGTTGGCACTCTCGATGCCATATTCCACCAGCACGAATGTGCGCTGGTTAAGCTCGGCAAGGTAATCGAGCAGCTCATCGGAAACGCAGTCAGGGCGAGTGCCTATGACGATGCCCACAATATCATCTACCTGCAGTGCCTCCTCGTAGAGCGCCTTTAGCTGGGAGAGTGGGGCATAGGTGTTGGTGAATGCCTGGAAATAAGCCAGGTATTTCATATCAGGATACTTGTGGGCGAAGAAACGCTTACCCTCTTCAAGCTGCTGGGTTACAGAGTTGCGGCGCTGACAATAGGATGGATTGAAAGTGCGGTTGTCGCAATAGATGCAACCACCTGTAGAAATGCGTCCGTCGCGATTAGGACAGGTAAAGCCTGCATCGATTGAAATCTTCTGCACGCGATAAGGGAACTGACGGCGTATCCATGTGCCGTAGTCGTTATAATAGGGCGTATTCACTTTATTTAAATCCATCAGTGTGCAAAGTTACTGAAAAAAATGCTATCTTTGCAAGCTGAAACAGTAAAATAACAGAAAAATATGAAGAAATTGAGATTATTCTCACTGGGATTATCGCTGGCGTTGGCAGTTTCGGCTTCTGCTGGAGAAAAACTGACGCTGAAAGGGATAACAAACGGAGATTTTAGAAGCAAGACAATGAGTGCTGTGCGCCCAATGGCTGACGGCGAGACATACGCGCAGATTAGCGATGACGGCAAGCAGATTATAACTTACTCATTTAAGACAGGTAAGCAGACTGGCGTGCTGTTTGATGCTGCAACTGCACGTGGTGCTGAGGTGAAGAGCGTGGATGGATATATACTGAGTCCTGACGGCACAAGAATGCTGATTCAGACAAACACTAAGGCAATATATCGTCGCTCGTTCACTGCCACCTATTATATATATAGCATCCGCAACAACAAGCTGGAGCCGCTGAGCGACGGTGGACCACAGCAGACTCCTGTATTCTCGCCAGACGGAAATCAGATTGCTTTTGTGCGTGATAATAACATCTATCTGGTGAAACTGCTGTATGATAATGCAGAGAGCCAGGTTACAAAGGATGGCAAGCGCAACGAGGTAATTAACGGTATACCCGACTGGGTTTACGAGGAGGAGTTCTCTACAAACTCATCGATGGTGTTCTCGGCCGACTCGAAGCAGATTATCTGGATTCGCTATGACGAGAGCGCTGTGAAGCAGTACTCGATGCAGCTGTTTAAGGGCGCAAAGCCTGAGCGCAAGGAGTTTGCTGAATATCCTGGCGACTATACATACAAGTACCCAGTGCCAGGACAGGTGAACTCGAAGGTAAGCGTGTGGAGCTACGACATAAAGAGTCATCAGACACGTAAGATAGAACTGCCACTCGACGCAGAGGGATACATCCCACGTATTAAGGCAACAAGCGATCCTGCTAAGATTGCTATCTTCACAATGAATCGCCATCAGGATGTGCTGCGCATATATATGGCCAATCCGCTGTCGACAGTATGCAAGCTGGCCATTGAGGATAAGGTTGACAAGTATGTGAAGGAGGAAGTGCTCGACGATGTGCAGATTACAGACAGCCACATCTTGCTGCCCAGTGAGCGCGATGGCTACAACCACCTGTATCTATACAACCTGAACGGACAGCTGTTGCGACAGATTGTGAACGAGAAATACGTGGTGAAGGCTGTTTATGGTTTCGACGAGAAGACAGGCGACACCTACTTCGCAGCAAACCCAAAGGGTGCTACTGAGCAGCAGGTAATGGTGGCTCACCAGAACGGAAAGATTGAGGCACTGACACCAAAGGCTGGTGTGAACAGCGCCATCTTTAGCAAGAACTTCAAGTACTTCATCAACATCTGGAGTGATATAAACAATCCTGCACAGTACACCATCTGCCAGAACAACGGCAAGGTGCTGACAACGCTGATTGACAACCACGAGCTGAAGGAGAAGCTGGCTGGCTATGACCTTGGAAAGAAGGAGATGTTCCAGTTTACAACTTCTGAGGGCGTGGTGCTGAACGGATGGATGGTTAAGCCTGCTGATTTTGATGCTTCGAAGAAGTATCCTGTTATTATGTATCAGTATGGTGGTCCTGGCAGTCAGCAGGTGCTGAATCAGTGGGGTATAGGTATGAGCAACAATGGTGCTATACTCGAGCAGTATCTCTGTGAGCAGGGCTACATCTGTGTGTGTGTAGACAATCGCGGCACTGGTGGTCGTGGTGCTGAATTTGAGAAGTGCACCTATCTGCGACTGGGTGAGCTGGAGGCGCGCGACCAGGTAGAGACGGCCATCTGGCTTGGTAATCAGAGCTATGTAGACAAGAATCGTATAGGTATCTGGGGCTGGAGCTATGGTGGATGGAATACACTGATGTCGATGTCGGAAGGTCGCCCTGTGTTCAAGGCTGGTGTGGCTATCGCACCTCCTACATGCTGGCGCTACTACGACTCTATCTACACAGAGCGTTACATGCGCACACCAAAGGAGAATGCCAGCGGATACGACGATGTGAACCCAATAGCGCGTGCATCACAGTTGCATGGAGCACTGTTGATTTGTCACGGATTGGCCGACGACAATGTGCACTATCAGAATACTGCAGAATATGTGGAAGCGCTGGTTCAGGCTGATAAGGACTTCCGACAGTTAGTTTACACAAACAGAAATCATAGTATTTTCGGAGGTAACACGAGGAACCATCTGTTCCGTCAGGCGATAAATCACTTTAACGCTTCGCTTCGTTAATGATTAAGCCCCCGCCGTTAGGCGAGGGCTTAATTATTTTAGTATGCGAAGAGAGGATACTCTTTCATCTTCTCGTTTACACGAGCGCGAACGCTTGCAATTACCTGCTCGTTCTCAGGATCATTCAGAACCTCCTCGATCCAAGCAGCAATCTGAACCATCAGATCCTCCTTAGCACCACGTGTGGTGATGGCTGGAGTTCCAAGACGGATACCTGATGTCTGGAATGCGCTGCGGCTATCGAATGGAACCATGTTCTTGTTGACTGTGATGTCAGCAGCAACAAGCGCATTCTCAGCAACCTTACCAGTAAGATCGGGGTACTTAGAACGCAGGTCGACCAGCATAGAGTGGTTATCAGTACCACCACTTACGATGCCGAAGCCACGCTTGATAAGCTCATCGGCCAGAACCTTGGCGTTCTTCTGAACCTGCTTAGCCCACTCCTTGAACTCTGGCTGCAGAGCCTCGCCGAATGCAACGGCCTTGGCAGCGATAACGTGCTCAAGAGGACCACCCTGCTGACCAGGGAATACTGCAGAGTTGAGCAGCTGGCTCATCATCTTTGTTACACCCTTTGGTGTCTTCAGACCCCAAGGATTCTCGAAGTCCTTACCCATCAGGATGATACCACCACGAGGACCACGAAGAGTCTTGTGGGTTGTAGAAGTTACGATGTGAGCGTACTTAACTGGGTTGTCGAGCAGACCAGCTGCAATCAGACCTGCAGGGTGAGCCATATCGATCATAAGCAGTGCACCTACCTTGTCGGCAATCTCGCGCATACGCTTGTAATCCCACTCACGGCTGTAAGCACTACCACCACCGATAATCAGCTTTGGCTTGTGCTCGAGGGCCAACTGCTCCATCTCGTCGTAATCTACGCGACCAGTCTCCTTATTCAGGTTGTAGCCGATAGGATTGTAGATAATACCAGAGGTGTTGACGTGTGAACCGTGTGACAGGTGGCCACCGTGGTCAAGGTTCAAGCCCATGAATGTGTCGCCTGGCTTCAATACTGCCAACAGTACGGCTGCATTAGCCTGTGCACCTGAGTGGGGCTGCACGTTAGCATACTCAGCACCAAACAGCTTGCAAACGCGGTCGATGGCAAGCTGCTCTACCTCGTCTACTACCTGGCAACCACCATAGTAACGGTGACCAGGATAGCCCTCGGCATACTTGTTGGTAAGGTAAGATCCCATGGCTTCCATAACCTGGTCGCTTACGAAGTTCTCACTCGCAATCAGCTCAATGCCTTTCAGCTGGCGCTGATGCTCTTTCTCAATCAACTCAAAGATTGTGTTGTCTCTGTTCATTGTTTTGTTTATTGGGTTTATTTAATGTTTAATCTTTTAATGTTTAATGTATCAACAAAGTTCCACTTTGTTTATGTCCTGCTCCTTTTCGCAGTAATGACATGTCAGGATGCCATTCTCTACGTGGAAGTGGGTTGCCATTGGCTCGTTGTTGGTGATGCACTTTGGATTGTTGCACTTAACGATGCCACGAATCTCATCAGGTGTTACAACGTTGCGCTTCTCAACAACCTCATAGTCGCGGATGATGCTAAGAATAACATTTGGAGCTACTACTGAAAGACGAGATATCTCATCGTCAGTAAAGAACTTGTCGCTCACTTTGATAATTCCTTTCGATCCTACTTTCTTTGATGGATAGTTAAAGCCGATGGTAACAGGTGTTTTCAGTGTGAAAAGTCCAAGTAGACTGGCCACCTGATAGGTCTTATCTGTAGGAATATGATCAATCACTGTACCGTTCTGAATGGCGGCTACCAAGCGTTCTTTCTTGTTCATAGGATAATGGTTTTATCGTTTTTAACTTCGTCAAGACTGATTCCCAAAACATCGCAGAAGATAGCTTCGCGGGCGAAGAGTCCGTTGCCGGCCTGCTGGATGTAGTATGCGTGTGGGTTGTCGTCAACCTCGTATGCTATCTCGTTTACTCGTGGCAGCGGGTGCAGAATCTTCATGTTTGGCTTTGCGCTCTTAAGCAGATCGTTGTTCAGCACATACACATTCTTTACTCGCTCGTATTCCATTAGGTCAGAGAATCGCTCCTTTTGCACGCGCGTCATATATAATATGTCGGCATCAGCAATAACTTTCTCGTTGAAGGCTGTGTGCTCCTGATATTTTATGCCGTGCTCGTCGCAATAAAGCTTGTACTCCTTTGGCATAGCCAGCTCCTTAGGTGCTACAAAGTGGAAGGTTGGGTTGAAGTGGCGCATCGCCATCAGCAGTGAGTGAACAGTGCGTCCGTATTTCAAATCTCCCACCATATATATATTAAGGTTGTCGAGAGTACCCTGAGTCTTGTAGATAGAGTAGAGGTCGAGCATACACTGTGAAGGGTGCTGGTGGGCACCATCGCCTGCATTCACAATGGGGATGGGCGCAACTTCTGATGCATACTGGGCTGCACCTTCTATATAATGGCGCATCACGATTACATCAGCATAGTTAGATACCATCAGGATTGTGTCCTTAAGAGTCTCGCCTTTTGTTCCACTGGTAATCTTTGGATCGGCAAATCCAATGACTCTGGCTCCCAAACGGTTGGCTGCGGTTTCAAAACTTAATCTGGTACGGGTTGATGGTTCGAAGAAAAGAGTTGCCACTACTTTTCCTTTAAGGAGCTCTCTGTTGGGGTGCTTTTCGAACTCCTCTGCCATCTCGATCATATAGAGAATTTTCTCTCTAGTGAGATCGGCAATTGTCACAAAATTATGCTTTTTCATTCACTATTTTTGTTTTGTTGGCGCAAAATTACACATTATTTCTGATTTCCGTGCCGTATTTTGAAAGAAAATAGTAATTTTGCAGCAAGATATTGCAAAAAGTAACCAAAATTAGAAAATGAGAAAGCTATTTGTCTATTTTCTATGGACATTATTGACCATAAGCGTGCTGGCTGTTGCTGGTGCTTTTTATTCCATAGATAAGGGGTGGATAGGATATATGCCACCCATAGAAGACCTTCAGAATCCAATAAGCCGTTTTGCCACTCAGATATATTCTTCGGATGGTAAATTGCTGGGCACTTGGAATTTTAATCGCGAAAACCGCGTGATGGTAGATTACAACAAAATCGCTCCGTCGTTGATTCATGCCTTGGTGGCTACTGAGGATGTGCGTTTCTATGATCACTCTGGTATTGATTTTATTGCGCTTGGGCGTGCTATCGTAAAGCGTGGTGTATTGGGGCAGAAGAGTGCTGGTGGTGGTTCTACTATCACACAGCAGTTGGCTAAGCAGCTCTACTCTGAGCAAGCGCATTCTACAATAGAGCGTCTGCTGCAGAAGCCAATCGAGTGGGTGATAGCTGTTAAGCTGGAGCGCACCTATACTAAGGATGAGATACTTACTATGTATCTGAATTATTTTGACTTCTTGCATAATGCTGTTGGTATTAAGACTGCATCGAATGTGTATTTCAGTAAGGAGCCAAAAGACCTAACTGTTACTGAGTCGGCAACTCTTGTTGGTCTCTGTAAGAACCCATCTTATTTCAATCCTGTACGCAATCCTGAGCGTAGTCGCGATCGTCGTAATGTGGTTCTGGCTCAGATGGTAAAAGCTGGATATCTTACTGATGCTGAATACGAAAAGTACAGTGCAGAGCCACTTACATTGAAGTTCCATGTGGCTGATCATAAAGAGGGGCTTGCTGTATATTTCCGCGAGTATCTTCGTCAGTATATGACGGCAAAGAAGCCTGTACGTTCCAACTATCCTTCGTGGAATATGGCGAAGTTTATCAATGACTCAATTAATTGGGAATCAGATCCTTTGTTCGGTTGGTGCAATAAAAACAAGAAGCGTGATGGTAACTATTATAACATCTATACTGATGGTTTGAAGGTCTATACAACTATTGATTCTCGCATGCAGGAATATGCCGAACAGGCTGCCTATGCTCATGTAGTAAAGTTTCTTCAGCCAGCCTTTGATAAGGAAATCGCTTCTAAGGCAAATGCTCCTTATTCTTCTCATCTAACAAAGAGCCAGGTAGAGCAGATCTTGAATCGCTCTATACGTCAGTGTGAACGTTATCGTGTGCTTAAGGAGAGTGGGGCATCAGAGGAAGAAATACAGAAGTCGTTCCGTACTAAGACTAAGATGTCTGTCTTTACTTATCATGGTGAAGTGGATACGACCATGACTCCGCTTGACTCGATAAAATATTACAAATCATTCCTTCGCACTGGTTTCGTAAGTATGTGCCCTCAGAATGGTCATGTAAAGGCTTACGTAGGTGGACTTAATTATGAGCATTTTGCTTATGATATGGTAATGGAAGGTCGACGTCAGGTAGGTTCTACAATTAAACCATATCTTTATTCTCTTGCAATGGAGAATGGCTTCTCTCCTTGCGACGAGGCTCCTAATGTTCAGCAAACTTATGTTGTGGCTGGTCAGTCATGGACTCCACGTAATGGTAGTCGTGCCAGATATGGAGAGATGGTAACTCTTAAGTGGGGATTGCAGCAGTCTAACAACTGGATTTCTGCTTATCTTATGAGTAAGCTTAATCCTCAGGCATTTGTTGATCTTCTGCATGAGTATGGTATTCGCAATCCTGATATCCATCCTTCTATGGCTCTCTGTCTCGGACCTTGTGACATCAGCGTTGGTGAGATGGCAAGTGCTTATACCGCATTCGTTAATCACGGTATTCGTGCTGCTTGTATGTTTGTTACGAAAATCGAGGATAACGAAGGGAATGTTATCGCTCAGTTCCAGCCTCGAATGAATGAGGTTATCAGCGAGGAGAGTGCCCATAAGATGATTTATATGCTTCGAAATGTAGTTGATGGCGGTACTGCAAGTCGTCTGCGCTTCAAATATAACCTGAAAGGACAGCTGGCTGGTAAGACAGGTACCACAAATAATAATAGTGATGCTTGGTTCGTAGGACTTACTCCAAATCTTGTTAATGCTTGTTGGGTTGGTGGTGATGATCGTGATATCCACTTCAACTCTATGGCTATGGGTCAGGGAGCATCTGGAGCATTGCCAATCTTCGCTCTATATATGCAAAAGGTATATAAAGATGCCAAACTTGGGTATAGTGAAGACGCTGTTTTTGATCTTCCACCAGGCTTCAATCCGTGTCCTTTGGGCGGTGAGTCGTTAGGCGAAGATGGAGCCGAAAATGACATAGAAGAGATATTTGAGTAATATATATAAATAAGGTGTAATACTCTAAATGTAAACATTCCCGAAAACTTTCGTGTTTTTGGGAATTTTTTTGGGAAAATGTTTGGAGGGAAAGAAAAAATGTCGTACCTTTGCACCCGCTTTCGCTCAAAAACGATAGCACACTAAGAAAGAGTTCTTTGAAAGATTTACA
>CADCEF010000036.1 GCA_902800365.1 uncultured Prevotella sp. | reverse complement strand
GATTAAGGAGGCTGCTCTGCGCAGCGGAGTTAGTAAGGGAATCATGCAGGCATGCTGGGATGCAGCCGGCGAGGTTATCAAGGCGTGGGCCACCGAAGGTCACTCCGTAGCGCTGCCAGGATTGGGCACCATGCGCTTTGGATTGCGCGCAAAGAGCGTTGAGAAGGTGGACGAGGTTAAGGCAGGTCTCATTACCAGTCGCCGAATCATCTTCACCCCAGCGGTTGAGCTGAAGGATGAGCTGGCAGGCACTGCCATCCAGATTACCTGCTACGACCGCGATGGCAAGGAGGTGAAGCGTGTTACCAGCACCGACAGCGGTGACATCGAGGACAACGAGAACACCCAGCCATCGAACGGCGGCGGTCAGATTCCTCCACAGGGCGGCGATGATCCCGGCGAGGGCGAATAAGCGATTGGGGCGCAAGCCCCATCGCTTCCCTTCCCACTCCTCGCTTGTCATGTCGACCAAGCGTTAGCGCGTGGAGCGCTCGGCTCCGCCGCTTGGCTCGTCCAAGAAATCTCATGAATGCGCCCAAAGGCGCAAGCGGCAAGCTGCAAAGATTCCTCGACTACGCTCGGAATGACAAGGAAGGGTTTGGACGCTCGGAATAACAAGGGAGGGTGAAGGCTCGAGATGACAAAAGAGTATTAATCACTAAAATCAACCTATCATGACTAAGAGAGAAACACTAAAGTTCATCGTACAGATGATTGCATCAATCGCAACGGCGATTGTTACAGCCCTAGGCGCTACTAGCTGCATGGGTATGTAGAAAAAGAAAGAGCCACCCACGGAGGGTGGCTCTTTTATTAGAAGTTCTGCAGCTCGGTATAGATACGCTGCACGGGTAAGCCCATCACATTATAGTAACTGCCATTGAGGCCCGTTACGCCTATATAACCTATCCACTCCTGAATGCCATAGGCTCCTGCCTTATCGAAGGGGTGATAGGCTTTTATATAATGGAGGATCTCATCATCGGTGAGCTGCTTGAAGGTGACATCGGTGGTTACTGAGAACGAGCGCTGCTTGCCAGCAGTGAGCAGACAGACACCTGTGGTGACCTGATGGGTGCGACCACTAAGCTCGCGAAGCATACGTACGGCATCGGCCTCGTCCTTGGGCTTGCCAAGGATATCATCGCCTACGATAACAACGGTGTCGGCAGTGATGATAAGCTCATCGGGCTTGAGAGTGGGCTTATACGCAGCGGCCTTCTTTTCGGCGATGTACTGGGCAACATCCGCTGCTGGCAACGAGGCAGGATAGCTCTCATCGATACCGTCAATCACGCGCACTTCGAAATCCAAGCCCAAGCCTGCAAGAAGTTCCTTGCGGCGTGGCGAATTACTTGCCAAGATAATATTAAACATTAAACATTAAAGATTAAACATTATTACCAGCCGAAGGCTTTTTCGTTCATCACCCATTTGCCTTGAGCACGCAATACCTGCTCGATGACATCGCGACCACAACCACGACCACCATCGATATGACTGATATAGGTGCTGATGGACTTAATCTCAGGACATGCATCGTTAGGACACACAGGGCACCCTACCCTACGCATAATCTCCATATCAGGGATGTCGTCGCCCATATACATGATTTCATCATCGGTATAGCCGTAGATGGCCAGGAACTCTTCGTAGGTGGCTATCTTGACGGCACAGCCCAGATAGATATCCTGAACACCAAGCCCCTCGTAGCGAACACGAACGCTTTCGACCTTAGCGCCTGAGAGTATGGCAATGCGAAGACCAAGCTTCATTGCCAACTGAATGGCATAGCCATCCTTGATATTAACAGTGCGCAGGGGCAGTCCATCCTCGCTGAGATTGATGGTAGAGCAACTGAGCACTCCATCAATATCAAAAATGATGGCTTTTATCTTATTTAAATCGTAATTTATCATTCTTCAATGTTCAATGTTCAATCTTCAATACTTATTCAGGTGGACGTTTTCCCACTTAAGTTTCTCTTCGTCCTGCGGCTTGCGCTCATCCTGCCAATGACCTAAAGCGATGATACAGAGACAATTAAAGTTATCGGGGATGCCAAGCACACCACGGATGACATCATCGGCAGGAGTGCCATCGTCGAGACCACGACCGCGCATCTGAATCCAGCAAGAACCCAAGCCAAGCTCCTCGGCCTGATACTGCATAGAGATAGCAGCGATAGAACCATCTTCTACCCAGCAGTCGTTCTGCATAGGATCGCCCAAAACGGCAATGGCCACAGGGGCACCTTTGAGGAACTGGCTGCCCATATTCTTAGCATCGCTGAGCTTCTCGATGTCGACAGGATCGTCGACAACAACAAACTGCCAGGCACGCTGACTCTTTGACGTGGGCGACATAAGGGCGGCACGGAGTATAAGCTTGAGGTGCTCAGGGTCGATTTCCTGAGACGAGAACTTGCGATGGCTGCGGC
This sequence comes from uncultured Prevotella sp., assembly GCA_902800365.1. GTDB lineage: Bacteria > Bacteroidota > Bacteroidia > Bacteroidales > Bacteroidaceae > Prevotella. The sequence goes on along the minus strand of CADCEF010000036.1, from coordinate 33,013 downwards.
GCATCTGCGCCAGATCTTTAAAACTTGTCATAAGAAACGAATATTTGAATTTCGGCTGCAAATATATAAAAAAACTGTGAAAACTACAAAATTTTCAATGGTCAATGTGCAATGTTCAATGTTTTTTCATACCTTTGCAGTATGAACCAGCTAGTTACTAACATCTATACTAAGTGCAACCAACTGCCACCACTTAAGGAGGGCAGCTACTTCCACAGTCGTGAGCTGATGGAGATATTAGAGGCTGCACCGCACCAGAAACCATATATGGTGGTGGTAACGGATGAGGAGGGAAACGAGCTGAGTCATATGTTAGGAATAGTGCGATATCGCACACTGATTCTGCCACCATATCTGCTGATACACTGTAGAGTGTTAGGCGAAGGAGTGTATGCCGACCCGGCGACAAAGGATGAACTGCTTGACGAGATGCTGAGGGCACTGACTGAGAAGCTTGACAACCGCGTGCTGTATATTGAGGTGAGCCACATGAGCCAGAAGATGCTGGGCTACAAGCAGCTGAAACAGGCTGGCTACTACCCCGTGAACTGGATGAGCATTCACAACTCGCTGCACCGCCGTGCGCCCGAGGAGAGAATAACCGAGAAGCTACAGCGCACCATAGATAACGTGCACAAGCGCGGACTGAAAACGGAGGTGGTGGAAACTGAGGAGGATTTCAAGGCTTTCTCAAGATTGCTGAGAAAGCACAACATACTGAAGCCTAAGCGCTATATTCCTGACGATATATTCTTCAGGAAGGTGATGGAGAGCGGCTGCGGAGAGCTGTTTGTTACAAAATATCACGGATGGGTGATAGGCTGTGCGGCTGTGGCATACAGCGAGGGCGACGCTTATCTGTGGTACTCGGCTTTCAGACGAAAAACCTTCCACAAACTGCACCCTGACACAATGGTGGTATGGGACGTGATGAAGCACGCATACGACAAAGGTTGCCAGCACATGAGGTTTATGGACGTGGGACTGCCATACGGAAAGAATCCCTACCGCGAATTCATATTGAAATTCGGCGGCAAGGAACAGAGCACCTACAGATGGTTCCGTTTCTCCATCAAATGGGTGAATAAACTATTAGCTTGGATTTATCGCGAGTAATTAATAATTACCCTCTTCTTTTGTCATATCGCCATCGCCTGTGCCGTCGATGATATCGGCAATCTCGTTGTCGTTGGCTTTCATATTAATCTTGCCTTCCTCGGGTATATCGGGATATATCATACTATCGTTTACATCAGCCAGACCAGCGCTGTTGATAGAATCGATAGCGGCCGAATCGGTTACCAGAGGACGATACTCTACCTCCTCCTCTACATAATGCGAACGATCTGAACGGCCGCGACAAGCCACAAAGGTGAGGATTGCGAGAGCGATAATTAAGAGATTCTTTTTCATATCTATCTTGTTTAAATTCGTTCTACTTGTTTTACGCCCTTTACGGTGCGGAGCTTCTTGAGCAGGGCTTCAAGGCGCGACGTGTCTTCGAGCATCACTACAATGTTACCACTGAACAGGCCGTCGTGGCTGTCGATATTGATACTGCGCAGAACCAGCTTCTCCTCCTTTGAGATGATAGATGTGAGATTGTTGACAATGCCGATATCATCGTTACCAATTACACGCAGCGAAATGCTGTACTGCGAAGAGCCCTTCCCACTCCACTTGGCCTTTACAATGCGATAGCCGAAACGGCGACGCAACTCAGGGGCATTAGGACAATCGCAACGGTGAATCTTGATGCCACCATTTACGGTTACGAAGCCGAAAACATCGTCGCCATAGATGGGCGAACAGCATTTGGCAAGCTGATAATCGAGGCCTTTAAGGTTGCGGTCGATTACAAGAACATCGTCGTTGATGGCCGTATTCAGACCAGCAATCTTCGACTCGTCGAGCTCGAATTCGGAGGCCGAACGAGCTTGATTATCTCCTGTAACCACAGTTTCTTTCCCTCTGAGTTCCAGGAACTTATCAAGCACATCGTTAGTATCGAGAACACCATCGGCAATGGCCTTATAGAAGTCGCTCACCTCCTTATAGCCCATCTTTCGGATGACGTTGAACATGATGCTGTCGTCCTGTTCAATCTTACGATTACGGAACTTGCGCTCGAGCATCTCCTTGGCAAAAAGACCATCCTTTACCTGAGTTTCCTTAAGCGCCAGACGGATCTTTGATTTGGCACGCGAAGTCTTGACGATAGTGAGCCACTCCTGACGTGGTTTCTGATTGGCAGAGGTGAGAATCTCAACCTGGTCACCACTCTTGAGCTGATAGCGTATGGGCACCACCTTACCGCTGATGCGGCCGCCAGTACACTGATTGCCAAGCTTTGAATGGATGTGATAAGCAAAGTCGAGCACGGTAGCGCCAACAGGGAACTTCCACAGGTCGCCTGCGGGGGTGAAGACAAACACCTCGTCCTCATACAGATCCATCTTAAACTGGTCCATAGCATCGAGCCCATCGGCATGCTCAAGCATAGAGCGGATGCCTGTGAGCCACTCGTCGAGACCAGTCTCGCCCTTAACGCCCTTATAGCGCCAGTGGGCTGCCACACCGCGTTCGGCCACCTCGTCCATACGCTCTGTACGTATCTGAACCTCAACCCACTTCTGCTCAGGGCCAAGCACTGTGATATGCAGACTCTCGTAGCCGTTTGACTTGGGCACAGAGAGCCAGTCGCGCAAGCGCTTGGGGTTGGGCTGATACATATCGGTGATGATGGAATATGCCTGCCAGCACTGCATCTTCTCAAGCTCCAAAGGGCAGTCGATGATGATGCGGATGGCAAACAGATCGTACACACCCTCGAAGGGGCACTTCTGCTTCTGCATCTTCTGCCAGATGGAGTGGATACTCTTGGTGCGGCCCTTGATATGGCACTTTATGCCTGCTGCAGTAATCTTCTGTTCTACAGGTTTGATGAAGCGCTCGATATAAGCATCGCGAGCCGACTTTGTGGCACTCAGCTTCTCGCGGATATGATAGTAGGCATCGTGCTCCATATACTTGAGCGAGAGGTCTTCCAACTCACTCTTGAGCTTATACAAACCCAACTTGTGGGCAAGCGGAGCATAGAGGTAGGCCGCCTCTTGCGACACCTCGAGTTTTGCCTCCTGATTCTCTGTATCGCGAATCTGGCGCATCAGGTTTACACGATTGGCAATCATGATGAGGATGACGCGCATATCCTCGGCAAACGACAGCAGCAGATTGCGGAAGTTCTCGCTCTCTACTGCAGGGTTCTTATCGTAAAGCTGCTGGATGCGGTTAAGGCCGCGTAATATTCGGGCAACAGACTCGCCGTGAGTAGCCTCGACCTCCTCGATGGTGATGTTACCAGCCTCGATGTCAGGGATTAGCTCAACAGCGTCGATGGCATCGCCTTTCAGCCCGATTTCTTCTGTAAGAATCTGGGCCGTCTGCTGCGCCATGCGTTTCTTCTGTTCGCTTGGAAAGAATTAGCATTTTTCGAAAAAAATGGTTACTTTTGCCGTAGATTTTTTGACTAAAAACACCTTATTTAATTATGTTAGCAGAGAAAGACTTGAAACAAATTGCCGAGAAGGGTATCACCCCCGAGCAAATCGAGAATCAGTTGAATGAGTTTAAAACAGGTTTTCCATTCCTTAAATTAGAGGCTGCAGCAGGCATAGGCAAAGGTATTATTGCCCCTGATGCCGACGAGCGCCAAAAGTTGGAAAAAGCATGGAACGAGTATAAGGCTCAGGGCAAGCGAGTAGTGAAATTTGTGCCTGCCAGCGGTGCTGCAAGCCGTATGTTCAAAAACATGTTTGCATTTGTTGATGCCGACTATGATGTACCCACAACCGACTTTGAGAAGAAATACTTCGACCAGATAGAGAACTTTGCCTTCTACGAGGCTCTCGACGCTGTGTGCCAGAAGAACGAGGGCAAGGGCATCAAGGCGCTGATGGCTGAGGGAAAATACAAGGCCGTTGCCGCCAACATGCTGAAGGCCGAGGGACTGAACTACGGACAGCTTCCAAAGGGATTGCTGCTGTTCCACAAGTATGCCGAGGGTCCACGCACACCTATGGAGGAGCATCTGGTAGAGGGCGCACTCTATGCTGCCAGCAACGGAGAAGCACACGTACACTTCACCGTGAGTCACGAGCACATGGAGCTGTTTAAGGCTAAGGTTGCAGAAAAGGCCGACTACTTTGCAAAGAAGTATGGTATCAAGTACGACATCAGCTTCAGCGAGCAGAAGCCATCGACTGATACCGTTGCCGCCAATCCCGACAACACCCCATTCCGCAACGAGGACGGCTCACTGCTGTTCCGTCCAGGTGGACACGGTGCGCTTATCGAGAACCTGAACGAGATTGAGGCCGACGTTATCTTCATCAAGAACATCGACAATGTGGTTCCCGACCGCTTGAAGCCTGAGACCGTTGAGTGGAAGCAGGTGATAGCCGGCGTGCTGGTAACACTGCAGAAGCAGGCCTTTGAGTATCTGAAGATTCTGGATGCAGGCGCTACCCCAGCCCAGATTGACGAGATTGCCGCATTTGTAAGCAAAAATCTGTGTACCGACGCCAAGAACAACAAGGTGGATGCCGAATATCTGCGCACCAAGCTGAACCGCCCCATGCGCGTTTGCGGTGTTGTAAAGAATGTGGGCGAGCCTGGCGGTGGTCCATTCCTTACCTATAATCAGGACGGTACAGTAAGTCTGCAGATTCTGGAGAGCAGCCAGATTGACACCAACAACGAGGCTTACATGAAGATGTTCACACAGGGCACACACTTCAACCCAGTAGATCTGGTTTGCGCTGTGAAGGATTATCAGGGCAAACCATTCAATCTGCCTGAGTTTGTTGACAAGACCACAGGTTTCATCTCTTCTAAGTCAAAGGCTGGTAAGGAGCTGAAGGCACTGGAGTTGCCAGGACTGTGGAACGGTGCCATGAGCAACTGGAGCACTGTGTTTGTTGAGGTTCCTCTGGGCACATTCAACCCCGTTAAGACTGTTAACGATCTGCTTCGCGAGCAGCATCAGTAAATCATCAATAATAATCCCCGCCCTAAGCAGAGCGGGGATTTCTTTTTTTATGTTTCCTTATCCCAGTATCTTATCGATGGCCTGTACGCCTCGCTGGGTACACATGCCTCGGATAGATACAAACACGATATTCTTGAAAATCTCCTCGATAGAATAAGTGCGATACAGTTCTTTCTCCATAATGAACTGTCCCATCACGTCGAACAGCATGATGGCCAAGCGATAGTTCACATCAGCACGGAAATAGCCCTCCTCTACACCACGCTGGTAGAAGTCGAGACTATGCTGGCGCATCGCCTGATTCTGTTCGTTAAGAAATACCTGCAACTGCGGATAGCGTATCATCTCAGTAAAGAACAACGGATTAGTGTTCTTGAAGTCGGTCACTTTCTGATGATAAACCTCCAGCAGAATCTCCATCACGTCATTGCAACGGCTCAGCACCTCGGCCATCACAGCCTGGCGCTTCTTAAAGTGACACACCACTACCTCGTAGAGCAAATCCTCTTTCTTTTCATACAACTCATAGATGGTTCGCTTAGAAATACCCAGCTCATGAGCAACATCATCCATCCTCACCAAACGAATACCGTGTTTGGTGAAAAGATTCATTGCTACATCAACGATTTTGTCGCGAAGCCCCAATTTGTACTTAGAAATCTCACTATTTTCTTGCATATTAATCCATTTTGGGGCAAAGATACAAAAAAAATTCAAAAACCCAAACGTTTTTCATAAGTTTTTAGTATTTTTGCGCCCGTATTTCAGAATAATCACATAATTAATAATACACTACAATGGTTAAGATCTCGAAAGAAGCCGCACTCATCTATCACGAGAGCGGACGCCCAGGTAAAATTGAAGTTAAGCCTACAAAGGCCTATCGTACACAAACAGACTTAAGCCTCGCTTACTCACCAGGAGTAGCATATCCTTGTCTAGAAATTCAGGAGAACCCCGACGATGCGTATAAATACACAGATAAGGGAAATCTGGTAGCAGTTATCTCAAACGGTACAGCTGTACTTGGTTTGGGTGATATTGGCGCACTTAGCGGTAAGCCCGTTATGGAGGGTAAAGGACTGCTCTTTAAGATTTATGGTGGTATCGACGTATTCGATATCGAGGTAGCAGAAAAGGATCCTGAGAAATTCTGCGAGGCTGTTGAGCGCATTGCTCCTACCTTTGGAGGTATCAACCTTGAGGATATCAAGGCACCTGAGTGCTTCTATATCGAGGACCGACTGAAGAAGAGTCTTGACATACCAGTAATGCACGACGACCAGCACGGAACAGCTATCATATCTGCTGCCGGACTGAAGAACGCAATGGAGGTGATCAAGAAAGACATCAAGAAGGTAAAGATCGTGGTTAACGGTGCTGGAGCCGCTGCCATCAGCTGTACCAAGCTGTATATGGCAATCGGTGCTCAGAAAGAGAACATCGTGATGCTCGACTCAAAGGGCGTTATCTCAACAGAGCGTACCGACCTGAACGAGCAGAAGAAGTTCTTTGCCACAAGCCGTACCGACATCCACACTCTGGCCGAGGCCGTTAAGGATGCTGACGTATTCGTAGGCCTGTCGAAGGGTAACGTTCTTTCAAAGGATATGGTTAAGTCGATGGCTAAAGATCCTGTTATCTTTGCTCTGGCCAACCCTGTACCTGAGATTTCGTACGAGGATGCTATGGAGGCTCGTCCTGACGTACTGATGTCAACAGGTCGTACCGACTATCCTAACCAGATTAACAACGTAATCGGATTCCCATACATCTTCCGTGGTGCACTCGACGTTCACGCCAAGGCCATCAACGAGGAGATGAAACTGGCTGCCGTACACGCCATCGCCGACCTGGCTAAGCAGCCTGTACCTGATGTAGTGAACGATGTTTATAAGGTAAACAACCTTACCTTCGGACGCAACTACTTTATTCCAAAGCCTGTTGACCCACGACTCATCACCGAGGTATCTTCAGCAGTGGCCAAGGCTGCCATCGAGAGCGGTGTGGCTCGTAAGAACATCGAGGATTGGGATGAGTACAAGCGTTCACTGTCAGTTCTGCTGGGTCAGGAGACAAAGCTCACACAGAAACTCTATGCCACAGCTGCTGCTCACCCACAGCGCGTAGTGTTTGCCGAGGCTGTTCACCCAACAATGCTTAAGGCTGCCGTTCAGGCTAAGGCCGAGGGTATCTGCTACCCCATCCTGCTGGGTAACGACGAGGTTATCACAAAGCTTGCTGCATCGCTCGACCTGAGTCTTGACGGCATCGAGATCGTAAACCTGCGCCATCCAAATGAGCAGGAGCGTCGTGAGCGCTATGCTCGCATTCTTACTGAGAAGCGCCAGCGTGAGGGTTACACCTTCCAGGAGGCTAACGACAAGATGTTTGAGCGCAACTACTTCGGTATGATGATGGTTGAGACAGGCGAGGCCGACGCATTCATCACAGGACTGTATACCAAGTACTCTAACACCATCAAGGTAGTTAATGAGGTTATCGGTATTCGTCCTGAGTACAAGCACTTCGGAACAATGCATATCATCAACTCGCCAAAGGGTACTTACTACATCGCCGACACAATGGTGAACGAGAACCCAAGCGAGGAGGCTCTGCTCGACATTTCTAAGCTCGTAGCTACAGCAGTTCGCTTCTTCAACGAGAAGCCTGTTATCGCTCTGGTAAGCCACTCTAACTTCGGTAGTAGCACAAGTGCAGGCGCACTGAAGGTTAAGAACACCGTTGCTAAGATGCAGGAGCTGTATCCTGATCTGCCTATCGACGGTGAGATGCTGCTGAGCTTTGCACTCGACAACGAGCTGCGCGACCAGGAGTATCCATTCACCAAACTGAAGGATAAAAAGGTTAACACACTGGTATTCCCTAACCTTACTTCTGCCCGCTCTTCTTACAAGATGCTGCAGATGCTTGGAAGCGACGCTGAAATCATCGGCCCGATCCAGATGGGACTTAACAAACCTATCCACTTTATCGACTTTGGAGCCAGTGTGCGAGATGTCGTAAATATCGTGGCTGTAGCGACAATTGATGCGTATGTGGACAAAATTAAGAACAAATTGTCAGCTTTAGGCAAATAATCGCTTACACATTATTATATATATAAGGCCTCTTTTTTGTGCTCGGACACAAGAAAGAGGCTTTTTTTAGTCATTTTGAATTGACTTATATCAATAAAGTTACAAATTGTTAGGTTTTTGAAGAAAAAAGTGATAAAAAGTTTGGTTATGTGGCTGTAATGCTATAATTTTGCAAGCAGAAATTTGAAATTAATCACAAACAACACTAAAAAAAGAATTAAAAGTTATGAACGCAGCAAAAGTTGTAGAGGAGTTGAAGCAGCGCTTCCCCAATGAGCCGGAGTACATCCAGGCAGTTTCTCAGGTTCTTCCCACTATCGAGGAGGAGTATAACAAGCACCCAGAGTTTGAAAAGGCTAATCTGATTGAGCGCCTTTGCATCCCCGATCGTGTTTGCGAATTCCGTATCACATGGGTTGACGATCAGGGTAAGGTACAGACCAACATGGGTTACCGTATCCAGCACAACAACGCTATTGGTCCTTACAAAGGCGGTCTGCGTTATCACAAGAGTGTAAACCTGGGTATCCTGAAGTTCCTGGCTTTCGAGCAGACCTTCAAGAATTCTCTTACAACTCTGCCTATGGGTGGTGCTAAGGGAGGTTCTGACTTCTCACCACGTGGCAAGAGCGACGCTGAGGTAATGCGTTTCTGCCAGGCATTCATGAACGAACTTTATCGCGTAATCGGTCCTGATGAGGACGTACCTGCTGGAGATATCGGCGTAGGTGGTCGTGAGGTTGGCTATCTGTTCGGACAGTACAAGAAGCTCACACACCAGTTCCAGGGCGTACTCACTGGTAAGGGTCTCTCATTCGGTGGTTCACTCATCCGTCCTGAGGCTACTGGTTACGGTTGCGTATACTTCCTTACATCTATGTTGGCTACACGCGGCATCGAGCTGAAGGGTAAGAAGGTGCTGATTTCAGGTTCTGGTAACGTAGCACAGTATGCTACTGAGAAGTGCCTGCAGCTGGGTGCTATACCTATGACACTCTCTGACTCAGACGGTTACATCTACGATCCAGACGGAATCGACTTCGACAAGCTGGCTTATGTTAAGGAGCTGAAGAACGTTGAGCGCGGACGTATTAAGGAATATGCTGAGGAGTATCCTAACGCTGTTTACCACGCTGGTGAGCGTCCTTGGCACGAGAAGGCTGATATCGCTCTGCCTTGCGCTACTCAGAACGAGATCAACGGTGAGCAGGCTCAGGCTCTCGTAGACAATGGTGTTATCGCTGTTGCTGAGGGTGCTAACATGCCTTCACTGCCTGAGGCAATCAAGATCTTCCAGGATAACAAGCTGCTCTATGCTCCTGGTAAGGCTTCTAACGCTGGTGGTGTATCAGTATCAGGTCTTGAGATGTCACAGAACTCTGAGCGTCTGAGCTGGACTGCTGAGGAGGTTGACAACTACCTGAAGCGCATCATGAACGACATTCACGAGAACTGCGTGAAGTACGGTACTCAGGCTGATGGCTACATCAACTATGTGAAGGGTGCTAACGTAGCAGGCTTCATGAAGGTTGCCAATGCCATGATGGCTCAGGGAATTGTGTAAAATTCCTCTGATCCCACTAATGAATATGCAATAATTAAGTTAAGCCATTACTTGTATAATTACTTAGGAATAGTTAGTAAAAGTAAAGTATAAAAGGTTAAAACTGGAATGGGAGGGGCTAGCTCGGGATGAGTTGGTCCTTCTTTTTGTTAATAATTCATAAATCTTTAAACTATTCACTATTCACTACCCGCTATTCAGTAAAAAAGTAGTACCTTTGCACCCGATTTTCTCCCCCGTAGGGGGAATAGGGGCCGGAACAGGCGCTTGCTCCTATCTATTATTAACCCTTTAAATATGGTCTGGTTTACGTCTGTCCAGATCCCGCCCCGACACACAAACGAGGGGCAAAAATTTTATAATTATGTCAGAATTAACAAAGAACGTTAAGCCACTCGACGATTTCAATTGGGACGAGTTCGAGAATGGAACAGTTGCTAACATCAGCAAGGAAGAGCTCGACAAGGCTTACGACGAAACCCTGAACAAGGTTGCCGACCATCAGGTAGTAGAGGGCACAGTTATCTCTATTGACAAGAAGGAAGTTGTTGTCAACATCGGCTACAAGAGCGACGGTATCATCCCCGCTTCTGAATTCCGCTACAACCCAGATCTTAAGATCGGCGACAAGGTAGAGGTTTATGTTGAGAGCGCTGAAGACAAGAAAGGTCAGCTGATCCTCTCTCACAAGAAGGCACGTCTGAGCCAGTCTTGGGAGAAGGTTAACGAGGCACTCGAGGCAGATGCTATCATCCAGGGTTACATCAAGTGCCCGGTTCACAGATTGACGTTCACCCAATACGCGACTACGACCAGTTCGTAGGCAAGACAATGGAGTTCAAGGTTGTTAAGATCAACCAGGAGTTCCGCAACGTTGTTGTATCTCACAAGGCTCTCATCGAGCAGGAGCTCGAGGCTCAGAAGAAGGAGATCATCGGTAAGCTCGAAAAGGGTCAGATCCTCGAGGGTACCGTTAAGAACATCACTTCTTACGGTGTATTCGTTGACCTCGGTGGTGTTGACGGACTCATCCACATCACAGACCTTTCTTGGGGCCGCGTAGACGATCCACACAAGGTTGTTGAGCTCGACCAGAAGATCAACGTTGTTATCCTCGACTTCGACGACGAGAAGCGTCGTATCGCTCTCGGTCTGAAGCAGCTCACTCCACATCCTTGGGATGCTCTGGATGCTAACCTCAAGGTTGGCGACCACGTAAAGGGTAAGGTAGTTGTTATCGCCGATTACTCAGCTCAGGAGTTCCTGAAGGTTGGCGACGATGTAGAGGCTGTTATCCTGACTCTCGACCGCGACGAGCGCAAGATGTCTCTGGGTATCAAGCAGCTCCGCGAGGATCCATGGGAGGCTATCGAGACTAAGTATCCTGTAGGCAGCAAGCACACTGCTAAGGTTCGCAACTTCACCAACTTCGGTGTATTTGTAGAGCTCGAGGAGGGTGTTGACGGTCTGATCCACATCAGCGACCTCAGCTGGACTAAGAAGGTTAAGCATCCTTCAGAGTTCACACAGGTTGGCGAGCAGATCGAGGTTGTTGTTCTCGACATCGATAAGGAGAACCGTCGTCTGTCACTCGGTCACAAGCAGCTCGAGGATAATCCTTGGGATGTATTCGAGGGCAAGTACGCTGTAGGTTCTATCCACGAGGGTAAGATCAGCGAGATGCTCGAGAAGGGCGCCGTTATCTCTCTCGAGGAGAATGTAGAGGGCTTCGCTACTCCTAAGCACCTTGTTAAGGAGGACGGTTCACAGGCTCAGGCTGGTGAGACTCTCCAGTTCAAGGTTATCGAGTTCAACAAGGACTCTAAGCGCATCATCCTTTCTCACAGCCGTACCTTCGAGGATCCTGCTCGTGAGGAGAAGAAGGCCGCTGCTAAGAAGAACGCTCGCAAGAGCGACTCACCAAAGATCGAGAACATTGCCGCTAGCACAACTCTCGGCGACATCGATGCTCTGGCTGAGCTGAAGGCTAAGATGGAGAAGGGCGAGAAGTAATTCACACCCCTACCCTATAAAATCAAGTCCCTCCGATTCATTTCGGAGGGATTTTTTGTTTTGGCACGCAATTTGCATAAACTATGGCAGAACAATAATAAATTAGTATATATAGATTATGCAAAAAGGTAACATCGGGGTTACAACCGAGAATATTTTCCCCGTCATCAAAAAGTTTCTCTATTCTGATCATGAGATATTCCTCCGCGAGATGGTTTCTAACGCCGTCGACGCTACACAGAAGCTTAAGACACTTGCTGCTCAGGGCGAGTATAAGCAGGAGTTGGGCGACCTTACAGTACGCGTAAACCTTGATGCCGACAAAGGCACCATCACCATCAGCGACCATGGTATCGGTATGACCGAAGAGGAAATCGATAAGTATATCAATCAGATTGCTTTCTCAGGCGTTACCGACTTCCTCGAGAAATACAAAGATAACGCCAACAACATCATTGGCCACTTCGGACTTGGTTTCTACTCAAGCTTCATGGTTGCCAAGAAGGTTGAGATTATCACCAAGAGCTGGAAGGAAGGCTCGAAGGCTGTTAAGTGGAGCTGTGATGGTTCACCAGCTTATGAGATTGACGATGCCGAGCGCGAGGCTCATGGTTCAGATATCATCCTCTACATCGACGATGACTGCAAGGAGTTCCTCGATAAGTTCAAGCTCGAGGGCCTGCTCAACAAGTACTGCAAGTTTATGGCAGTGCCTGTAGCATTCGGAAAGAAGACCGAGTGGAAAGACGGCAAACAGGTTGATACTGAAGAGGATAACATCATTAACAGCGTAGAGCCTCTGTGGACAAAAACACCAAGCACGCTGAAGGATGAAGACTATAAGAGCTTCTATCGCACACTCTATCCCATGAGCGATGAGCCCCTGTTCTGGATTCACCTGAACGTCGACTACCCATTCAACCTCACAGGTATTCTCTACTTCCCAAAAATCAAGTCAAGCATCGAACTGCAGAAGAACAAGATTCAGCTCTACTGCAACCAGGTGTTCGTTACCGATCAGGTAGAGGGCATCGTACCAGAGTTCCTTACTCTGCTGCATGGTGTCATCGATTCACCAGACATTCCTCTGAACGTAAGCCGTTCATATCTGCAGAGCGACCGCGAGGTTAAGAAGATTTCTACCTATATCACCAAGAAGGTTGCCGACCGCCTGAAGGCCATCTTCAGCGAGAATCGCAAGGACTACGAGGAGAAGTGGGACGATCTCAAGCTCTTCATCAACTACGGTATCCTCAGCGAGGAGGGATTCTATGATCGCGCTAAAGAGTTTGCACTCTTCAAGGATACCGAGGGTAAGTACTTTACCTTCGATGAGTACAAGACACTGATTGAGGCCAACCAGAAGGATAAGGACGACCAGCTGGTATATCTTTATGCCACCGATAAGGACGATCAGTACTCATATATCAAGGCTGCTCAGGACAAGGGCTACAGCGTTCTGCTGCTCGATGGTCAGCTCGATGTTCCAACCATTCAGACACTGGAGCAGAAATTCGAAAAGAGCCACTTCACCCGTGTCGACAGCGATATCATCGACCGTCTGATTGTAAAGAGCGATGCTCCAAAGAACAACCTCAGCGAGGGCGAGAGTGACAATTTGTCAGCCGTATTCCGCACTCAGCTGCCAAAGCTCGACCACACAGAGTTTATGGTTCAGGTTGATGCACTTGGTGCCGAAAGTCGCCCTGTAGTCATCACTCAGAACGAGTATATGCGCCGTATGAAGGAGATGAGCAAGTTCCAGCCAGGCATGAGCTTCTATGGTCAGATGCCCGACTCATTCAACCTCGTTCTCAACTCCGACCACCCATTGGTAAAGAAGGTGCTCGACGAGAGTGCAGCCGCCACCAAGGAGGCTCTCCAGCCTATCGAGGCCGAGCTTAAGGGTCAGGAGGCACGCCTTGCAGCCATCCGCGCCCAGCAGGACAAAAAGAAGTACGACGAGCTTACCCAGGAGGATAAAGACCTGAAGGCCGAGGCTGAGAAGGCAGTACAGGAACAGAAGGACAAGAAGACTGCCGTTATTGCCGACTATGCTAAGGGCAACTCAGTGGTTCATCAGCTCATCGACCTCGCTCTGCTGCAGAACGGTATGCTCAAGGGCGAAGCACTCGATAAGTTCCTGAAACGTTCAGTTGATTTGATTAAGTAAATCAGCTCACCATACAAATAAGTAAAGGCTCCCTCAAAATGGGGAGCCTTTATTCTATTATTTCAGTTCTATAATTCAAATAACATTAGCAGCAATTGGTGAGTGAATTGCCGCAAAGCCAATTTCTATCTACCCAACCAGTATATTTTCCATCGATAGTGCGCACCTTTACCCATTCGCCTTTCATATCAAGCACTCGTAATTTGCGTTCATCGGAAAATGAGAAAACTGCAGCTGATTTCTCTGATGGTTCTTTGAAAAGGGTTATCTTCTGTCCGCCATAGTTACGGGTATCCACAGCAATAACTGAACTGTGAATCCAATAACCAGTTGTAGACCCAGAGATGGTGTAATCAAAGTCGCCAGAGTAAGCCTTGTCACTAACAAGGCGCCACCATCCGTTAACCACCTTGTCGACACCAATCATAACGCCCTCGCGTGATGGAAGTTTGAATACAATCTTGCCCTTTGGCGCATTGCGGATGTTGGTAAAATCGCCATCGTTGTCGTAGATGTAAACTCCGATACTCTGTGCACGGCTCGCAACGGCCGTAAGCATCAAGGCAATAGAAAAGATAAGCTTTTTCATAATTAATCAGGTTTTATAGTGATTTCAATTTGTTGTGATATGCTTTGCGCAACTTGCGCACCGATTTGTCTCGTATCTGGCGAACACGCTCGCGTTTAAGGTCCATATCCTCAGCAATCTCAGCCATCGTTTCGTGTTCCTGATCGATGCCAAAGAAAGCGTTTACCACGCGACGCTCTCGATCGTCGAGAGTGCCGAGAGCATACTCAATAGCATCCTCGATAGCCTCAGAATGAACACGCTCGTCGGCCAGAGGTGCATCCTTGTTCACCAACACTGAGAGCAGGCTCATATTGGTACGGTGGCCTAATGGTGCATCAACAGAAAGGGGAATGCTCTGCTGGCGTGCCAGATCTTGCTTAACATCCTTAGGAACCTGATAGAGACCACCCTGCTGATCGATAGCTTTCTCAATAGCCTGGCGTATGTGTACCACTGCGTAATTAACAAAGCGTACGCCTTTATAAGCATCGAACTTGGCGGCCGCCTTCATCAAGCCAATATTTCCCTCACTAACAAGATCTTCCATAGCAACACCCTTACCTTTGTATTGACGAGCCACTGTGACCACAAACTTAAGGTTGGCCTCAACGAGTTTAGATAACGCACGACTATCACCATTAGCAATACGCTCGGCCAACTGCCGCTCTTCTTCATTGGTAAGCAATTGTTCCTTACCTATCTCATCAAGATATCTATTTAATGCTGAATCTTCCATATCAAAATTGTTTTGGCCACAAAGATACGAAACAAATTCGATATAACAAAAAAAAGAAGAGAAAACCTTTCGATTTTCTCTCTTTGTGATTCCGGCGGGATTCAAACCCACAACCTTCTGATCCGTAGTCAGATGCTCTATTCAGTTGAGCTATTCCGGCGGGATTCAAACCCACAACCTTCTGATCCGTAGTCAGATGCTCTATTCAGTTGAGCTACGGAACCATTTCCGTTTTGCGGGTGCAAAGGTACACACTTTTTTGTGAATCACCAAACTTTTGAGGGATTTTTTTCTAAAAAAGTGCTTTTTTACACTATTATGCGAGTTTTATGATAATTTTCGCGGAATTCTGAGGGACTACAACCCTTACGTTTCTTAAAAATGCGGTTGAAGTTGCTTAGGTTATTAAAACCACATTGATAGCTGATTTCAGCAATAGAGTTGGTACTATCTACTAAAAGTCGGCTGGCATAACCCAATCTCTGATCGATGATATACTCGCTGAGATTACGACCTGTATGCAACTTAAAGAATCGACTGAAAGCCGATGAGCTCATTCCGGCAATGTCTGCCAGAGTCTTAAGACGTATCTCTTGTTTATAGTTCTGCTCGATGTAGCTCTTAACCTTCTGAACACGACGGCTGTCGCTAGTAACTTCAACCTTTGCATAACTGCTTGAAGCGAGAGTGTGGGCTCCGTCGCACTTAGATAGTTCGTAAAGGATGGTAAGAAACTGCATGAAAGCATAGAAGCCATCCTTGACTTGACATAGCGTAGTAAGCATAGGATAAACACGCATGATAGCATCCATAGAGAAACTAAGACCTTTGCGAGCCTCACGCATCATATGGCATACAGAATCGAAGGGATTACGAGAAAAGAGACTTCCTTCGGAGAAGTCAAACTCAAAATGTACGGTTATCTCATGAATATCCTCGCTGGTACAACTACCCTGCTCCCATACGTGTTCCAAATCAGGACTGGTTATGAGTACAAGATCATAATCGCCAATAACCTCGTTTGAGTCGCCCACGATGCGATGAACGCCAGGAGCATGCTCAACGAAGTTAAGTTCGAATACCTTATGATTATGGATGGGATAAGTAAACTCCTTTTTGCGACGCTCAGCAATATAGAGCACCTCTTTTCCCATCAAAGGAGTAATCTCATGGATGACCTTGCTCTCGATCATATCTTGAGTTCCTTCAATATCTCAGACATGCGCTGCATATTACTAATTCGCATGGGAACAAGGGGCAGACGGAGAACATTCTCAATAAAGCCCATCTCTGAGAGCATTGCCTTTACGCCAGCAGGATTGCCATCTACAAAGAGTAATGAGAACAGGTCGGTAAAGCGATGATGAATGGTACGGGCAGGATCATACTCACCACGCATCTGCAAACGAATCATACGTGAAAACTCTTTAGGCAAAGCATTACCGATGACGGAGATAACGCCTACAGCGCCGCAGCTTACCATAGGGAATGTGAGTGAATCATCACCTGATATAACATCAAAATCAGCAGGCTTGTTCTTGATTATCTCATCTACCTGCTCAAGATTTCCACTAGCCTCCTTGATAGCTACAATATTCTGGCAGTCGCGTGCCAAACGTACAGTTGTAGCAGCCTGGAGATTTACACCTGTACGACCAGGCACATTGTAGAGAACAACTGGCAACTGTGTAGCTGCAGCTATAGCTTTGAAATGCTGATAGAGTCCCTCCTGCGATGGTTTGTTGTAATAAGGACAAACGCTAAGCACGCCATCGATGCCTTTAAAGTCGGCAGTCCTCAATTCCTCAACGACAGCAGCAGTATTATTACCGCCACATCCCATAAGAATAGGTACGCGCGCCTGCACGTAGTCTACAACAAGATCCTTAATTTTCTGTTTTTCTTCGCGTGTAAGTGTTGGTGTCTCGCCAGTTGTAGCGAGAATACAAAAAAAGTCGGCACCGTTGTTAAGCTGATAGTCAACAAGACGTATCAGAGCATCGTAGTCAACCGAACCGTCTTCCTTGAATGGGGTAATGAGTGCAATACCTAACCCCTTAAAAATATTGTGTACCATAATTTGTAATCTTATCGGCTGCAAAGATACACAATTTAAATGAAAATCGCAGCAAAATGCTGCGATTTTTTTCATTTTAGTGTTATTCTGCTTTAAATAGGTCTTTTATTCCACCAATTGAGCCTAACAGATTAGTAGCCTCATAAGGCAGATAAACAGTCTTTGTCTTATCGCCCTCGGCCAACTCCTGCATCATTTGAATGTACTTCTGAGCCAGCAGATAGTTGGCAGGATTTGTACTCTTTCCAACTGCCTGAGTAATAAGTTCGATAGCTTTTGCCTCAGCCTCAGCCTTGCGGATACGAGCCTGAGCCTCACCTTCGGCCTGAAGGATGGCCTGCTCTTTAGCAGCCTCAGCCTTATTTACGATAGCTGTACGCTCACCTTCAGAGGCAAGAATCTCTGCAGCCTTCTGACCCTCGGAGGTTAGAATCTGAGCACGCTTGTTACGCTCAGCTTGCATCTGTTTCTCCATAGCGGTTAGCACAGAATCAGGAGGAGTAATATCCTGCAATTCTACACGGTTAACCTTTACACCCCACTTATCAGTGGCATCGTCGAGAACGGCGCTAAGTTTCTTATTAATAGTATCGCGCGAGGTAAGAGTTTCGTCAAGTTCCAGTTCACCGATAATGTTACGCAGAGTGGTCTGAGTAAGCTTTTCGATAGCGTTTGGAAGATTGTTGATCTCGTAGGTTGCCTTGAACGGATCTACAATTTGGAAATAAAGCAGCGCGTTAATCTCTGTCTGCACGTTATCCTTGGTAATAACGTTCTGTTTGGGGAAATCATAAACCTGCTCACGAAGATCGATAGTGGTTGAGTACATATAGCGGCCATGATGAAGCACAACTATTGACTTAGCACGATCGATGAACGGGATAATAAGGTTTATACCTGGCTGTAAGGTTGCGTAATAGCGACCCAAACGCTCAACGATTTTGGTTTCAGACTGAGGGATGATAACAAGAGCCATCTTGGCAAAGATAACCACACATACTATGATGGCTATCAGAATGTAAGTCATTATGTCCATAATTTAAGTTTTTAAAGTTTCACTGTAATGATTGTCGATTCACGGTCGATAACGGTAACATTAGAGCCTTCTGGGATGTCGGCATCGCCCTGAGTAACAGCTTTCCAAATGTCACCATCTATCTGTACTCGTCCATAGCCACCAGCCACAACGGTCTCTACTACCCTGCCCTGTCGGCCCAGCAGCGCATCGGCATTGCTTATGCGCTTATCTTCGCCCTTATGCAGATATCGTTTAGCAAAGGGACGAACAAAGAAAAGACTGAGCAATGTAATAACTACAAATACAAATAACTGGGCATAGATGCCATTACCTAATAAGCCAGCATCGATTGCGGCGCCCACGGCTCCAATAGCAAAACAGATGATGAAGAAATCACCTGCTGTTAGCTCGAGTATAAGGCAGATGACGGCTACTACAGCCCACATCTGCCAGAGATTCTGCATGATATAATCTATCATTTCAATTTTATTGGTTTAATTGTTAACTACTTTCTTTTTATTAATAATGTATACGCCCTTAGGCAGACTCTTTATATCAGATGCCTTACCCTGTCGCACGCCTCGCATATCATATACCTCAGCATCTGGTTGGTCAAGCTTAATACTTTGCAGACCTGAACTTTCGGTCATAAGATAGAATTGGCTATATGAAACACTATTATTGCTCATATTCATGTAAACTATTGATCCTCCATCATTATAACCAACAATCAGCGCATAGTAGTATCCGATGGTTAAATCAGGATAGTTAAACTCAATATCCTTAGTGTCAAGGGGGTCTATAATAACCTTTGTCGTTGAAGTATTGACAAATCTAGGTTTTCCTTCTTCAATATTAAATTCTGCAAGTTTGAATGTTATATCATCATCATACAGAATTGAGCCCATATTTGATATATGAACAACGCCCTTGAAAGTATTACCATCAACCTGATTAAGACCATTAGACACAGGCGTAGCATCATCGACATCTATTTTAAGAGTCAAATACAAACCTGATATAGTTTCGGAGAATGTATAGAGTGGGTCAGATGATTTCTCCGAGCTACCGTTAAGTATAAACTTAAAATCACCAGCACGCTGGGGAGTATATTCAAGAACCACTTCACCAGTCTCGCCAGGAGAGAGATTACATCCACCACCTCCCAAGCATTGATAACTATCAGCACCTTCTGCAAGACTAGCATTACCCCATAGGAATATTGGCGAATTTGCTACCATGTGATTATTAGTAAGGTTGATCTTTATTGTCAACGGCTCGCCAACCTTCTTTGACCCACTCACATCAACAGAATTGATAGTAAAATCATTTTCACTAGTATACTCATCAGAGTTACCATATGTAGCTGTGGTCATCGTATTATCCTCTATAGTAAGTTCAACATATCTGCATGCCGCCTGCATAGCCCAAGTCCAATCAGCAGTATCAGTTTCTCGGCTGAGAACACGAATCTGGTATTTACCATTAGGCAGATCTTTACCTATTGATAGAGAATTAAATGATATACCGTAAATAGATTGGTAATACAAAGGTTTGCCTCCAAAAAGATCTTTCAGATGAACCCAATGAAGAATCTTAATCAACTCACGATCTTTATAAAGCGCGATAGCAGCATCATATTGACGAGCTGCCTCAGGATATACAATATTCCAAGCGGTAAAATCTACACTTATAGGAGAGAAATCAATAGCAGTAGAAGAACGGGTATATATACCTTTATCTTCTTTGATATAACAACTCCTGGTTGCAAATCGTGTAGTCTTTTCCATTGGTGATTCTGCAGGCTGGATACCTATTATAGCATCTTGACTGATGGAATAGCCACTAGAACCTGCACTACCACCTGTATACTGATAACCAGGATTGAGAACAGAAATAAGAAAATAGTCATCACTACGACCTCCCCATCCCCAATTTACATGGAAATAGCCCGCGCCATCCATAGCCTCATATCCATCGATGATAAATGCATGACCATTTTCCCCTGTTGGAGTCATACATTCTGCACCAAAAAGAACCGGACGATTTGAAGCAAGTTCTTTATAGAGCAACTCATCCCACGACTGGGCTGTATAACTATCGCGTTTTACAAATTCTGTTGTTTCAGAATAGCCAAACTCATAACGCAAGGCTTCTGAGGCATCAAACAAACGAGCAGAAGACGAACCATATCCGTAGTCCATGAACACCTTTTCACCGACATCAGCCATAAGTTTAGCTACAGCATCAGCTGCATCACCTGTTTCAGTACCTCCGTAACTGGTCTTCATAACATCCCAATCATAGGCGGCAGGATACTTATGATAATACATAATCTGCGCAGTTGCAGTAGCTACACAGCCTGTAGGAGATAGATCTGGACACAAATTATTATATGGTGCCTCTTGATCCCAAAGAGTTTTAATCAGCGGGTTGATTTTATTGTGAGTAGGAACCTCAGTACGAGTAACGCAAGCAGATGTAGCAACATGATGATAAGCTGAAAGCATGGCTTTCATTGCCTCAGGAGCCTTACTTGCATCGTATGGTGTTCCATAACTATACGCCAATACAGAAGGAAGATCATCATCAGCACTAATAACAACAAAACCATTATCGGAATTAAAAACGTAGATACCTGCATCAGGACCATCGGCGACCCCGGTTACGGCACGTGTAATATTGGTATTAGAACTGCGTGTAACAGGCATTTTGCCACGCAAGAAATCACCAGCTAACTTACGAGCCGACTGTTCGTCGACAGGAGCAGCTACTGCCAGCAGAATGCTGAACAGAAAAACTAACGTTGTGAGTACAGATTTCTTCATAATCGTAACGTTTCTATGGTTTTATTGCGCAAATATAGAAATATTTATCATAACTTCCAAGAAAAAAGAGAATAATAGCAAATAAATATGCTATTTTTCCGTTATTATGTCAGAATGAGACTCAATTTGAAGCGATTAATTATAATAATGGCGCTCATTATGAACGTCATAAATATAACTGCCGATGACTTTACTCTAAAAGGAAAAGTAATCGACGAAGAAGGTCATGCTCTAGAACTTGTAACAATATCATGCGCCGCCCAGGGGAAAGTAACGATGAGTAACCTAAAAGGCGAGTTTAGTATAGGTCTCAACACCGCCGACTCTGTTGAGGTAAAGTTCACGATGGTGGGCTACGGAGTGAGGAAAAGAGTATTTCGTCGACCCAAAGGAAAAATGACAGTTCAGATTGTGATGCATCCGGCAGCTACACTTAACGAGATAACGGTAACGCAGCGGCGTCGACAGACATCACAGTTGGAACAACTAAACACAAAAGACCTGAAAGAAAGCCCATCAACAACAGGCAATGCTGTAGAGGAACTGATACAACAACAAGCTGGAGTGTCGAGTCACAACGAGCTTTCATCGCAATATAATGTACGCGGCGGATCATTTGATGAGAACTCTGTCTACATTAATCAAGTAGAGGTTTATCGTCCACTGTTGATAAGCAGCGGACAACAAGAAGGACTGTCGGTTATCAATCCAAACATGGTAGAAAAGGTTGGTTTCTCGACGGGCGGATTCGAAGCGAAATACGGCGACAAAATGTCATCCGTATTAGATATCACTTATCGACGCATAAAAGGTTTCGAAGCAAATGCCACAGCTTCACTATTGGGAGCTAGCGGATACATAGGCTATGGAAACAACAAATTCTCAATGAGCCATGGTCTAAGATACAAGACAAACAAATACCTACTCGGTTCATTAGAAACGACTGGAGAATACAACCCAAGATTTATTGATTATCAAACATATATAAGCTACAAACCAAACAAAAGATGGAATATAGATTTCATCGGTAATATATCTGACAACCACTACAACTTTAAACCCAAAAGCAGAGAAACCAGCTTTGGAACAATGGCTGACGTAAAGCAGTTTAAGGTATATTTCGATGGCGAAGAAAAAGATCGTTTCACAACACTATTCGGAGCCTTAGGAATAACACACTACATAAAGGATTCCACAAGTATAAAATTCCTTACATCAGCATTCCATACTAAAGAAAGTGAGACTTATGATATAGCAGGGCAATACTGGCTTGACGACACACAGACACAAGAGAGTCTGGGTATAGGTACCTACATGGAGCATGCCCGCAACTATCTTACTGCCGACGTTGTGAGTTTCAAACTTATCGGCCGACATCAGACACGCCGACACAACATAGAGGCAGGCATCAGTCTCAAACTGGAAAAGATAAAAGAGCAAGCTCGCGAATATGAGATGCGAGACTCGAGCGGATACTCAATTCCCCACTCTGCCGACCGACTGGATATGATATACACACTTAGCGCCAAGAATAATATCAGCAGTAACAGAATTGAGGCTTACATTCAAGACACATACCGTTGGAACAAAGGAAACAACTACTACACTCTGAACTACGGAGTGAGATTGGCAAACTGGTCGTTCAACAAAGAGACAACAGTATCACCCAGAGCGTCACTTGCCATCGTCCCCGCCTTCAACAACGATGTAACCATACGCCTAGCTGCAGGATTATATTATCAGGCTCCATTCTACAAGGAGATGCGTGACACAACAACAGTTAATGGAATAACCACAGCGGTACTTAACGACCATATAAAAAGCCAGCAATCAATTCACTTCATTGCTGCAGCCGACTATCGCTTCAAGATGCTTAACCGCCCTTTCAAATTCACCGCCGAAGCTTATTACAAGGCAATGTCAAACCTTATTCCGTATAATGTACAGAACATGAAGATAACCTACTACGGCGAGAACGTCAGCAAGGGATATGCCGCAGGTATAGATCTGAAGTTATACGGAGAGTTTGTTCCAGGAACCGACTCTTGGCTCACATTTTCACTAATGAGTACCAGCCAGAAGTATAACAACGAATGGGTACCAATGCCTACAGACCAGCGTTGGGCTATTAATCTGCACTTTACCGACTATTTCCCAGGTACCGAGCGATGGAAAATGACACTTAGACTGGCGTTTGCCGACGGACTGCCTTTTGGAGCTCCACATCGCGGATTGGAGCATCAACAGTTCCGTGCACCAGCATATAAACGTGCTGACATCGGAATGAGCTATTGTGCCTTGAAAAATACTAAAGGAATTAAGGGTATATGGTTAGGGCTAGACTGTCTGAACCTATTCGGAATATCAAACGTAAACAGCTATTATTGGGTTACCGACGTAAGCAATACCCAGTGGGCCGTCCCAAATTATCTGACGACTCGGCAAATTAACACGAAAATTACCATAGATTTTTAATTTTTGTTAATTTATAACAAATAATCACCTCTCGCGCGTTCAATATAAATTAAAACAACTATCTTTGCAAAAATTAAGGAAGTTTGTTTTAAGTATATTGCTAACGAAAATTGTAACAAATATGAAAAGAATATCGAATTGGGCAATTATTGCATTATTAGCATTCAGCAGTTGTGCAAAGGAGTTTAACTACGACCCGACTGAGGATATTAAAGAAAACGCCGAAATCATCTTCGGCATCATCGATCCCAATCAAGACTGGCGTACCACAAATTCCGGAACAGTTACCGTAACAGCAAATGCAGATCTTGACGATATTGTAAAAGTTCAGATTCTCACAGAATCTCCGTTCTTAAACGATTATGCGAAGGTTCTGGCTGAGGTTGATGCAACTGCAGGCCAGACAGTAACCCTCAACTACTCTGCCCCACGAGAAATCGAGACATTGATTGCTGCTTGTGTCGACAGCAAGGGACATCACTTTATCAAGCCCTTCGACATCAACACAAAAGAGGTTAGTTTCTCATCAACAGTAGCAAATACCCGCGCTCTTACACGAGCCGAAGCTGGTATAGACGTAAGCCATATGACACTTGGCAAAGACAGCACCATGCGATCGCTAAACGCAAGTAGAACTATTTATTCATACATGGCCACAAATACCGGCGACAACTACGTGGTAAGCACCTCTACCAAAAATAATCTGAACCTCTGGGAGGGTTCCAATTGGGAGAACGAAAAGCTTTGGCAGCTCTCTACAAGCAGTACTGCTAGCGGAGATTGGAGCGTTGTTGACGGAACCGTTGTTAGAAACATCGACCCAATGACCTCCGAAGAGGAAAGTGTCTTAAAATCAATCTTTAATACATTCCTCTTGCACAAAGATAAGAAAGGAAACAGACTAGATAATCTGAGTAATATTCGCAATAGCTCTTCTGTAAAGCTATTCAACAGCCACCTTACTAGCGACGGCCAGCCTTTCACAGTGATCCCCGTACAGATGGGATCGTCCGATTTATCAAATTGCAAACTCTACTACTATTATTACAATCCCCAAACTGTTCCAAATAATATAAGTATTGAAGAATACATCAAGCAACTGCCTAAATACAAAGCGATTCATTGTGCATACACAAAGAATGCCGCCGGCGCAGGAGATAATGATTTCTTTAAAATGCATGAATACCTCATGCCTTATTATGGTGATTTATTACCTACTACTATTACTATAACCCCTACAGCTGGGATATATCGTATTCGCAACATTGGAAAAACCTCAGTTAATCACAACAATTACATCACATATTTAGGTACAAATGACTACTATAGCGACAAACTTGCCAAAGCATATTCTAATACAAACGACAACTTGGCCAACCAACTATGGCAGATTTTCGAGTTGGGCGACGGCAGATGCCTGCTCTACAACATCGGATCTAAACAATTCCTCACAAGTGTTGGCGACTATATTGAATCCAAAAATAATTGGGGTACTTTCTTTACAGACTGTTTACCATTTGTAAAAGAACATACTCTCCGCATTAATTCAAACAACGATGGCACCAAGCGCATCAAGAGCGATGACTTTCCTACAACGTATCTTGGAGCGAATACAGCTAACAATAGCCGCATCGCAACCAACAAGAAGACAAGCGATGGTGCATATATCAATTGGGCGTTCGAAGAGTACACTGAGACTAACAATATAGACATACTTAAAGAGCTTACTCTTGAAGCCGATCTTACAGACCATAATGCCGTAAGCGACTGTATTCCCGAAGGCTACAGAATAGGCTTCATGCTCCAAAAGGCAAACAATCCATATAAAGGAAATCTCGTAAATTATATTACTGGCAAACAGAATGGTTGCACATTCGGCAATGGAAAACTGAATACAATCATCAACAATTTTCCAGATCATTTCTCGGTTGCCAAATCGACATGGCACATGAAAGACGATGACACTCGTATTGCAATGTTCAACGCCAACAACAAAACTTATCTGGCCTTCGAGGATGGTAGTGATACCAACTTCAGTGACTTGATTATTGAGGTGACTGGCAGAGCAGGCAGAATGTTCGATGATGTACAGGAGGTAGAGGACTTGCCATACACTATGTGTTTTGAGGACCGTCCAAATGTGGCCGACTACGACATGAATGATGTTGTTCTGCGTTGTAAGCGCGTATCGGATACTAAGCTTGAGCTGTCGTTGATTGCCACAGGTGCTCAAGACCAAGTATATATCGAGGGTATCGATGGTAAACTTGTAGACGGAACCGAGCTAAATAACAAGGAAGTGCACGAACTATTCGGTGTTTCTAACGATACATTTGTAAACACGCAGCTTTCTGCCGAACCAGCTAGTCCTGTTACAGCAATATATGAGGTTAGCGATTGGACCACCATTCCGCAATTCCTAACCAAGATCTATATTCGCAACATATCTCAAGGTGGCAACGAGATTAGCGTACCGAAAACAGGAGAACCTCCATTTGCTTTGATTGTTCCTGGAGACTTTGACTATCCTATAGAGCAAGTTAGCATTATTAATGCATATACCACATTCAGAAATTGGGCAAACAACGCTAACAACTATGGAGAATGGGTAAACTTCTTCGACAACAGCAAGATATACCCCAACCCTTGTAGCAACAAACAATAAGGATTATAACACGAATAAAAATTGAGATTGTAGCACATTTCCACGCTACAATCTCTTTTTTTTAATAAAAAAAGCAAAATATGAGTGGTTTCTCATTTAAGTTTTGTACCTTTGCACATCGTAAACAGTAATTCTAAATTTTAAGGTTATGAAGATTTCGCACATTGAGCATCTGGGCATCGCCGTCCAGAGTATCGAAGAAAGCCTGCCGTTCTTCAAGGACGTGCTCGGTTTGGAGTGTTATGCAACAGAAGTAGTTGAGGACCAGAAAGTGAAGACTGCCTTCCTGCGTTGCGGCGAGGTTAAGTTGGAACTGCTGGAGCCAACATCACCAGAAAGCACTATCCAGAAGTGGCTCGATAAGGGCAATAAGGGCGTGCACCACGTAGCATTCTGCGTAGAAGACGGCGTAGCTAAAGGCCTTGCTGAGGTATCGGAGAAGGGCGTACGCCTTATTGACGAGAAGCCACGTAAGGGCGCCGAGGGTCTGAATATTGCATTCCTGCACCCAAAGTCAACATGCGGCATTCTGACAGAGCTCTGTGAGCACCCTGAGTAATCATTAACAGAAATATTTCATATAGTAACATAAAAACAATGAGCAAACAATTAGAAAAAATCAAGCAACTCATCGAGAAGCGCGAACAGGCACGTCTCGGTGGTGGTGAGAAAGCTATTCAGAAACAGCACGATCGTGGCAAGTATACCGCTCGTGAGCGCGTAGAAATGCTGCTCGACGAGGGTTCATTCGAAGAGTACGATATGTTTAAGGAGCATCGCTGCCATAACTTCGGTATGGAGAAGAAGCAGTTCCTTGGCGACGGTGTTGTAGCCGGTTCAGGTACTATCGATGGTCGTCTGGTATTTATCTTCGCACAGGACTTCACAGTACACGCAGGTTCTCTGTCGGAGACAATGAGTCAGAAGATTTGTAAGGTAATGGATATGGCCATGAAGATGGGTGCTCCTCTGATTGGCATCAACGATTCAGGTGGTGCACGTATTCAGGAAGGTATCAACGCTCTGGCAGGTTATGCTGAGATTTTCGAGCGTAACATCCTTGCATCAGGTGTTATCCCACAGATTTCAGGTATCTTCGGTCCTTGCGCAGGTGGTGCCGTTTATTCTCCTGCCCTCACCGACTTCACCCTTATGATGGAGAATACATCATACATGTTCCTCACAGGTCCAAAGGTTGTAAAGACTGTTACTGGCGAGGACATCGATCAGGAGCACCTGGGTGGTGCATCAGTTCACGCCACAAAGTCAGGTGTTACTCACTTCACAGCTGCTACTGAGGAAGAAGGAATCCAGATGCTTAAGACTCTGCTGAGCTACATCCCATCAAACAACATGGAGACAGCTCCTATGAAGCCTTGCACCGATCCTATCAACCGTATGGAGGACAGTTTGAACGAGATTATCCCAGAGAACCCCAACGAGGCTTACGATATGTACAAGGTTATCGCTGCTATCACCGATAACGGCGAGTTCTTCGAGGTTCAGCCTAAGTTCGCTAAGAACATCATCGTAGGTTTCGCTCGCTTCAATGGTCAGAGTGTAGGTATCGTAGCTAACCAGCCTGCTTGTTACGCTGGTGTTCTCGATGTAAACGCAAGCCGTAAGGGTGCACGTTTCGTTCGTTTCTGCGACGCCTTCAATATTCCTATCGTATCACTTGTTGACGTACCAGGATTCCTGCCAGGTACAGGTCAGGAGTACAACGCCGTTATCCTGCACGGAGCTCAGCTTCTCTATGCTTACGGAGAGGCTACCGTGCCCAAGATTACTGTTACCCTGCGTAAGTCGTATGGTGGTTCACACATCGTTATGGGCTCTAAGCAGCTGCATACCGACCTTAACTACGCATGGCCATCAGCCGAGATTGCCGTTATGGGTGCATCAGGTGCTGCTGCCGTACTGTATGCTAAGGAGGCTAAGGCTAAGAAGGAGGCTGGTGAAGACGTTAAGGCATTCATTGCCGAGAAGGAGGACGAGTACAACGAGCTATTCGCTAACCCATATCAGGCAGCCAAGTATGGCTACATCGATGACGTTATCGAGCCACGCAACACTCGTTTCCGCATCTGCCGCGGTCTGGCCCAGCTCGCTACCAAGCGCGACTCGCTGCCTGCCAAGAAGCATGGTAACATACCTATGTAATTGACAATTGAAAAATAAATATGAATAAAGAAGTATATGCTGCTATAGCCCTGGCCCTGCACGAGCATCTGGGAAACAACGTTCACGACGTTGAAACGGGCATTATTACAATTAACGCGCATCCCACACAGTGGAATGGCTATGCACAATCATTCACTCAACATCCCTAAAAATGAAAGAATACAAGTATACCATTAATGGTAATAAGTACGAGGTTGTGGTAGGCGATATTACCGACAATATTGCTACTCTGACCGTAAATGGCGAACAGTATACCGTAGAAATGGAGAAGCAGGCTGAACCTGAGAAGAAAAAGCCTGTAGTTAAGCCAGCAGCTGCCGCATCAAGCAGCGCTGAGCCTACAGCCAACAAGGCCGCTGTAAACAAGGCTAACGCCGTTAAGGCTCCTCTGCCTGGTGTTATTACTGACATCAAGGTTGCCGAGGGCGACGAGGTTAAGGCTGGCGATACAGTTGTAGTACTGGAGGCTATGAAGATGGCAAACAACCTGACAGCCGAGAAGGATGGTAAGGTAACAGCTATCTGCGTAAAGGTTGGTGAGAGTGTAATGGAGGACGACGCTCTGATCGTTATCGAGTAAGTTTCACCTTATTATATTTGGGAGAGGATGACCTTAAAGTCGTCCTCTCTTTTTGTTATCTCCATAACGTGTTTGCAGCCATCAGTATAGGTAGGTACTGCCAGAGCCACGTGCCCCATAGTACGGCGCAGATTAATCTCCACACATGGATGAAGCAGGAAACCACTATTATCATCCTTAGCCACTATCATCATATCAACGCCAAACGGGCCTTGATATTTTCCGCAGAAAGTATCGCCCAGGCAAGAGCAGATCTTATTCTTTAACGCGTTTACTAATTCACCTGATACATAGCGACTTAGCTCCAATTCTTTTTCTTCTTCAGTTGCTATAATATTACCTGTATACGCACCGTTTACGGTATGGAATAGCGATAGTCCCAAATAACTCACATGCCCCTTGCCATCACTTTCAAACTCCATACCAAAGTCCATCACCTTATTATAATAAGGCTCAACCGTCACGCTACCCTGCTTATCAATCACGTTATTGATCCATCGTTCCTGATAGCTATCGATAGTATTTTCGATAAACCTCACACCTCGCCCACTACTGCTCCACGGAGCCTTAACCACTATGTGATGATATGTATTCAGCAACATCTTTATTTCGTCTAAACCAAAGGCCTCTTGCGAATAGCCTACTACACCTTCCATCTGCAGTTTCTCAAGTAGTACGGCAGCCTGGCGGCGATGCGACAAGTTACGGATAACAGATATATCATCTTCCGACGGAACATTATCAATACCATATCTTATTAAGAATGAGCGAAGTGCAAGATCCCAGCCCCATGGTTCCACCTTATTAATATATAGACGACTCAACTGTTTCTTATCCACAAACTGTTTCGGCCCTAAACCCAATTCTGCTCGCAATTTACTATAAGCCTCTTCTGCCTGGTGAACATCATCCACCAAAATATAGTCATCATCGCCTGCCCAAAGTGCAGGTATATAACCGATGTCGTGCCTCAGTTTTCTACCAGCCAACGGCGAAGTGAAATTCGAGAGGTTTGCAGCAAGTGCAAGGTCATGTTCTGGATTAAACACGTATAATTTTGCCATTTTCATCAATTTTGATGCAAAAATACTATTTTTTTTTGAGATTTTGCAAGTTAGACTTTGCAATTTAATATAAAATTTGTATCTTTGCAACCACTTTTAAAAGTAAATAGAAACAAAATAAGCAGGAATGGAAGCTTTTTTCAGGACGCACAGATATCTCGTAGAGCATGTAAATGCACCGGTTCGTCGCATTCTAATGGATGAGATTAACTGGAACGACCGCATGATTGGTATCAAAGGTACGCGAGGTATCGGCAAGACTACTTTTCTACTTCAGTACGCTAAGGAGAATTTTGATATCATGGACAAGCAATGTCTGTATATCAACATGAACAACTTCTATTTTCAGGGTGAAGGAATTGCCGATTTCGCAGGCAACTTCTACAAACATGGAGGTCGTGTTCTCCTTATCGACCAGGTGTTTAAGCAGCCCAACTGGAGCAGCGAGCTTCGTAAGTGCTACGACCTCTACCCCAACCTCAAAATCGTTTTCACCGGCTCGAGTGTTATGCGCCTCAAGGACGAGAACCCTGAGCTTAACGGTATTGTAAAGAGTTACAATCTGCGTGGTCTGTCATTTCGCGAGTTCATCAATCTGATGACGGGCAACAACTTCCGCCCCTACTCGCTCGAAGAGATTCTTCAGAACCACGAACGCATCATCAAGCAGATTCTGCCTAAGGTATCGCCAAACCGATACTTCCAGGATTACATACATCATGGTTTCTACCCATTCTTCCAGGAGGATCGCAACTACAGCGAGAACCTGCTGAAGACTATGAACATGATGACCGAGGTCGACATTCTGCTGATTAAGCAGATAGAACTAAAGTACCTCACTAAGATTAAGAAACTGTTCTATCAGATAGCCGAAGAAGGTCCAGGCAAGACTCCAAACGTAAGTAAGTTGGCTCAGGATATTGAGACAAGCCGCGCTACAGTTATGAATTACATCAAGTATCTTACCGATGCCCGCCTGCTCAACCTTATTTATCCTGTAGGTCAGGACTTCCCAAAGAAGCCTGCAAAGATTATGCTCCACAACTCCAACCTCATGTACGCCATCTATCCTATTCAGGTAGATAAGCAGGATGCAATGGAGACATTCTTTGTAAACTCAATGTGGAAAGACCACAAGGTGAATACCGCCAGCACACGCGACTGCAGCTTTGTTGTAGACGAGAAGCTGAAGTTCCGTGTTGTTGATGCAAAATCACCAGCCAAGATGCGAATCTCGCCCGATGTAATCTATGCACGATATAACACAGAGATTGGTAAGGACAACCAGATACCATTATGGCTGCTGGGATTCCTATATTAAAAGATAAGAGACAAAACAAACAAATAGTTAGTAATTCGTTTAAATTTAAAAACAATGGCTAAAGAAAAGAAGTTTATCACTTGTGATGGTAACGAGGCTGCAGCTCACGTGAGCTATATGTTCTCGGAGGTAGCTGCTATCTACCCCATCACCCCGTCATCTCCTATGGCGGAGCATGTTGACGAATGGGCTGCCCGTGGTCGTAAGAACCTCTGGGGCCAGAACGTCTCAGTTCAGGAAATGCAGTCAGAGGCTGGTGCTGCCGGTGCCGTTCACGGTTCACTGCAGGCTGGTGCTCTCACCACTACATTCACCGCTTCTCAGGGTCTGCTCCTGATGATTCCTAACATGTATAAGATTGCTGGTGAGCTGATTCCATGTGTATTCGACGTTTCTGCCCGTACACTGGCTTCTCACTCTCTGTGTATCTTTGGTGACCACCAGGATGTCATGGCTTGCCGTCAGACCGGTTTCGCCATGTTCTGCTCTGGTTCTGTACAGGAGGTGATGGACCTCACAGCCGTTCCTCACTTGGCAACTCTCGAGACCTGCGTACCATTCGTTAACTTCTTCGATGGTTTCCGCACCTCTCACGAGTACCACAAGATTGAGCTGATGGATCAGGAGGATATCCGTCCATTGGTTAAGGAGGAGTTTGTAAAGCGTTTCCGCGATCGTGCTATGAGCCCTGAGCGTCCTATCACACGTGGTACTGCTGAGAACCCAGAGACATTCTTCACACACCGTGAGGCAAGCAACCAGTACTACGATGCAGTACCTGAGGTTGTAGAGAAGTACCTCGGCGAGATCTCTAAGATCACAGGCCGCGAGTACCACCTGTTCTCATACTACGGAGCTCAGGATGCTGATCGCATGATTATCCTCATGGGTTCTGCTACCGATGCAGCTCGCGAGGCTATCGACTACCTGAACGCTAACGGTCAGAAGGTTGGTATGATCTCAGTTCACCTCTATCGTCCATTCTCAGTTAAGCACCTGCTCGCTTCAGTTCCTAAGACTGTTAAGCGTATTGCTGTGCTCGACCGTACAAAGGAGCCAGGAGCAAATGGCGAGCCTCTGTACCTCGACGTTAAGGATGCTTACTACGACGTAGAGAACAAGCCTCTCATCGTTGGTGGCCGCTACGGTCTTGGTAGCCGCGACACCACACCTGCTCAGATCATCAGCGTGTTCAACAACCTCGCTATGCCCGAGCCAAAGAACCACTTCACAGTTGGTATCGTAGACGATGTTACCTTCACCTCTCTGCCTGAGGTTGAGGAGATTGCACTTGGTGGTAAGGGCATGTTCCAGGCTAAGTTCTACGGTCTGGGTGCCGATGGTACCGTAGGTGCTAACAAGAATAGCGTTAAAATTATTGGTGACAACACCGACAAGTACTGCCAGGCTTACTTCTCTTACGACTCTAAGAAGTCAGGAGGTTTCACCTGCTCTCACCTGCGTTTCGGTGATACACCTATCCGCTCTACCTACCTGGTAACTACACCTAACTTCGTAGCTTGCCACGTTCAGGCTTACCTCCACATGTACGACGTAACTCGCGGTCTGCAGAAGAACGGTCAGTTCCTGCTG
>CADCEF010000035.1 GCA_902800365.1 uncultured Prevotella sp. | reverse complement strand
CACGCCACGATAGTCGAGTGCTACAACACCACAGTCGCTCAAAGGCAACTGGATTTCACCCTGACACTGCTGACGGGCAATCTTACCTGTTACAGAACGATCTACCTTGTTAGTCAACCAGTCCTTACAAGCTACAGCCTCAAGCTGGAGCACGCGGTCGAGGTATTCATTAATCTTATCCTGACTGTAGGTTACGTCTTGATAGTGGCGCTCTACAGTATTATCCTTCATAATAGTCTTTGGTGAGTGACCAAACATCTGGGCAACATCCAGATCGAATGGTTTAACGCCATCGCCCTGTTTGAATGAGAAGTGGGCATCGCCTGTTGTCTCACCTACAACATACAGTGGGGCACGCTCACGCTCTGCAATCTTACGAACATGCTCGATATGCTTCTCGTCAATGAGCAGTCCCATACGCTCCTGACTCTCGTTAGCGATGATCTCCTTAGAGCTAAGGGTCTTGTCTCCGATAGGAAGCTTGGTCATATCAATCTCACCACCGCACTCCTCAACGAGCTCAGAGAGGCAGTTGAGGTGACCTGCTGAACCATGGTCGTGGATAGAAACAACGGGGTTCACATCCTCCTCGCAAAGAGCACGAACCAGGTTGTAGGCACGCTTCTGCATCTCAGGGTTAGCACGCTGAACAGCGTTCAACTCGATACCGTTGCTATAGCGACCTGTATCAACTGATGATACAGAGCCACCACCAAGTCCGATACGGTAGTTATCACCACCAACCACAACAACCTTATTGCCTGGCTGAGGTTCCTTCTTCAAACAGTCGCGCTTGGTGCCATAACCAACACCACCTGCCAACATGATAACCTTATCATAAGCATACTTAGTATCGTTAGGCTCCTGATGTTCGAATGTGAGTACAGAACCACAGATAAGTGGCTGACCGAACTTGTTACCGAAGTCAGAAGCACCATTAGAAGCCTTAATCAGGATCTGCTCTGGTGTCTGATACAGCCACTGACGAACGGGAAGAATGCTCTCCCAATCGCGAGTCAGTTTGTCATCGTCAGTAAGACGTGGGTATGCAGTCATATAAACAGCTGTACCAGCGATAGGCCATGAACCTACGCCACCACCCATACGGTCGCGGATCTCACCACCAGTTCCTGTAGCGGCACCGTTGAATGGCTCTACGGTAGTGGGGAAGTTATGGGTCTCAGCCTTCAGCGAGATAACACTCTCGATATCCTTTATCTGGAAATAGTCGCTTGTACTCTGATCCTTTGGAGCAAACTGCTCAACAACAGGACCCTGTGCAAAAGCTACATTATCCTTGTATGCAGAGAGAATCTTGTTTGGATTCTCCTGTGTTGTCTTCTTAATCATTGCGAAGAGAGAACTCTCCATCTCTTTGCCATCAATGATGAATGTACCACCAAAGATCTTATGGCGGCAGTGCTCAGAATTGATCTGTGCAAAACCGAAAATCTCAGAATCGGTAAGAGGGCGACCATTCTGCTTCTCCAATCCGTGCAGATATTCTATTTCCTCAGGACTGAGGGCCAGGCCCTCCTGCTCGTTGTATTCCTCCAGGTTGTCCACATACTTGATGGGCTCGGGTTTGATGTTGATGGTAAAGATATCCTGATTCAATCCATCATACATACGCTGCAGCATCTCGTCGTGCTCAGCATCCTTGCTAGCAGCGGGGAAGTACTCTTCTATACGCAAAATGCCGCTGAGTCCCATATTCTGAGTTATCTCAACGGCATTTGTTGACCAAGGGGTCACCATTTCACGGCGTGGACCTACATAGAATCCATCTAACGTTTGTGCATCCAACATGGTTGCACCGCCGTAAAGCCAGTTTAACTCATTGATTTCCTGTTCACTAAGTGAGTGATCAACCTCAGTGGCAATCACCGATTTCTGTGGGGTCTGAAAGAAGCAAATCATACCTTATTATATTATTTATTTCCAATTTTGCGTGCAAAGGTACTATTTTTTATCTTAACTAACAAATTTAAATACCAAAACATTTTGAACTTGATAACTTTAATAAAAAAGAAGTTACGTTTCATGGCCTTAGAAACGTAACTTCTTCTAGAAATACTCAGGATAATTTATCAAAGAGAACCAACTACTTCTTTTTTTTCTTGGAAGTTGTCTTCTTCTTTGTATTAGTTGCGGGTTTAGGAGTCTTGTCGACGTATGGGATCTGATTCATCAGAACCCAAGCCGATTCGTAGACGAAGTTCTTAAGAGTTGCAGGGAAGTCGGCCGACTCATTAAGGAACTTCTGAACCTCTGTCTTAGCCTCGGCACTTCTGTGTGGGGCAATAAGAGTTCTAGTCCAACGACCAGGGAAGGCAAGACTATTAGTCTTCTGTATTTCAGGCAGAGCCTTAAGTCCCTCGACAATATAGACATTGCTCTGTGGTTCAAAGACATCCGAGTTCAACAGGCGCAACGCATTCAGAGCCCACTGCTCATTTACACGATTCTCGGCCTTAAGCAGACTCTTAAACACCTCTTCGCGAGCATTAGCATTTGGATGAGTGGCCTTACTTACGAAGTCGAACTCCTGACGCAACTCATCATTACCTGCGGTGATCAGGCGATCGCGCTCTTTTTCAAGAATCTGGTCACGACGGTCAGGACGGGTGATGGCCAGACGGTAGGCTATTTCCATATAGTCATGCTCATCCAACACCTCTTCATTGTGACGATCCAATATGGTCTGCAACTTATCCAGCACCTCAGGCGAGATAGCACTTGTACCAAGCTTACGCAAAACAAGCTGGCGGCACTCCTTTGTTTTGTTCTCACCCAGAAGGTCCATAATAACCAACTCAAGAGTATAACGCTGCTGCATGGTAAGATCTGAAGCAATCTTGTGCATCTGGTTGATAGCTGTCTCCATAATCAAAGGATTCTTCTCACGTCCCAGGAAGCGGAACAGTTCACCAAAGTGTCTAGGATCAATCTTTCCCTGTAGATAGTTATCATGAATAAGATTAAGCAATGTATAACGATTAATATCATTACGAGTGGTAATCAGCTTGGTTGGCAGAATCTTTACATAGTTATCATCAAGTGTAAAGCGTCCATAGCCACGACCATCCTGATTAGGAATGATAAAGCCTGGGGCACCACCTTTCTGCTTAAATGTCATTGTAGGCTGCTGCATATCAACCTTGATAGTCTGGGCTACACCAAGATTACTGATAACCTTAAGCTCAAACTTCTGGCGCCAGCAAAGACCACGTCCGTATGGGTCGGTCTGCGAAACTACTACCTGTCCATCCTTATATGTACAAGTGATTATAGGCATACCCTTTTGTTTTACCCAAACATCGCTGAACTGACGTACTCCTGCTGCAGGAGCCTGCTTGTCGAGAGTTTCAACAATCTGATCCCAGCTGATGTGGCTCAGATAATGATCGCGCAGACACTGCTGCAGTCCCTTTTGCATGGCCTCAGCCCCCATCTCGTCTTCCATCATACGCATCATAACAGGACCCTTGCAATAGTTGATGTTGTCGTACCACAAAATAGGATCATGAGGATTGTCAACCTCCTGAGCTATAGGGTGAGTAGCTTCGGTACGATCCATAGCGATAGCATTTCGCATATAAGTATTCATGAAGCTAACCTCAACTTCATCCTTTTTATACTGACTACGAGTAATCTTTGATGCCATAAAATTGGCCAAGACCTCCTTAGCCCAAGGCTCATCGATGGCTGTTATATTACCAAACCAGATATGAGATGTCTCGTGAGCAATAAGCTCTGTACGCTTCAACAGTTCTTCTTTCGATGGCTTCTTACCAAGGAAAATAGTCTTTTCGCTCAGGGCGATATATCCGCGTCGCTCAAGTCCGCCAAGGTCGAGACTTGGAAGAATAAAGATAACACACTCTTTCTCGTATGGGTTTCCTATTCCTGTGTAACCCTCCATCCACTTCATTGACTTAGCAACCTCCTGGAATACCTGATCAATCTGAGCGACCTTGTCAGGATCGGTCTCAGAATAAAGGATACGAAGATTACGACCATCGGTATTCGATGTCTTTTCGAAAAGCTTTCCGGTAATGAAAGTATAGTCAACAGGAGCAATTTTTTCTGCAAAATCTACTGTTACCGATTTCCATCCAGCAGGAGCATTAATGGTGGTTTGATACTGAGCTCGCATGTCATTATCATCGAAACAAGGGAAGAGTGCACGCCCCTCATCGGCCTGAACCTGAGTGTATACCACATTGCCGCTACGAGTCAAAGCCTTCTCCTGACTGGTAAAGTCGATAGCAACCTTGTTGGTTCCAGGTTTGAACATCTTAGCGGGGATAATAATCTTATCGTTCTGAACCTTTACGCTGGCTTTCTTTCCTTTACCCTTGTTGGCTTTATAAACCAATACATTACCAGGGGTTCCTTGAAAATCGAGCACAACATCCTGTTTCGACTTAATGTCGAATGTGATAGTTGCTTTTCCACTAACCTTCTCGGCAGGGTTCTCAGGGATATTAAACGTTAGTTGGTACAGTATACCACTGATATTAGCCTTACGGTTGTCCGTCTGGGCATTTACACTAAGCACAACAAGGCTTAGAATCAACAAAAATAGACCTTTGATAGCTTTCATGTGACACATAATTTATATATTTCTGTTTGCAAATATAGTCAAATATCTGCAAACTCAGTTCAAAAACGCCATATTTTTTTGTCTGATGGGCAAAAAAGATGCATTCGTTTACCTGTTGATGGATGGACAAAAGCTATAGATTCTGCCTGAAGATACAACCTATCAGCCTTATGTCCATATAGTTCATCGCCAACAATCGGGCATCCCAATCCTTGTTGATGCGCACAATGCATTCTGAGTTGGTGAGTACGGCCCGTGTGGGGATATAATGCCAACAAGGTAACTGTCTTCCCATCCCACTCTGCTGTTTGCTGTACTCTATATTCAGTTATGGCTCGCTTTCCGTTTTCAATATCAACAATCTGTCGAGGACGATTAAGCGGATCACTACTTAGTGGCAAGTCAATCACACCATGATCTTGCACAACCTTACCCTCTACTACTGCCAGATACTTCTTCTTGATAGTACGATCAGTAAACTGCTCTTGCAGATGGTGATAAGCCTCAGCATTCTTTGCCACAAGCATTATGCCTGATGTTAGCAGATCCAGTCGATGAGGAAGCATAGAGTCTGCCCATCGTTCCTTAGCCCAAGTAGCAACGGAATAATCATCGGCCTTACCAGGAACGCTCAACATTCCTGATGGTTTGTATACTGCTGCAATAGCATCGTCCTCATAAATTACCACTACACCTTGATGCAGAAAACCTGAGTTTTCCGGATCGTCATCTACATCAAGTCCTTGCAACATCCAAGTGAGCACAGGTTTACATTTTCCTCTACATGCAGGATAGAACTCGCCATGATGACGAATCTCACTTTGTGGCGATGGTCCCCACCAGAACTCAGCCATACATATAGGCTTCAAGTGGTTCTTATAAGCATATTGTAGCAATTTAGGAGCACAGCAATCGCCTGTACCACCTGGAGGTAACGGGAATTTCTTCTGTATCTTGGGATTCTGGTGATAATCGTGCCATATTTCTACCAAATCTCTCTCTTCACCCTTGGCATTCAGCATCCGATACTGTCGGAATAGCCACAACTGCAAATCCTGCGACATTTGGCGATTCAGGTGCTGGTTGTCGGGTGATGGGTGTTGGTTGAGTGCAGATATTTCGCGTTCTTTCTGCATAAAATAGCCGTCTGGCTGTTGGGCATCGAATACAGGAGGTACAAAATAATCCCAATCGTTACGTCCTTCAAGCAATCCAGAATATGCTGCAAGGAATCCTAACTTATCTTCGGATTCCACCACCAGCACACCAAACATCTTTCCTTCGGTAGGGTTTATCCTTGATATCTCCTGTTTCAACTCTTCGCACGCTAACAGGCAAAGTGGATGTGGGTCGTAACAGAATGGCCAAGTAAACCGCTCTGGTTTCTCTATGTCGGTATGCAGCGGATGAACAATCATAGCAAATCGAGGCATTTCTCAATGGGGATACCACGATTCTTATCTTCTGTATCCTTATAGCGCTCAATCATACGGAACACGGTATCCATCGCTGTGCGAGTACTGATCTTAAGACTCTCGCCATTCAACAGATGACCAATCAACACGGCAGAAAAGATATCACCTGTTCCATGAAACAGTCCAGGAATCTCATGATACTCCAAGTGGAAATAGCTATCGTCAAAATGGTTATAACCCACAACAGCATTACGTCCGTCAACCTTACAACTGGTTATAAGGGCCGATTTTGTTCCTATCTTACGCAGATTATCCAGCAAGTCGCCAGCCTCTTCCCAGCTTATGCCCTCCATCTTTATGGGCGTATTGGTGAGATAGCATGCCTCTGTATAATTAGGAAACGTAAGATGAGCCACCGACACCATCTCGCGCATCAGCTCAACCTGACGTTCAGTCATTCCGTTATATAGCCTGCCACCATCTCCAAGAATAGGATCAACGAACACCGTAGTACCCTGTTCGCCCTGTTCCTTACAATACCCTGCAACTAACTTTGCCTGCTCATCACTAAACATCAATCCGGTACATATCGCATCGAAACCAAAACCCAACTCTTTCCATACAGGCAGGGTTCCACGGATATAATCTGTGGTGTCCTGGATATTGAACTTACCATAGTCGAGGGTATTAGACACAAGTGCCGTAGGCAGACTATACGTAGGAATGCCTAAGTATGACAGGATAGGCAACATGGCTCCCATACCCACCTTACCATAGCCCGCAATGTCGTTAATTAGCAAAATCTGTTTCATTTCGGCTGCAAAGTTACAAAGAAAATAAGAATTAAGAATTCTTTTTTGAGAAAAAGCGGCAGAGCCGAGCGAAGAATTAACAAAAAATGTGTAACTTTGCAACCGATTTATGGAAAAACTGCATGATTCGCCTATATTGGCACTCCAAAAACAGCGGCAGTTACTCCAGATAGAGTACGAAGCTGAAAAAGAAGCCTTTCGCCAGCAGACAGAAAGTATGGGCCTGCAACGAAAGGTGAAACGAGGTGATGTATGGTTCCCGCTGACAATAGGAAAATGTTATTACAACTCGCTGAATCAACGAGTGATAGAGGTGTTCCGCGAAACCGACGAAGATATAGAACACAATTTTGAATATGGTAAGCCTGTCGTTTTCTTCACCGTTGATGGCGACAAGATCAGCTACTTCAAGATGACAGCCACCGTTAGCTATGTTGATGGCAACAGAATGGTAATAAGCGTGCCAGAAAATGGTCTTATTGATGTACAGACTGCCGCAAATGTAGGTGTTCAGTTATTCTTCGACGAGACCAGTTACAAGATGATGTTCAACGCCCTCGACAAGGTAATATATGCTAAAGGACGTTTGGGCTATCTGCGCGACTTGTTCTATAGCAGAGTGAAGGCTGAGACATTCAGTTTCAGTCCGATACACTTCCCATACCTCAATGCAACCCAGGAAAACGCTGTAAACAAGGTGTTGAGAGCCAAAGATGTAGCCATTGTTCACGGACCTCCAGGAACGGGCAAGACAACCACTTTGGTTGAAGCCATATACGAGACTTTGCGACGCGAAAGTCAGGTTTTGGTTTGCGCACAAAGCAATATGGCTGTCGACTGGATATCAGAAAAGCTAGTAGACCGCGGGGTAAACGTATTAAGAATAGGAAATCCCACACGCGTAAACGACAAGATGCTGTCGTTTACTTACGAGCGCCGTTTCGAGGCTCATCCTGACTACGAGATGCTTTGGGCTCTACGAAAAGCGATTCGTGAGGTAAGAGCTAATCGCAAGAAAGGCGATCATAAGTTTCACCAAAAGGTAGAACGACTGAAGGAACGTGCCACCGAATTAGAGTTGCGCATCAAGAACGAGCTATTTGGCGAAGCCCGAGTCATCGCCTGTACACTTGTGGGCTCATCAAACAAACTGCTTGAAGGACAGAAATTCAGCACCCTGTTTATCGACGAAGCCGCACAAGCCTTAGAGGCAGCCTGCTGGATACCCATACGCAAGGTGTCGAGAGTGATTCTGGCTGGCGACCATTGTCAGCTGCCACCTACCGTAAAAAGCTATGAAGCCCTGAAGGCAGGATTAGGCAAGACGCTGATGGAGCGCATCGTGGAGAATAAGCCCGAAGTGGTAACGCTGCTGAAGATGCAATACCGCATGAACGAAGAGATTATGCGATTCTCGAGCGACTGGTTCTACAACAATCAGGTAGAGAGTTCGCCAGAGGTAAAATACCGTAGTATTCTAGACCTCGACGTACCAATGAGCTGGATTGACACTTCACAATTCGACTTCCCAGAAGATAGCGGAATCTCATTCAAGGAAGAGTTTGTTGGCGAGAGCTTTGGCCGTATCAACAAGGCCGAGGCCGAGCTAACCATGCTGGCATTACAGCAGTACTTCGAGAAGATTGGCAAGGAACGTATTCTTGAAGAGCGCATAGACGTTGGTGTCATATCGCCTTACAGGGCACAGGTACAATATCTGCGCCAACAGCTAAAAAAACGCGAATTCTTCAAACCCTTCCGAGGGCTGATAAGCGTTAACACCGTTGATGGATTCCAAGGTCAGGAGCGCGATGTCATCATGATTTCCTTAGTTCGCTCGAATGATGACGGACAGATAGGATTCCTTCGCGATTTGCGCCGTATGAATGTGGCAATAACCCGTGCCAGAATGAAACTTATCATACTCGGCGATGCCTCTACACTCACCCGGCACCCATTCTACAAGAAGCTACACGAATACATCGAAGCTCTTTAAAAAAACTTAATAAATGTTTGCGAGTTTCAAATATTTGTCGTACTTTTGCAGCCATGATAAAGATAAAAAGAGTAGAGACCAAACGTGAACTGAAACAGTTCGTACAGTTCTATTACGACCTTTACAGAGGTTGTGACAGCGCTGTTCCCTATCTCTATTCCGACGAGATGGCAACACTGCGTCGCGACAAGAATCCATCATTCGAATGCTGTGAAGCAGAATATTTCCTTGCCTTCAAGGACGGAAAGATAGCAGGACGTGTGGCAGCTATCATAAACCACCGCGCTAACGAGCGCTGGGGATGCAAGCAGGTAAGATTCGGATGGTTCGACTTTATCGATGACCCCGAGGTTAGTAAAGCTTTGCTAAAAGCTGTTGAAGATTGGGGCATGGCCAAAAGCATGAATGAGATTGCAGGTCCGTTAGGCTTTATCGATACCGATCGCGAAGGCATGCTTATTGATGGGTTCGACCAGTTAGCCACCATGTACATCAATTACAACTATCCTTACTACCCACAGCACATGGAGCAGATGGGTGGATTCTATAAGGATAACGACTACGTGGAGTGCAAAGTTAAAGTGCCCGAAGTGGTGCCAGCTAAATTTGCCAAGATCACAGAGATGGTTCGCCAGCGTTATGGTCTGAGAGTGCATAAGTTCACCCGCAAGGAACTTGTAAGCGACGGCTGGGGCCGCGAAGTATTCCACCTGCTCAATGCCACCTATAAGGATCTGTACGGATTCTCCGAACTCTCTCAGCGACAGATAGATAAGCTTGTAAACGATTATATTAAGATAGCCGACCTGAATCTTGTTACTGCCATTATGGATGGCGACAAGATGGTAGGCTTTGGTATTACATTCCCTTCGTTCTCACGCACCTTACAACGCACTCGCGACGGTAGATTCCTACCCTTTGGCTGGTGGGAATTACTCAAAACGCTTAAATGGCACAACACCGACACCGTCGATCTGTTGCTGATAGGCGTATTGCCCGAATACCGCGGTAAGGGCGCCAACGCTCTGATTTTCGACGATCTGATTCGCCAGTTCCAGCGTTATGGCTTTGAATGGGCCGAAACAGGACCTCAGATGGAGTCGAACGAAGGTGTACTCTCGCAGTGGCAGTATCTTGATGCCACTATTCATCGCCGTCATCGTTGCTATCGCAAAAAGCTGTAATTATGGACATGAATCTGGAATTTGTATTGCGTATCTTTGTGGCAGCACTCCTTGGTGGTGCCATTGGTCTGGAACGTGAATATCGCGCCAAAGAGGCAGGATTACGCACTCACTTCCTTGTTGCTTTAGGCTCTGCCCTGTTTATGGTGGTATCAGCCTACGGCTTCGAAGGAGCTATGCACACACCAGAACATCGTTGGGATGTGTCGCGTGTAGCAGCCCAGGTTGTTTCCGGAATCGGTTTCATTGGTGCTGGCACCATCATCTTCCATAAAAGCGAGAATGTGGTGCGTGGCCTTACCACTGCTGCCGGTCTGTGGGTTACTGCCGCTATCGGATTGGCCTGTGGAGGTGGAATGTATATCCTCTCCATCGCATCTACCATTCTAGTTCTCGTAGGCTTAGAGGCCTTCAACTTCATCCTTCGCAAATTCGACCGCCATCGCGGAACCAATAACGTCTAAAAACTTATAACTATGAAACGAATTTTATTTATCTGTATCGCAGTATTGTGCGCAGTCGGTATCCGCGCACAAGTAAAAATCAATGTCGACTCTTTCAATGAAGCCATTGAAAAGTTCAACCAGACAAAAGACAACAACAAGAAAAAGTGGGCTAAGAACCTGCTTGAACTGAACAAGAGATCTTCTACAATTAACTACAAATTCGAATTTCCGCTAGAACCAGAAGATGCCCAGTTAGATATCGAGAAAGTAAAAACTGCTATCGCTGCCTATCTTGACGCCAAACCCTATCAACGTCAGGTTGCAATTGACTGGGAGGGTAATCTGGTTACACTTGTATCAGCTTTTGGCGAGGTAGCATCGCGTAAGGGTTATGGTGGAAAGACATTCGATATGTATGTACAAGCTGCAGCACGCATCGACATCACGGCAGAAACAAACAAGCTTGTTCTTGCAATGACCATCGACAGATATTACTACTCAAACACTTTCAAAAGCATTGAGGATTGTTTCTGGACATACATCAATCGCACAGCACCGTTTGTTTCTGTAAACAAGCAAGAAGACGCCATCTATACCGATGCCTACATCTCAACCTGTTCCAGATGCTTCAACGAGGTTTCTGAGTTCATCACCCTCCTCATGCTGAGTTACGACGAGACACCAGAAGAATAATTATTTTGAATAAAGAATAAATAAAAAGTCCATCGCTTTTTTGCGAAGGACTTTTTTATTATTTACTTTTTATTACTTAAAAATCTTCTGGGCGAACATGGTGAGGTAGATACGCCAGTTGCGCCAGATGTGACCACCATCGGTCTCTACATATTCATATTTATAACCCTTGCTGTCCCAGTAATTGCGCAGGTCGACTGTGCTCTGATAGAGGAAAT
This sequence comes from uncultured Prevotella sp., assembly GCA_902800365.1. Classification (GTDB taxonomy): domain Bacteria; phylum Bacteroidota; class Bacteroidia; order Bacteroidales; family Bacteroidaceae; genus Prevotella. The sequence goes on along the minus strand of CADCEF010000035.1, from coordinate 16,280 downwards.
CGGTCTTACCCATTCCCATCCAGTAGAGCTTTGGCTTGCTACCGAACAGCTTAGCGCTCTGCTGTGCGAAAGTTGGATTGTTTTCAATCTGCTTAGCAAATGAATCCTGGTAACCGCCATTAGCTAAGTGCAAACCTGCTGAGAACAGTCCGAAATAGTCGAACTTGTTAGGATAGAGCAGACTTACGTGGAAAGTGTGACCACCACCCATTGACAGACCGCAGATGGCACGGTGAGAACGATCCTTCAAGGTACGATAGTTTGCATCAACATAGTTTACGATATCCATAAAGCTCTCTGGAATAGAAGCAGCAGCAGGAGCTGTAGGACCTGTACCACCATCGCGGAATCCAGGAGTGTACATACCCCATGACCACTCACCAGGAGCAGCCTGACAGTTAGGATTACCGTTAGGCATAACAACGATCATTGGCTTAGCCTTACCAGTAGCAATCAGGTTATCGAGAATCTGTGCAGCACGACCGAGCTCACTCCAAGCGTTCTCATCGCCACCAGCACCATGAAGCAGATACAATACAGGATACTTACCACCCTTGTCATAACCAGCAGGTGTGTATATAGTCATACGGCGCTGCATCTTCAGCGTTGGACTGTTGTACCAAACCTTTGAGAGGTTTCCGTGGGGTACTTCGTTCACCTTATACAGATCGCCCTTGTCACCCTTCTGATCGCTTACAATAAAGATATTGGTAAAAGAAACGATATCGCGGTTTACATAGATGTTAGCAGGGTCCTTTACGCCAGTCATACCATCAATGTTGAAGGTATAGCTGTACATCTCAGGAGCCAGCTTATCAGTTGTATAGCTCCAAACACCATTCTTGCCCTCCTTAAGCTGAGCAACTCCTGGAGCATCGTACTTGCCATAACCAGGGATATCAATCTGCTGAGTAGGCAGGAAATCACCTGTAACCTCAACTTTTACTGCTTTAGGAGCAAAGAGGTTGAATGTAACGGTTCCGTCTTTGTTAACAACTGGAGATTGAACACTGGCACTGTTGAAGAGTTTCTCCTGTGCCTGAGCGCCAACACAGCACATAGCTGCAAGCGCAAAAGTCATAATAGTTTTTTTCATAAAATATTGGTGTAATTAATTATATTACTTGAATAAACGTTGAGCCAACTGATGCAGGTTGTTACGCCATGTGTACCATGTGTGACCACCTGGAGCGGTATAATACTCATACTTGATGCCGGCAGCATCGAAGAGTTTCAGAGTAGCCAATCCATTCTGATAAGCAATATCTTCTGGATCGCCCTGAGTGAACACAAGCTGACGTACATTCTTCTTCACGCCCGCAGCAGCCTTATTAAGACGCTGACGATAGCCTTCGAACTGCTCCTTCTGAGCAGGGAACCAACCTGCGCTGAGTACCCAGAAATACTCAAACTTATCATTATCGTTAAGGATCGTCTCCATTGTCTCCATACCTCCCATAGAGAGACCGGCCATAGCTCTATGTGCCTTATCGGTATACACACGATAGTTATCCTCGATATAAGGAATGATGCTGGTAACGAGATCATTCTCAAACAAGGGGACCTCGTCCATCATGTTCTTAACAGGAATAGATCCGTTTGGCATCACTACCACCATAGGTTTCATCTTGCCTTCAGCCAACAGATTGTCGAGAATATTGCATGCACAACCTACTCCGGGCCACGAAGCATCGTTGTCGCCACCTCCATGAATCAGGTAAAGCACGGGAAGCTTTTCTGCACTCTTCTCATAACCTGCAGGAGTCCATACATGCAGACGGCGCAGGGTATTAAGTGGCTTACTGAAATAATAGCGCTGAGCAATAGCTCCATGGGGAACATCCTGACGCATATCGTAGAACTGTTTGCCATCGCCAATATTTGCAAGAGCAGAAGTCTCAGCAGAGAGAGCGCCCTTTGGGTCCTGCACTTTCACACCATCTACGGTAAAATTATAGCGATAGACACCATCCTTTAAATCGCTGACAACTGCAGTCCATACACCATTATCGGCTTTTGCAAACTGCAGAGGTTTGCCCCAAGGCATAGCATCGCCACCAAAACCTACTTGTTTGGCGTTAGGAGCATAGATACTGAAAGCCACCTTACCACCACCCAGATTACGAACTGGCTGGAGTGTGTCATTTGGAGTTGGCTGCATCTGCCACTGTGCCATCACTGGCACAGTGCAGCATGCGAGCACTAAAATCGAAAAAAACTGTTTCATTATCGCTTAAGCAAGTTAAGTTTCACATTGGGTTTCATTACGTTATTTACCTTCTTAGTCCAAGCCTTTACATTAGCTGTGGCCTTAGCCTCAACATCGTTGGCAGATGAACAGATAAGGAATTCGTAGCGACCAGCATCGGTTTTCCATGCAGATGCTTTCTCGTTGAACGAAGCAAGGTCTTCGGTCTTTACAATCATTGTAACAGTCTCAGTCTGTCCAGGCTCCAGCAACTTTGTCTTTGTATAGTTGCGGAGTTCCTTAGCAGGCTTGTTGGCCTTCTTACTATTAGGAGCAGCAACGAAAAGTTCAACTACATTACGACCAGCCTTGTTACCTACATTCTTTACATCAACTTTTACGGTATAAACGCCATTTGCCTCTGTTACCTTCAGGTTCTCATAAGCAAAAGTGGTATAGCTGAGTCCAAATCCGAATGGATAAGCTACTGGCTTGTTAAAGCTATCGAAATAGCGATATCCTACATAGATATCTTCCTCGTAGTTGGTGAAGTCGATATTTGCCTGTGGTTTACGCTCCTTTGGAGCCTGATCCTTATTGTATCCCCACATAAACATAGCACCAAGTGTCTTATCATCAACATTGCTTGGGAAGTTCTTATCAGCGTAAGCATCACCATATTTATTCTGGAAAGTCATAGGCAGCTTACCGCTTGGGTTAACTTTACCGCTTAGTACATCGGCCACACTGAATCCGCTCTCCTGACCGCCCTGCCAAGTACAAACCAGAGCATCAATCTGATCCTGCCAAGAGGCAACATCGATAGGACTGCAGATATCGAGCAATACTACAACCTGCTTACCTTTTGCGTGATAAGCCTCGCTAACGGCCTTAATCAGCTGTTTCTCACCTTCTTTCAGATAGAAGTCACTCTCACTGCGGTCAGCAGCCTCACCACTCTTGCGACCCAAAGAGATGATTGCAACATCACTACCCTCGATAGCTGCAGTGAGCTCATCGGTAGTAAACTGCTTCTCCTCAGCACGTGCTGGTGGCATCAGCGAGAATGGGGGACGACCGTTAGGGAACAAGCGCTTCTCCTCAGCAGCAATGTGCTGGGTATAAGTATTAATCAATGGCTTATAGACTTCATATCCTGCAGAACGCATTCCCTCTACCAGAGATACTGTATAGTGGCCAACAGATGTACCACCAAATCCTGAACCACCAGATATCCAATCGTAAGAAGTGCATCCGAACAGGGCTACACGCTTGCCAGCGAGAGGGAGGATACCACTATTCTTAAGCAGTACGATACCATCAGCACCTACCTCACGAACCACCTGAGCATGAGCTTTCAAATCTGGTTCATTATTATACTTATATCCCTTGAAGTTATGAGTCTTTACAACATATTCCAATATACGCTTTACGTTAGCATCGAGCACCTCCATAGGAAGTTTACCGCTCTTTGCTGCCTCATAGATAGCCTTATATTGCTTGTCCTGACCAGGCTGCAGCATATCATTACCAGCCATCATAGCAGCTACAGCATCGTCGCCAGCATTCCAGTCGCTTACAAACATGCCCTTCCATCCCCACTCGTCGCGAACAATGGTAGTAAGCAACTCACGATTCTGAACAGCATAAGGGCCGTTAAGCTTGTTATACGATGTCATGATTGTCCAAGGATCACTCTCCTTGACCATAATCTCGAATGCTTTAAGATAAATCTCGCGCAGTGCACGCTGAGATACCTGCGAGATATTATTGTTACGGTTTGTCTCCTGGTTATTAGCCACGAAATGCTTGGGACTTGCAGCCGTACCCTCACTTTGAACGCCCTTTACATAGCCTGCAGCAATAGTTCCTGAGAGGTATGGATCCTCTGAATAATACTCGTGATTACGTCCGCACAGCGGATTACGGATAAGGTTCATTGCTGGAGAAAGAATCCAGTCGAGCCCGAACTCACGTACCTCATTACCTATGCCCTGACCCACCTTGAAGGCAGCCTCACGGTCCCACGTAGAGGCGAGCGTCATAGAGGCCACAAAGTCAGTAGGATAATAATCATTATGATCCCACGCACGTGTAGCATTCATACGCAACCCCTGCTGAGAGTCAGCGCAATAAGTCTCAGGAATACCAAGACGATTAACTGAGAAAGTACTACCAGCTGTACCTGGGAACTTAGCTTCGTCGTTGAAGTGCATGCCGCGTCCCAGCACCATATGACATTTCTCTTCAAGGGTCATCGCCTTTACTACCTCGTCGATATTTTCTGCCCTAAGCTGCTGGGCCGACACGCTATGACTGCAGCCGAACGACATTGCTACAGTCATCACAACCAAACTAATTTGATGAGACGAAATTTTCATTGTTAGAATTATATTTTTTAGTTATTACAAATTCTGGTTTGTGGGTGCAAAATTACAAAGAGATAGACAAAACACCTTTCTACTGTGTTCGTTTAATTTTCACTGTTGTTCAAAAAGAGATTGTTGTTTTCCGATTCGTTCAAAACCTTTTCAATCTGTTCAAAAAAAAGCAGGGATTTACAGTTCCCTGCTTTTTTATCCTAGATATCAAGTATTACAGAAGCGCCTTGATTTCTGCCTCAAGATCCTTTATCTGAGCGGCACGCTTTACGAGATTGTTGCCACGGTCAATGATGAAGAAATCAGGAACAGCCTGGATGTTGTACAATGTGAGACGTGAAGAATTCACACCATCCTCATCGCGAACATTTATCCAAGGCAGAGCAGCTGTCTGCTGCTTCCAGAAGTGCTCATCTGGATCCAGACTCACCTGGAAAATCTCAAGACCCTGAGCATGATACTTATTATAAAGTTCGCGCAAGGTGATGATACGAGCAGGCGACTCATCCATAGCAAAAACGTGGAAGTCGAGCAGAACTACTTGTCCTTTCAGGTCGGTAAGGTGGCGCATCACGCCCTTGTTATCGAGAAGAGCGATATCCAGTACTCCAGCCTCCTGAACCTTGCTGGCATCAACCTGAATATCAGCATTCTGCGAGTCAACAATACGCTGGTTCTTCATGCCTTCGATGGCAATATTATGCAAGTTCTGACCACGCTCTGCATGTGGATAATAGGTATCCCAGCTGGTAGCAACAGCGGCAAACGCCTTGATATCTTCTTTGTTACTGCGTGGATTAAAGATGAGATAATTGCCAATAGCCTGGAACAGAGCAAAATATGCATAAGCCTTATAAGGCTCCTTGTAGATATAATTACGCTTAACTTCCTCCTTATAGGCATCGATAAGAGTCTGGATACTGTCGTTAGCCTTTACAATACCAAGTTCGGTGTTACTCTGCAATGCAATAGCCTTGGCCTGCAAATCAATCTGCTTAAGAGCCAACTCACGGATTTTATCGCAGTTATCAGAGCCGCTAACGGTATAATTCGATGCCATACCTGGATACTGACCCTTAACCTGAACAGTCTCGGTAGAGTCGATGCTCACATTGATAATCTGGTCGGCAATGCGAAGACGATAGAATTCAGGAGCCTGATTAGCATCCTGACTGAACGAGAAGTCACCCGAATCACTTAACTTTACAGAGTCAAGAACATTGATACCCTCAAGTCCCACATTTTCAAAATAAAGCACAGAATCCTTGGCGCCAGAAATCTGGCCCTCAACGGTAAACTTATTGTTGTTGCACGAGGCAACTGATAATGCAGCCAGAACCACGACTGCAGCTTTATAAATACGTTTCATTTTTAATTAGAATTTACGTTTTGCGGGTGCAAAGATATAATTTTTTTGCTGAATAGAGAATAGTGAATAGTGAAAAATTAAAAAAAATATTGAGTTTTCTCGTTTATTAATATAATTATGTGTAACTTTGCGCCTGTTTTATATATATTAGATGTTTTAAACAAGATGAACCACTGTTTGTGCCGCAAAAGATGCAGTTCCCGGAACAGATTTTATGCCTTTGCAGGTAGATTATCGTGAACAGTACAGTGCAGCCGGACGTTTCCCCGGTGGATTTACCAAGCGCGAAGGCAAAGCCAGCGACAACGAAATCCTGACATCAAGACTGGTGGACCGTGTGCTCCGCCCACTCTTCCCCTCGAACTATCACGCTGAGGTGTTTGTAAATGTTATGCTGCTCTCAGCCGATGGTGTTGACCAGCCCGACGCTCTGGCAGGTTTTGCTGCTTCAGCCGCTCTGGCTTGCTCAGACATTCCTTTCGAGTGCCCCATCAGTGAGGTTCGTGTAGCCCGTATCAACGGTGAGTATGTTATCGATCCTACCTTCGAGCAGATGAAGGAGGCCGATATGGACATCATGGTTGGTGCTTCTGCCGAGAACATCATGATGGTTGAGGGTGAGATGAAAGAGGTGTCAGAACAGGATATGATCGGCGCCCTGAAGGCTGCTATGGAGGCTATCAAGCCAATGTGTGAACTCCAGGCCGAGCTCTCAAAGGAGCTGGGTAAGGACGTTAAGCGTGAGTATGATCACGAGGTTAACGACGAGGAGCTCCGCGAGCGTATGAACAAGGAGCTGTATCAGCCCGCTTACGACGTTACCAAACAGGCTCTCGAGAAGCAGCAGCGCGCTGAGGCTTTCGAGAAGATCCTGACCGACTTCAAGGAGAAGTATGCTGCTGAGCATGCTGACCTGACTGAGGACGAGATGGAAGAGAAGTACGCCATGATGGATCGCTACTACCACGATGTTGAGCGCGACGCTATGCGCCGCTGTATCCTCGACGAGGGCATCCGTCTCGACGGTCGTAAGACTGACGAGATCCGTCCTATCTGGTGTGAGGTATCTCCTCTGCCAATGCCTCACGGAAGCTCAATCTTCACTCGTGGTGAGACACAGTCACTCTCTACATGTACACTTGGTACAAAGCTTGACGAGAAGTTGGTTGACGACGTGCTTGAGCATGGTTATCAGCGCTTCCTGTTGCACTATAACTTCCCACCATTCTGTACTGGTGAGGCTAAGGCTCAGCGCGGCGTAGGCCGTCGTGAGATTGGTCACGGTCACCTTGCATGGCGCGGACTTAAGGGCCAGATTCCTGAGGACTTCCCTTACACAGTACGTCTGGTAAGCCAGATCCTCGAGTCAAACGGCTCTTCATCAATGGCTACAGTATGTGCTGGTACACTCGCCCTGATGGACGCTGGTGTTCCAATGAAGAAGCCTGTTTCTGGTATCGCAATGGGACTGATCAAGAATCCTGGTGAAGATAAGTATGCTGTACTTAGCGATATCCTTGGCGACGAGGACCACCTGGGCGATATGGACTTCAAGACCACTGGTACAAAGGACGGTCTGACAGCCACCCAGATGGATATCAAGTGCGACGGTCTGAGCTTCGACATCCTCGAGAAGGCTCTGATGCAGGCTAAGGCTGGTCGTGAGCACATCCTGAAGTGTCTCACCGATACAATCGCCGAGCCACGTGCAGAGATGAAGCCACAGGTTCCACGTATCGTACAGCTCGAGATTCCTAAGGAGTTCATCGGTGCTGTTATTGGCCCTGGTGGTAAGATCATCCAGCAGATGCAGGAGGATACTGGCGCTACCATCACTATCGACGAGGTTGACGGTGTAGGTAAGGTTCAGGTATCTGCTCCTAACAAGGATAGCATCGATGCTGCAATCGGCAAGATTAAGGCTATCGTTGCAATCCCTGAGGTTGGTGAGATCTACGACGGTGTAGTTCGCTCTATCATGCCTTACGGATGTTTCGTAGAGATCATGCCTGGCAAGGACGGTCTGCTGCACATCAGCGAGATCGACTGGAAGCGTCTTGAGACAGTTGAAGAGGCTGGTATCAAGGAAGGCGACCACATCCAGGTTAAGCTGCTCGAAATCGATCCTAAGACTGGTAAGTACAAGCTCTCACATCGCGTACTGATTGAGAAGCCAGCTGACTATGTTGAGCGTCCAGCTCGTGGTGAGCGTCGTGAGCGCCCAGAGCGTAATGGCGAGCGCCGTGATCGTCGTCCAGACCGTGGCGACCGTCGTGGTGGCGATCGTCATGATCGTGGTGAGCGCCGCCCTCGTCCAGAGCAGCAGACTGAGGCTCCAAAAGAGGAACAGCCAAAGGACTTCAGCGATTCGTTAGATAACATGGATTTCTAAGAAAGAAATCTTAAAAATAAAGAAAAGCGTTAAATTTCTCTAAATTTAGCGCTTTTTTCTTTTGCGCGTACATTATATAATAAAAATAGTTAGTACCTTTGCACACCGATTTAGGGGAGAGACTTAGAATCCCCGTGAAATGTTGTGTGAATAGCGGTGTCTTTGGCCGGGCATTGCGGTTCGTGAATCAGCGTTTCTTGCGACGTTAGACTAACAGCCGGGAGTTAGACCTCGGATGTGAGTTTATGCGCGTACATTAATTAATAAGTTAAACTGTTTTTTAGTAGTAAATTTTAAAATGAACACTTTGAGTTACAAGACACTTTCTGTAAACAAGGAAACAGCAAAGAAGGAGTGGGTGGTTATCGATGCCACAGACCAGGTTGTTGGTCGCCTCGCTTCAAAGGTAGCTAAGCTGATCCGCGGAAAGTACAAGCCAACTTTCACTCCACACGTTGATTGTGGTGACAATGTAATCCTTATCAACGCCGATAAGGTAGTTTTCACTGGTAAGAAAGAGACCGATAAGGTTTATACCCGCTACACAGGTTATCCTGGTGGTCAGCGCTTCAACACTCCTGCTGAGCTTCGCAAGAAGAACGGTGGTGTAGAGAAGATGCTTCGCCATGCCGTTAAGGGTATGCTGCCAAAGGGTCCTCTGGGACGCAGCCTCGCTCAGCAGCCAAAGACTATTGATATTAACCAGTATAAATAATAAGGAAAGATGGAAGTAATTAACGCAATAGGTCGTCGTAAGAGCTCTGTAGCCCGTGTATATGTAACTGAGGGTACTGGCAAGATTACGATCAACAAGAAAGATTTAGAGGTATATTTCCCATCAGCTATCCTGCAGTACGTGGTTAAGCAGCCACTGAACCTGCTCGAAGTAGCTGAGAAGTATGACATCAAGGCAAACCTCGATGGTGGTGGTTTCACTGGTCAGAGCCAGGCACTGCGTCTCGCAATTGCTCGCGCTCTCGTGAAGATCAACGAAGAGGATAAGAAGAAGCTGAAGGATGCCGGATTCATGACACGTGATAGCCGTGAGGTTGAGCGTAAGAAGCCAGGTCGTCCAAAGGCACGTCGTCGCTTCCAGTTCAGTAAGCGTTAATCCCGCTGAAGAACTTAGCGCAAGTTTAGTATCTAAACCCGCTGGATTCCTTTGGACTACCATCGGGCTGATTCTGGACAATAGAATTAAAAAGAAAGTAAACAATTTAAAAGAATTAAGAAAATGTCAAGAACTAATTTTGAACAGTTGCTGCAGGCTGGCTGTCATTTCGGTCACCTGAAGCGTAAGTGGAACCCAGCAATGGCTCCATACATCTATACCGAGCGTAACGGTATTCATATCATCGACCTGCATAAGACAGTAGCCAAGGTTGACGAGGCTGCTGAGGCACTGAAGCAGATTGCCAAGAGTGGCAAGAAAATTCTGTTCGTCGCTACTAAAAAACAGACAAAGGAAGTGATTGCTGAGAAGGCTGCAAGCATCAACATGCCATACGTTATCGAGCGTTGGCCAGGTGGTATGCTCACCAACTTCCCTACAATCCGTAAGGCCGTTAAGAAAATGGCGAACATCGACCGTCTGATGCAGGATGGTACCTATTCTAACCTCTCAAAGCGCGAGCTGCTGCAGATCACTCGTCAGCGTGCTAAGCTTGAGAAGAACCTTGGTTCTATCGCTGATCTGACCCGTCTGCCAAGCGCACTCTTCGTTGTAGACGTAATGAAGGAGAACATTGCCGTTCGCGAGGCTAACCGCCTGGGTATCCCCGTATTCGGAATCGTTGACACCAACTCTGATCCTAACAATATCGACTTCGTTATCCCAGCTAACGACGATGCTAAGGACTCTGTAGAGGCTATCCTGAATGCCTGCTGCACCGCTATCGCCGAGGGTATCGAGGAGCGTAAGGTAGAGAAGGCCGACGAGAAGGCTGCTGACGCTCAGGCTGAGGCTGCTGAGGAGGCTAAGCCAAAGCGTGCTCCACGCAAGGCTCGCAAGGACGCTGAGCCAAAGGCTGAGGCAGAGGCTACTGCAGAGTAAAATGTAAGAATTTTAAAATTATAAAATTAAAAGATAATGGCAATTTCAATTGACGATATCAAGAAGCTTCGCGCTATGACAGGTGCTGGTCTGGCTGACGTAAAGAAGGCTCTGACCGAGGCTGAGGGCGACTTCGACAAGGCCAAGGAGCTTCTCCGTGAGCGTGGCCTCGCTATCGCTGCTAAGCGTAGCGACCGTGAGACATCTAATGGTTGTGTACTCGTAAAGAGCGTTGATGGCTTCGCTGCTATGATCGCCCTGAAGTGCGAGACCGACTTCGTAGCTAACGGTGCCGATTTCATCGCTCTTACTCAGAGCATCCTCGACGCAGCCATCGCTGCAAAGGCTAAGGATATTGAGGCTGTTAAGGCTCTCGACATCAACGGCCAGACCGCTCAGGAGGCTGTTACACAGCGTTCAGGTATCACTGGTGAGAAGATGGAGCTTGATGGCTATCTTACTCTCGAGGGTGAGAACATCGAGGTTTACAACCACATGGGCAAGAACACTCTGTGCACCATGGTTCAGACCAACAAGCCAGCTGCTGAGCAGGGCCACCTGGTAGCTATGCAGGTAGCTGCTATGAAGCCAGTTGCTCTCGACGCTCAGAGCATCGATCCAAAGATTCTCGACGAGGAGTACAAGACTGCTGTTGAGAAGTCTAAGCTCGAGCAGGTTCAGAAGTTCGTTGATATGAAGCTCAAGAAGGCTGGTTTGAACCCCAACCTCGTTGATTCTGAGGATCACATCGAGAGCAACATGTCTAAGGGCTGGTTGACACAGGAGCAGGCTGACGAGGCTCGCAAGATCATTGCTGACGCAAAGGTTGAGGGCGAGGCTAACCTGAAGATGCCTATGATTGAGGGTATCGCTAAGGGCCGCGTTGAGAAGTTCAAGAAGGAGAACTGCCTGGTTGATCAGGAGTTCCAGTTCGGTGATGGCGACAAGGCTACTGTTTCTCAGTGGCTCGCTAAGCAGGACAAGGATCTTAAGATCGTTGCTTTCCAGCGCTTCACACTCGTAGCTGATTAATACAAAGCTATATAGTAAGGTCGGCATTGCATAAGCAGTGCCGATTTTTTTTGTGCCAACGTGCCATTGTTACGATTCTTTTTCGTATATTTGCACCCACAAATACCAAACACATGAGAAAAGTAATAGGAATAGGAGAAACAATACTCGACATTATCTTTAAAGACGAGCAGCCCGTTGGAGCTGTTCCTGGAGGTTCTATGTTCAACGGACTTATTTCGCTGGGGCGTGCAGGACTTAATGCATCCTTTATCAGCGAGACAGGCGATGACCGCGTAGGTAAGCGCATCATCAGCTTTATGGAACAGAACCATGTTGACACATCTAATATCAGCGTTTATCCAGAAGCAAAGTCACCCATATCGTTGGCATTCCTCAACGAGAACAACGATGCCGAATACATATTCTATAAAGACCACCCACACGACCGCTTGGAGTTCGTCACACCCGACATACAGCCCAACGACATCGTGATGTTTGGCTCTTTCTATGCCATCAACCCCGTCATCCGTCCACAGATGCAGGCATTCCTTGAGTATGCCCACCAGAAGGGAGCCATACTCTATTACGATGTTAACTATCGTGCATCGCACAAGAACGAGGTTGTAAAGGTAACAGCAAACATACTTGAGAACTTTGAGTTGGCCGATATCATCCGTGGTAGTTCAGAAGACTTTGAAGTGATGTTCAACAAGACCGATGCCGATAGCGTATATCATGCACAGATTGACTTCTATTGTAAGAACTTCATCTACACCCAAGGGGGAGCTCCGATTGAATTCAGAGCCAAGGGCGGTCTTGTCAAGCAGTATGCCGTTCCTGATACAAAGACCGTTAGCACAATAGGTGCTGGCGATAACTTTAATGCCGGCTTTGTGTATGGTCTCATCAAGTATGGCGTTACTCGCGAGATGCTTGAGGAGGGTGTTGCTGAAGACGTATGGAATTCCGTTATCAGTGAGGCAAACCAATTTGCTGCCAATGTGTGCACTAGCATTAATAACAGCATCGACATGGAGTTTGCCGAGAAAAAGCAACAGGAACTGGAGAAGGTCCTAAAGGAAATGGAGGAGAATAATTAACAACTTTAAATATGATGAGTGATAGCATTAAGTATATCGGTGTCGATGATCTTGACATTGATCTGTTTGAGAGTCAGTATGTAGTGCCCGAGGGCATGAGTTATAATTCCTATCTCATCGACGACGAGAAGATTGCAGTATTGGATACTGCCGACCGTCGCAAAGGAGAAGAGTGGAAGGCGAACCTGAAGAGCGCACTCAACGGGCGCCAGCCTGACTATCTGGTGGCTCACCACATGGAGCCAGACCACGCTGCGCTCATAGCCTGGATGATGGAAACTTATCCTGGCCTGAAGCTCATATGCAGCGCCCAGGCTGAGAAAATGCTACCTAACTTTTTCGAGGGCGTTAATTTTGAAGGTCGTGTTATGACTGTAAAAGAGGGCGATACACTCTCACTGGGACGCCATGAACTCCATTTCATCGGAGCCCCGATGATTCACTGGCCAGAGGTCATCATGAGCTATGATAGTTTTGACAAAGTAGTATTCTCTGCCGACGGATTCGGAAAATTCGGAGCACTGGTCAATGAAACTGACGATTGGGCCTGCGAGGCACGCCGCTACTATTTCAATATATGCGGCAAGTATGGCTCACAGGTACAGATGGTTATGAAGAAATTGGCTAAACTTGATGTTCAGGCCATTTGTCCGCTACACGGTCCCGTGCTCAAGGGCGAACAGCTTTCTGCCGCCATCAAGCTATACGACACATGGAGCAAGTACGAGCCTGAGAGCGAAGGTATATTGATTGCCTACGCCAGCATTCATGGCGGAACGGCTGCTGCTGCCGAGCGTCTGGGCGAAATTCTGCGTAAAAAAGGCGCTCCAAAGGTAGTAGTGAGCGACCTGAGCCGCGATGATATGGCCGAAGTCATTGAGGACGCTTTCCGCTATCCTACCGTCGTAGTAGCTGCATCTAGCTACGACGCTGGCGTATTCCCTGTGATGCACGACTTTCTCTATCACCTGCAAATCAAGAACTACCAGAAACGTCGCTTCGGCATCATCGAGAACGGCAGTTGGGCACCTACAGCAGGCAAGGTGATGCGCTCGATGATAGAGGGGTTGAAAGACTGTGAGATCGTAGAGCCCATGGTCACTATCCGCTCTCGCATGAAGGCTGCAGACGAAGCGCTGCTAGAGCAATTGGCCGACAGCCTTATCAAATAAAATATTAAAGCCTCGCGATTTGCGAGGCTTTTTCATTTCTATTTCTTCTTTTTACGAGGTTTGCGCATAGCCCAACCCTCTTCGCTAAAGTCTGGCTCAGAGCCCTTGAGATCTCTCGGCGACTTATTCATCAGCTCACGCCAGTTATCCTTCTTTGGGCGACGCTGTTTTGACGATTTCTTGCCTTCAGGTGCCTTACCACCCTCGTCGGCATCATTACAGCGGACTGTTTTACCCTTATGTCTGATACCCGTCAGCTGAATCATCACTTTTTTGGCATCCTTCTCAGGCACCTCGAAATACGAGATAGAGTCGAGCAGGTCGATATGTCCCACCTCCTGACGACCACCTACAAAGCGATTCAGCGTCTGCATCAGCTCACCTGGATAGAAGCCATCGCGCTTACCAAGGTTGATAAACAGTCGGCGATAACCCTTCTGAGCTTTGTTCTGCAGCTTCTGCTTGTCGCTCTGTGGCTTTCTCTCCTTCCTGTCGGGCACTACTGCCTCAATCTCAGGAGCCTCAGCATAGTAAGCCAGGAACTTACCAAACTCAAGAGATACAATCTTCTTTATCAGCTCCTCCTTGTCGATATACTCAAAGTAGCGATTGATGTCCTGCATAAATGGAGCAATCTCCTCGTCGTCAACATCCGTCTTTACAATCTGGTCCATCACCTTGTAGAGCTGCTTCTTGCAGATTTCCTCAGCCGAAGGAATCTCTGCCTTCACAAACTCCTTACAGATTATCTTCTCGATATTGCGGATCTTGAACTTCTCGCGACTATGTACGATAGAGATTGATGTACCCTTCTTTCCTGCTCGTCCTGTACGACCAGAGCGATGGGTATAGCTCTCGATATCATCGGGCAATCCGAAGTTGATTACGTGTGTCAAATCGTCTACGTCCAAGCCACGTGCTGCCACATCTGTAGCCACCAGCAACTGAGTAAGATGGTTACGGAACTTCTGCATCGTCAGGTCGCGCTGTTGCTGACTAAGGTCGCCATGCAGCGACTCTGCGTTATAGCCATCTTTTATGAGTTTATCGGCCACCTCCTGTGTCTCAACCTTTGTACGACAGAAGATGATGGCAAAGATACGTGGATAATAGTCTACGATGCGTTTCAGCGCCAGATACTTATCCTTGGCGTTCACCATATAATAGATGTGATTCACACTCTCTGCACCCTCGTTGCGGCTACCTACCACTATCTCCTTATAGTCGTGCAGATATTTTTTTGCCACGCGCTCCACCTCTTTACTCATGGTGGCCGAGAACATCAGTGTGTGATGATCATCCGACAGCGACTCGAATATCTCGTTGATGCTATCCGAGAAACCCATGTTAAGCATCTCGTCGGCCTCGTCGAGCACAATATTGGTAACCTTGCTCAAATCGGCCTTGCCACGATGCATCAGGTCAACCAGTCGGCCTGGTGTGGCCACAATTATCTCTACTCCCTTCTTCAGGGCTCTCATCTGTGGCTCTATCGCAGCGCCACCATAAACAGCCTCCACATGCACACCGTCCATATACTTGGCAAAGTCGCGCAGATCATCAGCAATCTGCAAGCATAGCTCACGTGTTGGCGATAGCACCAACGCCTGTGTCTCTCTGCGCGATGTGTCAATGCGCTCCAGCAGGGGTATGCCGAATGCGGCTGTTTTTCCTGTACCCGTCTGGGCCAGTGCTATCACATCGTTCTCGTTAGCCAGCAGATACGGAATCACCGCCTCCTGTACTGGCATGGGATGTACAAAACCTAACTCATCGATAGCCTTGCGTATCGATTCACAAACACCTAATTCTTCGAATGTCTTCATTAATTTTATCTTACAACTTCAGTAAATTCGGCCTTGGCACCCTTCTCTACCGTCACGTAGATGGTCGAGGTTGCCTCTTTGCCGTCCATGCCGCGACTCTTGACGCTGAACTTGTAGTCAGTGCCGTCATCTGTCGCGCGCTTACCCACCGTCTCGGGGGTTCCTAAGGGGAACTGGTAGCTTGAGCAAGCCTCATCAAACAGAGCCTTCTCAGCAGCAGTAACAGGCTTCTGTTCTGAGTAATCGGCCAACTTCTTTACGCTACCCTTCTTATATCCATTCTCTATCAAGAAGCGGTTCAGCTCCTTAGCAGCCTTAGCCACTCTGGCTGTACGTACGCCATAACCCTTCTCGATCTTAGCTTTTGGCAGGGCCTTCTTCAGGTCGGCCGACGATGTGTTCAGTCCGCCACTTCCAAAGGTGCAGAAAGGCACGATGGTCTTTCCTGCAAAATCCTGCTCTTTTATGAGAGTAACCATCGGATTGGCGTATGTGCCAAACCAGATGGGGTATCCTAAGAAGACTACGTCGTAATCGGCAATCTTCTTCTTGAGGGGCTTGATAGCAGGCCACTGGCCGCTCTCGCGCTCCTTATTTCCACGTTGGATGGTTGCCTGAAAATCGCCTGTATAAGCCTCAACAGCCTCCACAGCCTCGATGTCAGCACCCAGTTGTTTCTGCAGTTCTTCTGCTACGGTCTTGGTTGTACCATTCTCTGAATAATAGAGAACTAATGTCTTCTGTGCAAACCCTGTTGCAACGCATGCACTCATTACCATTGATAA
>CADCEF010000034.1 GCA_902800365.1 uncultured Prevotella sp. | reverse complement strand
AAGTTCATCGCGTACCTGCTCCTCACTTTTTCCTGCATCGGGGTCAAGGTCTTCTGTCTCCTCGTTATCGTTGTCCTCAGGCTCGGCTACAGGCTCTGGAACTCTTGTGGGCTCCAACTCCTCTAAGCCTTCAATCTGGTAAGTGGTAAGACGCTTACCCTTGGCCTTATAGCCCTTCACTGCTATAAACTGTTCGGCATCAATCTCCTCGCTACCACGGAATGCATCGGCACCGCCGTAGGTTACCTTTATGCGAGGGTAGGGGGTGTCGGTGAGCAGCAGCAACTGCGATGCAGGATTGTCGCTCAGCCAGTTCTGTTTCTTCTTCGATGCGTCCATCTGGAAACGCTTCAGGTAAGGATAGCCCTGGTTGTCGGCATCATAAAGCACAGCGGTCCATACCTTATCGGCATCATACTTCTCTATGCGCAGTATGTTGGGCTCGTAGTGGTTGGCCAGGTCGAAGTTGCTCAGATAGTAGTCGCCGTTCTTCAGTATTACCAGTATCTGGTCGTCGTCGAAGAACTCGCCCAACAGCTGTCCGTGGTCGTCGTAGTTCAGGCGGTTCACATCCGGATCGAACCAAACCTTACGTCCGCCCAGTGTAGAGTGGCCGTGGCTCTTCAGTCCGATGCGGTGAACAGCGTATTTTGTAAGCAGGTTACCCTTAGAGGCGCGCCCCTTGATCATCACCTCCGAGAAGTCCTTCTCGATGAATATCTTCTTTACCTTCTGCGATGGGTCGAGTGTTACCTTGATTACCTCAGCCTCACCGTTAGGGTTGGCGGTGAAGTACATCACGCGAGAACCGTCGGTGCCCTGTGTAAGGTCGTACTCCTTGTCGCGAGTCATCGATGTAACGTTGAATCGCTTGATAAAGCATGCTCCCTTGCGTCCGTCGCGGTAAACGGCATTGTAGATGGTGCGCGAGTCGTTTTTCTTGAACACGTTTACATAAAGTATGTTCTTGCCCACAAACAGCTTCTCGGCTATGCGCACAATCTTGTATTTTCCGTCTTTATAGAAGATGATGACATCGTCAAGATCAGAGCAGTTACATACAAACTCATCCTTCTTAAGTCCGGTACCGATGAAGCCGTCGTTGCGGTTTATGTACAGCTTCTGGTTGGCCTCGGCCACCTTGGCAGAATCGATGGTGTCGAAGTTGCGTATCTCTGTGAGACGTGGATGATCCTTGCCGTACTTGTCCTTAAGGAACTGGAACCAGTTGGCTGTCACCTCTGTAAGGTTAGCCAGGTCGCGGTCTATCTCCTCGATCTCTGCCTTCAGGCGTGCCATCAGCTCGTCGGCCTTGTCCTTATTGAACTTCAGTATGCGCTGCATCTTTATCTCCAGCAGCTTCAGTATGTCGTCCTTTGTCACCTCGCGAATCATCTGAGGATAGTACGGGGTGAGTCGCTCGTCGATATGCTCACATACGGCATCAACGTTTGGTGCCTGTTCGAATTTCTTGTCCTTATAGATGCGCTCCTCGATGAAGATGCGCTCCAGACTCTGGAAGTGCAACTGCTCCTGCAGTTCACCCTTGCGTATCTCAAGCTCCTGACGGATCAGGTCCTTGGTGCGGTCGACCGAGTGGCGAAGCACATCGCTCACGGTAAGGAACTGTGGCTTGTTGTCCTCGATAACGCAGCAGTTGGGTGAGATGCTTACCTCACAGTCGGTAAAGGCATAGAGGGCGTCGATGGTCTTATCGCTTGACACGCCCGGAGCCAGATGAACCTGAATCTCCACCTCGGCAGCGGTAAGGTCTTCAACCTTGCGGGCCTTAATCTTACCCTTCTCGATGGCTTTAACTATAGAGTCCTGCAGAGTCTCTGATGTCTTTGAGAATGGTATCTCGCGAATAACCAGAGTCTTCTGGTCTATCTTCTCAATCTTGGCGCGTACTTTTACCACTCCGCCACGCTGTCCGTCGTTATATTTGCTCACATCGATGCTTCCGCTTGTGGGGAAGTCGGGATAGAGAGCAAATGGCTGGTCGTGCAGATAGCTGATGGCAGCATCGCAGAGCTCGCAGAAGTTATGTGGCAGAATCTTTGAACTCAGTCCTACGGCGATACCCTCGGCACCCTGTGCCAACAGCAATGGGAACTTTACAGGGAGTGTTATTGGCTCCTTGTTTCGTCCGTCGTATGACATTTTCCAGTCTGTAGTCTTTGGGTTGAACACCGTGTCGAGTGCAAACTTGCTTAGTCGGGCCTCGATATATCGTGGTGCGGCTGCCGATGATCCGGTGAGAATGTTACCCCAGTTACCCTGTGTGTCGATGAGCAGGTCTTTCTGACCTAACTGTACCAGAGCATCGCCGATACTGGCGTCGCCGTGAGGGTGGAACTGCATGGTGTGTCCCACAATGTTGGCCACCTTGTTATATCGGCCGTCGTCCATTCGTTTCATCGAGTGGAGTATGCGTCGCTGTACGGGCTTAAGTCCGTCGCCAAGGTGTGGCACGGCTCGCTCCAGAATTACGTAACTTGCGTAATCCAGGAACCAGTTCTGATACATGCCGCTAAGATGGTGTACCGCTGCGGCATCAAAGCGGCTACTTGGCTTATAGTCGGTGTGCTGTTCCGACTCTAATGCATCTTTTATTTCGTCATCCATTATCAATATGGGGTTTTCAGTTTGCCTGCAAAGGTACAAAAAAAAAGAGAAAAAACAAAGTTTTTCTTCGTTTTTTCTCTAGATTGTATAGTAGGCTAAGACTCTTTACAGCTTAGCAAGCTCTATCACCTTATCAACTGCAGCACGGCGTTCTTACCACCGGCCTGTGCAAAGTGTGGCTGACCGCCACCGCCACCCTGGATAAGCTTGGCAGCCTCGCGAACCATCTGACCGGCATTCAGTCCGTGATCGCTAACCATATCGTCGCTCATCATGATAGAGAGCTGTGGCTTGTTATCAGCGTGAGTACCAAGTACGCACAGCAGTGACTTGTCTACAGCGGCGCGGATCTTAAAGGCAAGATCCTTAGCGGCAGCTGGGTTCATTGGCAGAACAGCTGAAACAACCTTTACACCGTTGATGTCGCGGGCTTTCTCAACAAGCTGCTTTGCAGCACGCTCAACAGCCTGAGCCTGGAAACCCTCAATCTCCTTCTTCATAGAGTCGTGCTCGTCGATGTACTTCTTGATGACACCCTGCAGATCCTTGGCGTTGTTGAAGAATGCCTTAACAGCTTTCAGCATATCCTCGGTCTGATACAGCAGCTCCTCGCACTCCTTGCCTGTCTTGGCCTCGATACGACGGATGCCGGCAGCAACACTGCTCTCAGAGATAATCTTGAAGAAACCGATACGACCAGTGCTTGAAGCGTGGATACCACCACAGAACTCGCACGAAGGACCGAAGCGAACCACACGTACCTTGTCGCCGTACTTCTCGCCGAACAGGGCGATAGCACCGAGCTTCTTAGCCTCGTCGAATGGTACGTCGCGATGCTCGTCGATATGGATGTCCTGACGGATCATATCGTTAACCATGCGCTCAACCTTACGGATCTGCTCGTCGGTAACCTTCTCGAAGTGTGAGAAGTCGAAACGCAGTGTGTCGGGACTTACGAACGAACCCTTCTGCTCTACGTGGTCGCCCAGAACCTGCTTCAGAGCATAGTCGAGCAGGTGGGTTGCAGTGTGGTTAGCAGCAGAGGCGTTACGCTTGTCGGTGTCAACACAAGCCATGAACTGTGCTGATGGATCCTTTGGCAGAGCCTTTACGATATGTACGCTCTGACCATTCTCACGCTTGGTGTCGATGATGTCGATGGTCTCGGCCTCGTTGCAGATAACACCGCAGTCGCCTACCTGACCACCCATCTCACCATAGAATGGGGTATAGTCGAGAACCAGCTCATAGAACTCGTTCTTCTTCTGTGTCACCTTGCGGTAACGCATGATGTGACACTCGTATTCTGTATAGTCGTAACCCACGAACTGCTGCTCACCCTGGGCAAGCTCTACCCAGTCGCTGTTCTCAACAGCGGCAGCGTTGCGGGCGCGCTCCTTCTGCTTCTGCATCTCTACGTTGAACTGCTCCTCGTTAACGGTGAAGCCGTTCTCACGACAGATAAGCTCTGTAAGGTCGAGAGGGAATCCGTAGGTGTCGAACAAGCGGAATGCCTGAACACCATCCAGCTCGGTCTTACCCTCAGCCTTCAACTGGCCCATAGCATCGTTCAGCATGCCGATACCCTTCTCAAGGGTGCGCAGGAATGAATCCTCTTCTTCCTTGATAACCTTGGTAATCAGCTGCTGCTGAGCCTTGAGCTCGGGGAAGGCATCGCCCATCTCGGCAACGAGTGTTGGAACTAGCTTATGCAGGAATCCGTCCTTCTGTCCGAGGAATGTGTAAGCATAACGTACTGCACGGCGCAGGATTCGGCGGATAACATATCCGGCCTTAGCGTTTGAAGGCAGCTGACCGTCGGCAATTGAGAATGATACGGCACGCAGGTGGTCGGCGCAAACGCGCATTGCCACGTTGATATCATCCTGCTCCTTGCTGATAGGATTAACAGTCTCTTCCTCGAAAGTGTAGTATTTCAGTCCGGTAATCTGCTGCTCGGCCTTGATGATTGGCTGGAACACGTCGGTGTCGTAGTTAGAGTGCTTGCCCTGCAACATGCGGACCAGGCGCTCAAAGCCCATACCGGTGTCGATAACGTTCATACCCAGCTTCTCGAGTGAGCCGTCAGCCTTACGATTGAACTGCATGAACACAAGGTTCCATATCTCGATTACCTGTGGATCGTCCTGATTAACAAGCTCACGACCGCTCTTTCCGCTAGCAGCCTTCTGCTCGGGAGTACGAGAGTCTACGTGAATCTCAGAGCAAGGACCGCAAGGACCTGTGTCGCCCATCTCCCAGAAGTTATCGTGCTTGTTACCATTGATGATGTGATCCTCGGGAACGTGCTTAGCCCAGTACTTGGCAGCCTCGTCGTCGCGTGGGATGTTCTCCTCGGGCGAACCCTCGAATACTGTAACATAGAGATCCTCAGGATTCAGCTTGAGTACATCAACCAGATACTCCCAAGCCATATCGATGGCACCCTCCTTGAAGTAGTCGCCGAAACTCCAGTTGCCAAGCATCTCGAACATTGTGTGGTGGTAAGTGTCATGACCAACCTCCTCAAGATCGTTATGCTTTCCGCTAACACGCAGGCACTTCTGTGTATCCGCTCGACGGCGTGGCTCGGGGTCACGTGTGCCGAGAATAATATCTTTCCACTGGTTCATACCTGCATTCGTAAACATCAGTGTTGGGTCATCCTTGATGACCATTGGAGCTGATGGTACGATAGCGTGCTGTTTCGACTCGAAAAACTTCTTGTAAGAGTCGCGAATCTCGTTTGCTGTCATCATCTTATTGCTATATTTGACTATTTACTATTTGACAAATTGCTATTTGGGGTGCAAAGGTACGAATAAACGCGCGAAATACAAAATAAAATTCCAATTTTTCCTTGTCGTTCAAAAATATTTTGTACCTTTGCGGCAAAATAGTAATTATTATGGCACTTAATCTTAGAAGGAATTTCAAGACTTATTACTCCATTAGGGAGGTTGCTGAGATGTTCGATCTTAACGAGAGTACGTTGCGTTATTGGGAGCAGGAGTTTACATTCTTGAAGCCCAAGACATCAGGAACAGCCAAGATACGACAGTATCAGGAGAAAGATATAGAGCAGATCCGACTGATACACAACCTTGTAAAGGTTCGTGGTTTCAAGATATCGGCTGCACGCGATATCCTTCAGAAGAACCGTAAGGGTGCCGAGACAACAGCTATGGCGCTTAACGAACTGATAGAGATGCGCACAGAGCTTGAGAAACTAAGAGACCACTTGGAAATGTTATAAAAAAGTAATCCCCGCCAACCGGCGGGGATTCTTCTTTTTATTTCTTGTGACCTCCGAAGTCATTCTTTGTCTTTTCCTTGAAATCGGCACCTTCCTTAAGCATCTCCTTAACGGCGCGCTCCAACTGGGCATCGTGTCCGTTCAGGTAGTCCTCAGGACTGTTGTAAACAATGATGTCGGGTGTAATCGGTGTGTTCTCACCGTAGTCGCCACGAACATCGATACGTCCAACCTGTGGGATGCCGAATACTATACCATTGATGAGAGTCTCCCACCAAACGCTGGTAGATGTACCGGCCACAGGAGCACCGATAAGCTTACCTATCTTCATGTCCTGATACTGGCGTGGGAATCCGCAGGCATTGCTGTAGTCGTCCTCGCAGAGCAGTACGCACGATGGCTTGTTCCACTGTGCCGATGGCTCTATGCCGAGGTACTTGCCGTGAGCGATGAAGTGAGAGTGCTGACGACCGTTAAGCAGATGGCACAGGTCGTCGTGCAGATAACCACCACCGTTGTGGCGCTCGTCTACAATCATGGCATCACGCTCGCGGTTATCCTCATTCAGAATCTCCTCATACAGCAAACGGAACTTATCACCGTTCATCGATGAGATATGTACGTAGCCTATCTTTCCATTCGACAGACTGTCGACCATCTTGCGGTTACGCTCCACCCAGCGGTCGTAGAGCAGGTTGTTGAAAGCTGTGAGTGATATTGCCTTTACGTTAACGTTACGTCCGCCGATGGTAAGGCGTACCAGCTTGCCGGTCTTACCTGCCAGCAGGGGATAGAAGTCATCACCTTTGTTGATAGGTGTGCCGTCGATGGCCTCGATGATATCGCCGGCTTTGACGCCTGTGTTACGAACAGCCAGCGGACTGCCCTTTACAATCTCGGCAATCTTCAGTCCGTTGCCCTTGTAATTCTCGTCGAAGAACAGGCCGAGCGAAGCGGTGCGGAACTGTACGCTGTTTGAATAGCGTGCTCCGGTGTGTGAAGCATTCAGCTCGCCCAGCATCTCTGCCAGCATGTCGCGGAAGTCGTACTCGTTGTTGATGTATGGCAGGAACTTCTGGTATATCTTCTTGTATCCTGCCCAGTCAACACCGTGCAGATCGTCGCGATAAAACTTATCGTCAACCTGTCGCCAGATATGCTCGAACAGGTTCTGACGCTCTTCGTATGGACGATAGTTGAATGGCGCCTCGAAGTCGATATTCGTCCGTTTGCCCTTGGCCAGTTCAACTTTCTTGATGGTGCCTCTGCTCAAGAGGAACAGGTTCTTCTGCTTCTTGTCAGTCATCAGTTCGCCCCTGCCAAGGCCTTTCAGCACCAGCTCGTTCTTGTCCTCCAGCAGGTCGTACTTCCACAGGTCGTAACCATCATCGTAGGCCGCCTCGTAGAACAGTGTGTCGCCCTTGGCTGTAAGGAATCCGTCGCCCAGTCGGGTAGAGTGGGCTGTCAGACGAACCACGCGGTTGCGGGCATTCTCAAGGTCGAATGTCAGTGTGGTCTGTGCGGCATCCTTCTTGTGAGCCTCGTCGTAGAGTGCTTTCTCCTCCTTGTTCATCATGAAACGCTCGTAGGCATCGATGTCGAAGAACATGATGAAGAAATCGTTTTGATAGCCGTGTCCACCGTGGTTCTTATAACCTCGGCGATTACTCTTAAAGAGCATACCTTTTCCGCCCAGAACCCAGTGAGGGTTTGAGTCAACATAAGCACTGTTTGTAAGATTATATGGCTTCTTTTTGCCTGAAGCGTCAATCAGTGCGATGTCATCGTGGTGGTAACCTCCGTCGCCATAGTATGTAGCCAACAGCCATTTGCTGTCGGGACTCCACTCAAAGTCGATGTCTCCGTCGCTATAAGAGAACAGGTTCTTACCGTCCATCACCGTCCTGATCTGCTTGGTAGCCAGGTTGATGATGCGGATTGTGCCGCGATCCTCGAAGAAGGCCAGCTCCTTACCATCGGGGCTGAAGCGTGGATAGAACGATGTGCGGTTCTGTTTCGTAAGCTGCTCCTCCACCAGGTCGGTAGAGTAGGTAAACAGTTTCTCGTCCTTGTTCTTGATGCTGGTACGATAGATGTTCCAGCAACCACCGCGCTCTGAGGCGTAGGCGATGCTACGACCATCGGGCGAGAAGCTCAGGTTGCGCTCCTGCTCAGGTGTATCGGTGATGCGGATAGTTGTCTTGTACTCAACCGATGTGACATACACTTCGCCGTGAGCGATGAAAGCCACCTCCTTACCACTTGGCGAAGCGCACACTTCGGTAGCTCCCTTGGTGTTTGCCTCACGGATAAGGTCGCGGTCGCTGCGGTCGCTGACGATATTGATGTTCACACGCTGAGGCTTAGTGCCCTGACGAACGGTGTAGATCTCTCCATCGTAGCCGTAGCACAGTGTTCCGTCGTTTGATGCTGTAAGGAATCGCACAGGGTTAGTCTTGTGCTGAGTAATCTGCTGGTTCTGAGCACCGTCCAGACTGCGATACCATACGTTGAACGTACCGTCCTTCTCGCTAAGGTAGTAATAGCCCTTGCCGTCGGCAGTCCATACTGGTGTACGGTCCTCGCCCTCGAAGTCGGTAAGCTTAGTGAACTTCTTATTCTTCGACATCATCCATATGTCACGACAAACAGGCGACTTGTGGTGCTTGCGGTACATATCCTCGCTGCCCTTGATGTCGTGATACAACACATCACCGGTCTTGCGGTTGATGTTCACGTCGGCCATAGGCAGTGTGGTGTACATACGTGGACGATCGCCCTTAATGCTAACCTCGTATACCTGTGGGAACTTGCCCAAAGCAGGGATGATAGTCTGGCGACTTGGCATGTCGGCCATGCTGAACAGCACGTGGTCGTTGTCGCTGAATGTAAGTACGTTCTTGTAGTGGCTGCTTGTTGTAATCTGTGTTGGTACACCACCGTTCTTTGAAATAATCCATACGTTTATTCCGCCCTCACGGTCAGAGGCGAAGGCAATCTTACTGCCGTCGGGGCTCCATACCGGACTATAATCGTAAGCTGGATTTGTGGTAAGCTGCTTGGCTGTACCACCTGTGACAGGTACTGTAAACAGGTCGCCCTTGTACGAGAATACGATTGTCTGCCCATCGGGTGAGATGGCGCAGAAACGCATCCACAGCGGACGTTCTTGCGCTGATACAGTAGCCGAAAGTAAAGTTGTTAAAACTAGTAATAGTAATTTTCTCATATAATATAATAATGTGTAAATTTACATAATCTCAGATATCTCCTTGAGATCATGAATCTTCTTCAGATTCTCCATGATGGCGCGTACGTTGGCTCGGTCGTGAACACGCATCTCGATGGTTCCCTCAAAGATACCTTCCTCGCAGGTGATGAGAATCTTGTGGATGTTCACACTCATCTGCGATGATATTACCTGTGTTATCTCGTTTAGCATACCCAGACGGTCGATACCGCTGATACGGATGGTGGCATCGAAGTAGAGCTTGCGGTGCATGTCCCACTTGATGTCGAGAATACGGTTTCCGTAGCTTGTCTTGAGCTTGGCAGCTACCGGACAGGCGCGCTTGTGTATCTCTATCTGGTTCTTGTTGTTGATATATCCCAGGGCATCGTCGCCAGGAATGGGGTGACAGCAGCCCATGAACTTATACTGTTTGATGTTATCCTCAGAGATGTATATCGGCTTCTTGCGGTTGAACTTGTCGGGCACCACAAACAGTTCCTGCTTTGGTGCGTCGTCCTTTTTCTTCTTGTCGCTACCAACAAACGGTATGAACTTACGCCAGCCCTTGCTGTTGTCTTCGTCCTTGTTCTTTCCGTTAAGCTCGTCAACATCCTTCTCGCCAAGCAGTACTATCTTATCGCCCAGAGCCTGGAAGAACTCTGCACGACCACGGTATTCGTGGTACTCGGCCAGTTTGTCGGCCAGTACTGTTGTAGGCTCGAAACCGTTCTTCTTAAGGAACTCGTTCAGCACCTCTTCACCTTCGCGCTGTGTCTCGCGGTTGTCGCGACGCAGAATGGCCTGAATCTTGGCCTTTGCCTTGGCGGTTGACACGAAGTTTATCCATCCGGCATTTACATGCTGTGACTTAGATGTGAGAATCTCCACCTGGTCGCCGCTCTGCAGCTTGTAGCTTAGTGGCACCAGCTTGTGGTTTACCTTGGCACCGATACAATGGCTGCCCAGGAAGGTGTGTATTGAGAATGCAAAGTCGAGCGCCGTACAACCTGCGGGCATAGTGCGTATCTCGCCCTTAGGTGTGAACACGAATATCTCGCTTGCAAAGAGGTTCAGCTTGATGGTGTCGAGGAAGTCCATGGCATCGGGCTGTGGGTCGTCGAGAATCTCCTTGATGGTTCGTAGCCACTCATTCAGCTCGTTCTCGTCCTCGGTATACTCCTCTTCAACACCGTCCTTGTATTTCCAGTGGGCAGCAAATCCCTGCTCGGCTATCTCGTCCATGCGATCGGAGCGAATCTGCACTTCAATCCACTGACCCTGTTTCGACATCAGTGTGACGTGCAGAGCCTGATAGCCGTTGGCCTTAGGCTGCGAGAGCCAGTCGCGCAGACGGTCGGGGTGACTCTTGTATATCTTTGATATAGCCACGTAGATTTTGAAGCACTCGTTAACCTCTTCCTCGCGGTTGTTGGGTGTAAAGATGATGCGCACAGCCAGGATATCATAGATCTCCTCGAACGACACGTGCTTGTTCTGCATCTTGTTCCATATAGAATAAGGTGTCTTTACACGCTCCTTGATCTCGTATTTTATGCCCATCTGCTTCAGGGCGTCCTCGATAGGAGTGGTGAACTGTGAGAACAGCTCGTCACGGGCATCGCTGGTCTGTTTCAGTTTCGACTCTATCGATGCATACTCGTCGGGGTGCTCGAATCTGAAGCTCAGGTTCTCAAGCTCTGTCTTTATCTTATTCAGACCCAGTCGGTTTGCCAGTGGGGCGTAAATATACAGTGTCTCGCCCGCAATCTTATACTGCTTGTTGGCCGGCTGACTCTCAAGAGTTCGCATGTTATGAAGACGGTCGCATATCTTAATGATGATAACGCGTATGTCGTCACTCATCGTGAGCAGCAGCTTCTTGAAGTTCTCGGCCTGTGCCGAAGCCTGTTCGCCGAAGATACCACCGCTGATCTTTGTCAGTCCGTCAACAATCTGTGCAATCTTTGCACCAAAAATGTTCTCGATGTCCTCAACGGTGTAGTCGGTATCCTCAACAACATCGTGCAGCAGTGCGGCACAGATACTTGTTGAGCCCAGACCAACCTCGCTACAGGCTATCTGAGCCACAGCGATGGGGTGCATGATATATGGCTCGCCCGAGAGTCGGCGTACTCCCTTGTGGGCCTGGCGCGCAAAGTTGAAGGCCTTAGTGATAAGGTCTACTTTCTTGCGATGACGCGACGAGATATAGTCGTTCAGTAGTTTCTGGAACGCATCGTTAATTATCTGGTCATCTTTCTCCTCTTGGGTTAATTGCACTTCTTCTGCCATACGCTTTATGTTTTTCCTATGGATTATACTGATTATCTTCTTCTTCTGCGTGACTTAGATGCCTTGCCGCGACGCGACCTGCTGGAAGCCTTACCGCGACGGGCGTTGCGACCCTTACGGACACTTGCACGGCGACCGCGCTTAACTACCTTTTTACGGAAGGTAGGCTGATCGTCGTTAACATCAACTACAGCGCGCTTGGTAAGCAGTTCGCTGGCGCGATAGCTGTAGATAGAATCCTGCATATCGATGAAACGACCGGTATCGGCCATCGGCAGGCGGATAGCATATTTCTTTGTGTTACCGGGCACTATGTCACGACGGTATTGCGGGTTCAGCGAGCGAAGCATCTCAATATCCAGATCCAGCACTTTTGCTATCTGCTCCAGGTGTACATCGCGGTCAACAACCACGGTGTCGGTCTCCAGTGGCAGCTTGGTGCTCATTGGGCAGATGCCGTGTTCGCAATAGTATGTCATTGCGTAGTTAGCTGCAATAAAGGCTGGCACATAACCGCGAGTCTCGGCAGGCAGGTATGGGTATAGTCGCCAGTAATCCTTCTCGCCGCCTGAGCGGTGTATGGCCTTGTTAATATTACCAGGTCCGCAGTTGTAAGCAGCGATAACCAGATTCCAGTCGCCGAAGATGCGGTACAGGTCGCGCAGATAGCGGGCTGCAGCATACGACGAACGTACAGGATCGCGGCGCTCGTCAACCAGTGAGTTTACTTCCAGTCCGTACTGCTTTCCGGTGCCCAGCATGAACTGCCACAGTCCGGTGGCACCTAC
This sequence comes from uncultured Prevotella sp., assembly GCA_902800365.1. Classification (GTDB taxonomy): domain Bacteria; phylum Bacteroidota; class Bacteroidia; order Bacteroidales; family Bacteroidaceae; genus Prevotella. The sequence continues at coordinate 10,637 of CADCEF010000034.1, read as the reverse complement.
ACGCGAAACGGCTCTTGGGTTCAGAGCACTCTCGATAACCGGCAGATATTTGAGCTCAAGTGGAACCTGATAAGCCTCGAGTGCCTCTTCGAAGATGGGTACGTAGAAGTTAGTTGCTCCCAGCATGTAACTTACTGAGTGTCGCAGACGCGCCATGTATCGGTCGATGAATCGCTGCACGATATCGTTGTATCCCATCTCCATTACGGTTGGCATACGACGAAGTCGGTCAATATACTCCTCGGGTGTGAATACGGGGTTCTCGTCCTTCATCTCACAGTCGCCTGGCATGCTAAGATATTTCTTCGACATATAGAGGCTCATCAGACTGTCGAGATTATAGGTCATGGCCTCTGGGAAATCGATAAACTCTGTGTTTCCCTGTTTGTCAACAACTGAGATCTCATCCTCGATAGGTACGAACAGTGAGTCAACCTCTTCCTCGTCATCTTCTGGATCGTCTAAAATAGTTTGTGCCGACAATGGGGCGCTGCTAAACAGCAGAGCCGCAAAACTTAAAATCTTTATGTAATTCTTATCTATCATATCCATTAAAATTTTATACTACATTGCACTCCGACAGCCGAGTCGAGCGGGTTCTTCGAAGTGTGGGTGTCGAGTACTGTTGGCTCGATTCTCAGACTAAGGTCTTTCGATATATCGAACTCCGACAGCTCGGCATCAACGTATGCATCGATTACCGACAGTGCGTAAACGCCCACCAGCACAAAGAAACTCATGTCGCGCCAGCGGCGGTATCTGTCCTTACGCTTTTTGAACAGATCCTTATATCTGTCCTTGTTGCCGTCGTTAATCTGCATTCCCAAGTGCATGAACTGGTTGTAGCTCTGTGTAGCGGGATCGTTATCCGTAAGGTCGAGATATGCCTGCGAATAGTCCTTATACATTGTGTTGTTCCAGTTCATGGCGTACAAACAACCAAGGAATCCGCCATAAACCAGCGGCAGTTTCCAGTATTTTCGGTTGTAAATCTGTCCGCCGCCCGGTATCACCAGAGCAAGCCACAGTGCACGCTTAGGATTGGGGCGCCACAGACTCATATCCTTCACAGGTTTCTTTGGAATCCGGGCTGAGTCGATTAGTATCGACATCTCATTGTTTACTACCTGTGTCAGCGTGTCATTCTCAACTGGTTCCACTGGCTCCTGTGCCTTGGCGGCATTGGTAACCAATGAAAGGAGCATGCCCGTTATCCACAGTTTGCTTATTATTCTCATTTCTGACTTTTCTTCACTTTGTCGAATACCTGCATAATGTACTCCAGCTCGTCTTCGTTATTGAAGCTGATGCTGAATTTTCCCTTCATCTGGGGTGAGCAGGTCATATTTACCTTTGTCTTGAACAACTCCGACAGACGGTCTCTCAGGATGCTGTACTCCAATGGCAGCTGCTTTGGATCGATGAACTTCTTTACCTCCTGCAGACTCTCGCCTTTCTTCATTCTCTGTACAATCTCCTCAATCTTACGTACAGAATAACCGTTGCGGTGAGCGTCCTTAAACAGCTTGAGCTGAGCCGATGGACTCTCGAGCGACAGCAGAGCACGGGCGTGGCCCATGTCGATATCCCTGTTCTTCAGAGCCATCTGTATCTGTGCGGGCAGCTTCAGCAGTCGCAGGTAGTTGGTTATCGAAGCACGACTCTTACCCAGTCGCTCCGACATTCTCTCCTGAGTCATACCGGTGGTCTCGGCCAGTCGCTGATAAGCAAGTGCTATTTCAATAGCGTTCAGATCCTCACGCTGGATGTTCTCGGCCAGAGCCATCTCCATAACATGCTCATCGCCAGTGGCCATGATATATGCAGGCAGTTCTTTCAGTCCTGCCATGTTCGAAGCTCTCCAACGGCGCTCTCCGGCTATTATCTGGTAGTGCTCGCCTTCCATCTGTCGTACGGTGATGGGCACGATAACTCCAATCTCACGTATACTAACTGCCAATTCCTTAAGTGCGCTCTCGTCGAACTCATGACGAGGCTGGTCGGGGTTTGGTTCAATCTTGTCTATTGGCAGCATCAGCAGGTTTGCTGTACCCTTTGTTCTGATGTCGTTAGTGTTTATAAGAGCATCCAGTCCAAGGCCTCTGCCCGAACCGATGCTATCCAGTCCGCGTCCCAAGACGCTACGGTCGTATTTCTTCTTAACAGCCATAGTTATTTCTTGTTCTTGTAGATTATTTCCTGAGCCAGAGCCAGATGGTTCTTAGCACCTGTAGAGTCTGCATCATAAAGGATTGCAGGCAGTCCGTGGCTCGGAGCTTCTGAGAGTTTTACGTTTCGCTGTATTACTGTCTTGAACACCAGTTCCTGGAAGTGGCGCTTAACCTCGTCGTAAATCTGGTTGGCCAGGCGCAGACGACTATCGTACATCGTCAGCAGGAATCCCTCAATCTCCAGTGCAGGGTTCAGTTTGTTCTTGATAATCTTGATGGTGTTCAGCAGTTTGCTGATTCCCTCCAGAGCGAAGTACTCACACTGAACGGGGATGATAACCGAGTCGGCAGCAGTAAGTGCGTTAACGGTGATGAGGCCCAGCGATGGCGAGCAGTCAATCAGTATGTAGTCATACTCCTCGCGTATTGGGTCGAGCATGTTCTTAAGCACCTTCTCTCTGTCGCTCAGGTTCAGCATCTCTATCTCGGCACCAACCAGATCAATGTGGCTTGGCACAATGTCGAGCCCGTCGATATCGGTGGTGTACACGGCTTCGTGAACATCGGCCTTGTTAATGATACATTCGTATAGTGAGCAGTCTACCTCCTTAATGTCGACACCCAGACCGCTTGATGCGTTTGCCTGAGGATCGGCGTCGACTACGAGAACAGTCTTCTCCAGCGTAGCCAGCGAAGCTGCCAGGTTGATGGTTGTCGTGGTCTTACCGACACCGCCTTTTTGGTTTGCTAATGCAATAATCTTACCCATTTTATTCGGTTCTATCTTGATAAAAATAAGAAATTTGGCCACAAAGTTACACATTTCTCATGAGAAACCGCTGCTTTTTAAACCTTTTTTCGTACTTTTGCACGCAAATCGTAGTTATTTTATGGAAATTAAACGACCTTTACTGCTCATTTCCAATGATGATGGCTTTCAGGCCAAGGGCATTAACAGCCTTGTGGAAATGCTTAAGGATATAGCAGATATCATCGTCTGTGCCCCCGACGATGCCCGCAGCGGATATTCGCGTGCTTTCTCGGCAGGAATTCCCCTCCGACTGGAGTTGCGCCATAAAGAAGATGGGGTAGAGGTGTGGTCGTGCAACGGCACACCTGTTGATTGTGTGAAAATGGCGCTGGCCAATATCTGTCAGCGTCGTCCTGATATGATTATCGGCGGTATCAACCACGGCGATAATGCCTCGGTTAATACCCATTACAGCGGCACCATGGGTGTTACCATCGAGGGCTGTCTGAAGTACATCCCATCGCTGGCTTTCTCGCTTTGCGACTATTCTGCTGATGCTGATTTCGAGCCTTTGCGCCACTATATCCGTGAGATAACCCAACGCGTTCTGGACGAGGGGCTACCTAAGGGTGTGTGTCTTAACGTGAATTTCCCTCTGGTTGAGGCTTTCAAAGGGGTTAAGGTGTGCCGTATGGCCTATGGTACTTGGTATAACGAGACTATCAAAGAGCATCATCCCCGCGGTTACGACTACTGGTGGATGGTGGGACACTATCGAAACGACGAACCAGAAGCTGAGGATACCGATAATTGGGCTCTCAGTAACGGCTATGTTGCCATCACTCCTACTACTATCGATGTAACAGCCTACGAGGCTATGAACCAGATTAAGGGCTGGAATCTATGAGATATTACCTGATAGTTGGTGAAGCCTCGGGCGATCTTCATGCATCGCACCTGATGCGGTCGTTGAAAGAAATTGACGCAGACGCACAGTTTCGCTTCTTCGGCGGTGATATGATGACCGCCGTTGGTGGTACGCGTGTTCGCCATTATAAGGAGTTGGCTTATATGGGCTTTATTCCTGTGTTGATGCACTTGCCAACCATACTTCGCAATATGAAGATGTGTAAGCAGGATATAGTAGAGTGGCAGCCCGACTGTGTTATACTGGTTGATTATCCTGGCTTTAATCTTAAGATTGCTGAGTATGTAAAATCTCATACAAACATCCCCGTATATTATTATATCTCACCAAAGATATGGGCATGGAAGGAGTATCGTATCAAAAACATCAAGCGCGATGTTGACGAGCTCTACTCAATCCTTCCGTTCGAGGTGGATTTCTTTGAAAAGAAACATAACTATCCTATTCACTATGTGGGAAATCCAACGGCGACAGAGGTAAAAGAATTCTTGGCCATCCTACCCCAAACCCCTCCCCTCGTAGGGGCGGGGAATACGCCTATTATAGCATTATTGGCAGGATCGCGAAAACAGGAGATTAAAGATAACCTGCCCCCAATGATTGAGGCGGTGAAAGGTTATGAAAATACTTACCAGATTGTAGTTGCCGGCGCACCCGGTATTGAGCCCGAATACTACCAACAGTTCATGCAGGGTACTAAGGTGGATATCGTGTTTGGTAAGACCTATGATCTGCTTGCGAAATCCCATGCAGCCTTGGTTACTAGCGGTACTGCAACACTCGAGACATGCTTGTTTGGTGTGCCTCAGGTGGTGTGCTATAAAACCCCATTGCCAAAGATTGCCGGCTTCGTACGTCGCCATATGCTTAAGGTAAAATTTGTTTCGCTTGTAAACCTTGTGGCTGGTCGTGAAGTTGTTCGCGAGCTGGTGGCCGAAAGTTTCTCGGTAGCCAACATCCGTACCGAGCTCGCTAAGATTCTTGATGGCGATGCTCGTCAGCAGATGCTTGAGGGATATAAAGAGGTATCTCGCGCGTTAGGCGACGAGAAAGCACCTGATAATGCTGCGAGAATGATGTATGAAAGATTAAACATTAAACATTAAAAGATTAAACATTATATACATTATTATAATATGAAAAAGATTCTTTTTATGGCGCTTATGGCTGTAGCAGCACTTGGCGCAAACGCACAGAACGTGCAGGTTCATTATGACTTCGGTCGCAGTTTCTATTCTGACCAGGAAGATGGTCGTCAGAGAGTTACCGTTACCCTCGAGCAGTTCAAAGCCGACCAGTGGGGTTCTTGGTACTATTTCGTTGACGTTGACCTCACAAATAAGTTCACTGAGGGTGCTTATACCGAGATCTCTCGTGAGTTCAACATTGGTAAGAACGGTTTCGCTGCTCACGTTGAGTATGATGGTGGACTTAACCGCTTCGGTTCTTTCCAGCAGGCTGCTCTTGTTGGTGCTGCCTATAATGGTCACAACGCCGATTTCTCAAAGACCTGGAGTGCTCAGTTGATGTACAAGCGCTACTTCAAGAGCTATGACAATACATCGGCTTACAATTCTGTTCAGCTCACAGGTGTTTGGGGTCTTAACTTCGCTAACAACAAGTGCACCTTCTCTGGTTTCTTCGATTTGTGGCGTGGTGAGAATGCTGATGGTCATGGTCAGTTGGTATTCCTCTCAGAGCCTCAGTTCTGGTATAACATCACCAACCACTTCAGTGTTGGTACCGAGGTTGAGCTTAGCAACAACTTCATTTACAACACTTACGATGATAAAACATTCTTTATCAATCCAACTCTCGCAGTTAAGTGGAACTTCTAAATAATTAAACAATAATCCCCGCCCAGACGGCGGGGATTATTGTTTTTATTTCACTACAATCTTCTTTCTGTTTCTGATGTACAAGCCCTTTTGAGTCGGCTTGTCAATCCTGCGACCGTCGATGGTGAACCACTTGTCGTCATTAACATTGTTTTCATCGTTAGTGATTTCAAACTCAGCCTTTGTAGGAACATCATCGTCGTTACTTGGACTTACTGTGTTTACAGTAGGTATTGTGACGTTACCCTTTGCACCCTCTACACTGTTCAGTGGGTTGCTGGATTTTACAACTGAAGCTTTAACTTTTACAGCGTAGATGCGGCCATGAGCTGTGTCACGCTTACCCACACGGGTGACATTGCCAGCCCATCGTGCTTTCATTACCGGTTTCTCCTGCAGATACAGGTAAACGTATGTCGACTCTTCAACATCATATTCGATGGTCACAGTTGCTCGTTCGTTCTCGATTATCTCGTGGGGCTCTCCTGTACCAATCTTAAGCATCAGCATGTATCCTTCGCCAGTCATAACCTCAAGTTCGATAGTACCTTTACCACTTGGAACCATAAAGGTGATACCTCCTCTGAAGCTGTCGGCATAATCTCCCGAACCAGGTGTCTTATTTCCGCTTTCTACCTCCTGCGACAATACTTCTACGTCCTCAGATGTATTAGTGGTGTTCAGTACGATGGCACCACTACTCGGGTCGTAGTAGTCGTCGTCTTCGTTGGTATCTTCCTCGTGCTGCATTGCAGTAATCAACAGCTTGTCATCAATAGTGATGTTTGTGATGTTTGTATTGCCATCAATGTCTTTATCGAAGTCAATGCCATCGCCGTTTACCATAGGTTCGATGTATTGTCCGATGGTGGCTATTTTCACAATATCACCGAGCTGGTCTTTTCTTGTCATCTTCAGCAAGCCGTCTTTGTACTCGCAGCTGTCGGGCTCAATAATACGTAGATTAGTATTTTCGTCGAAGCTAATCGAGCTGAATCCGCTTATCACGCCATTATCGTTATTGGTATCGAGTATCAGCTTACCCGGCAGGTCGCTATAGGTGATGAAACTCAGTGTTCCCGTGTTTTGAGCGTTGCCCTGATTGTCGAAGTATATACGTTCCAGTTCACTCTTTCCGTTCAGGTAGATTGTAAGTTCTGGCATGCTGCTCTTCACTGTTACAGGTGTTTCATTATCTGTAATAATGAGCCACTTGTTTACCAGGTCATAGAAGAACTTCTGGTTTTCAAGTATGTCATTATAGTTATCGCTTGTTACCTGTACGTTATTAATCCACAGGTTGTAAGTACCCTTAACTCGCAGCTCGTATTTTACTTCGAGTTCATTATAGTTGTTGTTTCCCGCGAATGTTGCAGTTATGTATGTCAGACCAGCGCTTATCAGTGTTACCTTTCCTGTGGTCTCGTCAACGGTAGCAACGCTCTCGTCAGAGCTTCCATAGGTTACACTCAGTTCATGGAGGTTGCTAAGTGTAGGCTCGGTAAACTCCTTGCCGATAGTTGCATAAAACTTACCTTCCTCGGGTACGTCGAATTCCAGTTCGGCTTCGGCCTTGCTAATCTTTACTGTTGCGCTATCGGCTACGGTAGTGTGGTTATCCATCGTTACCTGATAGTGAACCTTGTATGTGCCGGCGTTGGTGTATGTCGGTGATTCTGTAAGGTTGTAAGTATCCTTTTGCGTTCCGTACATCACCTTTGCCCCCTCGGGCGCTGTAACGGTGATGCCGTGGGCTTTGCCGTCGTATGTTCCTTCGTATCCATTGGCGGTTACAGTCATCGTTGATGCTGTGATAGTGAATGTCGCTGTTGCCTCGCCAGCATTGTAGTTTATTGTTTCAGCAATCGAAGCCTTGATGGTATGGGTACCAACAACTTCTGGCATAGCCTCGACAAATGTATCTGTACCTTCTGCCTTATAGGTATATGTAACGGCTCCGTTTCCAGTATTACCTGTAACGCTTGGTGTATTAGCAGTTGTACCGAATATCCACCCCTCCAGTGTTACTGTTGGCGTGATGTCGGCCTTGCTTATCTCTATAGTTGCACTATCGGTTACGGTGGTATAGTTGTCCATAGTTACCTGATAGTGAACCATATATGTACCGGCATCGGTATATGTAGGTGACTCGTCGAGATTGTATGTTCCCTTCTCGGTTCCATACTTCACAGTTGCGCCCTCGGGTGCTGTGATAGATATTCCGTGTGGTTGGTTGTCATATGCTCCTTTGTATCCCTTGGCAGTTACTGATGTTGTTGCCGCTGTGATAGTGTATGTTGAAGTTGCCTCGCCAGCGTTGTAGTTCGTGGTCTCGGCTATCGAGGCCTTGATGGTGTGGGTTCCAACAACTTCTGGCATGGTTTCAACAAATGTTTCTGATCCTTCTGCCTTATAAGTATATGTAACAGCTCCGTTTCCGCTATTGCCAGTAACGCTTGGTAAGTTAGCAGTTGTGCCGTATGTCCAGCCTTCAAGTGTTACTTCCGGCGTGATGTTAGCCTTACTAATCTCTACTGTCGCACTATCAGTTACGTTGGTATAGTTATCCATCGTTACCTGATAGTGAACCTTGTATGTACCAGCATCGGTATATTTAGGCGATTCCGTAAGGTTGTATGTGCCCTTCAGGCTTCCGTACTTCACTGTAGCTCCCTCAGGTGCTGTAACCGTTATTCCATGGGCCTGGTTGTCGTAAGTTCCTTCGTATCCCTCGGCAGTAACAGTCATCGTTGCTGCGTTGATAGAGAATGATGCATCAGCCTCGCCGGTATAGTTGCCCTTTAATGTTACGTTAACTGTATATGAACCAACGTTGATGCAGTCGCCACTAAAGGTAACCTCGTAGTCGGTTGCAGAAATGGTCTTCGTTACTTCTGATGATTCTGTAAACTGAACCGTAACGGTTGGTTTCTGGGCCTGAGTGTTGTATACAAATTCGGTAGCGCTCAGTGTGATGATTGGGGTTTCTATAGGTCTGGGATTGATGGTAAATGGTACCGTCTTAGTCCCCGAGAAATTGCCCTTACCAGTCAGAGTCATCTTGTAGCTACCTGCATTGATAATCTTGTCGGCCTCTATAGCTTCCTCTGTATCGCCATTCACTTGTACATAGCTGATAGTGTAGTCGCTGGCGGTTAGTTCAATGGTCGTAGCAGGTGTCTCAGTGCCTTCCGTCAGGTATACTCGTGTTATAGTTGGAACATTTGCAGCTTCGTTATATGTGAACTCGGTCTTATCATTGGCAAGAGTTACAGTTGTATTGGCGATGTCCCTATTGATGACATACGACTTTGTAACTGCTTCACTCTCGTAAATCTCTGTTGTGACTCCACTGCCTCCACTGCCACTTTGGTCAGGAGAAAAATTTAGTAAATCGTATTTTACCTCAACCCATGCTGTAAGCTTGGTGCTCTCGCTGATGGATATTGGTCCGCTGTAGGTGAGAGGCTCTTCTGGTTTTGTCTCGCCTAGATAGTATTTAATGCTGATATCTGCACTCTCACCAGTTTGTAATTCACTTGCTATATTATTAGGGTCATTATAGGGTGATATCAATGTTACTTTTTGAGTTTGATTGTATGTTCCTTCATCAACACTGAAGGTAGGGCTTGCTGGTACAACTTCCAGAACGAAACCGATACTATCTCCCAAATTGGTGTATGAAACATTAGGATCGGTATTTAGGTATGCAAATCCCAGTGTGCTGCCTACGCCTTTGATTGTAACATTTCTGTCTGTTGTACTCGCAAAGTATGAATACACCAGGTAGTCATTGATATGTACACCTTCTACTTGTGGTGTCAATTGTAGATTTAGTGTGGGAGCTTCAGTGCCATAAACTAATTTCTGAGTTTTTGGGGATACTCCAAAGTAATAACCTGTGGCAGTACCACTTTTCTTGCCGTTTGGATAGGCGATATATGAAGTAACGGTAGCAGGGCCATTAAGCGGATAAGGATCAGAATATGTTTGGTCGCTGACACCTTGTGTGCCATCGGCATAAACTACGGTGTACTTAATTGTACCTGTGTTCGTCTCTGCCATAGGGTTCTCTGCTGTGAAATACCTCTTATCTTCAATGCTGGTCCATATTGAGGGTTTCAGTATTGATATCTTATAGGTGCCAATATATGTTTCTGCTTGGTTGGGAGCAAGCTCGTAATTGTAGTTGTAAGTGGCGTTCTCGTATTTTAAGTTAAAACTTTCGATGAAATACTCCTTTACTTCAGAGAAGTCGGGGGAATATGAACTTCCTACTCCGTTTATCATCGTTAGAGTGCCAGGATTGTCAGTGTCTATGATAAAGTTTAAATTAGGCATGATGTCATTGCTGCCAAAGCATCTGAATATGGAGTTTGTCATGGTGTTAGTACCCTCCAGTTTGATGTTGAGATTGTCTTGACCACGATAAATGATACCTGGGTAGTCAGAGCCATTTTCAGTCACAATGTTTGCATTCTTCAATATGAGGGTGTTTGTTTCTGATTCGTATTTTATTGTTCCATTACCTAATACATCAGATTTGTTCACTTCAGTAACTTCTGTCTCTCCAATACTAAGATCATAGGTTGCCAAATTTTCTATTGCGATAACCAAGGGGACAATAGAGAATGTGCTATTAGATGTAAAAGCCAACTCAAAATATTTAGAAGTAATAGTAGATGTAATTGGAATCTCAACAATACCGTCTTCGTCTGCTGAACTTAGCGCTATTGTTTCAGAATACACTTCTCCATCTGTTGTTCCTTGATCGCTACTTAGACCTTTTATCTGTACGGTTACGTTTTTGTTCGTACAGGTTCCCCAATCGAATTGGAGATATACTTTTTTTAGAGATTCTAAGTCGGATTGGCTTGATGGCCACAGGGCAGTTTCTGTACCACCATCCTTTGGTGATACAACAATCATGCTGCCTGTTTTGGTGGCAT
>CADCEF010000033.1 GCA_902800365.1 uncultured Prevotella sp. | reverse complement strand
ATGGTGATTCAGCAAGGCGGTATGCTCGAACTGGCTGATACACCGCGCCAAGGATGCCATGTCGCTTTTGTTCTGTCACTTCAGACACTTTAATCTTTTGTAAGTATTCCAAACCACCATGGATTTTTTTGCGTATTTTGACGTGATTGTGTCTGCTAATTGCTGGCATTAATGGCGCTGAATTTGGTGATTTTGAAGCTTTTTTACAAGGTGGTACTTATCGAGGGGATTGCCGTAACTAAACTATGAGATATCCGTAACTTCGTTGGTGGTTTGATTACGGCAAACTTTTGCGGGCACGTGAGAGAAATTTTTCTCCCTCACGGGGGGAGATATTTTTCCTACGTGAAGAGAACGTGGCGTTAGCGTGAGCTAAACGATCCGTTTACGTTGTGTAAATGATATGCTTGCGAAAGATGTTAACAGACTTGTGATCAGGGGCGCTGGGCATGACAATCGTGACAAATGACAACACTATTTTCTGCATGAACCTTTGGCGGTTTGGGGGAAATGTCTTACCTTTGTCGCGGTTTTCAGATAATCATAAACTGAGAATGATGCAATATTTGAACTTAAAGAACTTATTATCGTAATGAAAAAACTATTGATTACAGCAATGCTGGCCGCGGTGTGTGGCGGCGTGGAGGCTCAGGTGGTTAATCCTGACTCAATCATCGACGGAAATAAATACGCAAAAACTGAAGAGTGGCCTGAGGATGGACATCTGCCGCAGTTTAGAAACGGAAATGAAGATTTGTTTCGCTGGCTGAGTTTCTACGTGAGATACCCCAAGGAGGCTAAGAAGCACAAGGTTGAAGGCCGCGTGATAATTACGTTTGTGGTAGAGGGCGACGGCTCGATAAGCAATGTTGAGCCCGTGCAGTCGCTGGTTCACTTTGTAAACAAGGAAAAGGCGCTAAAGGCTACTGGTATGACTGAGGAGGAGATGACCAACCACTTCGGAAATCTGTTTCAAGATGAGGCAATACGTGTGCTCAACTCGATGCCGAATTGGAAGCCAGGCATACAGTTCGGTAGGCCTGTAAGAGTGAAATACACCATGCCTCTTAATTTTGCGCAGCCCTAATTCAGGGACTCATCGAAAATATAGGGATTTCCCTACCATCGAGTAGGGGAATCCTTGAATAATTTCTGCAAGAACACACTACCTTTGCGGCATAATTACGAATTAAAAACTAAATTGAGTATGAAGAAACTGATATCAAGCCTGTTAATGGCATTTGTATGCATCGGCGCTATGGCCGAGCAAGATACGAAGGAGTACAAAACCTTCGTAAAGAACAATCACCATGTGTTCTATTGTTCGCACAACGGTATACATGTGGTGGTAGACCCAACCATCGGAGGACTCTTTGAGCCGCACATCACTATCATCAACAATAGTGGGCACGAATTTCTTTTCGAACCAAAGAAGATAAAGGTATCTGCCTATGCCATACCTGGCAACACGCATAAGGGAACTCGCTATCGCACAGAGCGATTCCTGTCGAGGGGCGATACACTATGTTTCGAGAAGGATGAGTTGACGATGTATACTCCTGAGAAGTATACAAAGAAGAAAATAAACTCTATGCGCTGGGACGACTTTTTTGGTGAGGTGCTTGTGGTTGCCGTAGAGACTCTGGCGTCAAGTGGTGATAAAAGAACCGAATATTGGAATGATGTGCGTCGCGATCGCCGAAACCAGGAGGCTGAAGCTGAACGTGTGGCGGAGAGAACGCGCATAAGCGAGGGCTATTGGAAAGCCAACACCATCTTCAACCACACTGAGCGCGAGGGTTTCATCGCCATCAAACCCATCAAGTCGCAGTACATCATTCTCGACATACCCGTAGACGGCGAGAACTTCCACTTCTTAATTGATAACAACGCGCATTACTAAGCTGCGGTAACAAGACACAGCAGATGGCTGCACGATTCCCAGACACCACACTCGTTCGCTTCAACCGTGATTATCCCCATCACTGATTACAGAGATACTAAGCCGAAATGAACATAGAAGACGATGGTGAGCACCTGTACTATTGGATAATGCTGTCAATGTTTAACTGAGTATAATAAATTGTCAGCATAGTTTAAGCGAGTTTAAAATAAGCGCCATTCTGACCTTCACCGATTGACATTATGTCACTTGAACCACCTATCGGCATGTAAATTGCTTCTCTGTAGGTGAGAGCTGAAGCGAAAGCAGAGGCAATCAAGTAACAAAATGTCAAATTTAAAAGTATAATTAGGAGGTATTGATTATGTTCCAACAGTACAGCACCCGCAGTCAATGTCAAGGAGACAGACAAGAGCTATGTAATGGAACTTGCAGCTCCAGGCATCAAGAAAGAATATTGCCGCGTAGCCATCAATGACGAGGGCAACCTCACCATCGCCATTGAGAACAAGGCCGAACACAAACATGAGGACAAGCACCATCACTATCTGCGCCGTGAGTTCAGCTACTCTAACTACGAGCAGAACTACGAGCTGCCAGACGATGTAGTGAAGGATCAGATCTCTGCCAAGGTCGAGGACGGCATCCTGACCATCACCATGCCGAAGACCGAGCCGAAGGAGAAGGTTACCAAGGCCATTGAGGTCTCGTAATGAGGATTCGTCTTGTTAAAACAGCAGCAGGCAGCATCCACGACGGGGTGCTGCCTGTTTTTGTTATGCATTTGTCGGGATTACTGGACTCGAACCAGCGACCTCGCGCCCCCCAGACGTGTGCGCTACCAACTGCGCTAAATCCCGATTTGCGGCTGCAAAGGTACGGAGTTTTTTCGAAACAACCAAATTTTTGGCTCACTTTTTCTGTTTTTGCCTCTTAGAATAAATAAAATATGTAAAAATGCGTGCTCAATGGCCGAAAATGCGTATCTTTGCATGCAATAAGAACGACAATTACAAAAAATGAAGCAATATAGACTTTCGGCACCTGAGCGATTGAATCAAACCATACAGTTGCCAGCATCAAAAAGCATATCAAACCGTGCGCTGATAATATATGCTCTGAGTGGAGGGCGCAATCTGCCCGAGAACCTTAGCGACTGCGACGACACCGAGGTGATAATTGATGCGCTGCGATATATGCCAGATGAGATAAACATCAAGGCAGCAGGTACCGCCATGCGATTCATGACGGCCTATCTGAGTGTTATGCGCGGCACCCACATCATCACTGGTACCGACCGCATGAAGCATCGCCCAATAGCCATATTGGTTGACGCTTTGCGCCGCCTTGGAGCAAACATTGAATACGTAGGTGAGGAGGGATATCCCCCACTGAAGATTACAGGAAAGAAGCTTGCTGGCGGACTTCTGGAGATTCCAGGCAACGTCAGCTCGCAATACATATCGGCCCTGCTGATGATTGGACCCATGCTGAAAGATGGACTCACTCTGCAGCTTACGGGCGAGATTATCAGTCGTCCGTACATCGACCTCACTCTGTGGATGATGGGCGAGTTTGGAGCTGAGGCCAAGTGGAGCTCTACAGATACCATCACCGTGGCCCACAAGCCCTACAAGGGTCGCAACTACTTCATCGAAAGCGACTGGAGCGGAGCAAGCTACTGGTATGAGATGGTGGCACTGAGCAAGGATCGCAATGCCGAAGTAAGACTTACGGGACTGATGGACGGCTCGATGCAAGGCGACTCTACAACACGCTACATCTTCAGTCTGCTGGGTGTGAAGACCACCTTCGAGACTCAGACTAAGGGCGTTCCGCAGATGGTGACACTGAAGAAAAACGGTCGCGGAGTGACCAAGCTGGAGTACGACTTTGTGAATGCTCCCGACTTGGCGCAGACATTTGTTGTGACGTGTGCTGCACTCGACATTCCGTTCCACTTTAAGGGGTTGGCCACCTTGAAAATCAAAGAGACCGACCGTATTGAGGCACTGAAGCGCGAGATGGCAAAGCTGGGTTACGTGATCCACGATGCCAACGACAGCGAACTCTATTGGGATGGTGAGCGATGCGAGTCACAGCTGGAACTGGGCATCGATACCTACGAAGACCACCGCATGGCTCTGGCATTCGCACCTTTCGCCATGAAGCAGGAGGGACTGATCATCAACAATCCTCAGGTGGTAACCAAGTCGTATCCTAAGTTCTGGGAAGACTTGAAATCCACAGGATTCGAGATAATTGAAGATTGAAAATTGAAAATTGAAGATTGAAGATTATGCAGTTTGTAATAGTTTGTATCTTATTGATAGTGGGTCTTGCAGGTGTGGCGCTGATAGCCAACGTGTTCGACAGTAGCGACGACGTGATTCAAGAGGGTCACGACTGCTCAAGTTGTACCTCCGCTCAAGAGGGAGATTGCAAGATACACTGCCTGATAAAGGAAAACGAAGAGCGGAAGAAAAAAGAGGTTTCCCGAAATAAAACCTACGATGAACTCTGGGATCCTGACGAGGATATAAAAATATGAGATTCAGCGCGAAGAACATATTGATTATTGTGGCTGTCGCAGTGGCGATAGTTAGTTGTTCTACGCAAAAGAATACGGCGGGCTCACGTTTCTGGCACTCGTTCAACGCCCGCTATAACACTTATTATAACGGTCAGGTGGCCTTTACCGAAGGTAATCTGGATAAGGAGAAAAACAACAAAGATAACTACACCGAGCTAATCCCGCTTTACCCCGTTGGTAATAAGGCGAGCCGCGATATAGGCAAGTCGAACTACCAACGCACCGTAGAGAAGATGGAGAAGGCCATCCAGCGCCACAGCATTAAGGAGAAAGGCAAAGAGAAAAACCCATTCCTCTGGCGAGCTTGGCTGCTTATGGGTAAGGCTGAGTTCCAGATGGGGCAGTTTGAAGAGGCTGCCGCCACATTCTCGTATATGGCGCGGCTATATCAGGGTGAGCCGCTGATGAGCGGACTGGCCCGCGCTTGGCTCGCAAAATGCTACACAGAGCTTGGTTGGCGATATGATGCCGAGGATGTGATTCGCAATATGAGTCGCGACTCGATGGACTTCCGTGCCGTTAAGGACTGGGACTACACTTACGCCAACTACTACATTCGCGAGGCCGACTATCAGAAGGCAATACCATATCTGCGCAAGGCCATAAAGCACGAGCGACGCAAGGTGCAACGTGCCCGCGAATGGTTTCTGTTGGGACAGATAGAGAACCTTATTGGAAACCAGCAGGAGGCCTACAACGCCTTTAAGCGAGTGGTGCGACTGAGTCCGCCTTACGAGCTGGAGTTCAACGCCCGCATAACCCAGACCGAGGTTATGGCCAAGAACAATGGCAAGCAGATGATAAGCAAGCTGAAACGCATGGCCCGCAACGACAATAATGCGGAGTATCTCGACCAGGTTTACTACGCCATAGGTAACATCTATTTGGCTCAGGGTGACACGCTCGAAGCTATAAACGCCTACGAGACGGGTAACAAAAAAGCCACTCGTAGCGGTATCGAGAAGGGTGTATTGCTGCTTACGCTTGGTAATATCTATTGGGAGCGCGAAAAGTTTGCCGATGCCCAGCGATGTTATGGTGAGGCCATTGGACTGCTCGACAAGGATCGTAAGGATTACGAGGAGCTTTCGCAGCGTTCAAAGATTCTTGATGAACTTGTGCCTTATACCGAGGGCATACATCTGCAAGACTCGCTCTTGGCTCTGTCAGTAATGCCTGAGGCTGAGCGTAATAAGGCCATCGACCGCGTGATTGACGCCTTGAAGAAAAAGGAGAAGGAAGAGCGCGACGCAAAGTTGGAGGCTGAGGCCGATGCCCAGCAGGCCAAGAACCAAGCCAACATGCCTCAGCGCCAATCGCAAAGAACTCCAACGCCACAGCCCACTGCACAGAAAGCGGGTGGTGCTTGGTACTTTTATAATCCCACGGCCGTGAGTCAGGGTAAAACCGCATTCCAGCGAGAGTGGGGTAGACGTGAAAACGTTGATAACTGGCGTCGCAGCAACCAGACGGTTATCCGCATGCCTGGAGCTGAAGATGAGACTACTGACAGCATAGCATCCGATGATTTGGCAGTTGGCGATTCAATCGCAACTGACTCCATTGCTGCACCTCTCGATTCTGCCGCACTCGACCCTCATAAGCGCGAATATTATCTGGCACAGATCCCGTTTAGCGACGAACAGAAAGCCGCAAGTCATGAGATAATTAAGGATGGACTCTTCCACGGGGGAATCATCCTGAAAGACAAGATGGAGCGCTTGGCAATAAGTGAGCGATATCTGCGCCGCCTTACTAACGACTATCCAGACTACGAGCATAACGACGAAGCATGGTATCACCTGTGGCTGCTTTACTCACGCCTGGGGCAGCTATCGAAGGCTGCCGAGTGCCTTGCCCACATGCAGGAGAATCATGCAGAAAGCGAGTGGACGCTGCTGCTCTCCGACCCGCTATATGCTGAGAATGCGCGCTTTGGCGAGCAGATTGAGGATTCGCTCTATGGCGCAACCTACGATGCCTTCAAGGCCGACCAGCATGACGTGATTCGACAGAATGCCGCCCTTTCGGCAACCCGTTTCCCACAAGGTGCAAATCGCGATAAGTTCATGTTTATCAACGGATTGAGTCTGCTTAACGAAGGCGACGGCGACGGATGCATGGAGCAGCTTAAGGAGGTGGTAGAGAAATACCCCGAGAGTGAGGTGAGCAAGATGGCAGGAATGATAATAAAGGGCGTGCAGGACGGACGCCGACTGCATGGCGGAAAGTTCGATATTGGCGACGTGTGGAGTCTGCGCGATATAGAGCTTTCGGGCGATTCTACCATCACCGACACCCTGAGCACCGAGCGCGACGACCACTATCTGTTTATGCTTGTTTATAACCCTGACTCGGTGAATCAGAATCAGATGCTGTTTGAGTTGGCACGCTATAACTTCACCAACTTCCTTGTGCGCAACTTCGAGATACAGATAGATCAGGACCGCGAGCTGAACCGCATGATGGTTAGCGGATTCCAAAGCTACGACGAGGCATTGCAATATGCCCGCATGCTATACGACAACGAGCCGCTTCGCAATCACCTTGCAGGCACCATGCGCCTTATCATCAGCGAGAAGAATCTGCCAAGCTTAGGCACCCGCCTTAGCTACGACGACTATCAGCTGTTCTACGAGCGCGAGCTGGCTCCGATGGAGGTGAGCAAGGAGAACCTGCTGCTGAATCCTGAGAACATCGATACTCCTGACATCGAGGATATCGCACCAGCGGCACAACCCGCTGAGCCTCAGACACCTGCAACGAAGAAAAAACAGCAGTCGGCATTCGACTTTGATGATGATTTCTGGTAATTAATCGCTACGAGATATATGACAAACGGATTACTACTCTGGGTAGACGACGAGATTGAGCAACTGAGGGCACACATCATGTTCCTCGAGAAGAAAGGCTATGAAATCGTGACCGTTAGCAACGGTACCGATGCCATTGACCAGTGCCGTCAGCGTAACTTCGACCTTGTGCTGCTAGACGAGCAGATGCCTGGAATAAGCGGTCTGGAAACCCTGCGAAAACTCAAGGAGATCAACCCATCGATAACGGTGGTGATGGTTACCAAGAGCGAAGAGGAGAACATTATGGAGCAGGCCATCGGACAGAAGATAGCCGACTATCTCATCAAGCCCGTAAACCCAAATCAGATTCTGCTTACGCTCAAGAAGAATATCCATCGCAAGGCCATCGAGACAGAGATTACCCAGAGCCAATATCAGCAGAACTTCCAGCAGATAGCGATGCAGATAATGGATTGCCGCACGTGGCAGGACTGGGTGGATGTTTACAAGCGCCTTGTGCATTGGGAGCTGGAGCTTAGCAGTACCGATAGCAGCATGATGGAGATGCTGAGAATGCAGAAGGAAGAGGCTAACAACGGCTTCGCGAAATTCATCAAAAAGAACTATTTAGAGTGGATAGCGAGTGGTGAGAATAAGCCCGTGCTATCGCCCGAGATATTTAAGACTAAGGTGTTCCCCCAGCTTAGCGATGGCAAGAAGGTGTTCCTTGTGGTGCTCGATAACTTCCGCTACGATCAGTGGCGAGTGCTGTCGCAAGAGCTCAGCGAGAACTTCGATATCGACGAAGACCTGTATTTCAGCATCCTGCCCACTGCCACCCAGTATGCCCGCAACGCCATATTCAGCGGCCTGATGCCAAACAAGATTCAGGAGATGTTCCCCGATCTTTGGGTGGATGAAGACGAGGAGGAGGGTAAGAACCTGAACGAAGAACCACTCATCCGCACCCAGCTGGAGCGCTATCGCCGCAAGGAATCGTTTACCTACCACAAGATAAACACCCAGGCCGATGCCGACAAGCTGATGCAGCAGATGAATCAGATAAGCAAGAACCCGCTTAACGTAGTGGTGTTCAACTTCATAGATATGCTGAGTCACGCCCGCACCGAATCGAAGATGGTTCGCGAGCTGGCCAATAATGAGAGTGCCTACCGCTCGATAACCCTGTCGTGGTTCCGCCACTCGGTGATAAGTGATTTCTTCCGCCAGCTGGCACAGATGGACTGCAAGGTGATAGTAACCACCGATCATGGTAGCATACGATGCACTCAGCCCGTGAAGATTGTGGGCGATAGGAACACAAACACTAATCTGCGCTACAAGCTTGGCAAGAACCTGAGCTACGATGAGGATAAGAGCCTGTTTGTAATCAAGGACCCACGCAAGGCTTTGCTGCCATCGCCCAACCTCTCAACAAGCTATGTGTTTGCCACAGGCGACTCGTTCTTCGCCTATCCCAACAACTACAATTATTATGTGTCGTACTATCGCGACACCTTCCAGCACGGAGGTATCTCAATGGAGGAGATGATAGTGCCGCTGATAACACTAACAGGAAAGAAAAGATAAAAACAAAGATATGGAAATCAAGATTAACAGTTTAGAGCAGATCGGGGATGCCGCCCGAGAGTTCATCGCCAACATGGGCGAGAGTCGTGTGTTTGCTTTCTACGGAAAGATGGGTGCCGGAAAAACAACATTTATCAAGGCCATCTGCGAAGCCTTGGGAGTAGACGATGTCATCACATCGCCCACATTCGCTATCATCAACGAATACACATCGGGTGAGGGTGAGAGCATCTATCACTTCGATTTCTATCGCATAAAGAAGCTTGAGGAAGTCTACGATATGGGCTATGAGGACTACTTCTACAGCGGATGCCTCTGCCTCATCGAGTGGCCAGAACTGATTGAGGAAGTTCTGCCCGAGGATGCGGTTAAGGTTACTATAGAAGAAAAAAACGACGGCAACCGTGTGGTTACCGTCGGATAAGGATTTTTAAAGCAGTGCCTCGAATTTCTCTTCGAATTTAGCCTTCGACTGAGCGCCGACAATCTTGTCGACAACCTCACCATTCTTGATGAAAAGGATGGTAGGAATGTTGCGGATACCATACTCCGCAGCCAACTCCTCGTTGTCCTCAACGTCACACTTGCCAACTACGATCTTGCCATCGTACTGCTTGGCCAACTCATCAATAATGGGAGCCACCATACGGCATGGTCCACACCATGTAGCCCAGAAATCAACTACCAAAGGCTGATTACCGGCCTTAAGACTAGCAAAGTTCTCTTTTGTGATTGTTACTTCCATTGTTCTTTTCCTTTTTTTTATGTGAATACTATGTGAACTATTTGGTTTCCAGCAAATTGCATGCCACTAATTTATAGAGTATGCCAACCCGTCGTGAGTCTCGATATAATCGATGAGCTGATTCTTCACGTCGATACCCTCACGTCTGCTTCGTAGCAGCACATGATGTTTGTTTGAGTCGCGCAGTTGGAAGAATAGTTTGGTCTTGCCAGGATTCTCGTTTATTATCTCTGTCAGATCGTTAACTATGGTATCGTCTACCTTGTCGGTCATCAGCTGAATGGTAATGTGGTCGATGGCCCTCTCCTTGATGGTCTGCAGGAACTCCACACCGCCTATCTTAAGGTCTTTCGGACCATTGTCGTTATATTGGTAACGCGACTTTACCTTACCAGTAACATAAACCGATGCGCCTATTGAGAACATACCTGCACGCTGTCCCCATTCCTCGCCCATCATGAATATCTCGCCCGAGCCCTCAAAGTCTTCGATGGTCACAACTCCGTAGGGTTTGCCCGTCTTGGTGAAGCCCGTTTTCTGGGCTGTCACAATGCCGCCAAGTATGACATCTTCGCGGTCAGACAACTTGGCGATATCTGCCAATTCGACACATTTCGTGTTGCAGAGGTTGTCAAGTATAATCTTATATTCGTCGAGTGGGTGGGCCGAGAGGTAGATACCAACTAGCTCGCGCTCTTTGTTCAGTCGTTCAATGTCGCTCCAGCGTATATCGTTCTTTGGTGGCTGAGGCTGGGCTATCTCCACACCCTCGCCAAACATTCCGAAGAGTGAGTTCTGCATCTCAGCTTTCTCCTGCTGGTACAGCTGTCCGTAGCGGCAAAGCATCTCAATGAATGTCTCGCCCTTCTGGTTCTTTGCGAAGTAGTCTTCACGACGGATGCCGAAGCTGTCGAAACCACCGCTGAGTGCTAATGATTCGAATGCCTTACGGTTAACGGCCGAGAAGTTCACGCGCTGGGCAAAATCGTAGATGTCCTTGTATGGACCGTTCTTCTCGCGCTCTTCGATAATCGACAGTGCAGCCGAGTCGCCCATACCCTTGATGGCGCCAAGTCCGAATCGGATTTCGCCATGATGGTTCACACCAAATTTCTCGTACGACTCGTTCACATCCGGGCCCAGAGTAGCGATACCCATCTGCTTACATTCGTCCATCAGCTTGGTTATTTCAGTAATCTGGTCGCGGCGGCGGCTCATGATGGCAGCCATGTATTCTGCAGGATAGTTGGCCTTGATGTATGCCGTCTGGTAAGCCACCCACGAGTAGCATGCGGCGTGCGACTTGTTGAACGCATACGATGCAAACTTCTCCCAGTCGGCCCAGATCTTCTCCAGCACCTTCGGGTCGTGTCCGTTCTTCTTTCCGCCTTCAATGAACTTAGGCTTCATGGCGTCAACAATGTCCTTCTTCTTCTTACCCATGGCCTTACGCAGAGCGTCGCTCTCGCCTCGGGTAAAGTCGGCCAGCTGTCTCGACAGCAGCATCACCTGCTCCTGATACACCGTAATACCATAGGTATCCTTCAGGTACTTCTCCATGCAGTCGATATCGTACGTTATTGGCTCGCGGCCGTTCTTACGTGCGATGAACGATGGGATATAGTCCATAGGTCCTGGACGATACAGGGCGTTCATGGCAATCAGGTCTTCAAACACCGTTGGGTGCAGCTCGCGCAGGTATTTCTGCATACCTGCCGACTCGAACTGGAACGTACCGATGGTGCGACCTTGCTGATACAACTCGTATGTCTTTGGGTCGTCGATGGGGATAGTGTCAAGGTCCACATCGATGCCTCTTGTTCTCTTGATGTTAGCACAGGCCTCCTTAAGCTCCGACAGGGTTTTCAGTCCAAGGAAGTCCATCTTGATCAGACCAGTCGACTCGATAACATGTCCGTCGTACTGCGTGCAGTTGGTCTTGGTGCCCTTGAAGTCGGGGTCATCAGCCGTAGATACAGGTACGTGGTCAGATATCGGGTCGCGACAGATAATGAATCCGCATGCGTGGATACCCGTTCCGCGAACCGTTCCCTCAAGCATCTTGGCATATTTGATGGTGTTAGCCATCTGTGGATTGGTTGATGCCTCGGCCTCACGCAGTTCCGGCACGGCTCTGATGGCATTCGTAAGATTCATCTTAGGCGTCTTACCATCTACCTCGGGCAGTCGGTCTGGGATGGCCTTACACAGTGCGTTCGAATCAGCCAATGGCAGCTTCTCCACACGTGCTACGTCCTTGATAGAGTTCTTTGTGGCCATCGTAGCGTAGGTGATGATATGCGCACAGTTCTCGTGGCCGTACTTATCCATAACCCACTTAAGCACCTTTCCGCGGCCGTCATCATCAAAGTCGGTATCGATATCAGGCAGCGAGATACGGTCGGGGTTAAGGAAACGCTCAAACAGCAGGTCGTACTTCAGCGGGTCTATCTTGGTGATACCCAAGCAGTATGCCACCACACTTCCTGCGGCCGATCCACGACCAGGACCCACCATCACTCCAAGTTCGTCGCGGGCCGAGTTGATAAAGTCCTGCACAATAAGGAAGTATCCAGGGAATCCCATCGTCTTCATGATGTGCAGCTCAAACTTAACTCGCTCCTCAACATCCTTTGGAATAGGGTCGCCATAACGTCTTTTGGCTCCCTCGTATGCAAGCTTGGCCAGATAGTCGGCCTCAAACTTTATTCTGTATATCTTGTCGTATCCGCCCAGCTTCTTAATCTTCTTCTCTGCATCCTCTTGTGGCAGAGGGTTCTGTCCGTTCTCATCGCTTGTAAACTCTTCGAAGAGCTGCTGTTCAGTGAACTTCTTTCGCCACTCCTCTTCTGTACCAAAGCTCTCTGGGATAGGGAAGAAGGGCATGATTGGGTCGGCATCCAGACAATATGTCTCTACCTTATCCAATATCTCAACGGTGTTGGCCAATGCTTCAGGCACATCGCTGAAGATGTCGTTCATCTCCTGCTTGGTCTTAAACCACTCCTGCTTTGAGTATAGCATGCGGGTTGGGTCGTCAAGATCCTTACCTGTGGCCAGACATAGCAGGTGGTCGTGCGCTTCGGCATTCTCCTTGTCCACAAAGTGGCTGTCGTTGGTGCAAACCAGCTTCACGCCGTACTCCTTTGCCAGCTCTATCAGCACCTTGTTGGCCTGCTGCTGCAGTGGGAATGTCTCGCGGTTGGCGCGTATCGTTGGGTCGGTAACCTCATGGCGCTGCAACTCCAGATAGTAGTCGTCGCCCCACAGGTTCTTATGCCATTCTATTGATTTTCGTGCACCTTCGATGTCGCCCTTCAGAATCTTCGATGGCACTTCGCCAGCGATACAAGCCGAGCATACTATCAGGTCTTCGTGATACTTCTCAAGCTGCTTGTGGTCGGTACGCGGACGATTGTAGAAACCATCCACCCACGAGTTACTAACAAGCTTAATCAGATTCTTGTAGCCGTGCTCGTTCTTGGCCAATACTATAAGGTGGTATCCTCCAAGGTCTTCTTTAGTCTCCTTCAGGCTCATGTCGCCTCTGCGAGCCACATACATCTCGCAACCAAAGATAGGCTTGAAAGGTTCAAGTCCGTCTTTTTTGCGCTGTTTGTTAACGCCCATGCAGATGTCGTGAAATTCCTTAATACCGAACATGTCGCCGTGGTCGGTAATAGCCATGCCCTTCATTCCATCGGCCAGAGCTTTGTCCACAAGCTTTTTGATACTCGACTGTCCATCGAGTATAGAGTAATATGTATGTACGTGCAGATGTACGAAATCTTCCATCTTTTTTATCGAAAATGCTGGTTTTTGTGGTTCAAAGGTACATTGAATTTTCGAGATTACCAAAAGAAAAAAGTGAAAAGTTTGTAATACTCAAAAAAAAGATGTACCTTTGCACCCAGAAAGAAACAATCGAAATGTAACTAATGGGAGAAAGAATAAAGAAACTCAAGAAGATTAGAATACATCGTGAAGGCACTAACGAGTTGACACTCAGCGCTTTGGCGATCATCGGTATAGGTTCGTTGTTGTGGTACGGTCTCGATACCACCATACCTTTCTGGATTTTTATGGTAGTATTCTGCACAGCGTGGTTTATTGCCTTAAACTTCTATCGTTGTCCTATTCGCTATTTTAATGGCGATACCGACAAGCTGGTTGTAGCCCCTGCCGATGGAAAAATCGTTGTGGTTGAAGAGGCCGAGGAAAATACATATTTCCACGACAAGCGACTCATGATTAGTATCTTTATGAGTCCGCTCAACGTTCATGCCAACTGGTATCCCGTTGATGGTAAGGTTAAGTTCGTAAAGCACTTTAACGGTAATTATCATAAGGCCTGGCTGCCTAAGGCCAGTGAGGAGAACGAGCATGCTGATATCATGATCACCACAGCCGATGGTCAGGACATCCTTGTACGCCAGATAGCTGGAGCATTGGCTCGCCGCATCGTTACCTATGCTAAGGACGGTGAGGATTGCTACATCGACGAGCACCTTGGCTTTATTAAGTTAGGTTCGCGCGTAGACGTTTATCTGCCTCTTACCGCTAAGGCTTGTGTTACTATGAACCAGCCCACTACAGGCGATCAGACCGTTATAGCAAAGCTGGCATGAAGAAGCACATCCCTAACACGATAACATGCTGCAATCTTATTTCAGGTTGCGTAGCTACATACTTCGCTTTCTTGGGCGATTTCGAGATGGCGTTGCTCTTTATCATCATCGGAGCCGTATTTGATTTCTTCGATGGTATGAGTGCCCGTCTGCTTGGTGTTTCATCACCAATAGGCAAGGAGCTCGATTCGCTGGCCGATGATATCACCTTCGGTTTCGCACCGTCGGCCATCGTGTTCGGCTACCTGTCTACATTCCACATCCATCTGCCATTTGTGCCATTTCTGGCATTTATCATGGCAGCATTCTCAGCTCTCCGTCTTGCCAAGTTCAATCTCGACGAGCGTCAGGCTCTGGGCTTCATCGGACTGCCAACCCCAGCCAACGCACTCTTCTGGGGCGCACTTGTGGTAGGCCTCCAGCAGAGCGACATCTATTTCGAGGGAATGGAGTGGGTTATTATCGCAGCAACATTCGTCAGCAGTTATCTGCTGATTGCCGAGATACCTATGTTTGCACTAAAATTCAAGCACTGGGGCTTCAAGGGCAACGAGGTTAAGTACATCTTCGTTTTGTCGTGCATCCCCCTGTTGCTGTTTCTTGGGGTCAGCGGTTTTGCTGCCATCATCGCATGGTACGTGCTGCTGTCTGTAATTACTAACAAATCTAATAATTAAAAATCTGTAGGTTATGCAGGTTATTTTGGGCATTATTGTCTTTGGGCTTATCGCCATTGCTATTATTGTGATACTTGTGATTAATTTCATGTATCGCAATGTTAAGCGCTTACGCGAAGACGCCGAGGATTTCCTCTATCGCCGTGGAAAACGCAACGAACAGAAAGAACGCAATCCTTTTGGTGAGGATTATTTCAAGAGTAGTCGTAAACCCGGTCAACAGCAGCAGGGTAGCCGTCGCACTGGTGGCTATTATAGCTCGGCCGATGGCTCTACTGAACAAAAAACCGCTCGTAGAACAACTACAAGCGGTGGTGTAACTATCATCGATGAGCGCCAGGAAGATAAGAAGATCTTCGACAAGGGCGACGATGAATACGTAGAGTTCGAAGAAGTCCACGGTTAAGTGAGCGCCATGCAAGCTTGCTTGCTGATGGCCGAACGTGAGTGGACTCGACGTAGTCAAGTCTAATTATGTACGAGCGTTCCAATCTGCTCGCCGTCCATCACTTTCTTCAGATTTCCCACTACGTCCATATTGAATACGTAGATAGGCAGGTTGTTGTCCTGACACATGCAGATAGCTGTCAGGTCCATCACCTTCAGTCCTCGCGCGAGTACCTCTTTATATGTAATATCATTGAACTTGGTTGCTGTTGGGTCCTTCTCTGGGTCGGCAGTGTAGATACCATCTACGCGTGTGCCCTTAAGCATTACGTCGGCCTCAATCTCGATACCACGCAAGCTTGAGCCTGTGTCGGTAGTGAAGTAAGGCGAACCAGTACCAGCTGAGAAGATGCACACATATCCAGCCTCCATAGCCTCTATGGCCTTCCATTTTGTGTAGAACTCGCCTATTGGCTCCATGCGGATGGCAGTAAGCACCTTGTTCTTTACGCCTACAGCACCCAGAGCCGAGCTAAGTGCCAGCGAGTTTATTACTGTGGCGCACATACCCATCTGGTCGCCCTTCACACGGTCGAAACCCTTCTGTGAGCCCGACAGTCCGCGGAAGATGTTGCCGCCGCCAATCACGATACCAATCTGAACGCCCATTCCTGCTATCTCCTTGATCTGGTTAGCATAGTCGCTCAATCTCTCAGGGTCGATACCGTAGCCCTGCTTTCCCATCAAACTCTCGCCCGAGAGCTTCAACAGAATTCTCTTAAATCTTGCCATAATATAATGTTTAATCTTAAATGTTTAATGTTTAATGTTTAATGTTTAATCTCAAATAACAAACGTCACTTCCTTAAACCTAAACAAGTGCGCCACGCCTTTTTCGTCTTCCAGCATCAGTCGTCCGTCGTCTTTAACGTCCACGATGCTCGCCTCGAAGATGGTGTTCTGTGTCATAAACTTGTGCTTGCCCTCTCGCCTGTATAGTCTCGCCTTGTATTCGGCAATGCATTTTCTGGTTCTGCAGCACTCGTTCATCTCGTCGATAAAAGCCTTCAGCACCTCCTCGCGGTTGGTCTCTTTCCCTGTCAGCTGCTTCATCGATACAGGGTTTGGCGCATCGCTCTTAAACTCCGTCTGGTTCACGTTCAGGCCCACGCCTATGATGGTGTCCTTTACCACGCGCCCCTGCAGACGGTTCTCTATCAGCACGCCGCAAATCTTCTTGTCGCCCACGTAGATGTCGTTGGGCCATTTTATCTCTACGGGTCTGTTCACGTATCTCTCAATCGCCCTGCAAAGTGACACTGATACCAGCTGAGTGATGATAAACTGACTTTTAGCCTGAAAGTCTTTGGGGTGAATAAAGGCCGAGAATAGCAGATTCTTTCCACGTTCCGACTCCCACGAGTTCGATCCGCAACCCTTGCCTGCAGTCTGGTATTCAGCTACAACCACCATGTCCTTTTGCGACCCGTTTTCCTTCATCCAACGGTTAGTAGAATCCGTTTCTTCTATATGTACAACCTCTAAATCTATCATTCTGAGTGCAAAGATACAAATAAAATTGAACACAGAGGTACAGAGGTACAGAGAATTTTAATAAAAAAACAAAAAACTCTGTATCTCTGTGTCTTTGTGTTTTACATTTTGCTTATCTTTGCAGCATGATTACAGAACAACAAAAAAAAGACGAGCGCTACATGCAGATGGCTCTCGATGAGGCCCACGAGGCGCTGAAAGCAGGCGAGATACCCATTGGTGCAGTTGTGGTTTGCAAAGACCGCGTGATATCCCGTGCCCACAATCTTACTGAGACCCTCTGCGATGTCACAGCCCATGCCGAGATGCAAGCCATCACCTCAGCAGCCAACACCCTTGGCGGCAAGTACCTCACCGATTGCACCCTTTATGTCACTGTTGAACCTTGCACCATGTGTGCAGGAGCCATAGGGTGGGCTCAGATACCTCGTATCGTTTATGGCGCTGCCGATGATAAGCGCGGCTATCATCTTCTGGCTCCCAATGCCTTCCATCCCAAGGCCACAGTCACCACAGGCGTCCTCGAATCCGAGTGCCGCCAACTGATGCAAGACTTCTTCAAGTCAAAGCGATAATTTTATGTTTCAAACTTATATCAAACAAGCTTGTTTGGTATCAAACTGTAAGTTATACACTTGTTCTACTTTCATATTGGCTTAAAAGTAGGCTTTTTGGTTGATTTACATCAATTAGAGTTTGGAAAATGTTAAAAAATAAAGAATAAATGTGTCTTTTTTATAATTTTATTCGTTTTTTAGAATCATATGCATTATTTTTGCAAACTGAAAGGGCTAAAAATGGTGCAAAGTGTCACAACTCCGCCACCTAATAGTGCTTATATATATAATGTACACGCGAGAAATATTTAGTTTTAACATTTATAATTAACAAAAAGAGAGAGAATTTTATGAAAAAAAGACTAACGTTGTTTTTTGTCAGCCTCTTCCTGTGTGTAGGAGCAGCGCTGGCTCAGACGAAGATTACCGGTACGGTACTCTCACAAGATGATGGACAGCCCATTATCGGTGCTGCTGTTCAGGTTATCGGAACTCAGACAGGTTCGTTAACTGATGTAAACGGTAAGTTTACAATTACGCTTCCTGCAGGAAAGAATGCCCTGAAAGTTTCGTATCTCGGATTCGAGCCAAAGGAAGTGATTGCAAAGAACGGAATGCGTATTTTCCTAAAATCAGATGCCGCTGCCCTTGACGAGGTTGTAGTTGTAGGTTATGGTTCTGGCCGTAAAGTTGGTACTGTAGTAGGTTCTGTAACAACCGTTCGTTCAGAAAAACTTAGCGTAGCGCCTTCTGCTTCTGCCCTCGATGCTCTGCAAGGTCAGGTAGCCGGTTTGAACGTACTTACCTCTTCAGGTGAGTCAGGCGATAATGCTGTTAGTATGAACATTCATGGTATCGGTTCGTTGGGTGCAAGTTCTACTCCACTTTATGTGATTGATGGTATCCCATCTTCAAGCCGTACCATCATGGCTATGAACCCTAATGATATTGAGAGCGTTACCGTACTGAAAGATGCATCTGCTACTTCAATCTACGGTTCGCGTGCCGCCAACGGTGTTATTTATGTAACCACAAAGTCGGGTAAGTTCAACAGCGACGCCAAGATTACCTTCCGCACACAGTACGGACGTAACACTCTGGCTAATAAAGGCTTCTATGAGGGCATGATGAATGCCGGTGAGCTCCGTCAGTTCTGGATTGACGCATTCGGTGATTGGGGTGTAACTGAGGAGTATCTGCAGAATCGTTTCGACAAAAATGGATATACAGCTGATACCAAGTGGTATGAGGTACTGCAGAACTGGAACGCTGTTCAGACTCAGAACGACATTTCTATCGAAGGTGGTGGTGAGAAGGTTAAGTACATGATTGGCGCCTCTCAGTTCCATCAGGATGGTACAACTGTTGGTAACTATTATGATCGTTACACAGCTCGTGCCAACGTAGATGGTCGTCCAAAGGATTGGCTGAAGGTTGGTATAAACGTAAACTTGTCTTACGACAAGCGTCAGCGTAACTCAAACTGGGGTAATTCTGATTCAGGTAATGCTAACTACTTGGCAGGTGGTCTGTCAATGCTGCAGAACCCATTGTATCCTCAGTATGACGAGGATGGTAATGAGTACAATCGTTACCCCGGCAACAACCTCTGGAACCCAGTTTATTACATGAATACTCACCCTGACCAGTATCTCCGTTATGGTTTGGTAGGTAATGCTTATGTTGAGATTTCGCCAATTAAGAATTTGAAGATTATGTCGCGCATCGGTACTGATATGTACTTTGTTCGCGACAATTGGATGACATATCCTTCATTCCCAGGTGCCAATGGTAGTGGAACAAAGGGTAAGTCAATGGATTTCGATTACAGCAACACTATCACTAATACCATTGAGTATAAGTTCAATATCGCCAATGAACACAACTTCACTGTTCTCGGTGGTATGGAAGGTGTTGAGAACAATTATGACTACTTCTATGCAAGAAGCAATGGTCAGGACGATGACCGCCTGATGAACCTGCAGAATGGTTTGCAATCAACATACGCTATGAGTGAGAGTTCTACCAAGAGCAAATTCCTCTCATTCTTCGGCCGTTTGGACTATAACTTCCAGGAGAAATACTTCGTCGACGCATCAATCCGTAACGATGCTTGCTCGCGCTTCGGTGTGAACAACCGTAACGCTACATTCTGGTCGGCTGGTGCTATGTGGAAGATTTCAAAAGAGAATTTCCTTAAGGACTATAAGTGGATTAACGACCTGAACGTCAAGGTGAGCTACGGTACTCAGGGTAATGCTTCTATCGGCGACTACGCAGCAATCGGTCGCATTGGAACCCTCTCTAAGTATAATGATTCACCAACATGGGCATATACTTCACCAGGTAACCCTAACTTGACATGGGAGAAGCAGAAGTTGTTGACCATAGGTGTTAGTGGTCGTCTGTTCAACTTCATGGACTTTGACGTGAGCTACTATGTACGTAAAACTTCAGACATGCTGATGGGCGTACCATATGCATATACCACAGGTTTCGAAGAGATTACTGAGAACGTAGGTACTCTGCAGAACAAGGGTATTGATATCGAGTTGAACTTCAACATCCTGAAGGGCAAGGACTATTATCTGAACTTCCGCACTATCTTTAACTACAATAGCCAGAAGGTTACTGAGCTCTTCCAGGGCCGTGATCGTTGGCAGATTGCCAATACTGGTGTAGCTTATGTAGTTGGTAGCCCAGTAATGTTCTATTATCCAGTATATGCTGGTGTTGACCCAGCTGATGGTGCACCAATGTGGTACGTTCCTGGTAACAATATCGATGAGAACCATGAAGTAGAGACAACCAAGGATTTCGACGAGGCTGCACTTGAGCAGAACACAGGTAAGAAGCGCTATCCTCCAATTAACGGTGGTTTCAGCATCACTGGTGGATGGAAGGGCTTGTCAATCGCCGCCGACTTCTCATATGTACTGGGTAAGTACCTCATCAATAACGACGCTTACTTCTATCAGAACCCAGGTAATTTCCTGTTCTATAATACTAGTAAGGAGTGTGCTGACTTCTGGACTCCTGAGAATACCGACGCTAAGTTCCCATGCTGGACAAACGATTACGTAATGCAGTTCGATACCCATCTGCTGGAGAATGCTTCATTCATGCGTTTGAAGAACCTGCAGATTGGCTACGACTTCCCCAAGAAGCTCCTTGGCTTCCAGAATGTTGTTAAGGGATTGAAGATCACATTGACTGGACGTAACCTGTGGACAATCACCAACTATGGTGGTATCGACCCCGAGGTTAACAGTAACCTGACACTGGGTAAGATTGGTAACTCTAAGCAGTATCTGTTTGGTGCTGAGATCACATTCTAAAGTGTTGGTAACAAAGAATAAACAATAAGAAAAGAAATAGTTATGAAGAAATATAATAAATATTTGTTGATACTCGGCTTAGGTGCGTTTACGCTGACTTCATGCAACATGGAAGAACTGCCGAAGACTTCTATCTCGTATGTAGATGGAAAGGATATGATTACAAATATCGAAGACCTTATTAGATTGGAGAATGGATTGAATCAGTCATACCGTGTAACCCACTATGGTCAAATCTCTGAGGCCGATGAGGTGATGTGTGATGGTTTTAACGCAACCGTTGACTATGGTAATAATTTCGGTAGTATCCACCGTACCGACAATTCATTCAGTTCAAGTGATTATGATACTCGCGATATGTGGGCTATCAACTATTGGGCTATCAAGAACTACAATCTCTTCATTGAGCATGTAGCTAAGTTCCAGGGCGCGGATGCCAGCGAGCAGGCTTATGCCGATGTAGCCGATGGTGAGGCTCACTTCTACCGTGCAGCTTCTTATCTGCAGTTGGTACGCCACTTTGGTAAGGCATACGGTGCATCTTCAACATCAGATCTCGCAGTACCTTTGGTACTGAAGTATGACCAGCAGGAGAAGCCTGCACGCGCAACCGTTGCCGCTGTTTATGAACAGATTAAGGCCGACCTTGATGTTGCAGCAACAAAACTAGCTGGCGTAAAGGGAGAAATTGGCGCTATGACTCCTACTATAGATGCTGTAAACGCACTTCTTGCTCGTTACTATATCGATATTAAAGATTATGCTAATGCAGCTACAGTAGCCAAGAAGGTCATCAACTCTGCTGCAGGCTATGCACTTGCCACCACACTCGAAGCTATGGATGCTGAATATTCTAACGATAAAGGTACAGAACCTATCATGCAGCTGGCAGGATCTTTGGCAGAGAGCGGCGCTACAGAGGTGTTTGATAATGTCGAGAACGACCTTGTAAACGACATTTATACAATGACAACAAACGACAAGACTTACGGAATGTATTTGCGTCCATACTTCATCCCATCAAAAAAGTTGGTTGAGAGTTACGAGGCAACAGACTTGCGATTCCAGACATGGTTTACCAATGCATTCACTTGCGTACTTGGTGGTGCAGACCTTACAGGTCAGTTCTACAACTTTGTTAAGTACTTAGGTAATCCTTCGCTGACTTCAACAGGTATTCCCAATGCTCGTCAGCTTATTAAGCCTTTCATGATCGGCGAGATGTATCTGATTGCCGCTGAGGCAGATTTCCGTGATGGTAAAACAGATGCAGCTAAAACCACTCTGAATGCTCTGCAGGCTGCCCGTGGTGCTTCGCTAACTGAGGCCACCGAGGAGACCATTGAGAACGAGTGGTTCAAGGAGACTGTTGGTGAAGGCTTGCGTATCAATTGCTTCAAGCGTTGGGGCAAAGGCTTTGACGGACGTGCCGCACAGGATGGCGCAGAACAGGCTGTTCAGAGCAGCACAGCTTTTGTTGGAAAGAGCATGACTGCCGATGATATCCACTGGCAGTGGCCTATTCCTGCTTATGAACTGAAGGTTAATGAAAACCTTGTTCAGAATCCTGGCTACTAAGCCTCCGATACTGATTTTATAGATAATAATGGAGGTGCACAGCAAGAGCGGTGTACCTCCTTTTTACAATTATAGAATGGAAATGAAGAAAATTCTGCTTTTAGCCATATTAATATCAACTTATCTAACACTGGCGGCTTCAGAAAGAACCGACCAAGAGATGCGTCGTATCGCTGAAAAGCAGTTGAGGCAACTGAAAGGCGGAACGACACGTAGTGGAGGGTATAATGTAGAAAAAATCATTGATGCTACATCTTATTGCATTTATGCTACTCACAATAGTTATGCCATAGTGAGCAAAGATACAAGAAATATCCCCATTCTTGGCTATTCGGATACACCATACGATGAGGCCAGAATACCTTGTGGCATGAGGTGGTGGCTCAATGCTATAAACTCTACCTTAGAGGGGTCTGCCATCCAAACAACAACACGTGGGGGCAGCAATGCGGTAGAACCATTATTGACAACAGAATGGGGGCAGGGTGAACCGTTCAATCTGCTATGCCCTACGTTAGATGGAAAAAAAACACCATCTGGCTGTGTTGCCACAGCCATGTCGCAGATACTATACTATTTCAAATATCCAGAAACTGGTAAGGGCACAAGCAGCTATACTGTTTTGGGTGGTTTCCGTCCTTGGTCTGTCCGTTATGGCGTCACTTACCGCTACGATATTATGAAAAATAAGTATGATGCCACCACACTGGAAAATCTGACAGATGAAGAGAAAGAAGCTATATCAACCTTGTTGTTACATTGTGGTGCTGCGGTAAAGATGAACTATAATGCCGACGGTAGTGGCGCCACCGAATATGACGCAACTGACGGCATGACCACTTTTTTTCGCTATGATTCATTGGCTTTACACTGTTATAAGCGTGAGCACTTTACCAACGCTGAATGGATGACATTGCTAAAAGAAGAATTAGCAGCTAACCATCCCATTTTATACTGCGGGCAAGACACAAGATATGGTGGACATGCATTTGTTGTTGATGGAATTAATGCAGAAGGACTTGTACATGTGAACTGGGGATGGGATGGCGACTGTAATGGTTATTACGCTATTGACGGACTAACGCCTAAACGAACTGTTGGGTTTGCACATGGTTATAATTTCAGTAGTGGACAATCGATGATTGTAGGATATAAGCTGCAAGAGAAACCTGATGCTGAAGATGCATACACTTCTTTATGGGCTAGTGGGAAACCATATAAACTAACAATATCAAATAAGAGTTTCGTCATCAAGGACCTTGGTGGTTTTTATAATTACAGTTGGCTACCATTCGATGGTACTATTGCCTTGATCTTTGAGGAAGACAAAGAGAATGGGCAGCAGTATAAAGTTACGCTGGATGAAGACCGATTTGAAGATTATCAGGGTATCAGATTCTGGGGTTGGGGCTCCGATGAATTAGATCAGATTCCTTTTGCTAGAGTAAACAGCATAGAGATGCCGGCAGGCAGCTATAAAGTATTTCTTGGTAGCAAGGATGTAAAAGAACAACGTTTTCAACCATTCAGATGTGGTGAAAACACAGGCAAGATGTATTACGCAGTGGTCAAAGGCTCTGACGGATCCTATACCGTAGATGCTAATCCTAAGCAATACACTACAAATATACGACCTGTCATAACTAATCGACAGCCCAACCTGCACATCTATGACCTGCAGGGTCGCCCTCGCGGCACCAACCCTTCCGCCCTACCAAAGGGTATATACATTATCAACGGTAAAAAAGTCGTAAAATAAGCCCATAAGTACGATGGATAAGATAAAGAAACGTTATGCTCTTTTGGTATTAGATATCATCGCGTGCTTTTTCTTCCTTTGCATGCTATGGATTAGTTACGAAAAGGATTTGGGTAATACTTTTAAATACACCTGGATAATCTTTATAGTAGTGATGCTATTTAATACCATCAGTGATGTAAGGAAGTTATTAAAAACAAGAAACAGCGGGCTTTAAGCTCGCTGTTTTCTTTCTCTACATGCCCATGCAGCTCGTTGCGCCGAGGGCTGTTAGAATAGCTGATGCTATCGAAGCAATCAGCTGCACGATAGTCATCTCGACTAAGCGTAGCGCATGGAGAGATCTCCTAGATCTCCGAAGGAGATGTCTCGACTACGCTCGACATGACAGGGAGGGTAGGAGATTAATCGCCCTCTCCTGGGTCATCGCTGCTATTGTAGCCGCCACCGCCCTGGTTGCCATCATTGCCACTACCTGAGCCACCGCTTGGGGTGTTGCCCGATCCACTCTCCAGCAACTGGCCAGCCAATGCCTCTGCATTAACAAACTCAGCTTTCTTGATGAACTCGCGAGAGCTGATGTTGGTCTCAGCCTCCTGATCGGGCAAGAATCGGATGTGCAGTGCTTTCAGATTCTTGGTTGGGTTGAAGTCGTCCTTGCTTACTGCTCCACCTTTCTCGTTCTCGAGAGTGGTGTAGAAGATGCCCAGACCGTCAATCTTCACACGCTTCGAATTCAGGAGCATCTCCAGCAGACAGCTGCGGAACTTCTCCAGCACACCAAATACCACGTCTGGTGTGTAGATAGAGCCGTGCTCTGCACTTTCCGAAGATTCGTGAACTCTGGTTCTTGTTCTGTTTAAGTAAATAAAAAATCTTTGCCATAATGCGTTTTGTAATTTTAAATGGTTAATTATTAATGTTTATGTCTCTCATGATTGACAATGCAAAGGTACGAATATAATAAGTAATGAAAAAAATATATATCGAGTTATTTTCGTTAAATGATGTTAATAAAAATGATGTGCCGCTTCATGGCCTACGAACCGTAATTTTATGACCAGATAAACGTAATTTCATGGGCAACGAAGTGCCGCCGCGTGGAGGGCATAACAACATAACATGCATAACATGTCCGTACTCGAATGTGCATATTTTGGGCTGTAAGGGCGTATTATGATATTATATATATTATAATATATATAATATTTAATATATAATATATTAATATAATTCTCTACTCCGCCGCACTTGTTGCTCCAATTAGTTACTTCTCATTTTGCAGATGTTATGCATGTTATGCATGTTATGCCTGGTGAGAGTCGATTACAGAGGAAAGAATACGGTCAAATCTGTCCAAAACGAAAAATATTCCGCCAAAAGCGCTGATTTTCTCAGATTTTTGTTGTACCTTTGCCATGTCATTGATGATTTTGCTTGTCTTGATTTGCAGCACTAAGGTAAGTGAAAAATCTGACATGGCCAAATCCTGAGCCGCTCGGCTTTGCCGCTTCG
>CADCEF010000032.1 GCA_902800365.1 uncultured Prevotella sp. | reverse complement strand
TTCCCATTCCGAACAGAGAAGTTAAGCCCACCTGCGCCGATGGTACTGCAATGCAATGCGGGAGAGTAGGAAGCCGCCGTCTTTTTTAATAGAAAAGCCCTGGAGAATACAGATCTCTGGGGTTTTTTGTTATTCAAAACACTAACGAACTATGAAGAGATTAAAATTATTATGCGTTGTGCTTCTGATGGTGGTTGCCATTAACGCACAGAATTACAAAACCGAAAGTAACATTAGTTATACTACAAAAACTGATGCTTATTCAAACGAGAGGCTGAAACTAGACGTGTATTATCCTGAAAAATTGACGGATTGTCCTGTTATTGTGTGGTTTCATGGTGGTGGATTAGAAGCTGGTCAGAAAGAGATTCCTCAGCGACTGAAGGAAAAAGGATATGTAGTTATTGGTGCAAACTATAGATTGCTGCCTAAGGTTACTATTGATAAAACTATTGATGACGCAGCCGAAGCTGTAGCTTGGGCTTTCCGTAATGCAAAAAAATATGGTGGTGATCCACGAAAAATAGTAGTAACTGGTCATTCTGCTGGCGGATATTTGTCTATGATGCTTTGTCTGAATAAAGCTTGGCTTAAAAACTATAAGATTGATGCTGATAGTGTTTGGCAATATATTCCATTCAGCGGTCAGGCTATCACTCATTATAATGTACGTAAGATGCAGGGTATCAAGCCTTTGCAGCCAACTATAGATGAGTATGCACCGCTTTATTGGGTGCGTAATGATTGTCCACCATTTGTGTTAATCTGTGGCGATCGTGAGCTTGAACTTTATGGCAGATATGACGAAAACCAGTATCTAGAGCGCATGATGAAACTGGTTGGACACAAACAGACATATCTTTATGAAATTGACGGACATGGACATGTTGGTATGGTTGATCCTGCATTCCATATTCTTGATACTCATATCAAGCTGATGCTTGGACAACCTGTCAATCCTTAACTACTGGATTTAGTGGTGCTTTACCCATTGCGTTTGTTAAAGTAGATTGCTATGCCGATAATTACAATGGCGATAACTGCTATGATGTGGAGTAAGTCCATGTTATGAAATATTTTTAAATTAGGTTTAACTATTTGCGTTTAAATTCGAGGGCTTTAGGCAGCTTTTGCCACTTGCCTCCTTTGGCGGGAACTTTCAGGCTGCTGCCATCTTCTTGCTTGAGTACATAGATAGAATCGTTCTTGCGGGTGAGAGTAGCTGTAAGATCTTCGCTGCCATAATCGTTGATAAGGGCCAGATGTGCCTTATTGCCTTTGATAGTGACAGAGGTGATGAGCCAAGCGAATGTGTAGTTTTTCTTGCTTAGAAAGCCAGGAACCTCTCCGAAAAGATCCTGACCAGGAACCCGTACATTCTGGTCATAAAAATTTATGCGAAGATATACATCAAATTCATTATTATATAGGTACGCGCGAAAGGGACCATTATTGCTTTGGGCCTTCATACCTATACTTGCAAGGCAAAATAATGATATTGCTATTAACTTATTCATAATCAACGCTTTTTAAAATTTGTTGGCAAAGTTACTAATCTAAATCATTTTTTTACTATAATCATTCATTTTTTATTAAAAAGGTTATGGAATTTAAAAATAATTAAGTATCTTTGCGCACAATTAGTTAGTATAACATGGTAAAAAAGCAATTGAGACCAGACTACATCTTTGAATCGAGTTGGGAGGTCTGCAATAAGGTTGGAGGAATCTATACAGTACTTTCTACACGTGCCAAGACTCTGCAAGAGGCACTTCGGGATAAGATAATCTTCATCGGTCCTGATTTCTGGAAAGAGAATGAGAGTCCTTATTTCAAGGAGGAAAGTTCCCTCTTTGCTGATTGGCAATGGGAGGCTAAAAATCAAGGACTCAAGATTAGGGTGGGCCGATGGACTGTTCCTGGCGAGCCAATAGCAATTCTGGTAGATTTTAATCCGTACTTCGAAAAGAAGAACGATATATATGGATGGCTGTGGGAAAACTACGGCGTTGATTCGCTGCACGCCTATGGCGATTACGACGAGGCTTCGATGTTCTCGTATGCAGCAGCTCTGGTGGTTGAGAGTTTCTACAATCACTATCTCACACTGAAGGATAAGGTTATTTACCACGCAAATGAGTGGATGTGCGGACTGGGAGCTCTTTATATTAATAATAAATTGCCCCAGATTGGTACGATATTCACGACTCATGCCACAAGCATTGGACGCTCAATAGCAGGAAACATGAAACCTCTATACGACTATCTGTTTGCCTACAATGGCGACCAGATGGCTGGCGAACTGAACATGCAGTCAAAACACTCTATCGAAAAGCAGACTGCTTACTATGTAGACTGTTTTACAACAGTTAGCGATATTACTGCAAAGGAGTGTGTAGAGTTGCTTGATAAACCTGTGGATGTTGTGCTGCCAAATGGTTTTGACAATAGTTTTGTGCCTAGTACAGCCAAGTTTACTCGCAAGCGCAATGCTGCTCGC
Source organism: uncultured Prevotella sp. (assembly GCA_902800365.1). Classification (GTDB taxonomy): domain Bacteria; phylum Bacteroidota; class Bacteroidia; order Bacteroidales; family Bacteroidaceae; genus Prevotella. The sequence goes on along the minus strand of CADCEF010000032.1, from coordinate 67,946 downwards.
AGAAAGATGCTTGATGTAGCAAATGCGCTGCTTGGTGAAGATTTGGACGATGACACTCTGCTGGTTTCAACCTCAGGCCGTTATGAGTTCCGCAACAAGGGTATCGACGTGTTCGTTGAAGCTATGAACCGTCTACTGCGCGATCGTGACCTGAAGAAGAAGGTTGTTGCATTTATCGAGGTGCCTGGTTGGGTAGGTGAGCCACGTAAGGATCTGCAGGAGCGATTGAAAAGCGGAAAGAAGTATGACACTCCGCTTGATGTGCCACAGGTTACACACTGGTTGCACAACATGAGTCATGACAATGTATTGGGTATGATGAAGTACTATGATATGCATAATCGTAAGGATGAGAAGGTAAAGGTAATCTTCCTGCCATGCTATCTCGATGGTAATGATGGTATCGTAAACCTTACATATTATGATATTGTGTTGGGTAACGATCTTTGCATCTATCCATCGTATTATGAGCCTTGGGGATATACTCCGTTGGAGGCCATTGCATTCAAAGTGCCTTGTATCACCACCGATCTGGCAGGTTTCGGTCTATGGGCTAACTCTGTATTCGGAAAGAATGGTGAGATAGAGGATGGCGTGAAGGTGATACATCGTACAGACTATAACTACTCAGAAGTGGCTGATATCATCAAAGATACAGTTGCTGACTTCTCGAATATGCCAAAGAAGCAGGTTGATGCTTGCCGCAAGAATGCTGGCGAATTGTCGAAGAAGGCCCTCTGGAGTGAGTTTATAAAATACTATTACGAGGCTTATGATATCGCCCTTGGCAAAGCCGAAGAGCGAAAAAAGTCATTATAAGAGAGAAATTAAATAAAGTTCAAATAAAAATTTGAGAGATTATGAAAATTAAAGCTGATTATGCAAATGCTCCAATGTGGAAAGAGTTGACCGTTAAGTCAAGTCTTCCTGAAGAACTGAAGTGTTTGGACGAGATTGCCCACAACATGTGGTGGGTATGGAACTACGAGGCACGTGACTTGTTCCGCGACCTTGACCCTGAGCTTTATCATGAGGTAAAACACAACCCAGTGATGCTACTTGAGCGATTGAGCTTTGCCCGCAAAGAAGAAATTGTGAAAGACAAGGCACTTATGAAGCGTATTAAGAGTGTCTATGATTTGTTCCGAAAGTATATTGATGTTAAGCCTGATTCAAAGCGCCCATCAGTTGCCTACTTCTGTATGGAGTATGGTATCCACTCTGCTCTGAAGATTTATTCAGGTGGTCTGGGTATGCTGGCTGGTGACTATGTAAAGGAGGCTTCTGACTCAAACGTTGATATGTGTGCAGTTGGATTCCTTTATCGTTTCGGCTACTTTACACAGAGCCTTTCGATGGAGGGACAGCAGATTGCTAACTACGAGAGCCAGAACTTTGGTAACCTGCCTATCGAGCGCCAGTTGGACAGCGAGGGTAATCCTATGGTTATCGATGTTCCTTACACCAACTATCAGGTTCATGCTTATGTTTGGCGTGTAAATGTTGGACGTGTTAAGCTCTATCTACTTGATACTGACAACGAGATGAACTCTGAGTTCGATAAGCCAATCACCCACAGCCTTTATGGTGGTGACTGGGAGAACCGTCTGAAGCAGGAGATTCTGCTTGGTATTGGTGGTATGCTGTTGCTGAAAAAACTGGGCATCAAGAAGGATATTTATCATTGTAACGAGGGTCACGCAGCTCTCTGCAACCTGCAGCGTCTGTGTGATTATATCGAGGAAGGCCTCAGCTTCAATCAGGCATTGGAGTTAGTACGTGCCTCTTCGCTCTATACTGTTCATACCCCAGTGCCTGCTGGTCACGACTACTTTGATGAGGGGCTGTTCGGCAAATACATGGGTGGATATCCTCAGAAGCTTGGTATCTCATGGGATGAGTTCATTGGCATGGGCCGTACCAATCCTGATGATCATGGCGAGAAGTTCTGTATGAGTACATTTGCTTGTAACACTTGTCAGGAGGTTAATGGTGTATCTATGCTTCATGGTTGGGTTTCTCAGCAGATGTTTGCTCCAATTTGGAAAGGCTACTATCCTGAGGAGAACCACGTGGGCTATGTTACCAATGGTGTTCATTTCCCAACATGGTGTGCTACAGAGTGGCGTAAAGTTTATGCAAAATACTTCGATGCAAAGCACATGAGTGATCAGAGCAACGAGGAAATTTGGCATGGTATCTATAACTGTCCAGATGAGGAGATCTGGGCTACACGTCAGGCTCTTAAGACAAAGTTGTTCGATTATATTAAGGAGCAGTTCCGTGAGACTTGGTTGAAAAATCAGGGCGATCCAACGCGCGTAGTGAAGTTGCTTGAGCGTTTCGATCCTAATGCTCTGGTTATCGGTTTCTGCCGTCGCTTTGCTACTTACAAGCGTGCACACTTGCTGTTTACCGATCTTGAGCGTCTTAGCAAGATTGTTAACAATCCTGAGCATCCAGTTGTATTCCTGTTTGCAGGTAAGGCTCACCCTGCTGATGGTGCTGGTCAGGGACTTATTAAGAAGATCTACGATATCTCACAGCGTCCTGAGTTCCAAGGTCGTATTGTATTCCTTGAGGACTACGACTTCCTGTTGGCTCGTCGTCTTGTTTCAGGTGTTGATATTTGGATGAATACTCCTACACGTCCTCTCGAGGCATCAGGTACATCTGGCGAGAAAGCTGAGATGAATGGTGTTGTAAACCTCAGTGTAAAGGACGGATGGTGGCTTGAGGGCTATCGTGAGGGAGCTGGATGGGCTCTAACCGAGAAGCGTACCTACCAGAACCAGGGGTATCAGGATAATCTTGATGCTGCAACCATCTATGGTCTGCTGGAGAATGAGATTGTTCCTCTTTATTATAATAAGGATAAGAAGGGTATTTCAAAGGGTTGGATTAAGGTTATCAAGAACTCTATCGCCCAGATTGCTCCTCACTACACTATGAAGCGTCAGCTTGACGATTACTATGATAAGTTCTACAACAAGCAGGCTAAGCGTTTCAAGGAGATTTCTAAGGACGGCTATCGTCTGGCCAAGGAGATTGCTCAGTGGAAGGAAGCTGTAGCTGAGCGTTGGGATGCTATTAACGTAGTGTCTTGCGAATGGGATTATCCTTCAACTGGAATTGAGACTGCTCAGAAATACACCTTGCGCTACGTTATCAACGAGCAGGGACTTGATGATGCTGTTGCTCTTGAAAAGGTTAATGTACATATCAACAAGGAGGGCGAGGAGCGTGTGTTCTCTGTTGAGCCACTGAAGATGGTTGGTCGTGATGGCAACAACTTCATCTTCGAGGCGACACTTGCTCCGCAGCAGGCTGGCGATTTCAAGAGTGCTGTACGTATGTATCCAAAGAACAAGAATCTGCCTCACCGTCAGGACTTCTGTTATATTAAGTGGTTGGAGCTTCCTAACTTTACTTGCTAAGGTTGGGCACATCATAAAAAGGGACCCGGGTTCATTTGAACTCGGGTCCTTTGTAATTGTCGATGATGTATTTTCCTAATACATTGTTTTTGTTTCTCTGGCCAGTGTTTGTTATGCAGCCTGATATCTTGCGGTGCAGACTATCGATCGATTTCTGTAATTGTTGTCGATTGTATGATTTTGTCCTGCTTGCCGTCTCGGCCAGTCGTATCAGTTTATCGCCAAGAATCTGTACAGAATCGTTTAGCCCCTGCCACTCATTGTTTAGTGATGTGCCTGAAACTCTTGATGGAGTGGGGTAAGGGTTTAGCTCGATTGTTATATTACCTGGTTCCAGAAAGAAGCTTATACTTGTAAGAGGATCACGATTAAGATATGCACGACAGAAAACGGTGGTATCGGTTACTCCCTTCATGCTGAAGTTCCCGTCAGCCACTATTGTCTGTCCCAATATCTTATTTTGGTAATCTTCAAGTGCTAAGATTATCGTGTCGCCATCGTGTAGATGACTGGCATAACCATTTATCTTATATGAATCAGACTGGCATGAGCAGAACACTAAGCCTGCTGCTGCCAGCCTGATAAGGGTTTTATTCATCATTACGATTATACAATGTATAGGTCGCTTATGCTCTTGTTGTCGATAACACGACGTATAGCCTCTGCAAACATATCGGCTACACTAAGCTGCTTAACCTTTGCACAACGTTGGGTGTAAGGGATTGAATCGGTAAATACAATCTCCTCAAGAGCTGATTCTTGTACACGGTCGCTTGCTGGGCCGCTCATCACACAGTGGCTGGCGCATGCACGTACAGTAAGAGCACCATTCTCCTTCATAAGGTCTGCAGCCTTGGTTATTGTTCCTGCGGTATCAACCATATCGTCGATGATAACAACGTTCTTACCCTCTACATCACCGATAATCTGCATAGATGCTACAACATTAGCACGAGCACGGGTTTTGTTGCATAATACCAGTGGACATCCAAGATACTTGGCGTATGTGTTAGCACGCTTTGAACCACCAACGTCGGGTGATGCAATCACCAAATTGTCGAGATTCAGCGACTGGAGATAAGGGATAATTACATTAGATGCATACAGATGGTCGACTGGTACATCAAAGAAACCCTGAATCTGGTCTGCATGCAGATCCATTGTAATAACACGATTAACACCTGCTGCACTCAGCAAATCGGCTACCAGTTTTGCACCGATGCTGACACGTGGCTTGTCCTTGCGGTCCTGACGTGCCCATCCGAAGTATGGGATAACAGCATTGATGGTACGTGCTGATGCGCGCTTTGCTGCGTCAATCATAAGTAGCAATTCCATCAGATTGTCGCTGTTGGGGAATGTGCTTTGTACTAGGAAAACGTCGCGTCCGCGAATACTTTCCTCGTAGGATACGGCAAACTCTCCATCCGAGAATTTTGTTATTTGCAACTGTCCAAGGGGGCAACCCAGACTTTGGCAGATTCTTTCTGCCAGGTATCTCGTTGCTGTACCTGAGAATACCATGTAGGAGCTTTTATCACTCATGTTTTAATACCTATATTATTATGTTAGTCCAATTAATCAATCGTTTTGCGCAGTTTCTCGAAGTGGTTCAATAGCGCTTTATAGTCAATCTCATTGTGGATGTTAAACCTGTTCCACAGGTCGCCACATATCACCATACCACCAAATCCCAGATCCTTAATCTCTTTTACGCGGTCAAGATTCATACCTCCAAGGGCATACACCTTCTTGTCGATAAGACCATGTTTTGCAGCATCGCGCAGTTCGTCCATCGTAAACGATTGTTTCTCGTCGGCGTTGGTCTGACTGTCGAATATAGAGTGCAGGAATACGTAATTTGATTTTTTCTTTGTTTCTTTGAGCTCTTCTATTGCGTGGCACGTACGGCTAATGTTACCCTTGTAGCCCACAGGGGCTTCGGTAAATGCATCGTCGATATGAATTCCACGAAGACGGTATTCTTCTTTAAGATAGAAATGCCCATGAACGGTAATCTTATTACAATAGTCTTCGCCCAACAAAGTGAGCAGTCGCTCAGAATACATAGGCGAAGCACCTGGTTTATATAGGTGAAGATTCTCCAATCCTTCTTCGAAGAGGTTTGCAAGAATCTTGTCCTCTTCAACGAAGAATGTTGGTTTCGTCATTACAATAAGCTTCATTTTTGCCATCTGTTCTCTTTCTAAGTGCAAAATTACACAGATTTTTCGATATTATCACCACTTTCATTAAAAAAATGGTGATAGAAGGGCATTTTTCAGAAAGTTTTAGTAATTTTGCACACCGATAAGGTGAAAAAGTTTAATATTTAAATAAAAGGTAAGAAGAAAATGAAAGCATTTGTTTTTCCCGGACAGGGAGCTCAGTTTGTAGGAATGGGTAAGGATCTTTACGATACAAACCCACTCGCAAAGGAACTTTTCGAGAAGGCTAACGAAATTCTCGGCTATCGCATCACCGACATTATGTTTGCTGGTACCGATGAGGAGCTCAAGCAGACCAAGGTTACTCAGCCTGCAGTCTTCCTCCACAGTGTTATCTCTGCACTATGCATGGGCGATGCCTTCGCCCCAAAGATGGTTGCTGGTCACTCTCTTGGTGAGTTCTCTGCTCTTACAGCTGCTGGCGCTCTCAGCTTCGAAGATGGCTTGAAGTTGGTTTATGCCCGTGCTATGGCTATGCAGAAGGCTTGCGAGGCTCAGCCTTCAACAATGGCTGCCATCATCGCTCTTCCTGACGAGAAGGTCGAGGAGGTATGTGCAGAGGTTAGCAAGATGGGCAAGGGTGTTGTTGTTGCAGCTAACTATAACTGTCCTGGTCAGCTGGTTATCTCTGGTAATGTAGAGGCTATCGAGGAGGCTTGCGAGCAGCTCAAGGCTGCTGGTGCTAAGCGTGCGCTTGTGCTCAAGGTAGGTGGTGCTTTCCACTCTCCACTCATGCAGCCTGCTAAGGACGAGCTTCAGGCAGCTATCGAGGCTACTGAGATTAAGACTCCAAAGTGCCCTGTTTATCAGAATGTAGATGCTAAGCCTCATACCGATCCTGCTGAGATCAAGGCTAACCTCATAGCTCAGCTCACTAGCTCAGTTCGCTGGACTCAAAGTGTTCAGAATATGATTGCCGATGGTGCCGATGACTTCACGGAGTGTGGTCCTGGTAAGGCGCTGCAGGGCATGATCGTAAAGATCAACAAAGAGGTTTCTGCCCATGGCATCGAGTAAGATTATAATATATCAGGTTTTCACGCGACTTTATGGAAACAAGAATACCACCCGCAAAGAGGATGGTACACTAGCAGAGAACGGTTGCGGAAAACTAAACGACTTCACGCCCACTGCCCTGAAAAAAATCAGGGCGATGGGCGTGAGCCATATTTGGTACACTGGTGTAATCCGCCACGCCACACAGACCGATTACTCGGTTTATGGTATTCCACGTCAGCATCCGGCTGTGGTAAAAGGTAAAGCTGGTTCGCCTTATGCTATTACCGATTATTATGATATCGATCCTGATCTAGCTGTAGATGTTCCTAATCGTATGGCAGAGTTTGAGGCACTTATTGATCGTAGTCACAAGGCTGGTCTTAAGGTTATCATTGATTTTGTACCTAATCATGTGGCCCGACAGTATCACTCAATCTGTGCTCCAGAAGGAGTGAAAGATCTTGGCTCAGAAGATAATCCACAAAATGGTTTTGACCCTCAGAACAACTTCTACTATTGTCCAGGTCAGCGTTTCACTCCTTATTTCGATTTGTATCATGGAGAGTCAGAACCATATATAGAAGAGCCAGCCAAAGCTACAGGTAATGATTGTTTCCACAATGCTCCAGGCATGAACGATTGGTATGAGACTGTTAAGTTGAATTATGGTCTTGATTACTATGCTGGACGTGTTGGTCACTTTAATCCCATTCCAAATACATGGGATAAAATGACAGAGATACTGCTCTTTTGGGCAGCTAAGGGTGTTGACGGCTTCCGTTGTGATATGGCTGAGATGGTGCCTGCTGCATTCTGGCATTGGGCTACCGATAAGGTAAAGTACCGCTATCCAGAGATTGTGTTTATTGGCGAGGTTTATAACCCTGCCGAATATCGCAACTATCTTGGTGCTGGTTTTGATTATCTTTACGATAAGGTGGGAATGTACGATACTGTTCGTGATATCATGTGTGGTCGTCAGAGTACTCAGGCTATAACTGGTGCCTGGCAAGCTACCGACGATATCCGTCAGCATATGTTGTATTTTCTTGAGAATCACGACGAACAGCGTATTGCCAGTCAGTTCTTTGCAAACGATGCCTATAAAGGGATACCTGGTTTGGTCGTGTCGGCCTTGTTGCAGCAGAATCCGCTCATGATTTATTTTGGTCAAGAGTATGGAGAACGCGGTATGGATAAGGAAGGCTTTAGTGGGAATGATGGTCGTACCACCATCTTCGACTATTGGAGTGTGCCTTCGGTTGTTCGTGCAGCCAAAGGAAAATCAACTGCCGATGAGAAAAAACTGTATGATATATATAATAAGGTAATGCATATTGCCGCCAGTGAGAAGGCTGTGTCACAAGGCCAAATGTTCGACCTTATGTATGTAAATGGTCATTATCATCGTCAGTATATTTTCTTGCGAAAGGCAGGGGCTGAAGTTCTGCTTGTTGTGTCTAATTTTGACGACAGTACTGCTGCAGTTAATGTTACCATTCCTGCCCACGCATTCGACTTCCTAAGTATTAAAGAGAAAAATGCTGTGGCTACTGATTTGCTTACAGGTTCTCAGTTTAAGATTACTCTTAAGCGTGATAGTGAGATTCCTTTGGTCGTAGATCCGCTTAGTGCTATAGTATTGAAATTCAAGGCATGACAAAAGACTGATACAAAAGTTCGGGGGGATTTGTGATCCCCCCGTTTCTTTTTACATCTCACCGATGCTTCCAACGCCAGTTCTTTTTGTATCCTTATGCTTGGGGTTTCCTGCATATTTCAGCGAACCTACACCCGAAACACGGCCTTCTATCTTCTCTGAAGCATAGCATGTTATGCTACCTACACCCGATACATTTGCTTTTACATTCAGTGCTTTGAGCTTTTCTGCGTTAATACTGCCAACACCGCTGTTCTGAAGTTTTACGTTGTCGGCTAATCCGCCTATTGTTATACTGCCAACACCGCTGTTTACTATATCTATCTTATCGGTGTCCAAACTATCCATCTTGATGCTCGATGCACCACTGTTTTTCAGTGCTAACAGGTCGTTGGTATATACTTTAATCTTCACATTTTGGGTATGTATGTTTACGTGCTGTTTTGCAAAGTTTATTTCAAGCTCGTCGCCGTTGTTCTCAAACTTATACAGCTCAATATAATTCTCAGGTGCTGTCAGCTCTACAGTACCGCTTTTCTTCTCGTCCTGAATAATCTCAACAGCTCCCACACAGCGCATGTGCACCTCTTCGAATGGCTTAAGTTTGTACTCCTTTGTAATGACTTTGCCGCTTTCCTCAATAAGGTTGGTATCCCATCCCTTTAAGTCAACTTTGCACGAAGTAAGAGCTAAAATGCTCATCATCAAAAATAATACTTTTTTCATAATTTTATATTTTTAATTGATTAATCTTTGTACTTTAGACGACACAAGTACCCGAAAAGTTGCAAAACATTTGTTTTTTTTCAATTAAATTTGTATTTTTGTGCCCAAATTAAAGAAAATATGGCCGATTATATACTTAACGAGCATAACAAAGAAGAGTTTCCACCTGCTCATACTGCTGAGCATCTGTTGAATCAGACAATGATCCGCATGTTCGATTGTGGTCGTTCTTTTAATGCTCATGTAGAACGTAAGAAAAGCAAGATGAGTTTTCATCTTGATCAGAAACCTTCTCGACAAGATGAGCGCGAAATAGAGCGCCGTATGAATGAGCTAATAGATGAAGATTTGCCAGTAACGTTTGAATTTGTAACTCGTGATAATCTTCCCGATGATGTCTCGCTCGACCGTCTGCCAGATGATGCCTCAGAAACTATCCGTCTTGTTCGTATTGGTGATTACGATGTTTGTCCGTGTATAGGTAAACATGTGCGTTCTACTTCTCAGATAGGTCGTTTCGAGCTTCTTGGCACAAACTGGGATGAACAGGAGCATTCTTTCCGTGTTCGATTCAAGATAGTATAGATAATAAGATGTCTTTGGATTTATTCTGAATAAAAATACTATATAGGACATAAAATTGTTAATATGCCCTAAAAAAGACGTTGTTAGGAAACATCATGTTTCTTTTTTGCATATATTTGCAGTAACTAAAAATCACCGGAGGAACTGCGTATGTCAACTAAAAACGATGTAAAAGACGAAAACATGAAGATCGACAACAAAAGTGTCGAATCCAGTACACAGCAACAAATGCCATCTATATGGTATACCTAAAAAATTAGCGCGGCACCCAAAACGGATGCCGCGCCATATTTTATTGCTGATTAAGTGCTATCTTCATGAAAACCGGGTTGTGGTCGGAGTAGCTTAGCTCGCGTTTGTAGTAGGTTAAGCCTTGCATACCTTTGTCATGGAATATATAGTCGATACGTACCTTCTTATTGCCACCACGGAAGGTGTACATAAAACCGCTACCGCACTCTTTGAATCCGTCGACTTTATCACCAAGCATTGTGTTGTAGACGTAAGAGTAGGGTACATCGTTAAAGTCACCACATACAATGATAGGTGCTTCACACTCGCGCATATCCATTGCAAGAACATTTGCCTGACCAGAACGTGCTATCATGCCAAGGGTGTAGTTGCCGTAGAAGGCACGCAGTAGTGCATTGCTCTCTATATCCATGCCCTGATTCATCAGTTTGCCAGCTTTGTGTAAAGTGCTGTTGATACCTGTAGTCTCAAGGTGGGCATTGTAGACACGGATAATTGTGCCCTTTACATCAATTTCGGCCCACATAGCACTATTGTTGGTCATCTCGAAATTCAAATTCTTATTCTTTCGGATTGGGTAGCGGCTGTATATCATCATGTCGCTCTCGCCCTGTGCCATATATGGGAAATACTCTTTATATGAATCAGAGTTCTTCTTGTCGCCACGATTATCGTTGTACTCCTGGAAACAAACCACATCGACCTTCTGCTTCTTCATTTCCGACAGAATGTCCATTGCAACAAATCCTGATGTTTCGCGACCGAACATAGCAACGTTGTAAGTTGCAATCTTTATTCCTGGTTTAGAGTCGGCAGCGGGATCGAGTGAACCAAACTGATAGAGTGTTCCAGAGTATGGTATGCAACACAAGATGGCAATGAGTGGAATCAATGCCCAGTGCCAACGGCGCATGATAAGCCAGAAAACAAGCAGCACTACATCAGCTGCTATCAGCAGAGGTAGGGCATAAACAAGCATTGCGCGTGCTGTATTACCTGCAGGCTGTACGTCACCACCGTAGAGACCTACGAGGGTAAAGATCATAACTAAAACTGTAAGAATAAGAATGGTGAATGAAAAGTACTTCTGTACAGCTAATTTTCCCATAATTTGAAAAATAAAAAAAGTATTGTTTTAGTCGAGATACTTACCAACCATCTCGATTAGATTTTCTACTTTGAATGGCTTTGCCATAAACTCATCACATCCGGCATTCTTTGCATCACGGATATTCTCCTCAAACGCATAGGCACTGAGGGCAATTACTGGTGTGTGTGAATCAACCTCCTTGATGATGCGGGTGGCATCGAGACCATTCATTTCTGGCATGCGAATATCCATAAGAATGAGGTCTGGATGTTCCTCCTCATTAAGGGTTACAGCCTCGATACCATTATGGGCACGGATGAGGCGGTAGCGCTTGTGAAGTACAATCTTTACAAGCTCATAATTGCTATCCTCGTCTTCTGCCACAAGTATAACTTTCTTGTTCATGTCATCAGGACGGCCACTAACACGAATGGTGCGAACATTTGATGTAGTTGTGTTGCGGGCTGGTACCATACCGCCGATGGTGCCTTCGAATGGAAGTACAAAGCGGAATAATGAGCCCTTTCCAAGTTCTGACTCTACAAATATCTGTCCACCAAGTTTCTCTACGATTATCTTACATAGAGCCAAGCCAAGACCGTAACCATTGTTGTTGGTTTCTGCATCGCGTGATACGTAAGTCTCGAAAAGATGTGGTATGTCCTTAGGATCGATACCAGAACCGGTATCTTGAACAAAGAATTCGATGTTAGCACCTTCATCCTTCATACGGTAGCCGTAATTAATACTACCTGTGGGAGTGTGCTTAAGTGCGTTACTGATGAGATTTGAGAAAACCTGAGTGATTCGGTTGGCATCGGTATTGAAGGTAACTGCCATGTTTGGCTTTTTCCAAACCAACTGCAGTGTTTCTGGGCAGCGGAATTTAAACAGGTTCTTGATGCTGTCGCAAAGCTGGTTAAGATCTGTGCTTGTCTTCTTCATCACGATTTCTCCGGATTCTACACGTGAGAGATCAAGGATTTCGTTCACAAGGCTCTGCAGACGATTGTTGTTACTTTCGATAATCTCGAAGAACTTCATACGGTCGTCTTGTGAATCAGTCTCAACAAGTACACGAGAAAAACCTTCTATGGCGTTAAGTGGAGTACGGATTTCATGGCTCATGTTAGCAAGGAAGAGCGATTTCATCTGACTCGCCTTCTCTGCCTTTTGGGCCATCTCTTCGTATTCCTTAAGCTTCTGGTTAGCAATAGCCAATTGCTCTTGCGCAAGGGTTAACTTGCGATTAGCATCTGCATATTGTTGAAGCAATATTTCCTTTTCGGTTTTTTCCATAACGCACTATTTCGCGACAAAGGTAATGCTTTTTTTTGTAATACAAAAGAATTTAAGGATTTTTTTCAACTTCTTTTAGCTTTTTCCCATGCTCCGCTATTGTTGTGGGTGCAAAGATAGCTCATTCCACGAAAAACATTTAGATTCATGAAGACGAAATAGTAAGCTGTATAAAGCAACTTGTTCTTGATTCCATGACGACTAAGCACCCATCCTGCAAAGGCTGCCAGATAGAAGATAATCTGCAGTGCGAGCATGATGTCGAAGAATAATCCTGCGCGAAGTGCAGATAGTAATATATTGATAACCAGTAGAATAGTCATTGATATTGGAGTGATACTCCAGCGTAATATACGATGACTTACGTATTGGAATGTAACTAATGGTTGTTTGAATGGATTGAGCAGACTGCGCAACCACCATATACTCTGCAGGCCTCCCGCAGCAATGCGTCGTTTACGTTTCGATTCTTCGAAAATATTGGCGGAACCATACTCCTGAGCGTATGCATCAGGGGTGTAAGCTATGCGCTTGCCATCCTCAACGATATACATTGACATCATGAAATCGTCAAGCAAAGCGTTGTCGGGTACGTGACGGACCAGTTGTGGATCTATGGCATAGAGTTCGCCTGCGGCACCCATGGCTGAATAGAGCTCGCTGTCCCATTTCTTCAGTGTGCTCTCGTATCTCCAATACAAACCTTCGCCCTCTGCAGCCATCTGACCTTCCTTGCGTGCTGCTACACGTTTCTCTCCAGAAACACAGCCTACGGTTGGGTCCATAAATAGTCGCGCTATCTCGCGCATAGCACCAGGATTAATCATTGTGTTGGCGTCGGTAAAGGCTACATAACGAGTTTGTAGCTCCTGCAGTCCGTGCTTTAGAGCTGCACTCTTGCCTCTACGTTCAGGGCTGAATACCACATCTACCTCGGGGTATGCCTTGAGTAGCTCATTTGTCCTATCGGTGCTGCCGTCGGTAACCCACATAATGCGGAATTTTTCGCGTGGATAGTCGATAGCCAGTGTGTTTGCCATTTTTTCGGCTACAACATCCTCTTCGTTGTAGGCGCAAATAAGTAATGTGATAGTTGGAAGCTGGGAGTCATCTGGCATTGCGGCTTCGTGGGGTTTGCCCACGAAGAGCCGTTTTAGCCTGATGATAATGTATAATAGAATTCCGTAACCTAAGTAGGTGTAGAATACTATGAGCAGCGTTGCCCAGAACAGGATCTTTAGTGTAATCATAGGGTAGAGGTTTTGTTTTTTTACTTTGTTTCGATTTCTTCCTTCATGTCGATATACTGCCCTTCGGCATCGTAAAACTCATATTGAAGGAATGCCAGTTTCTGCGAGGGGATAATCCTTAAGCCCATTCCGTATTTAAGCTTCCATTTAAGTTTAAGGCTGAATACACCTTTATTAATAAAGGCTGCTACATAGGGATGAACGTGCAGGTAGAACTTGTGTACACCGATCTTGTTGACAAGGGTGTCGATTTTGCTCTCGAGCGTATCAGTGAAAAGGATGCTTGACTTAATTGTTCCTTTTCCGAAACAAGTTGGGCATGTTTCCTCTACGTTTACGCTCATTGCAGGGCGTACACGTTGACGGGTAATCTGCATAAGTCCGAATTTTGACAGAGGTAGGATGTTGTGTTTGGCGCGATCCTTCTGCATGTTTTTGCACATGCGTTCGTAGAGCATCTGGCGATCTTCGGGCAGTTTCATATCGATAAAGTCAACGATTATAATACCTCCCATGTCCCTGAGTCGTAATTGGCGAGCCAGCTCATCGGCTGCTCCCAGATTAGTTTCGAGGGCATTAGTCTCCTGATTGTTCTCTTTCTTGATTCGCGTACCACTATTAACATCTACCACATGCATGGCCTCTGTGTGTTCTATAATCAGATAAGCACCATGCTTGTAGTTAACTGTCTTTCCGAAGCCCGATTTTAGTTGCTTGGTTACATCGTAGTTGTCAAAGATGGGCACAATGCCGTTGTAGAGCTTAACAATGTCCTTCTTTTCTGGTGCGATGAGTCCAAGGTAGTTCTTTATTTCGTCGTAGATGCCGCTGTCGTTAACGTGGATGCCGTCGTAAGTGGGATTGAATAGATCGCGCAACAATGCTACGGCTCTGCTTTCCTCCTCGAAGCAGAGTTGTGGTCGCTCTGTCGTTTTTTGTACTTTGCTGATCACATCTTCCCAACGCTTCAACAGAATCTTCAGCTCTGCATCAAGTTCTGCAGCTCGCTTACCTTCGGCCACTGTACGTACTATTACACCGAAGTTCTTTGGCTTGATGCTCTGTATGAGCTGTTTCAGTCGGCTACGCTCTTCGCCACGCTTGATTTTTGTAGAAACAGAAACACTGTCTTCAAAAGGAATGAGTACCAGGTATCGGCCAGCGAAGCTGAGTTCGCATGTTAGGCGCGGACCTTTGGTGTTGATTGGCTCCTTTACAATTTGTACCAGTATTTCCTGACCAACCTTAAGCGTGTTGGCGATGCTACCATCCTTTTTCAATTCAGGCTGGATGTGGGCTTTCTGGATAGGGTAGAGCTTTTTGCGGTCGCTTACTACCTGTTTCAGATACTTCTCGTAAGAGTTAAATTGAGTTCCCAAGTCAAGGTAATGCAGAAATGCCACGCGTTCTGCTCCGACATCAACGAAACAAGCATTGAGTCCTGGCATCAGTTTCTTAACCTTTGCCACATAAATGTTTCCCACAGAGAACGACGCAGTGCGCTGCTCCTGCTGGTATTCTACCAGTTGTTTGTCTTCGAGCAGTGCAATGGATATGTCCTTGGGTTGTACATCAATGATAACTTCACTTGTCATTGTCTTTTTTGCGTTACTTTAATTTGACATAGGGTTGTCGTTAGTACTAAAAAGGGTGTGTCGCTATCCTTTGGGGGATTAGCAGGCACACTCCTTTCATTTCTTTCTATAGTCACAGATGACAAGATTTACTTGCTCTTATGACGATTCTTGCGCAGTCTCTTCTTACGCTTGTGAGTAGCCATCTTGTGGCCCTTCTTTTTCTTTCCGTTTGGCATAATACTAATAATTTATAATGTTAATTACTTCATTTTCTCGATAAAGCTCTTGGCTGGCTTGAAAGCGGGGTAGTCATGAGCCTCAATTACCAAAGTTGTGTTCTTTGAGATGTTGCGGGCTGTCTTCTGAGCACGACGCTTAACAACGAAGGTGCCGAAGCCACGCAAATATACGTTATCCTTCTCCTCAGCAAGACTCTCACGAATGCACTCCATGAAGGCCTCTACCGAAATGGCTACATCTTTCTTCGCCAAGCCTGTCTCTTCGGCAATTTTGGTGATGATTTCTGCCTTTGTCATTTCTTTATGTTACTTTTCTTTTTATATATTAATAATGTGTGAACTCGAAATTCTTCGATTTCGGACTGCAAAGTTACTAATTTTCAGCCGATTACGAAAATATTTATAGATTTTTTTTCAAAAAATGATGATTTTCGTTAGTTTTTGGGCTATTTTTTGTACCTTTGCACCACAAAATGAAGGAAAAATAACATGAAGCAGACAAAAATTGTAGCTAGCATTAGTGACAGAAGATGTGATCAGGATTTCATCAGAAGTCTCTTTGAGGCGGGAATGAACGTAGTGAGAATGAATACGGCTCATGCTGATGAGCAAGGTATCAAAAACATTATTAATAATGTACGTAGCGTAAGCCATCATATTGGTATTCTTATTGATACCAAAGGTCCGGAGGTACGTACTACCGGATGCGACCAGCCAATTTCCTATAAAACTGGTGATGTGGTTAAGATCTTCGGCCGTCCTGAGATGGATACAACCCACGACATCATTAACTTGTCGTACGCCGACTTTGCAGCCGACGTGCATGAGGGGTGCCATATTCTTTTTGATGATGGTGCACTTGATATGCTGGTTATTGGTATCAACGGCCCTGCTGTTATTGCTCAGGTTCAGAACGATGGTATACTTGGCTCACACAAGAGTGTGAACGTACCTGGTGTACACATTGCACTACCAACATTGACAGAGAAGGATCGTAAGAATATTAAGTTGGCTATCGATCAGGACATCGACTTCATTGCCCATAGCTTTGTGCGTTCGGCTGCCGATGTGCGTGCAGTGCAGGCTATATTGGATGCTTACAATAGTGATATCAAGATTATCTCGAAGATTGAAAACCAGGAGGGCGTAGATAATATCGATGAGATTATCGAGGCTTCTTATGGTATTATGATCGCACGTGGTGATTTGGGTATTGAGGTGCCAATTGAACGTATTCCAGGAATACAGCGCCAGATTATCCGTAAGTGTGTTCGTGCCAAGAAACCGGTAATCGTGGCTACTCAGATGCTTCATACAATGATTAATAATCCTCGTCCAACACGCGCAGAGGTTACTGATATTGCCAATGCTATCTACTATCGTACTGACGCCCTGATGCTTTCTGGTGAGACTGCCAGCGGTAAATACCCTGTTGAGGCTGTACGCACAATGGCTGCCATAGCTGAACAGGCAGAGAAAGATAAGATGAGAGAGAACGATATCGAGGTGCCTCTGTCACCTAACTGCGATATCCGCGAGTTTATGGCACATTCAGCAATCGAGGCTACTGAGAAACTTGGTGTTAAGGGTATCATTACCGATGCAAGTTCTGGTGATACAGCCCGCAATCTTGCTGCATTCCGCGGTCCGAACCCTGTTTTGGCCATCTGCTATAATGATAGACTGCAGCGTCTGCTCAATCTGTCGTATGGTGTTATTCCTGTTTATCAGAAAGAACATATTGATCCAGAGGAACTGTTCCACGCAGCAGTACGTATGCTACGCCAGAAGGGTTATGTACAGGATAGCGACAAAATTGCTTACCTGAGTGGAAATGTTGGCGAAGGTGGAGGAACAAAGTTCCTTGAAATCAACACCGTTAAGGAGGTGATGAGCAATCAGTATAAGTTCCACCTGCCACAGCGAAAATAAGTTTTAACCAACATATAATGAATATGAACTTTAAAAAGACATTAATTACTTTAAGTATTGCAGCTATGACTATGCCTGCATTAGCATTAGATTTTCTTCCACTTGGGGCTCCTGATTTCAGCAAGATTAAGGAAACTGACTATCTGCCTGCCTTCGAGAAGGCTATCAAACAGAATCGTGAGGAGATAAATCAGATTGTGACCAACAAGGCAAAACCAACATTCGAGAACACCATTCTGGCCTACGAGAAGAGTGGAGTGGAGCTTGATCGTGTTAGTAATGTTTTCTTTGCATTAGTGAGTGCACACAAGACTCCGGTTATTGCCGAGACCGAGAAGAAGGTTATGCCGATGCTTACTGAGCTCGAGAACGAAGTGTTCTTCAATAAAGAGCTTTTTAAGAAAGTGAAATATGTTTACGATCATCAACTTAAAAAGCTAAAGGGCGAAGATAGACGCTTGACAGAGGAACTCTACAAGAGTTTTGTGCGTTCTGGCGCAATGCTCAGTGATGATAAAATGGAGCGCATGAAGCAGATAAATCTTCGTATTGCCGACCTCCAGCAGGAGTGGGGCACATTGCTGCCAAATGCAACAAATAACTCTGTGGTTTGGGTGAACAGTAAGGAGGAATTGGCAGGATTGAGCGAAGCCGATATCGCCCAGTGTAAGAAGGATGCCGAGAGTCGTGGTGGCTATACCCCTTATGCAATTGTTATCGTAAACACAACTCAGCAGGCTATTTTGTCAAGTCTGGATAATCGTAATCTGCGTCGCCGTGTTTACGAGGCATCTCGTCATCGTGCAGACGGTACACGTCAGTTCAATACATTCCCAATTGTTGTTGAGATTGCCAAGCTGAGAGCAGAGATGGGGGAGCTGATGGGATATAAGAATTATGCATCTTATTCGCTTGAGAAGACTATGGCTAAAAACTCTGACAATGTGTATGGCTTCCTTAAGCAACTTATTGCAGAGTACACACCAAAGGCTCAGGCCGAGACAAAGGCTATCGAGGACTATGCTAAGAAACAGATGGGGGCAGACTTTAAGTTGCAGCCTTATGATCGTTTCTATTATTCGGCCAAGATGAAGAAGGAAATGCTGGATCTGAGCGACGATGAGGTTAAGCCTTATTTCAATATCGATAGTGTTATTGTTAATGGTGTCTTTTATGCTGCACATCGTGTTTATGGTTTGACTTTTGTACGACGTACCGACATCCCTACATATCATCCTGATATGAAAGTGTATGAGGTTCACGATAAGGATGGTAAACTGCTTGCCCTTTTCTACAGCGATCCATATCGACGTCCAACAAAGCGTGGTGGTGCATGGATGAGTGCTTTTGCTAAGCAGAGTGGTCTGCGCCAGCAGTTGCCAATAATATATAATGTAACCAACTATGCCAAGGCTCCTGAGGGGCAGCCCACACTGATTACTTGGGATGAGGTTACCACATTGTTCCACGAGTTTGGTCACGCCTTGCACGGCATGTTGTCAAATTGTAAGTACAACACTCTGAGTGGTACAGCTGTGGCACGCGACTTTGTTGAGATGCCTTCGCAGTTCAACGAGAGTTTTGCATCAATCCCTGAGATATTCGATAACTACGCTAAGCACGCCGTAACGGGTGAGCCAATGCCTGCCGACCTTAAGGAGAAGATGCTGAAGAGCATCAGTTTCCAGCAGGCCTATGCTCTTGGCGAGAATCTGGCAGCAACCTGTCTTGATTTGGCTTGGCATCATCTCTCATCAAATGAAATTCCAACAGCCGACGAGGCTGCTGACTTTGAGGTTGAGGCTCTGAAGAAAATCGGTCTTTATGATAATCAGATACCTCCACGCTATTCTACATCTTACTTCAATCACGTATGGGGTGGTGGATATGCTGCCGGCTATTATAGCTATTTGTGGACAGAAGTACTGGCCTGCAATGTAGCTGATACTTTCCAGAAACTGGGCGCTTTGAAGCCAGAAACAGGTAAGGCATTCCGTGAGAAAGTCTTGAGTCGTGGTAACACCAAGGACCAGATGGAAATGTTTACCGACTTTACAGGAATGAAGACCCCCGACTCGTCAGGTTTCCTCAAGTATAGAGGTCTGTAATACGTAGTATTGGTTAATAATTCCTAAATGATATAGACTAACAATGTTTAATTCAATTTTTTGGAGTAATTTTGTAGGTCAAAAAGAAGGAGATATTAAGTTGTTTAACATTTAAATGTTTTATTATCAATGATTTATTCAAAAGAAGTGGAGAACATGTGTAGCGTTTGTAAGGGCGCTTACCATGGACCTGCACCTATCCCCGAGGAGGGCAAGTGGGTTGCAGTGAAAGAAATCAAGGAGATCTCTGGTTACACCCACGGTATTGGCTGGTGCGCACCTCAGCAGGGTGCCTGCAAGCTGAGCCTGAACGTTAAGGACGGTGTTATCCAGGAGGCTCTTGTTGAGACTATCGGATGTACAGGTATGACTCACTCAGCAGCTATGGCTTCTGAGATTCTTCCTGGTAAGACTATCCTCGAGGCTCTGAACACCGACCTTGTATGTGATGCTATCAACACCGCTATGCGCGAGCTTTTCCTTCAGATCGTTTACGGACGTACACAGAGTGCCTTCTCTGAGGGTGGTCTGGCTATCGGCGCTGGTCTTGAGGACCTCGGTAAGGGTCTTCGCTCACAGACTGGTACTCTCTACGGTACAGTAGCTAAGGGTACACGTTATCTGGAGCTGACTGAGGGTTACATCACCAAGCAGTACCTCGACGCTAACAACGAGGTTTGCGGTTACGAGTATGTACACCTCGGTAAGATGATGGAGGCTGTTAAGAACGGCATGGACGCTAACGAGGATAGGAGGATACGACAATGATTAGAAAAGTACAGTTTGAGAGTCAGGAGCGCCGTATCAACCAGGTTCTTGCTGCTCTGAAGGAGAATGGCATCAACTCAATCGAGGAGGCCAATGAGATTTGTGAAAAGGCTGGTATCGATCCATATCAGATGTGTGAGGACACTCAGCTCATCTGTTTCGAGAACGCTAAGTGGGCATATGTTTGTGGTGCTGCAATCGCCATCAAGAAGGGCGTGAAGACAGCTGCCGAGGCTGCTGAGGCTATCGGTATCGGTCTGCAGAGTTTCTGTATCCCTGGATCAGTAGCCGACGATCGTAAGGTAGGTATCGGTCACGGTAACCTTGCTGCTCGTCTGCTCCGTGAGGAGACTGAGTGCTTCGCATTCCTCGCTGGTCACGAGAGCTTCGCTGCTGCCGAGGGTGCTATCAAGATTGCTGAGATGGCAAACAAGGTACGTCAGAAGCCACTTCGCGTTATTCTGAACGGTCTTGGTAAGGACGCTGCTCAGATCATCAGCCGTATCAACGGTTTCACATACGTACAGACCAAGTTCGACTACTTCACTGGCGAGCTGAACGTTGTTAAGGAGGTTCCTTATGGCAACAACCCCAGCCGTCTGAAGGTTAAGTGCTATGGCGCTGACGACGTACGTGAGGGTGTAGCTATCCTGTGGAAGGAGAACGTAGACGTATCAATCACTGGTAACTCTACAAACCCAACACGTTTCCAGCACCCAGTAGCTGGTACTTACAAGAAGGAGCGCGTACTCGCTGGTAAGCCTTACTTCTCAGTAGCTTCTGGTGGTGGTACTGGTCGTACACTTCACCCAGACAACATGGCAGCCGGTCCTGCTTCTTACGGTATGACTGATACTATGGGTCGTATGCACTCAGACGCTCAGTTCGCAGGTTCATCTTCAGTTCCTGCTCACGTAGAGATGATGGGCTTCCTGGGTATGGGTAACAACCCAATGGTAGGTGCAACAGTATCTGTAGCTGTTGCTATCGACCTCGCCCTGAACAAGAAGTAATTATTTCTTGAGCTATTATAAATTAAGCCTCGCCAATCGGCGGGGCTTATTTTTTATAACCTTTTGCATTCTGCATACAAACATATGGAGAACACCGTCTCTATTATATGATTTAAATCTCGAAATCGAGGCAAGAGCGCTGAACGGTGTAGGGTCGAACCTTACCATTTGCTACTGCCACGTGCTCAGGATGAACAGCGTAGCCCTTCAGAGCTTCCTCGCTCTCAAGTGTGCTGTCGAGCATCAAGTCGGCGTTCGACGATGCCAGACGACCATCGATGTGTACTTTTACATCAAGCAGACCTGGAACCTTGCCTACCAATCCTTCAAGACCTGCCTTGATTTCTGCCTTTACCTTCTTTTTCTCCTCTTCAGAGAGTTCTGGATTCAGTGTCCAGAGAATAATGTGCTTTACCATACCTTTATTATTATTAGTGATTCGAATGTTGCAAAAATACGCAAAATAATCTGTACTACAAAGAAAAAAGCTCAAAAACGCACCGGTATTGAAGTTTTTTTGTATATTTGCAAAAAATATAGTAACTAATAGTAATATGGCAACAGTTGACGATAAGAAAATAATCTTCTCGATGGTTGGTGTGAGCAAAACCATCCAGCAGAATCAGAAGCAAGTGCTCAAAAACATCTACCTAAGTTTCTTCTATGGTGCCAAGATTGGTATCATCGGATTGAACGGTGCAGGTAAATCAACACTGATGAAGATCATTGCTGGATTGGATCAGCAGTATCAGGGCAACGTTGTATGGAGCCCTGGCTACACTGTGGGATATCTGCCACAGGACCCGCCACTCAACGAGGAGAAAACTGTAAAGGAGAATGTTATGGAAGGCGTGCAGCACGTTTACGACGCACTTGCTGAATACGATGATATTAACGTAAAGTTCGGACTACCCGAGTATTACGAGGATCCTGACAAGATGGGTAAGCTGATGCAACGTCAGGCAGAGCTTCAGGACATCATCGACTCTACCGATGCTTGGAACATGGATTCCAAACTCGATCGTGCTATGGCAGCACTCAACTGTCCTCCAGGTGATTGGAATGTTAAGAACCTCTCAGGTGGTGAGCGCCGCCGTGTAGCATTGTGCCGTCTGCTGCTTCAGAAACCTGATGTGCTTCTGCTTGACGAGCCTACCAACCATCTTGATGCAGAATCTATTGATTGGCTTGAGCAGCACTTGCAGCAGTATGAGGGTACCGTAATCGCTGTTACCCACGACCGCTACTTCCTCGACGATGTGGCCGAGTGGATACTTGAGTTGGACCGTGGTGAAGGTATCCCCTGGAAGGGTAACTACTCATCGTGGCTGGAGCAGAAGAGTCAGCGATTGGCCCAGGAGGAGAAATCTGCCTCTAAGCGCCGCAAGACTCTGGAGCGAGAGTTGGAGTGGGTTCGTATGGCTCCAAAAGCACGTCATGCTAAGGGTAAGGCCCGACTCAATTCTTACGAGATGATGCTTAACGAGGAGCAGAAACAGAAGGAAGAGAAACTCGAGATATTCATCCCCAATGGACCACGATTGGGTAATAAGGTTATCGAGGCAGAGCATGTGGCAAAGTCTTATCCCGAGAAAACGCTGTTTACCGATCTTAACTTCAACCTGCCACCAAATGGTATCGTAGGTGTTATTGGTCCTAACGGAGCTGGTAAGACTACACTGTTCCGACTTATCATGGGATTGGAGCAGGCCGATGCTGGCTCGTTTGCAGTGGGCGAAACAGTAAAGCTGTCGTATGTCGACCAGCAGCACAAGGATATCGATCCTACAAAGTCTGTCTACGAGGTCGTGTCGCAGGGTAACGAAACTATCCGTATGGGTGGCAAGGATGTAAATGTTCGTGCATACCTTAGTCGTTTCAATTTCAGTGGAGCAGATCAGGAAAAGAAGTGTGGGGTGCTGTCGGGTGGTGAGCGAAACCGCCTGCATCTGGCCATCGCGTTGAAGCAAGAAGGCAATGTGCTGTTGCTCGACGAGCCTACAAACGATATCGATGTTAACACCCTTCGTGCTCTTGAGGAAGGTCTTGAGGCTTTTGCTGGTTGTGCTGTTATCATCAGTCACGACCGTTGGTTCCTCGACCGTATTTGTACACACATTCTTGCATTTGAGGGCGAGGGTAATGTGTTCTACTTCGAGGGTAACTATAGCGAATACGAGAGCAATAAAGCCCAGCGCCTTGGACTTGAAGAACCCAAACGTGCACGTTATCGTAAACTAATGGAGGAATAATAAAACTATAACAGATAAATATTACTATTATGGATAGAAATCAGAAATTTGTCGTTACTATTAATCGCGAATTAGGTAGTGGCGGTCGTACAGTTGGACGTTTGCTGGCCGAAAAACTTGGTGTTGAA
The DNA here is from genome assembly GCA_902800365.1 of uncultured Prevotella sp. Classification (GTDB taxonomy): domain Bacteria; phylum Bacteroidota; class Bacteroidia; order Bacteroidales; family Bacteroidaceae; genus Prevotella. The sequence goes on along the minus strand of CADCEF010000032.1, from coordinate 44,403 downwards.
TTTTTCGACAAAGCACATGTCAGGGCTATAGAAGAGAAGTTCAATCTCACTATCGATGAGATAGAGCGTCTTAAAGGTAAGAAAGAAAGTTGGTGGGCAGATTTTATGCGAGTAGGAAGCATTGGTCATGGACTAAGCTACACTCCTTACGAGAGATGGAAAGACGGACCTCAGGAACCTACAACCGAGAACGTATATAAGGCCGAGAAGGAGATTCTGCTTGGCATAGCCGAAGAGGAGTCGTGCGTTATCGCAGGTCGTTTGGGTTTCTCTATATTCAAGAATCATCCCAATCATTTCAACATTTTCATCCAGGCTTCTATGCCTTACCGTTTGGAGCGTGTAATGCGCAAGCAGGGATTGAGTGAGGCTGATGCCAAGAAGGTTATTGAGAAGGTCGACAAGATGCGCGAAGAGTATGTGAAGAAATTCTCTGGTACATCGCGTTACGATACCCGCAACTATAACCTCGTTATCAGTATGGACGGCAAGACAGAAGAAGAGGTGGTTGACATCATTTTGAAGACTATCGGATAGTCATCATCATTTTCTCGATGAGTGGGCAGTACCAGGTTTGGAATTGTTCTGCTGTCGGTGTATGCCCACCAGGGAAGTGGTACGATTTGAGATAATACTGCAGGAATAGCGGCTCAAAGTGGGCTAGGGTATCTTCTTCACCGAAGATACCCCATATGCGTTCCTTATTCTCTATACTGCAGGAGTCAAACTGGTGTGCCTCTATTTCCTCAAATTCCTTAACAAGTTCTTCTGTAATCGTAAAGTTCTGATTTCCGTCGGCTCTTGGCGATTTGTATTGATGACTGCCTATGCGTTCGCGCAGGAAATCTGACATTTTGAAATGAGGATTACCAAGAAGTGCCGGCACACCGACGATGGGTGATATCATCTGAGCGTAGAATGAGCCACAACTGTTGCCTACAATAATATCCGGCTTTTCTGATTCACATATTTCTCTGATAAGTTTTATTGCGTCGGCAGGGTGGAGAGGTAGGTCGGGTGTGAGTACGATGGCTTTCCCCTCGAAAGCCTCCCTCAATGCCAAGGCTGGTACACAACTGCCGCTGGCATAAAACCCATGAAGGAATAATATCTTTTTCATATAGTTCTAACTGTTTCTGAATTCCATCGGCGTCATGCCGAAATGATCTTTTACGTACTTTCCGAAGAACGATGGGTTGGGGAACCCCAGCTGGTCGCAAATCTGCTTCATGCTTAGGTCGGTCTGTTTCAGATAGTAGCGTATATCCTCCAATACATGTTCCGTAATCCATTCGATGGCCGTCTTGCCCGAATTCTTTTTGCAGATGGTGGTAAGATATTTTGGCGAGATGCAAAGATCGTTGGCATAAGCTTCAACCGTTCGATGCTTCACATCGGTAGATTGCAGCAGGTCGAGAAAACGTTGGAAGTGGCTATCGTTTGAATGTGTCTCATGATTCTCGTTCGCCAGCATCCACTTCATTGCGCCGCAAAGACCGAGGATGGCCGAACGTAGCAAAGCCTGAATGATTTCTGTGTGATACGGATTCTCCTTGCCTCGTTCGATAGCCAGAGTTATCATGTCGTAGAAGTGGGTGTAGAATAGTATCTCGTCTTCGTCCATCGTTACTATATGCTGGCGATGGATATACATCATGTCGTTCCAGATACTGATTTTCTCATTTAGGAAATTGCGCAAGATGCGATTGGTAAGGAACAAGCCTTTCAAGTCGAAATCGGGACTAATCATCACATCGGTCACCGTTACGTTCTGCGGAATAATGCCAACTTGGTTTTTGTGCAGTTCCATATGTCTGCCGTTCATCTGTGCTTGTGCTTTGCCGTTGGTACATATCACAACGGCATTCATGGCCACATGAGCAGTGTTTAACTGTGTAAATTGCTGAAAACCGTCAACAATGACTATCTCGTTGTCCGAATAGCCAATTTGTACGTCTTCATTGTTCGCCAATGACTGAATCGTAATCTCTTCTTGCTGTTTCATGTGGCAAAAGTAATCATTATTTCTCAAATTTGGTGTTTAATATAGCGTTTTTTATGTTCTATTTGGATATATATAGATAATTTGATAATAATTGTGGTGAAATTGAACATAGATAATGGCCGATTTTGTACTAAATTTGCACCCAGAATTTAAATATTTGTTATGAATAAGAGTATTTTGATGCTGCTTTCGGTGATTTTGGTTAGCAGTTGTACAAGCAAGAAGGAGCAGAATGAAAAGGCTCCAACGAGAGTGACGACAGAAATTGTATCAACCGCATTGAATGCGAGTGGTCAGACGTATGTAGGTATTATTGAAGAGTGCGAGGCTACTGCCGTTAGCTTCACAAGTATGGGTGTGGTTAAACGCATGCTGGTGAACGAAGGGCAGGCAGTTGCCAAAGGTCAGCTGATAGCCGAGATGGACGACACGCAGGCGCGTAACCTATTAAATGGTGCTGAGGCTCAGATGAATCAGGCAAACGATGCCTTAGAGCGATACAAGATGTTACACGACAACGGATCGCTGCCCGAGGTTCAGTGGGTAGAGATACAGAGCAAGGTGGCTCAAGCTAAGTCGCAACTTGAAGTAGCTAAAAAGAACCTTGCTGATTGTCGGCTCGTTGCTCCTGTTAGCGGTATCGTAGGCAAGCGTTTGGTTAATGCAGGCGAGACGGCAATGCCCTCGCAGTCTGTAGTCAGCATCCTCGATATATCTACCGTGAAAGTGAAGGTTTCTATACCCGAGGCCGAAATCAGCGGCATTGGTGCTAACACCTCTTCTATAATTAAGGTGGAGGCTATAAATGGTAGTTATACTGGCGGTAGGATAGAAAAAGGCGTTCAGGCCGATGCTCTTACACATACTTACGATATTCGCATCCATGTGGCTAATGGCGAGCGCAAGCTGCTGCCAGGTATGGTGGCCAGCGTGCAGTTTGGCAATATAGAGAAACCAACCAAGGAGCTTAGTCTTCCCGTAACGGCTGTTCAGCGCAAGGCCGATGGTTCGCTTTTCGTGTGGACGGTGGCCAACGACAGTACTGCTCACCGTGCAACTGTACATACGGGCGAGACTATGGGTAACCGCATTGTCATCACTGATGGCATCGCCGAGGGTGGCCGCATAGTTACCGAGGGATATCAGAAACTTAGTGAAAACACCAAGGTGGTTTATTGACCATTGAACACTGAAGATTATGAAAAATGTTAATTGGCTCCGATGGCCTTTGGAGCATTACTCGATAACATTGCTCATCGTAGGCATCCTGTTTATGATGGGCATCTACGGCATGTATATAATGCCGAAGGACGAATTCCCCCATGCCACCATCCGTCAGGGTGTGGTAGTGGCAGTTTATCCTGGTGCCACCAGCGAGGAGGTTGAACAGCAGGTGGCTCGTCCGCTTGAGCGTTACCTCTTTACTTATGGCGAGGTGAACCGTGTAAAAACCACCACACAGAGTCAGAATGGCATGTGTATTGTGATGGTGAAACTGAACGATGATGTGAACAATAAGGACGAGGTTTGGTCGAAAATCAAACACGGTCTGAACGGTTTCAAGGCGCAGCTGCCAAGCGGTGTTCTGGCCATCGTGGTGAACGATGACTTTGGTAATACCTCAGCGCTGCTGATAGCCATTGAGAGCGACCAGCGTAGCTATCGCGAACTCAAGCAGTACAGTGACGATCTGAGCGACCGCTTGCGCCGCATTCCATCTGTAGCAAACGTAAAACTGTTTGGCGAACAGAAAGAGCAGATTTCGCTCTATATCGACCGCCAGCGCTTGCAGGCCTATGGCATTGGTCAGCAGATGCTCTTTTCGCGTCTTCAGGCACAAGGTATCACAACCATGAGTGGCTCTATAAGCGACGACGACCAACAGATACCTATCCACGTTGAGGCTCAAGAAAACAGTGAGGAGGAAATAGCCAACCAGATTATCTTCTCCGATCCTGTGACGGGTAAGGTGGCACGCGTTCGCGATGTGGCACGTGTGGTGCGCGAGTACGAACCTATGTCGAGTCGTATCGAGCAGGACGGTCATCCTTGCGTACTGCTCTCGATGGAGATGACTCCGGGCAATAACGTAGTGGAGTACGGTAGGGAGGTTGATAAGGTACTGAACGATTTTCGCCAGAACGAACTTCCTGAGGATGTGAAGGTTACGCGTATTGCCGACAAGCCGAAAGTGGTGGCTATGAGCGTAAGCGACTTCCTGCGCGACCTACTCATCTCGATGGCTATTATTATTCTGGTTATGATGGTGTTGTTCCCCATCCGTTCGGCCATCGTTGCTGCCATCACCATCCCGTTGAGCACATTCGTCAGCGTGGCTATCATGTATATGATGGGCATCGAGCTGAACATTGTAACCTTGGCGGCACTTATTGTGGTGTTAGGAATGATTGTCGACAACTCGATTGTGGTTATCGATGGATATCTGGAATATCTTGGCAAAGGTTTTAAGCCTTTTGATGCCGCCATCGAGTCGGCTCGTCAGTACTTTATGCCCATGCTGCTTGCCACCATCTGCATCTGTGCCATTTTCTATCCGTTCCTCATTACGATGAAGGGTATGTTCCACGACTGTCTTGAGGATTTTCCCGTCACCATCACTATCAACCTAATGGTGTCGCTGGTGCTGGCTGTAACGGTTATTCCGTTCCTTGAGACACGTATCATCAAGCCCGATAAGGTGAGCACCGATGGTAATGCAATTACCAAATGGGTACAGCGCACATACGATAAGGTTCTCGATTTCACCTTTGCTCATCCTTGGCTCACGATAGGTGGTGGTATCGGCGTCATTCTGCTCTCTACTTTGATAGCTCCCACGCTTAAGATACGTCTGTTCCCATATGCCGATCGCGACCAGTTTGCTGTAGAGATATTCCTGCCCGATGGAAAGGGATTGTCCGAGACAGAGGTGATAGCCGATTCTGTGCAGCATGTGTTATCAAATGATGAACGCATCACAAGCATCACAGGCTTCATAGGCTGTTCTTCGCCACGATTCATGGATGCCTACGCACCCCAGATGGCTGGTGCAAACTACGCGCAGTTCATCGTAAACACCAAGAGCGATAAGGCTACAATCGACCTTCTGGCGCAGTACCAGCCACAGCTTAGCGAGGCGTTCCCCAATGCGTATGTTAAGTTCAAACGTCTTGACTATCTCGAAGTCTCTGAGCTGGAGTATCGCTTCTATGGCGACAATCTCGACTCGCTGCATGTTGTGGCCGAACGACTGATGGAACGTATGCGAAAAATGCCCGAACTGGAGTGGGTTCATACCGACTACTTCCAACCTTATCCCATCATCAACGTCGAGCTCGATCCCGTTACTTCGGCTCAGTTGGGCATCACCCGAACCACAGCCCAATTGGCTTTAAGTGCAACATCTTCCGACCTGCGCGTAGGACAGATTTGGGAGGACAACTACGAGCTCCCGATTGTTGTGAAGGACGATACAGATATGACCTTCTCTGATGTGGCAAACTTAGGCATCGCGTCGCCCGCGTCGATGGTGTCGGGAGGTCTGCGAAGCACCAATTCTACAGTGCCTCTTCGTCAGATTGCTAAGGTGCAACCTAAGTGGAGCGAGAGTCGCATCATGCATCGTGGTGGCGAGCGTTGTATCACCGTTACCGCCCAGTTTGCTCAAGGCGTGTTTACGGCACCTGTTGAGAAGGAGATTGCCCGTATTATGAACGAGGATATTAAGCTGCCCGAGGGTGTTCGTGCCGAGGTTGGCGGCGAGATAGAATATGGCGAAGAGGCTATGCCGCAAATCTACGGTGGCATCATCATCGCAGAGATTATTGTGTTCTTCTTCCTGCTGTTCAATTTCAAGAAGTTTGGTGTCACTACAGTATGTATGGTTGCATTGGCTCTGATGGTTCCTGGGGCGTTGATTGGTCTTGGATTGATGAACCGCGCCCTTGGTCTTACTTCTATCTTCGGTCTCATCACGCTGATGGGAATGATTATGCGTAACGAGATTCTGATATTCGAACACGCCATCGATTTGATTAAACAGCATGTTGCAGCGAATGGCGACTGGAAGGTTGATCGCAAGGCGTATAATCAGGCTGTGCGCCAAGCTGCCTACGATGCTGGTAAACGACGCATGGTTCCTATCTTCTTGACTACGGCAACAACAGCCGTTGGTGTTGTTCCGATGATTATCGCCCAGAGTTCGTTCTGGATGCCGGTAGGTGTTACCATCTTTGCTGGTGGTATTGGCTCACTCATCATGGTTGTCACCATGCTGCCAGTAATTTATTGGAAGGTTTCGACTAAATGAGAGAAGTAAGAGCTTGCTCTCACTTACGAACGTGAGAAAGCTCAACGAAGTTAAAGTAAGTACTAAGTAAATATGAAAAAGATATTATCATTGATAGCCTTGGGCTGCGCAATGTCAGCCTCGGCTCAAACCTATACTTTGCAGCAGATTAAGGATTCTGCCCTGCATAATAACTTTGCCGTTCGTAGTGCCAAATACGGTGTTGAGGCAGCCCAACAGCAACGCAAGGAGGCGTTCACCAAGTATTTCCCCAACGTTAGTGGTACGGGGCTTTGGTTTAATGCCAACAAGGGTATGGCGCAAACCACCATCAATCCTTCAGCTAGTATCTCGCCCGAGTTGGGTGCGGCCTTGGCTCAGTCGTTGCCACAAGAGGCATTGGCAGCATTAGCTAACCCCATCAGCATCTCGATGATGAAGAATGGTACCATCGGTTCGCTCATGGCTGTTCAGCCCGTATTCGCTGGTGGTCAGATTATCAACGGCAACAAACTCGCTAAGGTAGGCGAGGAGGTTAGTCGTTTGCAGTTACAACTGTCGGAAAACGAGGTTGAGAAGACCGCCGAGCAGTATTTCTGGCAGTTAGCCTCATTGCAGGAGAAAATGAAGACCGTTGATGCTGTCGATACCTTGTTGCGCGATATATATAAAGATGTTGATGTAGCTGTGCGCGCAGGTGTGGCCATGCGTAACGATCTGTTGCAGGTTCAGCTGCGCCAGAACGATATTCAGAGTCAGCGTCTAAAATTGCGAAATGGCATCTCCATCGTCCGTCTGCTGTTGTCGCAATACTGCGGCCTCCGCGATACGTCGTTTGCAATTTCCTTCCAAACCTCAATCCCAGAAAAATTTAATGTTTCATGTTTCGCTCGGCTTTGCCGCTTGGCTCCGCCAAGAATGTTTAATGTAAACGGCTTGCCCGAGTATCAACTCCTGGATAAGCAGGTTGAGGCTGCAAATTTGCAGAAGAAGATGGCTATTGGCCAGAATCTTCCAACCTTAGCCGTGGGTGCTGGTTATAACTACCATAATCTGTTGGAAAACAACCACTCGTTTGGTATGGTGTTCGCTACTGTTAGTGTGCCCATCACCGATTGGTGGGGCGGCTCGCACGCCATCAAGCGCCGTAAGATTGAGCACCAGAAAGCAATTGAGCAGCTGGAGGATAACACCCAACTGCTCAAGATACGAATGCAGAATGCCTGGAATGGAGTAGAGGAGAGCTACCAGCAGTTGCAACTGGCCAAACGCAGCATAGAGCAAGCCACCGAGAACCTTCGCCTCAATCGCAACTACTATCGTGCCGGCACCTCAAAGATGAGCGATCTGCTCGAAGCCCAACTGCTCTACCAGCAATCGCTCGACAAGCATACCGATGCCTTCGCCGACTACCAGAACAAACTCCTGGAGTACAAGCAAGCCACCGGGCAGTAAGTGATATGTTATGAAATAAGCTCGGCTGCGATGGTTGCTCCCTGATGGATGCGATTGCCCATACCGATGCCATCACGCAGGTTGCCTGCTAATATCAACCCAGTATACTTCTTCTGCAGACGCTCTACTGCTGCAAAACGCTCGCCACTATCAACTCCGTACTGAGGGATGGCGTGCTCGTGGCGGAAAATCCGAATCATATCGGGCTCGATATTGTTGGGATATTTCAGCATGCTGTGGAATGCGTCAATCACCATCTTGCGTATCTCTTCATCGCTCTTCTGCAAGTAGTCCTGATGACGTGCGCCGCCCATGAAATATGAGTAAAGCGCACCACCTTCGGGCGCACGACCCGTGAAGCACTCCGATGGGAACAGTATGCCCAATACCTGCTTTTTCTCTTTGCTTGGAACCAATCCGCCAAAGGCCGGATATACCAGATTGCCGGCATCGCGCACACCTACGCACACCTGAATAATCGGTGCATAGAAAAGTTGGCTTATTGGGCGAAGCTCTTCTTCTGGGATAAATGGCAGCAGATTTGGCAGCTCGTAGGCGCCAACGGTAGTAACCACATGGCGGGCACGGAACTCATTACCGCCAAAGGTAACCATCCAATAGCCATCCGGCTCTGGCGTTACTCGTATATTCTTTGCATTCAGTATTATTTCAACATCGGCAGCTAAGGCTTCTACCATTTTCTGCAAGCCGCCAAAAGCCGAGAAAACCTTCTTTGTTGCCAAGCGGTCGCGGTCGGTCTTTGGTTCCTTTGCCTTAGCCATTGCGCCGCGAATAAAACTGCCATAGTTGGCCTCAAGGTTATAGAGCTTTGGTAAGGCGTATCGTGTGGTAAGTTTCATTGGGTCGCCAGCATAAACTCCTGATACAAAGGGATCTACGGCGTACTCGTAAAAGGATTTTCCCAAGCGTCGCTGAGCTAGCGCACCTACTGGTTCGTTAGGATCATCGCCCTTCTTACGCCAAGGCTCACCAAGGATGCGGAACTTGTCGGTGAGTGTAAACAGCGGAGTGGTTACTGCGCTCAACGGTCCTGATGGTAGGGCATGAAAACGGTTACCTTTCCATATCAGTCTTCGCTTTGACGATTCGCGGGCTGTTTCCATCTCGCAGCTGCCCTTTAGATTCTGGAACAGTTCTGTTACTTCAGGAAACGACACCACGCCCGTGTTAGGTCCACTCTCGTAGGTAAATCCATCCTCGTGGTAGGTTCGTATCTGTCCGCCTATGCGGTCGGCTTTTTCTAGTACCAACACTTCACGGCCCTGTCGCTTCAGATTGAAAGCCGTACTCAGTCCAGTTAGTCCGGCTCCAATGATTATTATATCACGTTCTTGCATTTTATTATATTGGTCTTGAAAATTGTTTGTCGCTATTTTTCATTAGTGGGTCGAGCGCTGCTGCCACACATCGCACAAAGGGGCGTCCATCGCTATTCATCATTATCTGGTCGGCATCTAAGCTAAGCAAACCGTCGGTTGCCATTTCGTCGATAATAGCCTCGTCGTATTGGCACGCATTGCGTATTTCCTCTACGCTTACGCCCATGCGTGATGCTAAGTCGTTCCACCTCAGACTGTAGTTGCACATAAGTGTCTCAATCACCTCGCGCACCATCTTCTCCTGCTCCGTCAAACGGTATCCGCGCTGAATATACAATCTACCATTGTTTATCGTGTCGATATACTCTGAAATGTTTCGTCCGTTCTGGGCATATCCGTCGTCTAGCTGACTGATGGCTGTTACGCCAAAGGCATATACCTGAGCCGTGGTGCGACGTGTGCAGTAACCTTGGAAATTGCGATGCAGCTGGCCCTTATCCAGAGCCACCGCAAGTTCGTCTTCTGGCAGCACAAAGTGATCAAGTCCGATGGGCTTGTAACCAGCTGCTACCAATACCTGCGATGCCATCTCGTACATCAGTTTCTTTTCCGAATCCGAAGGCAGTCCGGCCTTATCCAGAATCTGCTGACGAGGGAACAGACGTGGCAGATGTGCATACGAGAAAGTTACCAATCGGTCAGGACGCAGACTTGCAGCCTGCTCTATAGTCTGGCGGAACGAATCGGCACTCTGTAATGGCAATCCGTAAATGAAGTCGAAATTTACTGTAGCCCCCGACGATCGCAGAATCTGCAGAATCTCGCCGATGTCAACCATCGATGGTCGGCGGTTAACCGTTTTCAGCACATCTGTCTTCAAATCCTGAATACCCAGACTATAGCGGGTGAAACCGCATTCGGTAAGCTCGTGCCAGTCGTTGGCGGTTAGATATCCAGGATGGCACTCTATGGCGATCTCGGGGCGGTCGATAGTTGGTGCTATAGAGAGCAGATGCTCGTTCAACTCACGAATCATGCTGATGGGAATCGAAGTAGGACTGCCTCCGCCGTAATGTATCTGAGATATCTTACGATCGTTACTTATGTGCGATGCCACAAGGTCAATCTCGCGGTGCAAAGCATCAACATAAGCCTTTACCATTTCTGGCTTGGCCATAGGGTAGGAGTTGCATCCGCAGTAGTGGCACAGATGTCGGCAGAATGGAATGTGCAGATAAAACGATATGTTGTTCTGTCGTGCCTTGTCGGATAGTTCGCACATAGTCAGATAGTCGGCCTCCGAGCACGGGGCGAAGTAGTTGGCCGGCGGATAGCTTGTGTATCGCGGCACGGGGCGATTGTATTTCTGTATGATATCAGGCTGCATGTTTGTTCTGGAATATATTGTAAGCGGGTGCAAAGGTACGGGATTATGTTGACGTACACAATCCCTATTTATATGGATTTTAACCCGTATTTCTGTTGCAGCTGGCGAAGGGTGCCGTCGGTTTTCATCTGGCTGATAACATCGTTCACCAACTGCAACAGGTCGTCTTGACCCTTTCGCATCAGCACGCCAATCTCGCCGTTAGTAAACGGTGCGTTCATTAGCGGTGCAGCCAGTCGTGTGTCCGCTTGTATATAATAAGGTGCTTCTGTAATCTCGGTTATCATCACGTCGGCCTCGCCCTCGGCTATCAGCGATGGTATCTCCTCGTTCTTCTGGTGCACAATTATTGTGGCGTGAGTAAGGTTCTCGTTGGCAAATTTCTCGTTCAGTCCGCCAGGGTTCACCATCACGCGCACTTCGGGCTTGTCGATGTCGGCCAGCGTCTTGTATCTGTCGGCCTCCGATGCACGGCACAGAATGGTCTTTCCGTTATGCAGATATCCGTCGCTCATCAGCATCGTCTCGCGGCGAGCATCCGTAATTGTTATGCCGCCGATGGCAAGGTCGAACGTCTGCGGCTCGGCCTGAACATCAGCCGATAGGGTAGGCCACGATGTCTGCACAAACTCGATGCCAACGCCCAGTCGCTTGGCTATCTCGCCCGCCATATCTATGCCGAAACCCCAATACGTCCCGTCGGCCTCGCGGAATGTCAGCGGACGATAATCGCCCGTTGTCCCGATGAGGATTGTGCCCCGATTCTGTATCCTCGCGATGGTAGGTTGGTCTACAACTACGGCGTTATCATCGCACCCTGCACACGATGCCAATGTCACCGTGCTCCCGCATAATACTGCGGTTAGGAATAATAGTAATATCTTTCTCATTAGTACCAAAATTTCTGCCGCAAAGGTACGAAAATCTCTCAACGATTGCATTATATTTCCGAAAAATTTGTATATTTGCCCCAGATAATGCCAATGAAAAGATGAGAAAGATTATACAAACAGCGTTCTTGCTGACACTTGCGGCACCAATTACAGCTCAGTCGTTGCACGACTCTTTAACTGTGACTGGAGCAATGATTACGGTTACGCAGGAGCGAATGAATAAAGGTATGATAACCAATTCGCTCGACGCTCTCAGCGGTCAGGCCGCAGGCGTTCAGGTGCAGTCGGGCGGCAATCACGAGGCTATGCTGTCGGCTGTACGAGTGCGTGGTACCACATCGCTCACGGGGGGCAACGACCCTCTGGTGGTAATCGATGGCGTGCAGTCCGACATCATCACACTTAGCACCATCTATCCCGCTGATATCGAGAGTTTTACCATTCTGAAAGATGCATCCGAGACATCGCAGTATGGTAGCCGTGGTGCTGCGGGTGTTATTCAAGTGGTGACGCGAAAAGGTAAGGCCGAGCAGTTCCACATTGCCTATGATGGCAGCGTGGGTCTTGAGCACACCTACAAGAATCTCCACATGCTCAATGCTAGTCAGTTCCGTCAGGCCGCCGCCAATCTGGGGATGAGCATCATCGACAAAGGTGCCGATACCGATTTTACCCAAGCGCCACTCCGTACGGGACTTGTGCAGACTCATCACTTGGCATTCGGAGGTGGCTCTGAAATGGCCAACTATCGTGCCTCGCTTGGTATGACCGACCAGAATACCACCATCCAGAACTACAACCTGCGCAACTACATCGCCAAGCTCGACTTGCATCAGAAGGCGTTCGACAATCATCTTACTGTCGACCTTGGCGTGCTGGGCTCATTGCAGAACAACAACGTCATCCCATTCAGGCAGAAGCTGTTCTATTCGGCTGCTACCTTTAATCCCACCTTCCCCGCTGGCGCCAATGCCTCAGGAGGCTACGACGATGTGCCCGAGGCCTGGTGGATAAACAATCCCTACGCCTTGCTCACCATGAAGGAGGACGAGGAGAACTCGCACGTGAATGTACACGCAAGGGCAACAATCGACTTGGGCTACGGACTCTCGCTGGGCCTCTTCGGAAGTTTTTCGTATACCGACTTTGGCAACGCACATTATTATCCCACCTACGTTTGGAGTCATGGCGAAGCCTATCAGGGCGACAAGAAAAGCACCGAGCTGTTAGGAAATATCACCTTGACTTGGAGGGGGCGTATTGCAGAGCGCCACCAGTTGGAACTGCTTGGACTGATAGAGGGAAGCCGCGAAAAGGATAAGGGATTCTATGCCACCTCGTCAAACTACAACACCAACGCCTTCGGCTACGACAACCTCTCGGCAGGAGCCATCCGACCTTGGGAAGGCACAAACTCCTACAACTACAGCTCAAGCTTGACTTCGTATCTGGTTAAGGCACAGTACACCTTTAACGATCGCTACACACTCAATCTCAGCACTCGTATCGATGGCTCGTCTAAGGTGGGCGAGAACAACCACTGGGGATTCTTCCCCTCTGTCAGTGCTGCCTGGAACGTAACTAATGAGCCTTGGATGGCGCGGCTTAAGCGATATGTGTCGAAACTCAATCTGCGTGTGGGCTATGGTAAGAGCGGTAACCTCGGCGGCATCGATGCATTCCAGTCGCAACAGCTCATCCGCCCCAACGGAGTGGTTAGCGTGGGCGGCATGCCTACCACCACGTTAGGCCTCATACGCAACGCCAATCCCGACCTGAAGTGGGAGATAAAGCGCACCTTCAACGTGGGGTTGGATATGGCCTTCTGGGACAGCCGAATTGTACTTACGGCCGACTTCTACACCTCGCGCACCACCGATATGCTCTACAACTACACCGTGCCCGTTCCGCCATTTACTTACGACCACCTGCTGGCCAACCTCGGCAAGATGCGCAACCACGGATTGGAGATAGGCTTCGGCATCACTCCGCTGCAAAATAAGAATGTAGAGCTGAACATCAATATGAACTGGACCTTCGAGCGCAACAAGCTCGAAACCCTCAACGGATACTATCAGGGACAATACCTTACGGCGCCCGACATACAGGGCATCAGCGATCTCTACGGAGCCGGATATCATGGTGCCAGCGGTGTGTGCTTCCAGATAGTAGGGCAGCCGCTGGGTGTGTTCTATCTGCCTCACTGCAAGGGCTTTGCGATAGCCGAAGACGGTTCGAAGCGCTACGACCTTACATCAGAGAAATACATCTGCGGACAGGCCACGCCAAAGGCCATGATGGGTTCTAACTTCGCCCTGCGCTACAAGCAGTTCGACATAACAATGCAGGTAAACGGAGCCTTCGGTCATAAGATTTACAACGGTACGGCGCTGGCCTATATGAATATGGCGTCTATGCCAAACTACAACGTGATGCAGGGAGCTCCCGAGATGAACATACAGGATCAGGACATCAGCGACTACTGGCTGGAGCCCGGCGACTACGTTAACATCGACTATGTTACGCTGGGTTGGAACGTGCCTGTACGCTCACGATTCATCAGCCGTCTGCGCGTGGCTTGTTCTGTAAACAATCTCGCCACCATCACCTCTTATTCTGGCCTTACGCCTATCATCAACTCGTCGGTAGTAGATTCTACACTTGGTGTCGACGACAAGCGCACCATACCGCCTTATCGCACCTATTCACTCGCACTTAGCATACAGTTCTGAACATGAAAAAGTATATCTTCCTCTTCATCGCCATCGCTTTTGCGTCGTGCTCGCTCGATGAGACTCCAAGCAGCGAGCTGCCCGAGAGTGCGGCCTACACATCCAAGGAGAACCTGTATCTCAACACCGTTTCTACCTTATATAACTACATAGGCGGATACGAAGACGGTCAGGGGTTGCAAGGCACCAACCGAGGCATTTACGACCTGCAGACCTTTGGCAGCGACGAAGCCTTGATACCACTTCGTGGCGGCGACTGGTACGACGGCGGATTGTGGCAGGCCATGTATAAGCACTCGTGGACAGACGGGCACGATTTGATGAAGAACTCGTGGCTTTATCTCTATAAGGTCATCACGCTGTGCAACAGGTCGCTCGAGACTCTCGACGCCTACAAAGACCTTGCTGGCGAAGATAACCACCTCGTCTGGACATCAGAGGTGAGAGCGCTGCGTGCCATGTTCTACTGGTATCTCATCGACCTCTTTGGCGATGTGCCATTAGTTACCAACAGCAGCGTATCGATGAACGAGGTGAAGCGCGAGCAGCGCGCTGTGGTGTTCAATTTCTGCGTCGACGAGCTACATAGCGTTCTCAACTTCCTGCCCGACGAAAACAGCACCCGCGAGGGCGACTACTACGGCCGCATCACCCAACCTGTGGTGTTTTTCATCCTGGCTAAGCTCATGCTCCAGTCGGAGGTTTACACGGGTGTGGCGCGATGGGACGAGTGCATCAGCTATTGCGACGAATTGGATTATATGGGTTATAGTCTTGAATCAATCTACAGCTCTAACTTCCTGGTTTACAACCAGTATTCGCGCGAGAACATTTTTACTATTCCTATGGACAAGAACCTCTTCTCCAACCAGCAGCAGAACATCATCCGCTCGCTGCACTATCGTCATGCAGCAGCCTATGGATATAACGGCGAGAACGGTGCTTGCGCCACGCTTAAAGCATTGCAGGTGTTTGGATACCCCGATGATCTTGATCCACGTATCGTAGATTGCTATCACTACACAAATGTGAATGGCCCCGATGGTAAACCCGTAACCGACCGTACCGGAAAGCCTCTTATGTACGAGCCCGACAAGGTGCAACTCGACCTCAGCGGTTCGCCATATTTGGAGACGGCTGGCGCACGAATGTACAAATATGAGTTCGACAAGAACGCCATCAAAGACGGCAAACTCGTAGATAACGACATAGTGCTTTTCCGCTATGCCGACGTGCTGCTGATGCGAGCCGAATGTAAGGTGCGATTAGGTAAGGATGGCAGTGCCGACTTTAATGCCGTAAGGAATCGTGCTGGCGCATCACCTCGTGAATGTACCTTCGACAATATCTTCGACGAGCGCCTTCTGGAACTCTGTTGGGAGGGCTGGCGCCGCCCTGACATGATTCGTTTCCATCGCTATAAGTCGCTATACGAAGGTCCTGACGCCATCGACGAGTCGGATGGTCACACCACCGTTTTCCCCATCCCCGCCGAGGTGCGAGCACTTAATCAGAACCTCACTCAGAATCCTGGCTATTAAGTGTATTCTTAATTATTATGCGGCGGTAGGCGGGGAGATGGTATGGGCCATCGTCGTGAACCTCGCAGATTATGTGGATTGTGTCGCCTTTGGCATCGGCGGGAATGCGCAGGGTTGCTATAGGCTGGTCGGCCTGCTCAATCTTCACTTTCGTCTTGCCAATCTCTGGCTGCTGCCACCAGCTGAATTGCAGGTTGTCGCCGTCGGGGTCGAATGATTTCGATGCATCCAGACTGAGCGAACTCGTGATGTTTATCGTGTCGTTCGGAATGACGACATAAGGATTCAGATTGCCCTTGCCTTCGGCAGCCCACTGCATTCGCGCCATGAAGTCGTTCAGCTCATCGGGATAGAAACGCTGCTTGTAGCCCACGCTGATGCTGCGCACAGGTTCCTGCCAACTTGTCCACGCCGTGGTTAGCGAGTCGGCACACATTCCGCGCTCATGATATCCAGCCCAACCGCATTGATGCGGGTCTTCGGGATTGTTCAACCCGTTTGGCATCACATACAGAAAACTTGGTGTGTCGCCCTCAACGCCCCACTTGTATGTGGGATACTCGCCGCCAAGAGCCCCTCGGCCCTGAATGTTGTCCTTATGCTGCTGCCAGTGGCGTTTGCCCAGCTCGCACTGCTCCTGCCAGGTGCCCTCGTCCCACACAAACTGCAGGTCATCGGCAAACTCCTTTCTCAGCCACATGTGCGAGCTGTAACTGCGGTTCATGCGCATGCTGTACTGCATGTCCTGATCGGTAATCGTGTAGATACGGAACTTGCGCACAAACTTCTTCAACTCCTCGGCCGAGCGAGTTTGCTTAACTCGCCAGATGGCCTGTGCCAAGGTGTTGGCGCCGCCCCATGCAGCCACGTAGATTGGTCGTGTGTCGTCCTCGTCGGCCAGTCGTATCAGCAGCTCGCTGCCCGGCGAATCGTTATCGGCTCCGATGGCCTTTATTCCGCCATGGATACTGCCCATCACCGCACGACTCTTCACGTAGTCGGCACTCGGCCAGTAGCCTATATATTGCTGTTTGTTCTCATCCTCAAGAGGCATGAATTCCTGCTGTCCCGAGCGTCTCATCAGCTTTGGCACATCCTTGCGGTACGCCTCTATCACTCGCTGCAGATACTCCGCCCATTCAGCAGGGTAGGGGTCGCAGTTCCATCCCACCGATGTTATCAGCGCCTCAATCTCAAACATATCGGAATACGCCATCAGCCTCACCATCGACTCCATATCGTCGGGCTCAACATCCGCCGGCGCAATATCCGTACACACCACAAGTCGCGGTTTCAAGTCGTTCTCAGCAGCCTGGAGCGCATTCACCCCAATCACCGCCATCAGTACCAAAACAAATTTCCTTATCATCATGATTGCTTAATTTCGTGGCAAAAATACGAAATAATCTCTAAAATAGCAATATATTCACAAAAAAAGTTGTATCTTTGCGCACGGAACTATAAATTATACAATTAACTATGAAACGGAATATTAGATGCGCCCTTGTAGCCATGTTCGCCATCGTTTGCGCAACGGTGCAGGCGCAGGATTCAGAGAAAATGGTATATCCGCAGGCCGAGTGGAGTAAGGCTGGCGATATACTGATGCACACCCCGGGACAGGAGCTGTTCAACGGCGTTATCCATCCATCGGCAGGACTGTTTGAAGACTACTTCGACGTCGACAAGGCTGCCGACGAACACGTTGGCTACATCGAGATGCTCGAGAAGAACGGCATACGCGTTCACACCGTGATGGAAATTCTGCAGGAGGTTGGCATCGACAGTCTGCGAGAGCTGGCCTCTAACGTGCTCATCTACGACATCAGCAGCATCCCCGACGAGGATGCTACGGCTATGGAAAACTACCGTCAGGATGTGCTGCAGAAGATGAGTCGCAACGACCTTATACGCTGCATACTGCTGCAGCCCACAGTTAAGCTGTCGCGAACCGACAACAACACCGGCTACGAGGCACAGTATATCCAGAATCCGCTGATGAACCTATATTTCACGCGCGACCAGAGCATCACCACGCCTCGCGGTCACATCATCTGCAGCATGAACTCCTCGCAGCGCGCACCCGAGACTCAAATCATCGAGCTTTGCTACAACCACCTCGGACTCAAGCCCATACTCCGCATCGAGGGCGACGGCCGACTTGAGGGCGGCGACTATCTGCCTGCAGGTAACGTGTCGTTCATAGGTTGCGGTATGCGTACCAACGACGAGGGTATCCGACAGATGCTTGAGGCCGATGCCTTCGGCCACGACACCGTAGTTGTGGTTCGCGACCATAAGCTCTGGCAGATGCAGATGCACCTCGACACCCACTTCAACATCATCGATAGCAACCTGTGTACGATGGTTCGCAGCCGTCTGGAGGCCAATCCCGGCGATCCAGAATACGGCACGTGCGACATCTGGGCTCGCAAACCCGGCACCAAGCAGTACTCGTTGTGGCAGCAGGATCAGCCCTTCGTTGAGTACATCCGCAGCCGAGGTTTCGAGATCATCCCCATCGATGAGGCCGACGAACTGCACTACGCCAACAACTTCCTTACCATCGCCCCGCGCCACATCATGGCCGTTGGCGGACAGAGTGAGCAGTTGCAACAGCGCTTAGCTGATGCAGGCGTTACTGTAGAGTGGATACCACTTGAGAGCCTTATCGACGGCTACGGCGCCGCCCACTGCATGACTCAGGTTCTGCAGCGTCAGGCCTACGATTCCGCCACTGGCATCAATCCCGCATCCATCCTTGACACCCGCACAAGGGGCACCCGTGCCTACCGCCTCGACGGCACCTTCGCCACCCCCGCCACCCGCGGCATCATTATAGAAAATGGCATAAAAAAAGCCACCCGTTAGGTGGCTTCTTTTATTGATACCAGGGAATACGCGCGCCCAATGTAGGTCTGTTGCCCAAGGCTGTCTCCCTAATCGCACAGCCGATGTTTTGAGCACCTACGAGACCCAGATTCTGGACCTGACTCTGCGAATCATTATTTGCGGCACTTCCAATCATGGCTTTGTAAGCCTCCATCACATTACTGTTGCTACCTATCATCTTAACTGCTGAATTGAAGGCTACCGGACCGCCGCCCACTTCGCCCACTTCCTTCTGGGTACTAGCCATCTTCTGGACATTGACCAAGCCGAGCTTCTGCATGCTGGCAATGGCGTCGGCTGAAGTGTTCTTCATGGCCTCATCGAGGGCGTTGCTGAAGATCTTCTCAACCTGATTGCTCTGCAGGGCCCCCTCAGCTGTCATATCCAACACCGTAACTCTCGCAGCCCTAAGGATGGTTGAAATGGCATGACCGAGTGTTTCCGGATTAATAGCACTACCCAGTTGTGTGGGTGTGTTCATGCCCAGAGCCAACTGGCAACTTTGCAGCACAGTCATCTTAGCGTTAAGGTCGCATTTATGGTATGCAGCAAGGGCCTTTTCGCCACTGAGCAGGTTACCCTTCTTTGCCAAAGCCTCAGCACTTGCCTTGTCACCCTCAAGGGCAGCTGTCATCTGCTGATACTCCAACCACTGGTCGCGGACGAACTTCAGCTGATCATCAGCCTTGGCTGTCTCCAGATACTTGTCGGTGGTCTCTATGAAACTGTTAGCCAGCTTGTTCTGCTTCTGCAGGGTGGTGTAAGCCAGTGAGGCGTTGATGGTGGTCTGTTCCAGGTCGGCACATTCCTCACCGCCCAGGGCAGCATCCAGTTTGCTGGCCGACTCTGTAAGCGAATTCACCACGTTGTTCACCATCTTACGTGTGGCGTTCATCTCCTTCAGCACCTCAGCAAAGGCCGGGATGTTGCCTGCCGCCTCGTTCGACAAGTCAACCAGCGTACCGAACTGAGCGGCGCGGGTCTGCATCACCACCTGGGCTATCACTATGCCATCTTTAAAGGCTGAGTCGTTCTTAAGAAGCTCGGCCATGTTGGTAAGTTTCTCCGACTCCATCTCGCGTGAGAAGCGGCTTGCCTTGCTTATGTCGCCGCTGGCAGAGCTAAAATCTACAGGCCAGTCAACAAAGAGAGAGCTGAACAGACCAAATACTGCAGCCATTGAACACAGAATAATTACGGTTTTCTTTTTCATAACATTTACGTTTGATTAATTGATATTATGTTTATTATCTCGTTCTCAATATATTGTTTTATATGATTGGCCCTGCAAAGATACGAAAATTTTACATACACTCCAAATTTTTTACGAAAAAAAAGCCACCCTAAGGTGACTTTCTCTTTCTTTACATACCCATGCAGCTTGTAGCTCCCAGGGCTGTAACTATCGCAGTTGCGATTGATGCGATCATCTGTACGATGAACTTTAACGTTTCTCTCTTAGTCATGGTATTAATTTTTAAATATTATCATTTTTATAATTTTTACATTGTGTAAAAGGTAGGGGCTTAGCCCCTGACCCTTAGCGCTTAATCTCCCTCTCCTGGGTCATCGCTGCTATTGTAGCCGCCACCGCCCTGATTGCCGCCATTTGATGGCTGGGTGTTCTCAGGATCCTCGATGTCACCGCTATCGGTGCTGGTAACACGCTTCACCTCCTTGCCATCGCGGTCGTAGCAGGTAATCTGGATGGCGGTTCCTGCCAGCTCATCCTTCAGCTCAACCGCTGGGGTAAAGATGATGCGGCGACTGGTAATCAGTCCTGCCTTCACCTCGTCCACCTTCTCCACGCTCTTGGCGCGCAGTCCGAATCGCATGGTGCCCAATCCTGGCAGCGCTACCGAGTGACCTTCGGTGGCCCACGCCTTGATAACCTCGCCGGCAGCCGAGGTGTACAACTCAGGCATCATGATGTAGCGATACTTGCCAGCATGAGTGCCAATCTTCTGCAACTTCTCTTGTGCTTTAACTTTCAGTGCCATAATTGATAATTTTAATGGTTAATACTAATATTTCATCCCTAACGCCCCTTTGTCATGTCGAGCGTAGTCGAGACATCTCATTTTTGCGGCCACGTGTGAGACTTTTTACGCCCGCACGTGGGAGTTATATTTTGACGCTGCAAAGGTACCACATTATGATTGCGGTTAACGAATAAATCTCTAACTTTTTTCGAGATTTTTTTGCGCCGCAGTCATGAATAGTCATCAGTCATTAGTCATTAAAGAAATCTGAAATCCGATTTTAAGCTCAATATAAAATAATAATTTTAATTATTATTATATATTGCATAGATTTGAGGATTAACATCGCTTAATGACTAATGACTTAATGACTATTCATGACTGCGTTTTATCTCCAAATTTGCCTTCTTTGATAATTACTTTATATCGGCTCATAGGCTGCGAATGTATTTGTCGATCTCTTCAACACTCTCAAAACTCTTGCCCGGTTGTTTTTCTGCACGGTCAATTTTGGCGAAGAACTCTTCTTCCGTCATCAAGGATGGTTCCTTTTTCTCTGCCGCCAATTTGCGCAGATATTTAGCTGCCCGTTTAAGCAGATTCTCGTCTTCGGCAATAATGCTCATATTGCGAAGAATCTCGGCATACAACTGAATTGCTGACATAATCTTATATCTTTTGGGGGCAAAATTAAGAATAAAAATTGAAATAACAAAAATATATGGAAAAATTAAAAATAGAAAGAAACTCTGTTTTATCTTCTAAGTATTTTTGCTTGTTTTCTGCATTTTCTGTGTTTTCCGCTTGTTAATCCAAAAAGTTTTTGTACCTTTGCAATCAAGTACTGGCTAATCGTAGTAATACAATACTCTATTGATAGGTGATTTTATTTTACCTTACCGTTAAAAAACTATGTATAGGGAGAGTATATACACCTAATGCTAGTATTAGTAGATAATTAACGAACAACTGGGCAATACCAGCTGACTAAATCAAAAACAAAGATGAAAACAATTACAAAAAAAACGAAAGAAAAGGTAGAAAGATACCTAAAAGAAAACGAAGGAGTTACTAGTGTAGCGGGGGTGAAATCTATTATACTCCAGAATCTGATGCATCCATAACCTTAAAAGTAAAATAAATATGGCAAAAGCAAAACCTTTTATAAAGTGGGTTGGCGGAAAGGGTCAACTTATAGAGCAATTAGACGCGCAACTTCCTGCTGACTTTGAAAATTGGGAAGATGTGACATACATAGAACCCTTCGTAGGTGGAGGGGCTATGCTCTTTTATATGTTGCAGAGGTACCCTAATATCCATCGTGCTGTTATCAATGACGTGAACCCTGATTTGACGACATGCTATCGTGTTGTTAGGGATATGCCAGAGGATTTGATTACCTCCTTGATGCATATTCAGAATGCCTATAATGCTCTTTCAACAGAAGAAGAACGCAAGGATTTCTTCCTAGCAGTTCGCGACCGCTATAACGAGAAGAATCTTGACCCTTTAGAAAATACAACAAAGTTCTTTTTTCTCAATCGCACTTGCTTCAACGGGCTTTATCGTGTGAACAAGAAAGGACTTTTTAATGTTCCATTTGGTAAATATACCAATCCGCAGATTTGCGACTCAGCGATCATCCGCAAAGATAGTGAACTACTTCAACATGTGGAGATTTTGACAGGCGACTTTGAAGCCACTTTTGAATACGCCCAGGGCAATACGTTATTCTATTTCGACCCACCTTATCGTCCGCTAAGCGATACGTCTAGTTTTAATGATTATGCTAAAGAGGCGTTTAATGATGATGCGCAGATTCGTTTGAAGGAGTATTGTGACCAAATAGACGATGCTGGTTTCCGATTCATGCTCAGTAACTCAGATTGCAAAGGAAAGAATGAAGAGGATAACTTCTTTGATGTGCTTTATGGAGCGTATCATATTGAAAGAGTATGGGCATCGCGCAGCATTAATTCAAATCCAAATAAACGAGGTAAGCTGACGGAGATTCTTGTGCATAACTATGCGGAGACAAAAGCCAATCTTCACGCAGATAACATGCTGCCAGAAATTGCTCCGTTGCCTGCAGCGGTCTAAATATACCGAATTCGATACATTTAAATATGGCGATTTCGCCACAATTAGAGAATAAACAAAAATAGCTTATGATTAGCAGTAAAGTAATCGAATACATGCGTCCCTTGTTTGATATTATCAGCAATTCTAAGGGTAAAACCATTGGAGAGATAAAAGACGAGTTGAACATCGAACGCTCTAAGATGGTTAAGGGTGCGTCTGGCCTGATAGTTGAGAACCTGCTTGGCATAGAGAACAATAATCGCGATGAGGCAGACATCCCTGAGATTGGATGTGAGATTAAAATTCTCCCCCTGCAAAAGAATCGCGATGGCTCCATCAAAGCCAAAGAGCCTACGGCTATTCAGGTGATAAACTATATGGAAGTTGCCAAAGAGACTTGGGAAACCGCTAAGCTTAGAGGTAAGATTGCTCTGACATTCTGGGTTGTTTATTTGGCAAAGAAGAATGGTAAGGCTCTTAACCAGAATGATTATGTCATTGTGGACTATTTCTTGGACCATCCAACAGATGTTCAGAATGGCGTATTTAAAACTGACTGGGAAGAAATACAGAGCTATATCAAGACTGGTCGTGCAGATGAATTGTCTTGCAGCATGGGCGTTTATCTTGAACCAAAGACGAAAGGAGCAAACAATCAAGACAAGACGGATGCTCCTGACGGAAAAGGTGGTATCACAAGAGCACGCAGAAGAGCTTTCTATTATAAGAAGAATTATACCAATACCGCAATTATACCTAATCTTGATTTATCATCGATAAAGAAAAAGTGATGTTGCTATGGATAAACTATCAAACTTTTGTTCTGAAATAAAGGCTTCTATAGGTGAGGCTGAATCGCTATCTGTGTCTGAGGCAAGAAAGGTGGTCAAAAGCATCAACGACTTCCTCTATACCAACTATCCTGGCATTGGCACTACTTGGGAACTTGGTGAATACAGAGAGTATTTCTCTGACTTCCACAAATTCTGGGAGGCACATCACAAGGAAATTCTTGATTGCAAGATAGATGATGAGAAGTGCGAACAAGTGGCAGATGCCTTACGTGCCATATATGTAAAAACAGATGGTGACGCATTTAGTGAGTTGTATGACACCTGCGGCTTAAGTAATGAGGATGTTTGTCGCATCAGGTTCCTGACTGCGAATCAGGATTTTCGTGGTTCACTGGAGTTCGCAAAACTTGCAAAGATATTCAAGACTGATCCATCAATCTTTGATGAAGAATTGATTGCTGATGACTCTGCCGCGTTCATAAGCAAGATAGGAATAGCAGACAAATCTCAAAACGACAAGAGAAATGGATATGCAGAAACCATTTCAAAATTCCTGCTCGATAAAGAATGTGACCCTTATGGCTTGATAGACAAATACGATAGGGACATCTTCAAACTCAGACAAGCAATTATTGCGTGCGATGGTGCTGGATATGGTAACAAGAAAACAGATATGTTTCTTCGCGATATGGTTGTTTTAGAAGTTTGGAAGGATGTAACTGGATTTGATAAAATTGATGTGGCCAGCGATGTAAACACTATCAAAGTTGCATTAAGAACGGGTATTATCAAGACGGAGATTCCTTTGGTGTCTAGTTTTCTCGATATTTTCTGCCATCAGTACAGTTACATTGAAACAATGAATGCCAGCGCTTGGCGCAGAGTTTGGGAAATATGGAACGAGAAGTATCCAGCAGAATGTATTGAAAGTCCTTGTCTGATAGATTACTTTGTCTATAACGTCATAGGCAAGCAATTCTGCAAAGAAATACTCTATCAGTTCGAATGCGAAACACATGCTCACACTTTCATGTGGCACTCTGGTAGAAACAAGACTTGCCAAGTTTGTTTGAAAAATGGAATTAAAAAAGTAAAGGCTCAACCTATAGCAAGAATGATGCCATGTTCCAATGAAGAAGGCTATGTTGCTATACTGGAAACGCCCTACGTATTATCATTACCTAATGAACAAAAAATCAGCGAGTGTCCCTTCAAAGAGATTTGTCAAGAGAACCGATATTTGCAGCCTCCAAAATCCATTAGCATTTTAGGGCAAACTGGATGGTCCACAGCGTATGCAAGAAAGAATGAAGGTGGGGGAGGATTAATGGCATAAAATATTATATAACCAAATTGTAACATGTTAACAAATTAATAATATGAATGTAGATGCTTTGGGAATGCCTATCAAAAAATTATTAACTGATGGTATTTATACAATTCCTGATTATCAAAGAGAATATGATTGGGAAGACGAACAGATTAATGAGTTGATAGAGGACATAAATGAAATCGAACCAAATGATAGTTATTTCATTGGCCATATGGTTTTTGAAGGTAAAAGAAATGGTGAGTATTTTACAGTTATCGATGGCCAACAACGTATAACAACCATAACTATCATGCTGTGTTGTCTTAGAGATATATTCTATGCCCAAAATGAAATGGACTTAGCAAATGCCATAAATGATAGGTACATTTTTTGCAAAGATGATAATAATAAGTTATCTGCAAGGTTAATTAATAAGATGCCTTATCCAGTGTTACAGGCTAGAGTGCAAAATGCTCCAAACAACAAGGATAACAATATTCTTCCTATTAAGGAAGGAGAGATAAAAATTGTAAGCGCTTACGACAAGATTTATGCAGTGTTGAAAAAATACACCAAAGACGAGCTTATGCGGTTTAGAGATAAAATACTTAATCTAGAAACCGTTTCTGTTGTTGCAGAGGGCGTTTCCAATGCAAGTACTATATTTATGACGCTCAATTCTACAGGTAAAGATTTGACACCATTAGACCTCGTAAAGTCTTTGATTTTTAGTAAGTATAAAACAACTCCTCTTATCAATGAACCATATGATACTTGGAAAAAGATTGAGACGAATGCGAAACAAAATAGTAAGTTTTTGAACAATTTCTATGCTTCAAGATATAAAAAGGTTTCAGACAGGAAAATATTTAAGGAAATAGAGAAAACTATCAAAAAATATAATCCCAATGACAATGGAACTGGAGCAAAGGTGTTCTTAAATCAGATGTTAAATGACTCTATAATTTTCAAGCTCATAAACGAACCTTCACAAACTGATTGGGAAAAGAAGGATTATGATATATTTGAATCAATATTTGCATTAACCCAGCAATTTAAAATTCAGGTTTCTAACTCTTTCCTGATAGCTTTAATTAGAGATTATAAGAACAAGTCTATTTCAAAAGATTTGTGTTTGAAAGTTCTATCGGTAATGGAACGCTTACATTTTGTAAATAATGCGGTCTGTTCTAATAGGTCCTCAGGTTTAGATCAGTTATATGCTAAATTCGCACAAAATTTATATCATGCTAACTCAAGGGAGAATAAGCATAGAGTTATTCGAAGCGTTTGCTCTGAATTGAAAAACAAAATTGTAAGTGTTTCTGACTTTGACGCAAATGTTGATAATAAACTTTATTATACCAAAAAAGATGGAAAACAGAAAGAACTCGTTAAATATGTTCTAACAAAAATGGAACGCAAAAAGAATAAGAATTCTATACCCATTGCAACAAGTATTGAACATATCTATCCGGAAAGTCCTTCAATTATGGAACTTGCTGATCCGAATCTGATAAAAAATATCGGGAATCTTGTTTTGTTAGAAGATGATATTAACTCGAAAATTGGTAATAAAGAGTTCCTGACTAAGAAAACTTATGTTTTAAGTAAGACAAAGATGGTCACTGCAAAAGAAGTTTTTAATAATGCTGCGAGTTGGAAGGATAAAGAAATCGTCCAAAGAAGAGCTGAATTGATAAATGAAATGTACGAACAAATGTGGAAATAAATGCTCACACCCTTTTATAAATCCCCCAACCATGACTTTAACCTGCTTCATGGCGATACGTTCGAATTGTTGCCGCAGTTCGACTTTAAGTTCGACATGATTTTTGCCGACCCGCCTTATTTCCTTTCGAGTGGGGGAATCAGCGTGCAGAGCGGTAAAGTGGTTTGTGTTGACAAGGGCGACTGGGATAAAAGTATGTCGCCAGAAGAGATTAATGAGTTTAACCTGAAGTGGCTATCCTTATGCAGAGAGAAACTAAAGGATAACGGAACTATTTGGATATCTGGAACTTATCACAATATATTTTCGGTAGCTAATTGTCTTACACAGCTTGGCTATAAGATTCTGAATGTGATAACGTGGGCCAAGACAAATCCGCCGCCCAATATCTCTTGTCGCTATTTCACTTATTCAACAGAGTTCGTCATATGGGCTCGCAAAAAGGAGAAAGTTGCACATTATTATAATTATGAGTTGATGAAGCACATCAACGATGACAAGCAGATGACTGATGTTTGGCGTTTGCCAGCGATTGCTCCTTGGGAAAAATCTTGCGGAAAACATCCTACGCAGAAACCTCTGGGGCTACTTAGTCGTATAATATTGGCTTCAACAAAGCCTGGCGAATGGATTCTCGACCCATTTGCGGGTAGTAGTACAACTGGCATCGCAGCCAACTTGCTGGGGCGCAGATTCCTTGGAATAGAACGTGAAACGGAGTTTGCAGCTATTAGTAAGGCACGACGTGAAGAGATTGAGAATCTTAAAACATTCGCGACCTATAAACAAAAGATTAATGATATCGTGAGGGCCGAGGATACACAGACAGACTGCTTTGTTTGTCACGAAGATATAGTTGAAAGTCTTCCCTTCTTGGAATGACTATTTTTTGAATAATTATTTTTTTTGTTCAAGTCCCCAATATTTCACGCGTAATCGTGCCGGAGTATTGGGGATTTTTAGTATCTTTGCACTCGTTTTGGGATAACGAATTCTAACCAACATATTCTATGAGTATTATAAAACTTATAATTGTAGGATTACCATATAGCAAAGACCTTAGCGGCCAAGTCGACAAGTTTCTTGCCGAGGCTGAGGGGCGTGCCATGACTATAAGACCAGAAAGCTCTAACGACAACGACAAGGTGGCCATACGTGCCTACGACTGGGTAGGGCGCTTTGTGGGATATGTGTCGAAAAACGACCTGCCAATAGCGTGGGGCGCACTGAAGTGCTCTGAGAAAACAAAACTTAGAGGGATGGTGGTTGGCGCGTGCATTAAGCACCCGTGTGTAACGTTTGAGTGTTCGGTTCAGGGGTATAAAGGCCCTGCCACCGACTTGTATTCGCAAAAGCCTTTTCTCGAGTGGAAATATTCGGGGCCCATATTGGAATTGCCGAATGAATTCGATGATATCGCCTATATGCGTGAGGAGATTAAAGACAGACTGGATGAACGTGATGATTGGGATAGGGAGGATTTGGAGTTCTTCATAGAACTAGTCAATCGTTTTGCACGTCTGTCGAAGTATGACATTTCGGGCGAGATGAGCGATTATAGAGCAGAACTGATAGAGAATCTGAAAGCCGCCGATTGCGAAGAGTTTGCATCTCTGATTGACGAACTGACAATGACTGCGAGCCGAACAGGACGTGAAACAATGGGTGGCGGCGTATTGGAGTTCTGGACCAATCAGATACAGTCTACCCAGACACGCAAACATCTGATGGTTCATCAGCGAGAGTTTGATGCCCAATCGGTTGAGAACGAATTGGAACTGTTTCCAGATTCTATGTATTTCGAGTGGAAGTCTACCCCCGAACGCTTTGTGTCGAAGCTGTACTATATGCACATTCCCCGGCAGGTCATCTGGAGCTTTGTGTCGGGTATCGCCTTTGTAGAAATGAATAAAGCAATAGCGCAAAAGGCCGAAGCCGAAAAGGCTGAAAAACAGAAACGCAACATTTTTTTTACTGGCGATCATGCCACATATAACGAAAATCCAAATCAATAAAAATAGATGGCAAGAAGAATAATAATGACTGGCGACGAGGCAACGTATATTGAGCGTAGAGGAGCTAATGCGCCTGCAGATGACGACCGCGAGATACGTATGGAAGGCCAACACGCACGCTACGAGGAAAACTCGGTGGCGCAAGTGGCTCACTTCCCTGTGAATAACAGCGAGGCAGTGGGTAAGCAATGGTTCGACTTTTTGATTAAGAACGGATTTATTGCGCCCGACACCGAAATGAGCTGCTGGCAGTACCTGATGGGATTCTCTACCAATCAGCCTACTGACATCAAACCTATAGAGTGGATGAAGACGGTTGAGACGGCCAGACTGATGCTTGTAAAAGTGAATAGCGAGGTGCTTGAGAAGAAGCAGATGACCGTGGTGCGCATGAACGAGTTGGCTGCGCAATGCTTTACCAAACAGGGCCAATCGCTTAAATTATCAAAGCCAAGAAAAGAATTATCGGCCGATGCTGATGCCATAGAGAACTTTATTCCGACCATTTCCGACCTTTAACCGAAACCCTTGTAAACACTAGGTTTTCAACATAATTCTCCCGACTGTTTCCGACTGCGAAACGGTCGGGAGATACCCTTTTTTTTCTTACTTTTCATGCCAAAAAGTTTCTACTTTTGCACTCGCAATCAGATGGTTGCGGGGATCTATGACATGTTGCTACCAAAATCACCTCCCGAACGGCGGGGGGCGATACTTTATTTATAACTGAATTATTAACATTTAAAAAATACATTATTTATTATGATTACTACAACATTTATTTCAACAACAACATCAACAAGTTTATCAACCCGCAAGGCTGCACAGCGCGGCCAGCAACAAGAGCTGCGCATGACTTCGCTCGACATTGCTGAGCTCTGCGGGAAACAACATTTCCATGTGATGGAGGCCATCAGAAAGATGGAGCCTGCATGGCAGAAAGTATCATCATCGAAATTTCGATTATCATCCCGAAAGGTGATTCAGCCTAATGGTGGCGTTCGAGAATTTCCCTGTTATGAACTCACCAAAACCGAGACGCTCTACATCGCTACCAAGTTTAAGGACGATATGCGCGCCAAGCTGGTGCTGCGATGGGAGGAGCTGGAGCGCGAAAGACTTGAACAGCGTTTCTTGCAGAGACCGACAGAACTGCGACTGCTGGCAACGGCGCAAGAAGTGCTGCATGAGTCGGAGGAGATTGTGGGCGGGCAGCTTGATGTTGCCAACGAGGATTCTGACGGGTGCTTCACCGCCACTGAAATCGCCAAGGTATTCGGCATGAGTGCTCACGATCTGAATTCTTTTCTGGTAGATATGAAAATTCAGCGATGGGGTGGAGGGCAGTATCGACTTACACCGCAGTACGCCGAACTTGGTCTGGCTGCCGACAGACTGAGCATCGGCTACTCGCTGAAAGGCAAACTAAAGTACAATACCTATCTGGTGTGGACGGAAAAAGGTCGCAACTTTATTATGGACTTGGTGAAAAGGTAACAATTTAAAAATTTAAAAATTTAAAAATTTAAAAATGTAAAAATTATGCAGACAAAGATTTTAAGAGTGGTGCGCCAGGGCGAGGCCTTCGGCGTGCAGAGTTCGAAGAGTGAGAGTGGTCAGATTCAGAAGTGCAACATTGTACTCCGCGAGATGGGTGGATCGAAGTTCGAAAATGAGTATGTGTGCGCCATGCTGGGCCCCTTGGCGGCGTGCAGGTTCTACGAAGGAGATGTGGTTGCCGCCACCCTTCGTTTCTCTACACACGAGTATCAGAACCAAGTGTTCCAAGAGATACTAGTTAGTGATATCGTAAAACTAAATAAATAATAATGTATAATTCTTGAGTTGAAGCGAAGAGGTCTTCACGTGAAGATGGCCATCGGATTTCTGAAACTTCTTCTCGCAAAAAACTCAACAAAATGAAAACAAGAAAATCACAGATTTTAGGAGAACAGATAATGCTGGATGGCATGATGGCATTCGGTAAGTTGGAAACAGGACAGCGCACGCTGGATTTTGAGTGCTGCGAGGATGTGGCGGCTGAGCCATTCGTGGCCGACTTCCATGTACAGGGCATGCGCGACGGTAATGTGTATATGACCGAGCGCCCCAAGCGACGCAAAAACAAACCGATATTCCGCGACGACAACTGCTCGCTGTCGCACGGACATAATGGGAAATACTACTTTGTATTCACGATGGACGATGACGAGTTGAACCGTCTGCCGCAGCAGTTGGTGCAGCAGGCTGGCAACATCGCCCGCAAGGTAATGAAGGAGATAATTTTTGACAAGGAGGTAATGGGATGAGTTGTCATCTGATATATTACGCGGATGGGGTGAAGAAGATGCGCCCCATCCATTCGAGAGAGGAATACCTGGCGCTGAGGAATGGCGGCGAACAGGCGGCGACGCTGGCAGCCGTGCGCAGCGGCGATGAGGAGCGCAAGAAGAATCTGGTGCAGTTTAACTATTCGTGTCTGCCCAACGACGACGGCACGCTGCGAGGCTCGAAACGTATGAGCACCACGGTGGCGATGGATATCGACCATGTGCCGACGGAGGAGATGGCGGCGCTGAAAGAGCGCATCCTGTCGAAAAAGGAAGAACTTGGTTTGTATATGCTCGAAGAGAGTGCCCGCGGGTTCGGTTGGCATCTGGTGTTTGCCAGAAAGCCCGAATTGAGCCAGGAGGATAATCTGAAGTGGGCGAGTGAGTTGCTGAATGTGGAATACGATAAAGGCGCAAAGGATATAACGCGTGTGTTTTACACCACCACCGAAAAGCAGCTGGTGTGCCTGGACGATGCTATCTTTGCGCAGACCCCCGCTCCCTTGTCATCTCGACCAAGCGTAGCGCGTGGAGAGATCTCATCAATTGGCGCTCTGCGCCAAAGCGGCGAGCCGCAGAGATGTCTCGACTACGCTCGACATGACAATGGGGGTAATGCGGATGACATAACTGCGGAAAAGGCGACGGCGGAGGCGTTAGCTAAGTTCGACTTGTGCGCTAAGGAGGCGGGACTGGATCCGCACTCTATGGACATCTGGGGCGAGCGCAACTGGCACACGAACCTGATGGCGGTGCTCTCTGTGGGCGTAGGAAAGCTGATGGACCGCGAACAGTTGGAGGCCGTGGTGGCTGAGCGACTGAAGAACTACTCGCAGACTGACGACTGTAAAACACTAATTAATTATTTTTACGAAAACTACGGCACCGATAAGGGCTATATGAACGCCAACCTGCGCCAGATTAACGCCAAGGCGCAGCAGATGGATGATGGCGGAGGCGAGATGGATAATGTAGAGCAGGAAGAAAGTACACAGAAAGAACCGTCTCTTTTGTGTACCAAGAAACTGCCGCAGGGCATCAAGGATTCCATAAACGCTGCCGGGCCCTCGCTGGCCATGCCGATGATAACGGCCATCTGTCCTTGCATCGGCGCACTTGCGACGGGCGTAAAACTGGATGTTCACGGGCAGATGCGCGGATTGAATCTGATAGCGTATATCGCCGGAGATTTCGCCAGCGGCAAGGGTTCTATCGACCCCGTCATCGACACTTGGATGAGCGAGGTTAGGGCGGTTGACGCTATGTATAAACAGCAAGAAGCCGAATACAGAGCTAAGAAAAAAGCTGCCAAAAATCAGAAGACACAGCCCGAAGAGCCTAAGTTGCCGGTGCGCTTCATCACCTTTAATACTACGGTGGCCAACCTGGCCGAACGCTTGGCAAACGTAGAAGAAAAGCATGCGTTTTCTTTCACGCCTGAGGCTGATGTGGTAGCTCAGAAATGGAAGTCGAGCATGAGCGATTTCTCGGTGATGTTGCGCCAGAGTTATGACGGTTCGAGGTACGACAGAGAGGCGCGCTCGGCCGATGCCGTAAACGTTCATATAGAGCATCTGCTGTGGAACGTCACCATGTGCGGCACGCCCGATGCACTCTATCGTGTGGTGACCAACTACACCGACGGATTCCTCAGTCGTATCGCGCTGGCGCAGACACCCGACAACACTTATGCGCAGCTGGAGGATAAGCCATATGTGCTGACAATGAAGCAGGCTGAACGCATACAGCAGATAGCACATCTGCTGCCGCTGATGAATGGCGAGGTGGTGCTGCCAAAACTGGAAGCAAAGGGTAGGGAATGGCTTGAAAAAATACGACTCGAGGCTATGAAAAATGATGACCGCGTAAAGGCGCGCGAGCGATTCCGTACTTGCGTTACCACTCAGCGTATGGTGTGCTGTATGATGCTTTGCAGGGTGTGCGAACAGCTGATACAGAAGCACGGATTAACCGGTGCCGAGACTCAGCTGAAGCAGAACCCTAATCTATGGAAGGAGATGCTGCTGAAAGCCCAAACACCGACAATGCTTGATAACTACGACGTGATAGCCGACTCGCTACTGGATAACGCTCTGTACTTCTTCCGCGATCGCATAGAGAGTGCGTTCCGCAGCAGTAGCTATGTGGGCAGCAAAGAGCGCAGGCGTGCAGGTAAGAACGATAGCATCTATGAGCGTCTTGATGTTCAGTTTAGTTTTGAGCAGGCCAAGCAGTTCTCTATTGCTCTGAAGGGTTCTGACGTTACTCGCAACAGCGTTCAGCAGATGCTTAAGAACTGGCGTACCCAAGGCTTGGTTGAGCAGATGGACGATGGGCGTTATAGAAAAGTTAGTCATCAGTCATTAGTCATTAGTCATTAAGATGGAAATAAGGAATGACAAAGAATGCTATGTGCAGCTCTGGCGAAAGCTGGAGCGCACACGGCAGCTCCTTGTGAGTCAGTATAAGCGCTTCTGCATCAGGAATGTGTTGAAAGCATGGTTTGGTGTGCAGGCTACTGATGATTTCGTTTGGGAGGTTTGCCACAACACTGTGGTTAATGATGAGCAGGTATGCGGCAACGATATTTTGCCGCCGCCATCGCTCTACCCGCGAAAGCATCGTGAGCTGCTACGTGCGATAGTCTCAGTAAAGCTCGGTCTTAGTCCGCGCCAAGTAAAGCTACCGGAACTTGATGCTGCTTATAGCATCGCGTTTCCTAATAGTACAGCGTTGAACATTAATAAAAAGAAGAAACATGGAAATAGTACAATTAAACAGTAAAATGAAATTGAGTGAGCACTTTACGCTCGGGGAGTTGACAAAGAGCGGGAGTCATCCCGAGGTGTATAACATCCCAAGCCATGAGGCTATCGCGAACCTCACTAACCTCACTAAATGGCTTGAGGTGTTGCGCGAGAGGTATAACGCCAAGTATGGAGTGGGCGAGGAGCCCATCCGAATTAACTCGGGGTATCGCAGTCCGCAGTTGAATAAGAAGATTGGGGGCGTGGCTACCAGCAACCACCTTACAGGGTGTGCGGTGGATATCCGCGTGCTGGGGATGGAGCAGTTGCTTCGTTATGCTGTAATCCTATTGGATTATGCTGATGAGAGCAAACAGGAGTTTGACGAACTGCTTATCGAGAAAAACCGTCATGGCGCGATATGGCTGCACTTCGCCGTTCGCCCGCGAGACAATCGCCGCAAGATAGCATTTATAAATGCGTAAAAAAATCCAAGCCGTGAGTTTTTTTGCTTACGGCTTGGAACTTTAAAATATTTTTATTATATTTGCCGGCAGAAACAATCTTACTAACCTAAAAACAAAAAGAGTATGAAAAAGGTTATACAATGGGTGATGGCTGCCACCCTCGTTTGCGGCTCAAGCTTGTTTACCGCGTGTGTTACTGATTATGGCGACAACCCCGTTACGCCTGGAGTGACTATAGTCATCGACAAGGCTAACTTCCCCGATGACAACTTCCGTGAGTATCTTCTCGGTCAGGACTACGGCAAGGATGGCGTGCTTACCGGAAGAGAAATAATGAACATCACCGAGATGGATGTTTATGATATGGAAATCAGCAGTCTGCAGGGCATTGAGTACTTCACCGCATTAACCATGCTGGATTGCGAGGACAACGAACTCACCACTCTCGACATTTCGAAGAATACCGCATTAGTGAAGCTTTATTGCGGCATGAATTATCTTACATCGCTCGATATTACAAATAATGTGGCATTAAAGAGCCTGTTATGCTATGATAACGAGTTGACCTCACTCGATGTTTCAAAGAATACTGCGTTGACATTTCTGGATTGTGAGGAAAACAAGATCACCGCTCTCGATGTTTCCATGTGTACCGAGTTGGAGTCGTTGACATGCGGAGATAATGAACTAACCCAACTTGATATTTCAAATCTCACGTATCTGGAGAGTTTAAATTGCAACGATAATTATCTTACTACTCTCGATGTTTCAAGCAATCCGAACTTAGAATATTTAAAATGTTATGACAATCAGCTTTCATCGCTCGACATTTCAAACAATCCGAATTTGTGGTTAGTATTCTGCGACGGTAATCAGATTTCATCGCTCGACTTTACAAATAACCCTCTATTGTCTTTTGTGTCCTTAACCCGAAACAAGATCAGCGGCCAGAATATGGACGCCATTATCACCTCTTTGGCGCAGAATGATAATCCAGATGCATACAACTTCGATGTGATTGATTATAGCGAGGGCGACGAGGAGAACGTCTGCACCAAGACTCAGGTAGCCGCCCTCAAAGCTAAGGGTTGGACACCTCGCTATTATAACGAAGAGGAGGATGAATGGACCGAATACGAAGGCAGCGACGAGTAAAACCTTAAAAACCCCAGGGCGAAATAATATCGCTCTGGGATTCTTGGTTATTGGTAATTGGGATAACTAAGGATAAATATATAATCAAAAGTTAGAATAGGTTATATTTGATTGTGTATAATGTCGCGCACTAACATCCGCAATACAACAGCTAACACGGCTGCTGCAAAGATTAACAGAATAATCAGAGCAATCTCCATATCCTCAACAGTTTTATTTCTTTTAGTTTGTCTTTTTTCTAGTCTGTGGTTCGTCGTAAGTAAACAGCTGTACTACGATAGCAAGCAAGAGCATGGTGAAAAACACCAGAATCATCAAAGTCGTTTCCATATTCATTTATTATTTTAAAAATTCAACTTGCGTTTTGATTTCGGTTGCAAAGGTATAACAAAAAGTCCGTACCCACAAGGGTACAGACAAATGGTCGGACGGTTTCAGACAAATGGTCGGATAAAACGACGGATCGTCGGACGAAAAGACAAGACGTCGGACGATTATCCCTGATTTTGCGTCTGTTTATAAGTAGTTGGCGTCATGCCATACTTGGCTCGGAAATTACGTGTGAAGGTGTCGGCGCTGGTAAATCCGCTGGCCATACTAACCTGCTCAACGTTCAACTCGGGCTTCTCGTTCATAAGGCGTACGGCATAGTCAAGGCGAAGCTCGCGGACGTAGGCTGGGAGAGAGGCGCTATCGCTGCCCTGAGAGAAGGCGGCACCAATGCGCTCCTTAGAGAGGCCTGTGCGGTCGATAAGCGTCTGGCGGCCGAAATCGGACTGCAGGAAGAGCTTCTCGTTCTCAATCAGATCGCGCAAGCAAAGAAACAGCTGCTCGTCAGTGAGAGCGGTGAAATCAGAAATGCTGATTTCTGAGCTGGCGGGTTTCGGCTCGGGCGTATCTGCCTTTGTTTCAATGGGTTCTGTGGTTTCGTTTGAGTTTTGAGCTTGTTTCAAGGCTCTATACTTATCTTTGTACTCAACGGCCTCGGTAATCTGGCGAACGAGGATGCGGTTGCGGCGTTGGGTGATGCGCCACTGCAGGAAGATATAAAGCGCGAAAGCGATAACGATAAGAACCAATGCGGCTAAGGCCGTACTGATGGCCGAAACGAAGTGGTTCTGTGCACGCTGCTCGGCTATCTGGCGCTCTTTGCCTTGGGTATCGTAGATGGTGGCAAGCTCAGCCGACTCGCTACGCTTCTGGCGTACAAGGGCCGTATCGTAAACCTCGGAAATCTGCATGGCCACACGTAGGGCAGAGTCTATTCGGCCGGCATGGTAGTTGGCACGCAGCTTGGGCAGAAGGTTCTTGCCGATGGTCTCGAGGTCGTAATCGTAGCCCCAATCGCGGATAAACTGGTCTAACTCGGTATAATTGTCAGCAGCCTCAGAATAGCGGCGGGCTGAAACAAGATAATCGCAAGCGTTTATGCGGCCTTCGATGGTCTTTCCGAAGTCGGTAGACATATAATTAGCGTAATTACGCACGGCTTCGGCGGTTTTTCCTTGCATCTGGCACACCTCAGCACGGTGCAGCCATACCAAGGCACGCAGCGTTTTCAGCTCTTTCTCGATAGGCTTGGGCTGCTGCTCGTAGAGGGTTACGAGCGAGTCCATGCGGTCTACCCACACGCCTGCCTCGGGCATATGATGACTGATTTGGCTAACGGCGATATTCTCAAGGGTCTCAATTGATGCAGCCAACGGGCGGTTGGTCGAGTCGTTCTTTGTCTGCAACACCCACTTATAGGCCTCGTCGTAGCTCTTTGCGGCTTCATCGTGGCGTTCAAGCATCATCTGCGTGTCGCCAAGACTCAGATAAAGCGTCTGCAACTCGCCAGCGCGGTGAGGATTGTCAACATCCTTCAGCTTGTCGATAAGCTTGAGGGCGGTACGCATGGCGTTATCGTAGTCGCGATCGGTGGTCAGCATGATTACGAGGTTGGTTCCAGCGTGGATATACTCCCAGAAGTCCTGGGCTGGGGGATTCTCGATAGCAACGACGCGACGGAAGCACTCGATGCACTTATCCATCTGGCCCATCTGGAAATAGGCCACACCACGGTAGCCATCGGCACGTATCGGCGAGAGTTCGCCAATAGAGGCAAGACTATCGGTGACGGCAAGAAAATGCTGGAAGTCGCCTGAGAATCGGGCAGCCAGCGCAATGCTGTCGCCATGTGTGGCCACCAGCTTTGTGGGGATGTCGCCTTGGTTTTTACTTGCGTTACCGCCACACGCAGTTAAACCCAGAAGGGCTACGGCGGCAACAATACCTAATTTATATAAGTGCTTGAATATTCTCATTCCTGTCAATTTGTTACGATTAACAGGGCACAAAGGTACAAATAATTTCCGAGAATAAGTGCCTTTTCGAAAATTATTTGTACTTTTTACAATTATTAGTTCGTCTTAGTCATTAATTCTTTTTATTATCTTGGCTGGGTTACCACCAACCACTACATTGTCGGGCACATCTTTCGTGACAACAGTCCCTGCGGCAACTACGGCATTCTTGCCGATGGTTACGCCAGGACAGATGATGGCACCGATGCAAATCCACGCATTCTCTTTGATGGTAACTTTTCCGAAATGGAAAAGGTTGTGCCTGTCGTTCAGGTCGTGATCTACCGTCACAATCTTAACCTCGGGGCCAATAAGCACGTTGTCTTCTATCACTACACGCCCAGGAGAGAGGATTGTGGCTCCTTTGTTGATTATGATGTTTCTGCCTAATGTCATCCGGCATCCGCAATCGCAATAGAAAGGAGAAACTATAGCCACGCTATCGTCTATCTTGCATTGGAAAAGTTCTTCCAGCAGGCTCTTGTAATCAGGATCAGTAGGCTTCTTGGACGATATCTTAAGGCATAATTCATGACTCCGAATCATCTCTGCCTCAACGTTACGCATCCGAGGGTCGTTTTTGTTGCCCGACCCAGTAGCATCTATCACGTCAAACATATTTTTTCAGTAGTTATAAAGGGTTTTACGATACAAATATAAACAAAAGCCTACATATCAGAGCGATATGGAGGAATATTTTGTGATTATTTTTTTGATTTTTAAGAAATTGTATGTATATTTGCCGCAGAATAATCTAAAACATCAGCTTATGAAAAAGCTTATCCTTCTTATTCTGATACTTTTGTCGAGCATGATTCCGACGTGGGCACAATCAGCAGCTGCCGATGACATCGCTCAACTGCAGAAAGAGATGTACCAGCTCTACAATAAAAACGACGAGACGGCTTTTGTTGATATTACCAACAAGCTGAAGGAGGCGGCCCAAAAGGCTAACGACGAACGCACCTTCTACAAGGCATGGTCAAATCAGGCACTTTATTTTGCCAACCATCAGCAACGCAACAAGGGACAGCTCATCGCCAAGGATATGCAGCAGTATGCCCTGAACCACGACCATAAGTACGGCATCTATACAGGTACACATGTGATGGGCACCATACAGAGCATGATGGGCGACTATCAGGAGGGTATACAGAACTTCAAGAAGGCCATCAGTTATCTGCACGAGAATTTCCCCAAAGAGAGTGCGGCGGCCTCGTGGATAGAACTGGCCAGAATCAGTCTTACCAATAGAAAAATACATCAGGCTATCCAAGATGCCGAACAAGCCCTGAAGGAACCAAATATCAGTGCCATGCATAGGTTGAACGCATGGTCGGTAATCTGTCTGAGTAAGGTGGACACAGCTTTATATCACGTAAAGGATGCGGCTGAATATCAGAAGGAGTTTGACTACGTTTGGGGCGAGCGCGAGAAAGCCAAGAAGGCATACGGGAGAGATGATTCAAGTGGTCCCGTCATCGCAGTATGGCGAAAAATCAACGACCATCAGTACGACGAAGCCATCGCTCTCTGCAATAAATTGAGATCGCCACTCTTCAGAAATGACTTGCTCAGCCTTATACACAAACGCAAGGGTGATTACAGAAATGCTTACTTTGTGCAACAGAGATATTGGGAGTTGCGCGACTCTATTAATAGCAGGCGTAACAACCACCTGCTGATGGAGATGACCGCCACTATGGACCTGGGACGAGTGGAACTCGAGGCTAAGGAGTTGAAGTTGCGTAACCAGCAGATGCGACTCGACATGGCTGCCGAAGAGCTCGAGAACAAAAAGCTGGAGGAAGAGGCCCTGATGCTAAAACTAAAGAACCGTGACGCAGAACTGACTAACGCTACTATGCAGTTGGAGAACGACAGACTTGAAACCAACAACAAGAACCTGCAACTGAGCGAATACCAATCGAAGATGCATGCCCAAGAGGAGAAGGAGCACGCACATCATATACTTATAGCAGCTGGAGGAGCTATAGCGTTGTTAGTAATCTGCTTCCTCAGCTTCTACCTATACCGCCGTCAACTGTCAGCACGCCGACTGAAAAATGCCTACCACCAGTTGGCAGTTGCCTACGACCAGCTTGAGGAGACCACCACCGCCAAGGAGCGCATTGAGAGCGAGCTGCGCATCGCTCGCGATATTCAGATGTCGATGGTGCCACAGGCTTTCCCTGAGCGTAGCGACCTGGATCTCTATGGACTGATGTCGCCTGCGAAGGAAGTGGGTGGTGACCTCTATAGCTTCGAAATCATCGACAATCAGCTATACTTCTGCCTTGGCGATGTAAGCGGCAAGGGCGTTCCTGCCTCACTCTTTATGGCACAAGCCATCCGCCTATTCCGCGCTATGGCCAAGCAGCGGCGTAAACCCTGCGATATTGCCAACCGCCTGAACAATGAGCTTTCGGAGAACAACGATAACGGCATGTTCGTCACCATGTTTATTGGCGAAGCCGACCTCACTACGGGCCATCTGTACTACTGCAATGCCGGACATAATCCGCCACTGCTCGACGGCGAGTTTATCGAAGTAGAATCGAATGCCCCAATAGGGTTGTGGCCTGAACTTGAATTTGAGGGTGAGGAACTTGACAATATCAGCGGCAAACTGCTCTTTATCTATACCGACGGACTGAACGAGGCCGAAAACCAGGCACAGGAGCAGTATGGCGACGACAAACTGCAACAGATGATGCAACAAATGAAATCAGATACTGCCAAGCA
The DNA here is from genome assembly GCA_902800365.1 of uncultured Prevotella sp. Classification (GTDB taxonomy): domain Bacteria; phylum Bacteroidota; class Bacteroidia; order Bacteroidales; family Bacteroidaceae; genus Prevotella. The sequence continues at coordinate 4,164 of CADCEF010000032.1, read as the reverse complement.
AGTAATCGATGCCTTCAGCGAGTCGGTAGAGTCGCACCGCAACGGAATAGCACCTAATGACGACCTCACGATGCTCGCCATCAGGTGCCTGGGGTGATTATAATACTTTCTTCGCTCCAGGAATCAGCCTTACCAACCAAGTGAGTACAAACGAACAGATGGTGGTGATAATTCCGATGAACATAAACTTACCAAAGGCTCCCATCCAAATGCCGTCTGTGGCATGCTGTAGGACTATCATCAGCAGCAGATGGAAGATGTACGCACCATACGACTGGGCGGCGCACCAATGCCAGAACTTGTTGTCCCATTTTCCATACTCGCGGAACAGCCAAAGCAGTCCAAAACAGATAAACACGCACAAAAGTGATTCGTAGATACCAAACCACTCTTCAACGAAAGCGTTCCAAGCTCCGCCATCGCGAAGATAGATGCCTAAAGCCAAAAGGCAACCAATCGTTAGTGATAGTGTTCCAGTGGTGTTGCCCATTTTCTCGAGCCACGCAAACCTCTGTGCCAGAATGCCGATAACGAACATCATAACATATTGTAGATAGTGGGCAGGCTCCATTGGCAATGGGATGATGCCAAAGGGCCATATCCAATGATCCTGCGGGCTGACCTGACGGATGAAATAACTACCAATACCCATTACGCTTCCAAATATCAGTAGGCCGATGATGGTAGGTCTTGATGAGCACTCGCCATCGAGAGGTTTGCATATCAATCGTATCAAGGCATAAATAAGACAGAACACCAGCAGACTCTCGATATACCACATGTGTCCAATCTCCGGCTTGCCTGATAGAACAGCTATCAGTCCACCCATCAGCAAAAGCGGAATTCCCAAACGTATAAGTTTCTTCTGCACAAACACCTTTGCTCCCTGTTTATCGAAACTCGTGGGCACAAAGTAACCTGAAATCAGGAAGAACAATCCCATAAAGAAGGCCGCATTAACGGAAAAAAAATGCCATATCCAAGGCATAAATTCGGCAGGATTACTGGGCGTATAGGCCCAGGCTCCACCATCACCATATGCCTGACCAGCATGGTGGAATATCACCAGCACCGTCAGGCATACTTTCAGATTGTCCAGATATAAAAGTCGTTTCATTCTTTGTTTTATTTGAATTTTCCGCTGAATATCTCCTGAGCTCCGCCCTCACTAAAAGTCTGGTTCAATCTCTCACTTGTTATCGCCATTGTAACTATTATTCAATCACGAAACTACGTGGATAGAAATCGCTGTAGAAGCGACCGTCGGTGGCGGTGAACTTCAACACGCAGTAGTTAGGATCAGTAACACCGCCAGGATAGTACTGCTCATCGCCCTTGTGCCAAATCATTTCTTTCGAGGTGGCATCGGTCAGCACCTCCATCGTACCTCTGAGCATCATGCCTTTGAAGCCTTTGGCATCGCAGAAGTAGATGCTGGCCTTGGGGTTGGCCTTGTATTGAGCCACACGTATTGAGAATGTGTTGGTTGTAAAGTAGAAGGTTTTGATACCCTCACGCTTGCGTGGCTTCAACATAGCCTTGGTCCAGGGAAAACCATCTTGGTCAACTGATGAGATGTAAGCGATGGGCAGTTTGTCGGCCATCTTTGCAATGAGTTCTTTAACGCCTGCCAGAGCGGGGTTGACCTTCGGTCGAGCCTGCTCACACTCGGGAATCGAAACAAGTTCCGATTCCTCTCGCTTAATCGCAGCCTTGGCATTCATATCTTCATCGTTACTTACAATCAACGTTTGGCGCCAACGCTTCAGCTGTGGGAAATACGTTTTCATCATACCGATATATTCTTCTTTGGTGATGGGCTTCTCCAGCCCCTCGTTGACAGCACCAATAAATTGCGCACAATGTTCAATCATCTCTTCCATCGTGCAGTCCTGCAGGAATTTTCCATCCTTGTAGCAGTACATGCAGTAATCTTCGTTCTTACTACCGTCGGCATTCGTGCCGAGGACATCTTCTGTGAGCGGCATGCCGCAACTCTGACAAAATCTTTGTTCTTTATTCATATTTTCAAATTGTTTTTTATTACTAATTCCATTTCTTTTCCGCTCCATTCTTCACCATCTATCACATAGGTGTCGGTACCAGTCACAACGAACCCTACCGACTCGTAACAATGAATGGCCGAGGGGTTATTATCGAACACCCCCAAAGTAATCTTTTGAGCACCAAAATCTTGTTTCGCCTTCAGAATGGCCAATTGCAGCATCTGTTTGCCATAGCCTTTGCCACGTTTCGAATCGTCCACAATAACAAAGCCAAAACGAATAACAGCCTTTGAAGGCTCTGGATAACGCAGCATGATATGCCCCACGATGTTGCCCTCACCATCGACAGCAGTAAAGGGAAAAATATTATCGGCAGCATATTGCGCAGCCATATCCTCAGGCTCAGGAGGAAACACAGGATAACGGTCGGCACTCCACTTACGAAATGCCGTCTTATCCTTTATCCATGAGAGGATTGTTGGAGCATCACTGATTGTAAATAATCGAAGATCCATTTTCTAATCTTAACTACAAATTATAAACAGCCTTACGGCATTTTTGCTTGTCTTTCTCGGTCAGCGCTGGATGCATGGCTGTGCCGCCACGCTCGATGGTACTTACGATTTTGAAACCTGCATAGCGGGCTATCTCACGCATGGCACGGATAGCTCCGCGCGACTGTTTGAACAGAATGTTCCAAGGCCATGGCGTGGTGCAGGTGCTGATAAGGATACACTTCTTACCTTTCATCAGCGGTTCTGGAAAACGATTAGTATCACGCATCATGCCATACACCTGACGGTCGAACATCAGTTTCATCTGTCCAGGGATGTTGCCCCAGTAGCAAGGTGCACCCATGATGATCGCATCAGCCTGCTGCATCATCTTCAACACCCGCTGCGAATCATCCTCAGCCAGCACACATTTCTCCTTCGTGCGACACGCCATACAGCCTGCGCAAGGCTTCACGGTCAGGTCGTTGGTATAGACCATCTCCACCGTGTCGCCTCGCATTTCAGCCTCCTCCTGCATGATGCCGAGCATCTGCGATATCAGTCCTTTCTTACGTGGACTTCCGTTTATTATCAGTATATTCATATCTGAAATCTATTTATTTTACCCCATGGACAAGCGTTTTCAGGGTGTAAACGGATTTTTATTCTCCAGACACAGTTCCATCAGAATGTCGCAACGTTCGTAGGCATTATTCTTCAGCGGTATCTCCTTGAATCCCAATTTGCGATAAAGAGCAATGGAGGCTTCCAAGCGGGTCAACCCACAACCTGTCTGCTTTCGTCTATAGCCAGAAATATCTGCCCCCCATGTCCGATGATGTTGTCATTCAATCACATTCTGACAAATACTTTGAGCGAATAGCCTTTGGAAGTTTCGATGCAATGAGTTTGTATGACTCTTTTATCAACCCCTTTACTATTGTTTCGTCCATTTCTTCATAATAGACATCGCTCCAGTGTGTCTTGTTCCAATGATATGCAGGTGTCACGGCAGTGAATTGTTCTCTAAGTTCGATATTTCTGTCTGGAGATAACTTCAAGGCGATTCTTGAAACCCCATCCTTCATATCATACCTGCCACCGCCTAACCATAGACAGACGAATATCTTTCCCTCCAAGCGGAAGTTAAGGATGTCTTCACCAAACGCTTGGTCTTCGGTCACTCCTGGAAGTGATAATGTGTACTCTCTGACCTCTTCAATATTCATACCCAATCAAAGTTATCTATTTCAGAACCAATATTGTCAATTAGTTGCGACTTATTTGCCCACGCAGCATCTATACAGTGCTGATATGCTGCACTTTAGGAGTTAAACCGTACAAATGAATTTTAGGAAATAGAAATGTTGCGATTCTTATCCCTTTAGTTCATCAGCAGGTTTTCCACAAACTCGCTCTTCGCTCAGAAGAGTATCATCATCTGTTCTGCATTATGCGGTGCAAAGATAACTATAAATTACGAGATAGCAAAGAAAATAGAAGAAAAGTTCTAAAAAATAGAAATATTTATCGATTTTCTTTTGAAATTCAAAATAATTATGTAATTTTGCAGCGAATATGAGAATAGTATCACATAGACGATTAGTTGAGTTCTATAGTTCGGAAGGACATGGAGACGCTCAGGCTGCACTTGAACGATGGTA
>CADCEF010000031.1 GCA_902800365.1 uncultured Prevotella sp. | reverse complement strand
ACCAGAATGGATGGTAGGCGCACACTGCTTGAACCACAACAAGTACTCCATAGGAGTATGCTATGAGGGCGGACTCGACGCCCGTGGTCAACCAGCCGATACTCGTACTGACGAGCAGAAGGCTGCCATGAGAAAACTACTTGAGAGGCTACATAGGGATTATCCTAAAGCGGTGATTGTAGGGCATCATGACCTGGATCCGATGAAGGATTGCCCCTGCTTCACCGCAAGTTCCGAGTACGCTGATCTCCAGCCGTAAGAGCAATTTTCTCCCACCGCCCCCGCATTGTCCACACCCCGACAGTGCGGGGTTTTTGTAAAATATCGCATTCTGAAGTGTTGTTTTTTTGTAAAATATCGTATTTCTACGTTTTTATTGTGTATCTTTGCGATGGAATTTGGATTACCAGATGGCTTGGAAACTGAAATATCGCTGTAAGCAGTGCGGCTATGAGGCTGAGGTGTACGAGGGGCGCGGGCTCTTCAGGCAGGAGATTACGGCCGTGACATGCCCTGACTGCCAAACCATCCAGAACATTGTTGTTGGTGGCATAATTGCCGATGTGGCTCCATCGTACAGAAGCGAGGTGGGCCGATTGTGTTTGCAATGTGGCAGCGATAACATCAGGGTTTGGGATAAGCACACTTGCCCAAAGTGCCAAGGCGAGATGGAAGAGACAGGCGAGAAAGAGTTTTGGACATAAAGATATGGAAAATGTACGACTTCTCGCATATCAAAGTTTTGACATGAAACGTTCTCTATCAACAACGAATCTAAGGTGTGTGCCCTCGCCAAGTAATGCATCGCCAGAATAGGCTGACACTTTGAACTCGATCTTCTTACCATCAACCTTGGTAACCTCGGCTGTTGCTGATACCTTGTCGCCAATCTTCGAGGGTTTTAGATGTGATGATTCGATATGACCACCAACAGTAGTACAACCCTCTGGCAGTTCATTTGCTACAGCGAGCATAGCTGCATTCTCCATCAAGGCCATCATGGCTGGTGTGGCCAGAACAGGCATGTCGCCCGACCCCATTTTTATAGCGGTAACAGCATCAGTAACTGTCAACTCGCTAGTATTTTTCAATCCAATTTCTATCATTTCGTCTTAAACTATTATAATCTTGCGTGCAAAAGTACAAAAAACCGTTGAGAAATATGTACCTTTGCGATGAAATTATAAAGTTTATGAGAAAAGCTAGTCGTCAGATGGATGCCACATTCGCATTAGAGGTATTTGATAAGGCTCCATACATTACAGTAAGCATGACGCGTCCTGATGGGAGTCCATACGGATTACCCCTTTCGTTGGCACGTACTGATGATAAAACGTTTTATTTCCATTGTGCCTTGGAGGGCGACAAATTGGACTGCATAGCACATAACCCGACGGTATTCCTGTCGGCTGTTACAAAATGTGCCCCTACTGTTGGTCCGAAGGATGGGAGTTTTACGCTACAATTTAAGTCAGCAACAGCAGTTGGGAAAGCAGAGATAGTGACTGACCGCGAAGAGAAAATTGCTGGTCTGCGAGCCATCTGCCTGCGATTCCTTCCTCACCACATGGATGCTTTTGATGATGCCATTGCCCGCAGCCTAGAACGTACAGCCGTGGTACGCATAACATTGACAGAAGCTCCCGTTGGAAAACGCAAGCTGTATGATAAAGAGGGAGAGGAACTCAAATATGGAAGAATGGAATGAAACGTTTTGAGTTGAACCTACGAGACCTTGGTGGAATACCTTTTGCTGGAGGTGTTATCCCTCATGGCGTGTTTCTGCGTAGCGGAAAACTCAGCATCTTTACCAAAGAGGAATGCTCAGAATTCTGCAAAAAACATCATATTGGTTGTGTGATTGACCTTCGTACGCCTGTTGAGTCGGCAGAGTTCCAGGATCCTTTGCCTGAAAATGTTAAATATCTGCAGATTCCTCTATTGCAGGATGCTGCTGTTGGCATAACACATGAGACGGGTTCTGATCCGATGACCATCATTCGCAATCTGCGTAAACATCCCGAGAAACTGAAAGAAATGGTTCCCGACTTTGAGGCTCTTTATATCGATGTTGTTACTGATGACTACAGCCGTGCACAGCTGGATAAGGTGGTGGCTACCCTGAGAGAAAATGCCGAGAAGGGTATTTGTACGCTCTTTCATTGTACAGCGGGAAAGGACAGAACTGGTATTGCGAGTATGGCCCTACTAAAGTCGTATGGAGTAAGCGATGAAGAAATTATCCGTGATTATATGCGAACCAACCGAAATGCTTTCTGGCCAACAATCAAAAAGTGCATAGGTGTTGCAATTCTTACCGGAAACTGGGACTTAGTTACAATTGGCTATAACTCCTTCATGGCCGACAAAAAGTTGATTGAAACAGCAATAAAACACTACAAGTAATCAAATAAGTTGATGGTGCCAGCATCTTCTTCGACATTAAGAGATGGCACTTTCTCAACCATTTTTGTTGTGCCATTTGTTTTATCTATATAGAAATGCACAAAAGCTCCTGTATAGCTTCGATATACTACTTGATACGTAGAATCCGTCTCTTCGCCCATCTGCAGATACATAATGTCGGGATTATCCTTTGCTACGCTCCAGTCATACTCCTTATGGCAATAGTTGTTCACGCCCTCGAAAGCCATTTCTGCCGTAATCGTTCTCAGTGTATCTTCCATTTGCACATCTGATGACGGTGAAACATTAGGCGTGAAATTACAATAACCAATTAGTATGATTTGGATAATGAGAACTGCAGGAACTCCGTACTTAAACTTCTTATGCATTGTCTTATGATGCCATACTTTCATGCCAAGCCATGCGCCGATGCTACCTCCGATAACGGCCAACAATAGCAATGTGGCTTCTGATATGCGCCACTTGCCTTTCTTGGCTCGCCACTTGTCAATGCCATAGACAAGGAATGCCAGTATGTTTACACCTACTATATAATATAACAACATTTCTTTCATAGCTTTTTTGTATATCCACAACTGAAAGGCTGCAGCTGTTCGCCCATCACGTTCTTCATTGCCTCAAACACATTGTCACCAGTACAATGGCTGGTATAGAATAGTGTGTCAGGGTATTTTGCTTTCAGCCTCTGAGCTAAGGCTTTTATTTCTTCATCCGTCTCTTGTCCGTCGAGCAGGTGGAAACCACCTACAACGGTATAAACGGGCCAAGGACATGCTGAAAGAATATTCTCCAATCCACTATGAGCGCAGCCTGTGAATAACAGACCATCAACATACAGGGCCAATTCATGGCGGAAATCGTCGTGGATATAATCTCCGTTAGCATTCTGCACATAGAGATTCTGATTTCCCTTGGGCATCGGATGTGACTGAGGGATATGGGCAATCACATGGAGACCTTCTGTCAGCTCGCAGGTATGATCTATCAAAACGAGTCTGTCTTCGTCTATGTCTGGCCACTCCGTAGTAATACTATGCAGATTACCTCGTTTAGAAAAGTATTTTCCACTCATGGCATCGGGCGATACAATAACCTGGGCTTTTTGATTATGCTCCAATAAGTACCGTAAGCCTCCTGCATGGTCACTATGTCCGTGGGAAATGAAAACATAATCCACATCGCTGAAATCTTCGCCCAACAGCTCTGCGTTTCTGAAAAACACATCACTCGCTCCTGTATCAAGCAAGATCTTGTATCGCTCCGTCTGCAATAGGATTGATAACCCATGCTCTATGGATAGACAACTATCACAACTTCGATTATCTGATAATACAGTCAGCTTCATACTCAATCAAACAGTTTCTTCCAAATCCACAGAAATGTAACGGCACCAACAACGCAGAATACGAAGTTGGTGAGATAGCCTTTGCCAAATAGTTCTATGTTCAGCAGATGACTGATGAATGTTCCTACATAACTGCCAATTATGCCGATGACAAAGTTCATGCAACATCCTTTGCCCTCACCGCTCATGATGCGGTTGGCAATGTAGCCGATGAAAATACCCGTGAGTATCGGCCAAGCGGTAAATTCTGCAATGTATTCTAACATAACTTCTATTTGATTCTTTTTTTTATAATTTAATCGCAAAGATACGTATTTCCCTCGTTTTTTTCGTATTTTTGCACCCAAGTTTACAATACTTTAAGATAAGGATATGGTACAGCAAATTGAAATAACTCTGAATCCAAAGCGTCGTGGATTCCATTTGGTAACGAGCGAGATTGTTAGTCAGATGCCGAAACTGCCAAAGACGGGCATCGTGAATATCTTTACGAAGCACACAAGTTGCGGACTGAGCATCAACGAAAATTGCGATCCAGATGTTCGTGTAGATATGGAAACCATCTTCAATCGATTGGTTCCAGAGAATCGCCCTGAGTACGAGCATACACTGGAGGGGGCAGATGATATGCCAGCTCATGCAAAGTCCACACTGAGCGGTGTCAGCATCACTATCCCCATCACCGATGGTCGCTTAAACCTCGGCACCTGGCAGGGTATCTACTTCTGTGAATACAGAAACTATGGTGGTTCCAGGGAGTTGGTAGTGACAATCATAGGCGAATAAGAAAATGAAATAATTAATTGTTCTTGAATCTTTCGCCTACGAAACCTTGTCCAACTTGACCTTCGGTTGAGTTTGCTTACGCTCGGGATTGCTCAAACATGTTTGGCAATTCTCTCGCAGAATCGCAAACTTCGCCTGCAATGAGGTCGAAATGCTGAAATACGGGCGGTGTCGGAGATAAATCGTAATAGTCCATCTCTGCTATTGGCAGGCAAAAGTATTCCATCTGGTCATAACTTGTATAAAGGCGGGGCAGCACGGGATTGTGGTCGTATATCCATCGTTTCACATCGTCTTCGACATTGAAGTTCACCATGCCTGAGCATCTGACGGATATATTATCTGCGTATGCCAATATCTCAACATTGGGATTCTGGCGTAACTCCCGATAGACTGCCTTCTGGACAGAAGTGGCAAAGTAGAGCACATGCCCTTCTTGTTTCATGATCTGGAAGATGCGCAACTTAGGAAAGTTGCCCTCGCTTGTGGCGAAAGCAACTTCTTTGTGCTCTTTCAGGAACTGAAAAGCTTTGTCGAACATATCGCTTACCATTTCAGTTCTTCTTGAAGGATGACACCATCAGTCATAGGACTGTCTGCTTCGGTGAAGGCATTGGCCTTGTATTGGATGCAGAGCATAGTCAGGTTCTCGCTGCCGGTGTTCTTCAGCGCACGCTTGCCATCAGGAGCGACGCGGATAATGGTGCCCTCGCTGACAGGGAAAATCTCACCATCCACCTGATACTGGCCTTCGCCCTTCAAGATGAAGTATAGTTCCTCATGAGTCTTGTGGGTATGCAAGAAACCACTGTCCTGACCTGGAACGAGTGTCTGGAACGAGAACTCGCTTCCTGTAGCACCTACAGCCTGACCTGCGAATACCTTACCTTGAATGGTTACGTTCGGTCCCATCGGAAGCACATGCTCGATAATCTCACTCATCTTACCTACGCTTACTGCTTTGTAATTCTTGCCACTCTTAATTGTTTCAATCTGTTTCATAATTCTATTCGTTTTAAATGTTATTTACTGGGTGCAAGGACAGTGCCGCTCGACCTTGGTCGCTTGCTACCATCGGGACGCAAGAAACCGAATGCAGAAAGCTTGCTTTATGCTGAGGATGCTGAGGTGCAGCCTGTCCTCGCGGTGCAATTATCTCGAATTGCACCGCAAAGGTACGGCAAGTTTTTCATTCCCACAAGAAGGCACTTTTTGGTGAGATAGTTACCAAATAGTAGGAATTGTGATGTTATCGGGCTTCTTCGAAAGTGACGTTAACTTAGATTAACCAAGTATAATTTGGTTATTCGGTAACTATTTGTTACCTTTGCTGAGTAAACTCAGCGAGAACAGGCTGCACCTCAGCAATTCGAGCGAGCTCGATTGCATTCGGTTTCTTGCGTCCCGATGGTAGCAAGCGACCAAGGTCGTAAAGCTGAGTATTTAGCCTGTCCTATCAGGCAAGTAGTGAGTCGTTTCGGTGACAAGTGGTCTATGCTGGTGCTCTATATGCTTCACACCAGCGAGACCGGCGTATTGCGCTTTAATGAGATCCGTCGTCTGATGACAGACTGTTCGCAGAAAATGCTCTCGCAGACGCTGAAGAATCTGGAGCAGAGTCACCTTGTTCATCGTGAGGTCTATCCGGAGGTTCCTCCTCGAGTGGAGTATTCCCTGACTGATACAGGCAAATCTCTGATGCCTGCACTCACAGCTCTGATAGCCTGGGGCAAGGAGCATTTCAATGAAGTGGTAACAGATTGAAGGTATGACACTCCCCAAGTTCATCATCACAATGGACGGTTATTTTCGTCTCGGCATGGTTAATCAGCATAAAGACCTGCTGAAACCAGGCGATTCATGCATTGGTGGTGGATATTATGTGTTTGATTTTGTATCAAATCGCATCATTCTAGACAGAGAATCATACGACTTTGGACGTCCTAAGTGGCATTTGCTGGAGGTGTTGAAAGTACCCTCAACTTACCGAGGTCTTCGGATTGTGTACAAGTATGATGACGGTTTCCATGATGATTTTAACGTCAGTGAAGAACTGAAAATAGAATATTATGACTAAGCATATGACAGAGAAAGAAAAGATGTTGGCGGGTGAGGTTTATTCTGCCATTGACCCGGAACTGATAGAGGAACTGATGGCGACAAGAGAAGTTCTTTACGAATACAATTCCCTGCGTCCGTCTCAAGCCCAGCGTATGAAGGAAATCCTGAAGGGCTTGCTCGGTCATGTGGCAGATGATGACTTCCTCATTAACCAGCCGTTTCGCTGCGACTATGGCAAACAGATACACCATTGGCGACGACTGTTTTATAGGTCCGAATGTCAGCATCTACACAGCCTGCCACAGCACCGATCCTGTGGAACGCAACAGCCGCAGAGAATGGGCAGAACCTGTAAGCATCGGCAATAACGTATGGATTGGCGGCAGTGTCACCATACTACCAGGTGTAACCATTGGCGATAACGTAACCATCGGCGCTGGAAGCGTAGTAACAAAAGATATTCCCTCGAATTCCATTGCGGTTGGCAACCCGTGTAAAGTGATAAAAAAGAATGACAAGGGAGGGTGAAGGCTCGAGATGACAATACTTTTTTATTTCACATGGATGCACATCATTGTAAGGTCGTCGTTGGGTTCGGCGCCGTGACGATGGCGCTCTACCTCGCGCTCCATGCGCTCTATCACTTGGCGAGAGCTCTCATAGTCGGTACTGCGCAGAATGTCTATCAGCTTCTGTTCGCCTAATTGTACCTTCTGCTCGTTCTCTGCTTCGTTCAGACCGTCGCTATACACAAAGAGTACCCTACCCTTCACGTTTTCCATCTGTTCGCCTTCATACTCTAAGTTGGGCCAAAGGCCGATAGGTGCGTTTGATTTTACATCTAAGAACGCGCCCTGATGGTCGCCTCCGCCAATCACAGGAGGGTTATGTCCGGCATTGCAGAAATCAAGATGGCCTGTCTGCAGGTCGAGCAGTCCGATAAACATGGTAACAAACATTCCGCTCTCGTTGCCCTCGGTAAGCTCTGCGTTCAGTCGGGTGGCTATCACGTCGGGCATCATTCGCTGTTTTGCAAAGGTGCGCATCAGTCGTATGGTTTGGGCCATAAACAATGCGGCAGGTACGCCTTTGCCTGACACGTCGCCCACACAGAAGTAAAGGCGATCGCCGTCCATAATATAGTCGTAGAGGTCGCCCCCCACTTCGCGAGCTGGTGTCATCGATGCATACAGATCGAGCTCCTGGCGCTCGGGGAATACATGCGGAACCATCGACTGCTGTATTTCCTTAGCGATACGCAGTTCGCTCTCTATTCGTTCCTTGGCTGCTTTTACCTCGGCGAGACGGCGAGCAGCGCGCCGGCGATACAAACTGTAAACAACAAAGAAGATGGCAACCAGCACAAAGGCTATCAGTACAGCCACCAACTGCTGGCGAGCGATGCTGGCCTCTTGTTCGGCTATCTTGGCCTCTTTTTTCTGTGTCTCGTATATCACAGCCAACTGGCTTGCATCGTCGCTCTTGTTCAGCGAGTCGACAGCGCCCAGATGATCTACGATTCGTGTGGCAGTCTTAAGTGCCAAGTCGCGTCGACCGTTCTCCAGCTCTGCATGATATTTCATGCCCAACATCTGCTGATAGTCGGTATTCATGGGGTATCCGTTGGCTATACACATCGAGTCCCAGCGATTATATATGGCTAAGAGTTTATCCCATCGGCGAGCGTTTTCGTAGTACAATTGTGGCGAAATCCAGTCCTCGCCGCTCTTGGCTATCTCCGTCTGCTGATAAGCATTGAAGTGTCGTTCGGCCTCTTTCGGATTGTCGGCCTTCATGTATACCTCGGCCTTGGTCAGCTCGAGTTTCGACAGACAATAGTCGGCCATACCTTCGGGTACGTCGGGGGCTGAGATGGCTTTCTTGTACGTTTGTTCCATACGTGGCAACCACTCCAGAGCGGTCTTAATATCGCAGATGGCAAAGTGTTGCACAGCCTCGCCTGTAGAGCGATACCACATATAACACAACTCCCATTGGGGATTATCGCCAATCAGTGCCTCGAACTTGCGATAAGCATCGTCGCAGCTCTTTATACCCTCGCTCACGCGCGCCAGTCTGATTTGTCCCATACCCATCTGAGCCATAAAGCGCGCCTCGTAGGCCTTTAGTTCGGGCTCTTCCTCCTGAGCCGACTTGTCGAGTGCAGCTGTTATCAGGTCGATGCCTTTTTTATATTCGCCGTTGTCGAAGGCTGTAGAAATAAGGTATTGCCACGTTTGGTAGTACAGCGTAGGATTGTGTTCGTACAGTCGTTTTTCGGCCAGCGCCTTATTGCCGTAGTACTCCACCATGCGGTATTGTTTGGTTTCGAAACTTTCTACAGCTCTCCGCGCATTAGCCACGGCTATGCTGTCGAGCCCGTCGTCAGTACGTTCCATTCCTGGTCCGTCGAGCGGGCGAAAAAAGTCGCACCCTACAAATGTCAATGCAGTGGTCAGTAGTAATACCAATCGTTTCATATGCTATAATCCTAAATTGTGAGGACAAAAATACGAATTAAATTCCAAAAACGACTACCTTTGCTCTCGATTTTAATATGTTTTTTGATTTTACGACTAATGAGGCAGAGCCCAAAACGCTTTGTTTTCCCACTTTTTCGATGGATTATTTGGTAGTTCCACCCAAAAACACTATCTTTGCATATCGGCTGATAACTCGAAATAAAAACTATTGATATAGAAAATAAAATCTATGGCGACACTCTTGATTCTTTGCCAATTGTTTATAGTACTGGCCCTGATCTTTATTGGTGCCAGAGTGGGAGGCATCGGACTTGGTATCTACGGCATGGTAGGTGTATTCATCCTTGTATTCATCTTCGGCTTGCAACCAGGCAAACTACCCATCGACGTGATGCTGATTATTGCATCGGTGATTACGGCAACGGCTGCACTGCAGGCTGCTGGTGGGCTCGACTACCTAGTGGGGCTGGCAGCTAAGTTCCTGCGTAAGCACCCCACTCACATAACTTACTATGGTCCGCTAACCACCTGGCTCTTCTGTCTCGTGGCAGGTACGGCCCACACCTCTTATTCCCTATTGCCCATTATCGCTGAGATTGCCAAGAACTCCAAAATCCGCCCTGAGCGCCCCATGACGGTGGCCACGATTTCTGCCTCGCTGGGTATCACCGGGTCGCCCATGTCGGCTGCTACGGCTGCAGTAATCTCTACCGACCTGCTAGGTGGAAAAGGCATCGAACTGAAGGACATTCTCCTTGTTTGCATCCCAGCTTCGCTCATTGCTATCCTTGTGTCTGCATTCGTTCAGAACCGTGTGGGTAAGGAATTGGAAGATGACCCTGAATACCAGCGCAGAGTGCGCGAAGGTATGATTGATCCTGAAGCCGAGGCTAAGGTCATGTCAGAGATAGAGCAGAATCCTAATCCCCGTGCTAAATGGAGTGTGCTGGCGTTTCTTCTGGGCGTGATCCTTGTGGTCATCTTCGGCAGTGTGCCATCTCTGCGTCCTACGTACGAGGCCGACGGTGTAGTAACCCGGCTCTCGATGCCTGAGACGATTGAGATTCTGATGATGTCGATTGCTGCTCTCATCCTGATTGTGGGTAAGGCGAGCGTGAAGAAAGCCGTCAGCGGCAACATCTTTGATGCCGGTATGAATGCCATGATAGCTATCTTTGGTATCGCATGGATGGGCGACACCTTCTTCAATGGCAACATGGAGTTCTTCAAGAGTCATATCGCCGACATTGTGACTCAGTATCCGTTCCTCTTCTCCGTGGCCTTGTTTATTATGAGTATCATGCTTTTCTCGCAGGCTGCTGCTGTGCGCACCCTTTTCCCGTTGGGCATCGGTCTGGGCATCCCCCCATTGGCACTCGTGGCTATGTTTCCTGCCGTGAATGGTTATTTCTTCATTCCAAACTATCCGACGGAGGTGGCTGCTATCAACTTCGACACTACTGGCACAACGCGTATCGGCAAATATGTGCTCAACCACTCGTTCCAACTCTCTGGCTTTATCACAACCTTTGTCAGCATTGGCATCGGCTATCTGATTATCACATTTATATACTGACGATTGACACAACAAACATGTGCTCGCAGACTATCATGAGACTCAAAAGAAAATGAAGCTGACGTATATATTCCATAGCGGCTTTGTGCTCGAAACAGAGCATACCATCTTGGTATTCGACTATTGGTTGGATCCAAGTGGCGTGATGGAAGATGTGCTGCGGAAGCAAAAGCCTATATATGTTTTCTCCAGCCATTTCCACGAAGATCACTTTACAAGGGATATTTTTGATTGGAAAAGACAAAAGTCGGATATCACCTACATATTAAGCAAGGATATTCTTAAACACAGAAGAGCCAATAAGGATGATGCTGATGTATGGTTGGCAAAAGGTGGTTCGTGGTCTGATGATATAGTTTCCGTCAAAGCATTAGGCAGTACAGACAGTGGTGTATCATGGATTGTAGAGACAGAAGGCAAGCGCATTTTCCATGCAGGCGACTTGAACAACTGGTATGCAAGATTCCTACCTGATGTGGTACCAGGAGAGACTATCTACAGCGAAGAATTCGACGAGGAGATTGATCCTATAGCCCACGAAAAGCAATATTTGGGCGAGTTGAAAGACATTCGCAAGGTGGCGGATGGTTTCGACCTCGTGATGTTCCCAATAGACGGACGCATAGGTA
The DNA here is from genome assembly GCA_902800365.1 of uncultured Prevotella sp. Taxonomy (GTDB): domain Bacteria; phylum Bacteroidota; class Bacteroidia; order Bacteroidales; family Bacteroidaceae; genus Prevotella. The sequence continues at coordinate 28,006 of CADCEF010000031.1, read as the reverse complement.
ACGGCTATACCCTCGGAGGCCGACAATTCATCGAGCGTTTCAAGGTCGGCATGTTCGTTCCCATGCACTTCGTAGCCAGCGGCTTCGAATCGTCCTGGCGCATGAAGGAGTTTACGGACGAAAAACAAATTCCATTCTGGGAGATTAAAAGAGAAGGAGAAACTATACTGCTATAATAATGGATTTCCGACTGGCAAAGTTGGCCCTTTCACCATTTGGCATGGAGGTTGTATAATCAATGAATAAAGACGAAAAGCGACTGCTACAAAGGAAACGTCTGATGGACAATAAAGTCTATCAGACAATGAACGATATCACTCGTTACATGGATCGATACTATCTTGACGCCATCATTGGAATCATTCCTGGATGGGGCGATATGATTACAATATTATGCGTAGTGCCTTTCATCTATTTCTCAACGCGCGTCATCAAAAGCATCCCCCTTACCCTTGCCATTATCAACAATGCACTCCGTGATGTGCTATTGGGTATGATACCATTCTTTATTGGCGACGTTATTGATGTATTCCACCGCGCTAACACTAAGAACATGGCGATGATTCAAGGATTTGTTGACGGCAACGTGACCGTAACAAAGGAGGTGAATCAAAAAGCTATACAATCAGCCGTTATACTAATCATCCTACTTATACTCATTGCTCTTATGATATGGGCTTTAGTTAGTTTCGGTACTTACCTATACTCATTAATTGCTTCTTTATTTTAAAAATTATCAAACCTATAATCGCCTAACAATCAAGTACTTAATAACACATCTAAAATTTTACTCAGTGGGATGAGTAATTTTACTCAGAGCAAAAAAAAATTCGATAATACGTGGGAAAATTTTCCCAAGAACGAATTGGGCTTCTGATTATATTTAGCACTCAATTTGCACTTCTCACAATTATCTGCCAAATTGATAAATCATAAAGTATTGTAAAGATGGATGCAAATGTACAAATAATCAATTATAAATCAGTACCTTTGCAGTGATAATTAATATGTTTTTTGAAATTATGATGAAGAAAATAGCTATTCCTACACGTGAGAATATAGTCGATGACCACTTTGGTCACTGTGCCTATTATACCATAGTAACACTTGATGATGAGAATCAAGTGCAGAATTTTGAACGTTTGGATTCTCCTGAAGGATGCGGATGCAAGTCAAACATTGCCTCAGTCATGCAGGAAATGGGAATCACTCTGATGCTTGCTGGTAACATGGGAATGGGTGCATATAACAAGCTGTCAGCCCACGGTATCACCGTCATCAGAGGTTGTCATGGCAAAGTGGATGATGTACTCAGGTCTTATCAAAATGGCGAACTAAAGGATTCTTTAGAATCATGCGACCATCATGACTGTACTCACCATGAAGAGAAACCTGTATACGTAATTCCATCCTTTGGCAAAAAATAAGGATACATATATAAAATGAAGAAAATAATAAACCCTTGGCGCAACCATGAGGGGTATAATTGTTTCGGTTGCAGTCCAGACAATCCCATCGGACTCCATATGGAGTTCTACGAGGATGGCGACTATATTGTGAGCACCTGGCATCCTGAGCACAATTATCAGGGCTGGGTAGATACCATGCACGGTGGTATTCTGAGTACTTTGATCGATGAAGTGTGCGGTTGGGTAGTCACTCGCAAGTTACAGACAAGCGGCTATACCGTTCAGCTGAATGTAAAGTTCCGCAAGGCGGTTCCTACGACTGAGCCCGAGCTGACTATCAGGGCAAAGGTTACGAAGCAGGTTCGTAATCTGGCCTATATCAGTGCAGAAATAACGAACTCGAAAGGTGAACTCTGCAACGAGGGCGAGGCCATCTACTTCCTGATGAACGAGGAAAAGGCCAAAGAAATGGGATTCATGCATTGTGAGGTAGAAGAATAAATATGAGTATTTATGAAGACTGAGAAAGAAAAGATGTTGGCAGGCGAGGTGTATTCCGCTATTGACCCGCAACTGATTGAAGAACTGACGGAAGTGAAGGAGATAATTCACGACTATAATCTGCTGCGCCCGTCGGAGAAACAAAAAGCAAGGGAGATTCTGAGAGGTCTATTGGGACACATCGCCGACGATGAGATATTAATTATCCAGCCCTTCTACTGCGATTACGGCAAGCAGATTAGTGTGGGCACCATTGGCGACGACTGTTTTATAGGTCCGAATGTCAGCATCTACACAGCCTGCCACAGCACCGATCCTGTGGAACGCAACAGCCGCAGAGAATGGGCTGAACCTGTAAGCATCGGCAATAACGTATGGATTGGCGGCAGTGTCACCATACTACCAGGTGTAACCATTGGCGATAACGTAACCATCGGCGCAGGAAGCGTAGTGGCAAAAGATATTCCCTCGAATTCCATTGCAGTGGGCAATCCCTGCAAAGTCATAAAGAAGTTGGAATCTGCTCTCTGACTATTGTGAAAATCAAAAGAAAAGGCAATGGCAGAAACGTTGTTATATTATCTGATAGCAATAAACATTGTGACCTTAATTGTTTATGGTATTGACAAAGTCAAAGCCATGAAGGGCAAGTGGCGCATTTCTGAGGCCACGTTGCTATTGTTGGCCATTATCGGAGGTAGCGTCGGCGCCTGGCTTGGCATGAAAACATGGCATCATAAAACCATGCACAAAAAGTTCAAGTATGGACTTCCGTTGATACTATTGGTTCAAATAGCACTCATCGCTCTGACATCATGCAAGACGAAACAGGCTGTTGAGGTATCGGCGCCAATGAAATCGCACAAGTATGAACCAGAACATTCACCCAACGTATTCCTTGTAATGTACGACATGGAGATTGGCAAAGAGCCGTTACAGAAAGCCATAGAAGAATACAAATGCGAGGTTATCTACGACTATAATATTATTAATGGCATGGCTCTTAAGAAGCCTAAAAACAAGACTCTCGAAGAAACCATGCAGTTTTTCAAGAACGTGAAAGGCGTGACGAATGTGGAGTATGACCACATCATCCGGCTTACAGATCCCGTAAAACCAAGGTTGGAAATAAAATAATCAACGCCAACTCCTGTCCCACCCCATTAAATATCAGTTCCTTCTTCTATATTTGGCCAATTTGCCAGACTCAACCAACTTTTGAACCTCTTTCTTTGAATATAGCTTTTTGCCACCAATTAAATGACAAGTCAATAGTCCCTCTTTCTCACGCCTCCAAAGGCTCGTTACGGAAATGTGCAGCAGTTTGCACAACTCACCACTATCGTAGTAGCCATCATCCTCTAATAATTGGCTCATCATGTGGTTTGGGAATCTTTCATCAAAATAACGTTTAACAGCATTGTAGATCATATCCTCAATATTGCTGTTTTCTTCATTAAAAAAATTTTTCATAACCATTATATTTCACTTCAGTTTCTTTTTTTCTTAGATAGATCAGAACTCAAAACCTGAGCGCAAAAATACAACAAGATCTCATTATTTCCAAACAAGACAAGACTATATCCACCATTGTTTTCTTAAAGTATTCTAATCTTGGGAGCAAAAACATGATAAAACAGAGAGAATACGTATCTTTGCGACGTGATTATAAAAAATAAAATTGAATAGATCGTTATGTTAGAACACATTGCAGATTTTACCGCTTGGCCAATACTCACAGGTATTTTCATCGGCTACATTGCCAACCGCATTATGAGCGGTGAGGGCAAAGGATGCTGCATGAACTTCGTCATAGGCATCGTTGGCAGTTATGTAGGAACATTCATCAGCCATCTACTGAACATAGAACTACTTGGCAAAGGTTATCTCACCAACTTCGTATTCTGTGTTGTTGGTGCTGTAACATTTTTGTGGATTTGGAAGAAAATGTTTGATTGAGTATGATAACCATCGATACGATAAACATGTGCTCGCACCTGCAACGCAAGCTATTCGAAAAGGATGGCCAATATCATTCTCTATGGATAGCCATACAGGATGATTCAGAACTGACTGCCGTAGTCCGTTCTCGCCAGCTACATATTTATCGCAATGGCAAGAAAGTGCTTGTACTGGCAGGAGAGTCTGCACCAAAGATTATCAGAGAGGACCCGATTTGCAAGCTATTACAAATTGAGCGAATCAAGTGGATGGAGCAACGTTTCAATAATGCCTTAGCTGCCATCAAGGATGGGGCTACTAATTACCAGAAGACTATTAAAGAGGATATTGCCGAACTCAACAAATACTATAGCAGTGAATTGTGGAAGCAGGACTTTGCTGCTGATGAAGCAGGAATTCTTCCTCCAGATCTAAAACGCGGAGTTCTATCAGAGGATGGAATCTGGAATCTGCTCGCAGACTATCGTGATATTCAAAAGAAAAAGCAATGACTATGAAGATAATAGACGATACACTAATGAATGTACTGGCAGAGAAAGCCAAGAAGTCGCCAAGACTTAGAATGAACTATAACTTCCACCAGAGTCTTGATGACAAATGTCATAGATTTCTGAATGCATTGGAGCCAGGTACTTTTATCCCAGTACATCATCACCCCACAAAGGACGAAACTTTCGTAATCCTAAAGGGCAAAGTGAAGGTAACTACTTATAACGATAACGGTGAGATATTGGAATCATACACCCTTAGTCATGAAGATGGCCGGTACGGAGTCGACATTCCAAAGAATGTTTGGCATGGATTGGAGTGCATAGAACCAGCCGTACTCCTGGAATGCAAAGAAGGTCCATTTGTTGAACACGAAATTGATGGAATACTGGAGATAAAGAAATAGAAAGAGGTCATTTAACCTCTTTCTATTTCTAATATATTACCAGAAAACTAATGCACCATTCGAGTGTAGTCCTGCTTCTGTCCCTTATCCTTATTCTCTATTCGTATTTGGACCATTGAACGTGGTGGAATAGTATCAGGGAGTTCCTTCATCAAATGAGCTATTACCTCCTCGACATTGTTAAAACCAATATCTTCGATAGTTGCAAGAACTTTACCTTTGAAATACAGGGTACCCTTTATCATCTGTTTTGCCGAGAAACGGAAGAAATCACTGGTTTCTTCATTAACATTTGCTGTTGTCTTATCTTCTGTGAAGAACAATTTCTCAACCACCTTTTCATTCAACTCCCATGCAGGAGTAAAATCAACCTTTACATAGGTTCGAGCCAGTTTGGTTTTATGAGCATGATTCAGTCCAAAGTCTACTTCCTCCAAAGTTGCACCACACTCATTTTGTGCAACAGTACCCCACGTATGTCTGAACGTGTAAGCACTGTAGTAATCTTCTTTATTCAATTTAAGAACTTTCTCGCAAATCTGACGAATTCCTATATTGACATTCGCATTAAAACTGTCATATGAACTATGACGAGTGTGAAAAGAAAACAGATACTCTGAGTCCGTTTTATCGAGATACTTGTCTACAATTGGCTTTACAATATCCGGAATACGGATTTCAAACCAAGCATTGTCAGCTCTTGCTTCTCTTGTCTTGCGGCGCTCATATCCAAGAATACCGTCATGGTAGTTCTTTTTTTCTGCGTAATATAGATCCACTGTATTTATACCGGCAAGACACTGTATTAACATAGCAACATCATGTCCAAGCTCAGCCAGAGGGAATTTTCTATCGCTCTCAGGAAGAGGGGCATAGAAAAAAGCTCGACATGCTTCCATTGTAATAGCCCTATGCTGTGGGGTGTCTGCTTTTGGGATCTTAACCTTAGGCCATGGATTTGATGTTATACGGATAATTCCTGCATCGTAATCGTTATAATCAAGCAAGGCCTGCTTGAAGATTTGACGAACACATATCGGATATTGTTCTTTTGCCCTCGCAGTATTAGACAGTGATTGAATCCATCTGGTAATTACAGTTGAAGTTAAGTAAGAGAACATAACCTTAGTTGTTCCTATATATCGTTCCAGATTCTGGTAAGCCAACTCATACGTTCGTGCATTACGAGCATGACCATCCTGAATCATCTTTGATTGGTATTCACGAGCATAATCAGAGAAACATATGTCAGCAGAACCATTAACAACGTAACTTACAACGTCCTTAACATCCCAACTTTTAATATCCTGCTTATTTATCATCTCCGTGTACTGAGCAATCTTCGTTGCGCAGTACTTTAAAACAAAAGGATCCGTAACAGTTTTGTTTTTATCAATTCCTTTCTGATTAACAATTTTATCAGTTTTGATATATTGAATCCTTGAGTTATGAGTGACACGAATATAAACCGTGTAGAATCCATCAGGTCGTTGATACCTGACCATCGCTTTAAATGTCGCCATCGTTTTTATTTTTGTAAATTCATTGTAAATCCTTTGTAAACCTCCTATTCATTTCTTGTAAACTATTTGTAAATTTGGCGTCTAATTCATCACATTTATCGTGATTTTCGTATTTCAAAAGAAATGGGTGTAACCCCTTGTTTTTAAGGACGTTACACCCAATCTATTGATAATCAGAGTGTTCCAATTATTCCTCAACTGCTGCCTGGGCGGCAGCGAGGCGTGCGATGGGCACACGGAATGGAGAACAGCTAGCGTAGTTCATGCCAATCTTAGCGCAGAACTTAACTGAGCTAGGCTCACCACCATGCTCACCACAGATACCGCAACGGAGCTCAGGACGAACCTCACGACCCTCCTTAACGGCGAACTTGATGAGACGGCCTACACCCTCCTGGTCGAGTACCTGGAATGGGTCAACCTTCAGAATCTTCTTGTCGAGGTAAACAGGCAGGAACGAAGCGATATCGTCGCGGCTGTAACCGAAGGTCATCTGGGTAAGGTCGTTAGTACCGAATGAGAAGTACTGAGCCTCTGAAGCAATCAGATCAGCTGTCAGGGCAGCACGTGGAATCTCAATCATTGTACCAATCTCGAACTCAACCTCGATACCATACTCAGCGAATACCTCCTTAGCGGCATACTGGATGATCTCCTTTTGCTGCTTGAGCTCGTTGATAGTACCAATCAGAGGAACCATGATCTCTGGCATTGGGTTCTTACCCTCCTTCTTCAGCTCGCAAGCTGCAGAGAGAATAGCCTTGGTCTGCATAGCGGTAATCTCAGGGAATGTGATACCCAGACGGCAACCACGGTGACCCAGCATTGGGTTGTTCTCAGCGAGTGAGTCAACACGACGCTTGATCTCATCCAAGCTTACGCCCATCTCCTTAGCCATAGTCTCCTGACCAGCCTGATCGTGGGGAACGAACTCGTGGAGTGGTGGATCGAGCAGACGGATGTTAACGGGCAGACCGTCCATAGCCTCGAGGATACCCTTGAAGTCAGCCTTCTGATAAGGCAGCAGCTTAGCAAGAGCCTTCTCACGTCCGGCAACGCTGTCGGCCAGAATCATCTCACGCATAGCAACAATCTTCTGATCCTCGAAGAACATGTGCTCGGTACGTGTAAGACCGATACCCTTAGCACCGAAAGCGCGAGCTACCTGTGCATCGTGTGGAGTATCAGCATTGGTACGAACCTGCAGCTTGGTGTACTTGTCGCAGAGGTCCATCAGCTCCTTGAAGTCGCCAGAAAGCTCGGCAGCCTTTGTTGGAACCTCGCCAGCATATACCTGACCGGTGGTACCGTTCAGAGAGATGAAGTCACCCTCCTTATATGTTACACCGTCGATCTCAACGGTCTTATCCTTGTAGCTTACGTTCAGAGCACCAACACCTGATACGCAGCACTTACCCATACCACGAGCCACAACAGCAGCGTGAGAGGTCATACCACCACGAGCGGTGAGGATACCCTCGGCAGCAGCCATACCAGCCAGATCCTCAGGAGAGGTCTCGATACGTACGAGTACTACCTTGTGTCCGTTCTCGTGCCACTCCTTAGCGTCGTCAGCGTGGAATACAATCTGACCGCAAGCAGCACCTGGAGATGCAGGCAGACCCTGAGCGATAACCTTAGCAGCAGAGAGAGCCTTCTTATCGAATACTGGGTGCAGCAGCTCGTCGAGCTTCTGAGGCTCGCAACGCTGGATGGCAGTCTTCTCGTCGATCATACCCTCGTGGAGCAGGTCGATAGCAATCTTAACCATAGCAGCACCAGTACGCTTACCGTTACGTGTCTGGAGGAACCAGAGCTTGCCCTCCTGTACGGTGAACTCCATATCCTGCATATCGTGATAGTGGTGCTCCAGCTTATCCTGGATACCATTCAGCTCGGCATAGATCTCTGGCATTGCCTCCTCCATTGAAGGATACTTGGCTACGCGCTCCTCCTCAGAGATACCTGCGCGCTCAGCCCAGCGCTGAGAACCGATCTTTGTGATCTGCTGTGGAGTACGGATACCAGCCACAACGTCCTCACCCTGAGCGTTAACCAGATACTCACCGTTGAACAGGTTCTCACCATTAGCGGCATCACGGCTGAAGCATACACCAGTAGCTGATGTGTCGCCCATGTTACCGAATACCATGGCCATAACTGATACGGCTGTACCCCACTCGTCGGGGATTCCTTCCATCTTACGATACAGGATAGCACGCTCGTTCATCCAGCTGCGGAATACAGCGCAGATAGCGCCCCAGAGCTGCTCGATAGGATCATTTGGGAAGTCCTTACCTGTGCGCTCCTTGATAGCAGCCTTGAACAGCTGAACCAGCTTCTTCAGGTCCTCTACTGAGAGGTCCTTATCCAGAACAACACCGCTCTCCTTCTTAACCTTCTCGATAATCTCCTCGAATGGATCGATATCGGTCTTGTTAACGGGCTTCATCTCGAGCACAACATCACCGTACATCTGTACGAAACGGCGATAAGAGTCGTATACGAAGTGTGGGTTGTTAGTCTTCTTAGCCATACCCTCGGCAACCTCGTCGTTCAATCCAAGGTTCAGGATAGTATCCATCATACCAGGCATTGATGCACGGGCACCAGAGCGAACTGATACCAACAGAGGATTCTGGGCATCACCGAACTTGCAGTTCATCAAGTTCTCAATGTGCTTCACGGCAGCCATCACGTCGTCGTTCAGCAATTCCATAATCTTCTGCTGACCAACCTGATAGTACTCATTACAACAATCTGTGGTGATTGTGAAACCTGGAGGAACAGGAACACCAATGTGGTTCATCTCAGCAAGGTTAGCACCCTTACCACCAAGCTCCTCACGCATTTTTGCGTTTCCTTCGGCCTTTCCATTACCGAAGAGGTAAACTCTTTTCTGACTCATACGTTAATTACTTATTATGTTGATGATAAATTATTTTGGATTAGATTTTGCAAAATTACTAAAATCCAATCAATTCTGCAAGAAAAAAAGACAAAATTTGTAAAGTCGACCTTACATTTTTGTTTTTTTGGCACGGAATACGCGGATTACCATGGGATTTTGATATTTATTTTGTAACTTTGAGCAAGCTCGAAAGTAGGCTACATCTCGGAAAAACCCAAATAAATTTGGTTTTTCGCTCGATTTGCACTACCTTTGCACCCAAAATAAGAATTATATGGCAAGAAATAAGAAACCATTACCACTCCTTGAGGGTGTTGTGATTGAGGCAGTTGCCGCTGAGGGCAAATGCTTGTTCCATTGGAACGACATGGTGGTGTTTGTTCCATTCTGCGTGCCCGGCGATGTATGCGACGTACAGATTCGCCGCAAAAAGCACTCGTTTGCCGAGGGCGAAGTAGTTAGATTCTGCGAATATAGTAATGTACGCGCGACCCCATTCTGCGCTCACTTCGGTGTTTGCGGTGGTTGTAAGTGGCAGAACCTGCCATATGAGGAGCAGATTAAGTTCAAACAGCAGCAGGTGAAAGACCAGCTTACTCGCATCGGAAAAATTGAGTTGCCAGAGTTCCGCCCCATCATGGGTTCGGTGCATACTAAGGAGTATCGCAACAAACTTGACTTTGGTTGCGCTAACAAGCGATACCTTACTAAGGAGCAGATTCAGACCCTGCCAAACGACGAGAGTCAGAGCCTGAAAGATGTACCCGCAATCGGATTCCACATTACAGGCGCCTTCGACAAGATTCTGCCCATTGAGAAATGCTGGCTGATGGACGACCTGCACAACCAGATTCGTAACGAGGTGCGCGACTATGCCATGGAGCATGGTTTGAGTTTCTTCGACCTTCGTGCTCAGGTAGGTCTGCTGCGCGATGTCATCATCCGTAACAGCGCAAGTGGCGAGTGGATGGTGATATTCCAGTTCCACTACGATCGTACTTCAAGCGAAGCACTCGCTCAGAGCGAGAATCAGGCAAAAGCGCTGCTACAGCATATTGCTGACAAATTCCCACAGATCACCTCACTGATGTATCTCGACAACCAGAAGTGTAACGACACTATCGGCGATCAGGACATCATGGTGTTCAAGGGTAGCGACCATATCTTTGAGCTGATGGAGGACCTTAAGTTCAAGGTTGGTCCTAAGAGTTTCTATCAGACAAATACCGAGCAGGCTTACCATCTTTACAGCGTGGCTCGCGAGTTTGCCGGACTTACCGGTAACGAGCTGGTTTACGACCTTTACACAGGAACAGGTACGATAGCCAACTTCGTAGCTAAGAAAGCCAAGAAGGTTATAGGTATAGAATATGTACCTGAGGCAATCGAGGACGCAAAGGTTAACTCAGAGGTTAACGGTATTGAGAACACTCTGTTCTTTGCGGGTGACATGAAGGATATTCTGACTGATGAGTTCATAGCAGAATACGGCCGCCCCGACGTTATCATCACCGACCCTCCACGTGCCGGTATGCACCCCGACGTAGTAAAAACAATACTGAATGCTGCACCCGACAGAATTGTTTACGTATCGTGCAACCCTGCAACACAGGCTCGCGATCTGCAAGCTATGGATGCCGAATACAAGGTAGCAGAGGTACAGCCAGTTGACATGTTCCCACACACTCCACACGTGGAAAATGTAGTTTTACTGACAAAACGTTAAATAAAAATATCACATTTGGACAAAAATATTTGGATTATTAGAAAATAATCCTTATATTTGCGCCATGCTAATTTAAACTAAAAGAATTATGAAGAAATTTACTTGGCTTTTTGCATTGCTTATCGCATCGGTTTGCACTGCAAGCGCAGAAACAAACGCAGAAGTTGAAGAAACACAGGCAACAACAGAGAAAGCTACCGTTGAGGTACCTGCTTGGGTAAAGAACATCAAATTCAGCGGCTATGGCATGCTGCAATATCAGGGTCAGGACCCCGAGGGTAATCATTCTAACACCTTCAATTTGCGCTTGGCCCGTTTCATTCTGGATGGTAAGATCGGCGACTTTGATTGGCGCGCACAGATTCAGGGTACAAACCTGAAGGGTCCAGGCGAGCCTACAGTACAGTTGGTTGACCTCTATGCAGAGTGGCGCAAGTATCCTGAGTTCAAGATTCGTGCTGGTCAGTTCAAGCGCGCCTTCACATTCGAGAACCCAACCCACCCCATCACTCAGGGATGGCGTGCTTATGCTGATGTAATCAACAACCTCTCTGGATTCGGCGATCGTACCGGTGAGAAGTCATCAGGTGGTCGTGATATCGGTATCCAGGTATCTGGTGACATCCTTCCAAACGCAAGCGGTCGCAAGCTGCTGCACTACCAGGTAGGTGTTTACAATGGTGAGGGTATCAACACCAAGGATAAGGACAATCGCAAGGATATCATCGGCGGTATTTGGGTAATGCCTATCCAAGGCCTTCGTATCGGTGCCTTCGGATGGACTGGTAGCCGCGCTGGTGTTGGCGAGAAGAACCGCTATGCCCTTTCTGCTGAGTACGATAAGGACGAGTACACATTCCGTGCTGAGTATCTGCACTCACAGGGCTATGGTGCAAACCTGGATCTGGGCGACAAGGCCGATGGTTGGTATGCCTTTGGTATCGTGCCTCTCATCAAGGGTAAGCTGCACGCAAAGGCTCGTTATCAGTGCTATCGTGCTGCTAAGGAATGGGGATCAGCCAAGACATCGTATGAGTGCGGTTTGAACTACAAATTCACCAAGAGCCTCGAGCTGCACGCTGAATATGCTCGCATCAACGATAAGAGCATGGCAAGCGACAAGCACGACTACAACATGGTTACTTGCGAGCTCGACTTCCGCTTCTAACCTTTGCGCAACCTACGGATAAGGGCCTGCCACAGATGCGTTTTCTTTCTGAGAATCTGCAATGAATACAGGCCACTCGCCAAAACAACGATAAGTTCTACAATCCAGTAGACGATGCCATCAAAAATGATGGTGCAAGCGTAGGCGAGGAATCCCAAAGAAAGCAAAACAACAGCATAACGAGATACGGTTACCGAAAAGCGGTAGCCGTATTTTTTATATGCATACAGGTTTATCATCAAGTAGTCGAACACATGTGCCAGAGTGATGGCTATACCTGTACCTAGCAATCCCAAATGCTGATAACCCAACACTACAAGCAGCACAAACACCACAAAATAAGCCGTCTCCAACATCAGATAGGCCATAGAATATCCGCGCGCCAACGTGATGTATGCCACTGGCAGAGTGAGAACCTTGAAGAACATGGCCAAGGACGTTACCTGAGCCATAGGCACCACGGGCAGGAACTCGCTTGTAAACAGCTGAGGAATCAACACCGGCAGCAAAACTATGAGCACAGTAAGCATCGGTGCCACTATAAGCAGCGACACCTCCATCTGGCGGTTCACCGTATAGTTAGTTGCCTCGATATCGTTATTAACGCCCGATAGTCGGGGGAAATAATCGGTCTCCATCGCCGAGAACACCATACCGGCATAGGTAATGGTGAGCATGTAGCCGGCATTATAAAGACCAAGCACATCAAGATCGCCCACCACATTAAGATACGAGCGGACCACCATCTCTGCCAGACTACCCACGATACCAGCCAGCGTAAATGCCACGCCAAGTCTAACCATCTCCATTCCCTCGCCAAGTATGCCGCGGGCACCACTCAGCTGCAAGGGGAATATGCGTAGCGAGAACCACAATGTGGCACACATGGTTACAAATGCCATAAGCACTATTACAGGCACGATACCAGCTTGCCAGAAGAAATAATAGATAGGTATCGATATCACAAGCGATGCCAAGGCAGCCACTATCTGTACCAAAGCCAAGGCACCAAGCTTTCGCTGACCTTTTAGTATAGCCGTTTCGCCACCCGTAACAGCTATCATGCCGATGGCAGGAGCAAGCAGAATGAAATGCAGCGTGTGATTGCCCCATGCAAAGGTGGTATTACTAAAAAACGGACCTAACACCACGCACAATAGCATGCCAAGCAGAGCCGTTAGCAAGCACCAGCCACGCACCACCTTAACGTAATGTGCAGCTTTCTCCATATCGCCGGTATCATAGTATTCCGATATATGGCGTACGGCACTGAACGAAATTCCAAGATGTGTGGCTTGCGAAATAAGTTGGACGGTAGTATTAAAGAGCGACACAAGTCCCATGCCTCCAGGGCCCAGCAACAGCGCCACGAACTTATTGCGTACAAGACCTATCAAAACGTTTAGTCCTTGTACTCCGCCAAACAGCCCCGTAAATTTCAGCACGTGGCTATATATTTCGTCGTTTTCTCTCGCCATTTTCTATAAAATCAAACGCAAAAGTAAACAAAAAATTACATATCTACAATATTTTTATTAACTTTGCATTCAAAAATATCCATATTGTATGACAACAACTCAAAATTCGCCTTTAGTAAGTTTCGTTATTATATGTTACAACACGCCCATCGCTATGCTGAAAACGTGTTTAGATAGTATTCTGGCTCTGAGTCTGACAGAAGATGAACGAGAGATTATTCTGGTTGACGATGGCTCAGAAATCAGCCCTATCGACGAGCTGAATGCGTATCAGGAACAAATTATCTACATACGAAAACAAAACGGCGGCGCAAGCACATCCAGGAACACAGGAATGAACTGCGCCAACGGCGAATACATCCAGTTTATTGATGCCGACGATTATCTGATACCACAACAATATGAGCATTGTATCGAAATTATCAAGCAGCATCACAATGTTGACCTTGTACAATTCGACTTCACATCAGGTCAAGCCACTAATAAGTTGCTTACCGACAGCACTCCCGTAAGTGGAACAGAGTATCTGCAGAACAACAACATCTTCGGTACGGTATGGAGCATGCTGTTTAAGAAGAGCATCCGGGGCACATTAGCATTTACACCAGGCATCGTGTGTGTTGAAGACGAGGAGTTTAAGCCCCAACTTGTCATCAGGGCCAATAACGTAGTGAAAACAAGTGCTCAGGCATATTTCTACAGAGTGAATCCCGATTCGATTACGCACGATGACAATATGACACAAAGACATTTGGACGACCACTTGAAAATCATACAGAATCTCTCCCAGATAGCACAGACGCTGCCTATACCCGAACACAATGCGATGCAAAGAAGAGTGGCGCAACTTACGATGGATTACATCTATAAGATTATCACCCTAACGCATTCACGACAGGAATTATTCAAGAGAATTGACGCATTGAAAACTTATGGATTGTTCCCATTGCCCAATAAGAATTATACCACCAAGTATATCTGGTTCAGAAAAGTGTCGGGCACAAAAGCCGGCCTCTTATTACTGCTCAAAATGCTACCTATGATGGGAATAGAAAAGTGAGAAGATGCCAAAAGCCCACTTTTGAGGAAACAGCCTATATATCAGTTTCAGTTTATCGCTCATCAGTACATCAGATGAAGAAATGAGACATCCGAGTGGTATTTTGATCTGATTTCTTGCAAAGTCAAACAGCCAGCGTGCTTTGTCCTTCTGGTTAAGCAGCAACATCTCGCATGCCATCATGCGTGCGGTTCTTTCCGTCAGCAATAGTGCACCGGTATACAAACAAAGATCCGTTGGCATTTCAGCTTTCATCGCATCAAGAATCAGCTTATAAGATTCGTAACGTTTATCTATCACAGCTTGACTATGGGTATTCATAATCGATGATGAACGCTCCAAGTAATAATAGGTAATTTCCTGGCAAAAGGCAATCTTCGGGCTATGCAACAGCAGCTGATAGGTCCAAAGTATATCTTCGTGATAAATACCAGGCGTAAAACGGATATGATTCTGATCGAGGAAATGCTTGCTCACTAATTTGTTACAAGCAATAGCCGGCCAATATTTCTCGCTGGCAAGAAAGATATTGCCACGAGTCAGAGGAATAACGTTGACGGTGCTGCCATCGTGCCTCACAAACTGATGTCCGCCAATTACTACATCAGCCGATTTCTGCTTTTGAACATTGACCAGCAAACTGATGCAACCACTGCTCATTTTATCATCGCTATCAAGAAAATAAACAAAATCGCCTGCCGAATGTTCCAACCCTATGTTTCGGGCCTCCGATAAGCCACGGTTCTCTGGTTGCGAAATAACTCTGAACGCCACATGCCCTTTATACTGCGCCAGGAAGTCATGAACCACAGCCATACTTCCATCTGTAGAACAATCGTCTATAATCAAGCACTCCATATCAGGATAGTCTTGTTGGCCCACAGACCACAAGCAATCCCAAACATATGGGGCCACATTATAAACAGGTACAACTACAGAAATCTTCATAATTGAGCGCTAAGTTACTACATTTTTGCCGATATACAAAAAAAATAAGTAGCAAACATAGCATTTTTTATTATTTTTCTTTTATTTTTGCACTATGAAAATACTATTAGTAGGCGAATATAGCAACGTTCACGCTACCTTGGCTGAGGGATTGCGGGAGTTAGGGCACGAGGTAACTGTTATTTCTAATGGTGACTTCTGGAAGGATTACCCTCGCGATATCGACGTGGCTCGTACGCCTGGCAAGTTAGGCGGCTTAATGCTGATGGCCAAGCTCTACGCCTTGCTCCCTAAACTGAGGGGCTACGATGTAGTACAACTCATCAATCCGTTGTTCTTCGAGCTGAAGGCCGAGCGACTATTCTGGTTCTATCGCTATCTGCGCAAGCACAACAAGCAGGTATACCTTGGCGCTTTCGGCATGGACTATTATTGGGTTCACACATGCACGTATGATAAGCCGCTACGTTATAGCGACTTCAACATCGGCGATGAAGTGCGCACAGATGCCGAAGCCGTTTACTACCAGCGCGATTGGCTCGGCACCACCAAAGAGCAACTCAACAAAATGATTGCCAACGATTGCGACGGCATCATAGCCGGACTCTATGAGTATTGGGCTTGTTATCATCCCAGGTTTGCCAACAAAACCTGTTTTATCCCCTTTCCTATTAAAATGCCCGACAGCTATCATACCGATAAGGTTCAGGCGTCTAAAACAGTTATCTTTATCGGCATCAACCGCCAGCGTTCTGCCTACAAGGGTACCGACATCATGCTACGTGCTGCTGAGGATGTACAGCAGAAGCATCCCGACAAGATGCAGTTGGTAAAGGTAGAATCGGTTCCATTTGCACAATACCAGAAACTGATGGAAGGCAGCGATGCCATACTCGACCAGCTGTATGCCTACACCCCATCGATGAACCCGTTATTGGCCATGTCGAAGGGCATCATCTGCATTGGTGGTGGCGAGCCCGAGAACTACGAGATTATAAACGAAAACGAGCTACGCCCGATAATCAACGTAGAACCCACTTACGATAGTGTTTTTCACGAGTTGGAACAACTGGTACTTCATCCCGAACGTATTCCCGAACTGAAACGCCAAAGTGTGGAATACGTACGTAAGCACCACGATTACCATAAGGTAGCCAAGCAATACCTTGACTTCTGGACAAAATAAAAGCTCCACATTTCTGTGGAGCTAATTTTTTGTCTTCTGCTATTTTCAAGCTTTATGCCTCAGCGGGAGCCTCCTCAGCTGCGGGTGCCTCTGCAGCAGCCTCCTCTGTAGCAGCCTCAGCAGCCTCTGCCTCAGCCTTAGCAGCAGCCTCAGCAGCCTTCTTGTCAGCTACCTTCTTAGCAATAGCCTCGTTAACAGCCTTCTCAGCCTTCAGTGCCTCTGCAGCAGCCTCTTTCTTAGCCTTAGCCTCAGCCTCAGCAATCTTGGCCAGACCATTCTGCTTGTCAGCCTTCCATGCGTCGAACTTCTTCTGGCATGTAGCCTCGTCGAAAGCGCCCTTCTTTACGCCACCCTTCAGGTGCTTCATCAGGTAAACGCCCTCACGGCTCAGGATGTTACGTACAGTGTCTGTGGGCTGAGCACCTGTCTCTACCCAATACAGTGCACGCTCGAAATTCAGGTCTACTGTGGCAGGATTGGTGTTAGGGTTGTAAGTACCAATCTTTTCAGTGAAACGACCATCACGTGGTGCACGAGCGTCGGCGATTACGATGCTGTAGAAAGCATAACCTTTGCGACCACCGCGCTGCAATCTGATTTTTGTTGCCATTTTTTAAATCTTTAATTTTTAATTAATAAATTGAATTTCATGCTCTTATCTCGTAAAAGCGGGTGCAAAGTTACGACTAATTTTTGACAATTAGACATTGAACATTGATTATTATTGCTTTTTTAACTATTTTTGGGTAGAAAAGCATCGATAGCTGACCGAAAATGCTTATTTTTGCACACTGTAATGAGCAATAAGGCTATATCAATATTAATTCCTATCTACAATTCTGTTTGCGTTAAGCAGGTAAAAGAGCTATCCGCTCAGGCCCAGCAACTTAACGTAGACTACGAGATTATTGTGGCCGACGACGACTCGCCTCTCAAGGACGTAGTAAGGGGCAACGAGGCCATAAACGACATGCCTAATTGCCAGTATATCGTAAAGCCCACCAACACCGGTAGTGCCGCCACACGTAACTTCCTTGCCGAAAGGAGCCGCTATCCCTGGCTCCTGTTCATCGATTGCGATGTGGAAATAAGCAACCCCTCGTTCCTACGTACATATTTATTATATATAGATAACGACTACGATGTAATAAACGGGGGCATAGCTGTGGCCGACAACCCGCAGATGGGCAGCAACCTAAGATACATCTACGAGAAGGCTGCCGAAGCCGATCACACGGCTGCCAAGCGACAGAAGCAGCGTTATCAGGAGTTCCGCTCAACCAACTTCATGATCCGTCGCGATGTGTTCCTCCAGAATCCTTTCGACGAGCGATTCACCAAGAGCGGCTACGAGGATGTGCTTTTCGGCAAGCACCTCAAACATAGCAACGCAGCCATTCTGCACATCGACAATCCTGTGACGATGACCGAGTTTGAGACCAACCCCGACTACGTATTGAAAACCGAGCGCAATCTGCGCACCCTATACCAGTTCCGCAGCGACTTGCGCGGCTATTCCCGCCTGCTCACATTGGTATCGGGCATACACATCTCAGCCATCTTGTGGCTCATGCGCCTTTGGCACCGAATGTTTGGAGCAATAGAAAGGCGGAATCTCTGTGGATCCCGCCCTTATCTCTTGGTTTTCAAACTATACCGCTTAGGGTATTACCTGTCGCTTACTCGATAACCGAGAAAGTTAGTTTCTCATAACCTTCAAAGTCGTCAAACTGAATCTGGAAGTTGGCATACTGGTAATAGTTACCGCCTGTATTATGAGTATCCTTCAGTGAGTTACTCTTAGCCAGGGTATTCAGAATCTGATTGTAAACCACCTTGTCGTTCTTGTCGTCAGGTATCTGGATAGCCATAGATGTAACGATACCGCCCACAACCTTGTAGGTGTAATCGCCTGCAGCATAAAGCTGGAACTCATCGGTCTCCAGAATAGTCTCAAGCTCACCAACTTTCTCTACGAGCTCGTCGTATGTAAGATTCACGTGAGTAATGGGCACACGGTTATCATCAAGCTTGATATAAGTGGTGTCACACTCACTGGTGACCTGATTCTCTTCTGCGTAGCTAACGATCGGACCCATCATCAGGGCGATCAGCAAAATTGTTACTTTTTCTCTCATCTTCATATCAATCCATCTAATTTTCCGATGCAAAGGTAATAATTTATAAGATACGCACCAAGCCTTTTTGGCTAAAAATTCATAAAATAACCATCTGAGGCATACTTTTTGACCGAAATCAAGCCTCAGATGGTTACATTTTGCTATATTTTGTGCATTTTTATCGCACAAATTATTTTATCGGACGTATTGCGAATGTGAAATCATAGTCCTTATATGGCATCTGATATTCAGCACGAGGCCATGCTCCCCAAGAGTTAACACAACCCAGTCCCATCTGGCGCTGCTGAATGTGAACCTGAGTCAATGGGCGCTCAATCAAGTCGCCTGAGTGGCGTCCGATAACCTTGTCCTTAGTGGCACCGTCGTCCAGATCCTCGGTTAGGAAGTTCAGTGCGCTTGCCTCCATTGGAGCGTTGCTGTAGAACTCCAGTCCCTTACCCTCAGCGTTAAACACGCGGAACCAACGGATATCTGTGTGGTTACCACTCTCCTGTGGACGAACGTATGAGTAGTACTCATCGGCCACCTTATTCTCGTAGAATCCGATGAACTCGCTCGAGTTACGATCGATGTAGTTCTCAACCGGTCCGCGTCCGTAGTAGCTTACAGCATCGAACTCCTTAGGCATCTGCAGCTGCATGCCGTAGCGGAACATAGGTGCAACCTTGGCATCCTTGTCAGCCTTAAGCTGCTGGCGAACTATTACCTCACCCTCGGCTGTCAGTGTGTAAGTCATCACCAATGTTGCTTTTACGTTTGGCATGTCGAAGGTAGATGTAACGGTGTTTCCGTCAACCTTGCACTCCTTCAGTTTCAACTGTGGGTTCTTCCACACACCCAGACGATGCTGCAATCCTGCACCGTAGTCGTTATCGGTTGGAGCACGCCAGAATTCAGGCACTATCGACTGATGGTCGCAAAGCATTGGTTTTCCGTCTACATCCAGATAGTCAATCCATCCGCTCCACTTACCGATGGTAAGCGTAGTGCCTGCAGCATCCAGTTTTACATAACTCTCTGTCTCCTCCTTCTCCACGCTTGCCTTCTCAGTCTTCAGTACTGGATACTGATAAGGATTCAGCACGAACTGCTGGCGAGCCAGCACCTGTCCCTTCTCGATGAGTGGCTGAGCATCCTTGGCCTTGAACTGGAAGATTACAAACAGTTCCTGGTCGCCGTGGTGGCCCATCATCTTTGTAATAATCTTCTGCATCTCCTCGCATGTAACCACCTTGCGCTGCTGTGGTGCGATACCGCTGATGTCCATCTTGCCACCATGACCGAATGTGATGCCTGCAGGACGATTGCCACCATGATGATGCCCACCAGCAGCAGCACCGCCTACAAACCACTCCAACTCAAGGTCGTCGAGTGTCTTGAAGAAGTTCTCGTTGTAAATCTCAAACTTACCGTCCTTCAGTCCCTTGTCCTCTACCCATACGTTCTGGTAGTAGTACTGCACCTCGTGTGCATGTGGGTTCAGTCGGCGGTCGGGGGCAATGATACCGTTACAGTTAAAGTTGTGGTCGGTAGCAGGATAGCGTCCGTAGTCGCCACCGTATGTAAAGATCTCCTTACCTGTAATCTTGCTCTTGTCGCGCAATCCCTGGTCAACAAAGTCCCAGATGTAACCACCCTGATATTTGGGGTACTTACGGATGACGTCCCAATACTCTTTGAATCCGCCCATCGAGTTACCCATGGCGTGGGCATACTCACACTGTATCAACGGACGTGGATTGTCGCCCTGGGCATATTTTTCGCAGTCCTCGTAACCCATATACATCGGACAGAAGATATCGGTCTTGCCGTCGTGGCGTGCTTGCTCAAACTGGCATGGACGGGTGTTGTCATAAGCCTTCACCCAGTCGTATGCCTTCTCAAAGTTTGGTCCGTATCCAGCCTCGTTACCCAGGCTCCATACGATGATTGACGGGTGGTTCTTATAGGTCATCATGTTACCCTCCTGACGCTCAATGTGAGCCTTGGCAAATGCAGGATTCTTGGCCAGCGTGTGCTCGCGATAGCCCATACCGTGACTCTCCAGATTGCTCTCGGCAGTAAGATAGATTCCGTACTCATCGCAGAGCTCATACCAGCGTGGATCGTCGGGATAGTGACATGTGCGAACAGCGTTGATGTTCAGCTGCTTCATAATCTTAATATCCTGAATCATGCGGTCTACACTCACGATGTAGCCACCGTCGGGATCCAGCTCGTGGCGGTCGGCACCCTTAATCAGTATTGGCTGTCCGTTCACCAGCAGCTGTCCGCCCTTAATCTCAATATTGCGGAAGCCCACCTTCTGCTTTACTACCTCAGTGGTCTCGGCGCCCTTCTTAACGGCAATCTCGAGTGTGTACAGATAAGGTGTCTCAGCGGTCCAAGGCTTGGCATTAGGTACATTAAATATTAAAGATGAAGCATTAAATTTCAAACCTTCGGCCACTGCATTTCCCTCAGCATCGTATAGGCTTGCTTCAAGGTTAGCCTTACCAGCCAGTTTCACATCTACGTTCAGCAAACCCTTGCCCTGCTTGTAGTCCTGCTTCACAAACACATCCTGAATGTGAACCTTTGGTGTGGCATACAGATACACCTCGCGGGCGATACCTGTAAAGCGCCAGAAGTCCTGATCCTCCAGATAGCTACCATCACACCAGCGCATAATCTGCATTGCTATCAGGTTCTTTCCGGGTTTCAGATACTTTGTGATGTTGAACTCGGCAGCCACCTTTGAGTCCTCGCTGTAGCCCACGTATTTTCCGTTAACCCACACGCTCAGATTGCTTGTTGCGCTACCCACGTAGAAGTAAACCTCCTGACCTTTCCAGTTGGCGGGCAGTTCGAATGTACGGCGATACGAGCCAGTGTAGTTGTTGGTCTCTCCGATGTATGGAGGGTCGTTCTTGAAGGTGGTACACCACGCGTAACCTATGTTCTTATATATCTTGTCGCCATAGCCCTCTATCTCAAACAGTCCGGGCACGGGGAAGTCGGTCCACTTCGAGTCGTCGTACTTCAGGGCATAGAATCCCTGAGGCGCATCCTGATGGTTTTTCACGAAGTTGAACTTCCATTTTCCTTCCATCGAGAGGTAGCGGTCCGACTGCTTTTTGTCGCCCTTGGCTTTCTCGGCATTCTCGAATCCGAAGAAGTGAGCATGCCTTGTCAAACGATTCTGCTGGTTCACGCCAGCATCTCTCCACACAGGTGTCTTCTGGGCACTCGCCATAGTGAATGCTCCGCACACCACACATAACAATAGTTTCCTTATCATACGTTAGTTTTGAATTAATTGATTTAAATTTCGTGCAAAGATAACACTTTTTTTTAATTATCAATTATCATTTGTCAATTTTCAATTATTATTTTGTACCTTTGCGGCCAAATTATAAACATTACGATGAAAAAATACCTATCTATAGCATCATGGCTGGCAGGCCCGTTGGTACTTGTAATAGCCCTGATATGGTTCGAGAGCGATCTGCTTTGGAAGATCCAGCAGTTCAATCTCTTCCTCTCTACCCCGCTGTTTTTCAAGCAGATGATGGTTACCTCAGGAGGCTTCCTCACTTACGTAGCCAGCTACTTCACGCAGTATTTCTATTACCCCTGGCTCGGAGCCCTTATCTACGGCCTCTGGGTGGCGCTGCTCATGTGGCTCACCAAGCGCACATTCCGCATTCAGGATAAGTACCATGCCCTGATGTTCATACCCGCAGCCCTTGTGGTTGTGGCAAATATGGACCTTGGCTACTGGCACTATATGCTCAAGCTTCGCGGCTATTTCTACGCACCCGTCATCGGCACCTCGGCCGTGCTGGCCCTGTTGTGGCTGTTCCGCGTGCTGCCTCAGCGTTTCCGCCTGCCCTATGTGGTTGTCACCGTTGCTGTGGGCTATCCGCTGCTTGGTGCCTACGGTCTTGCAGCAGTACTGCTCATGGCTCTGTGGTCGTGGCGCCTTCAGGGCAGCCGCACCTCAAGCGCTGTTCTCTCGGCCGTAGCCCTGCTCTGCATCGCAGCCATACCGTTGCTGTTCTACCGCTATGTGTATTACCAGACGGCCCTTGCCGATGCATGGACCACAGCCCTGCCTGTGTTCATTCTCCGCGAGCCGTTCCCACTCTATTATATCCCCTACGGCTTGCTGCTGCTCTTCCTCGTTGCCATGGTGCTCTGCTGGAGCATCTCGCTGCCCGAACGCCTTCACGGCAAGCTGCGCCTTGCACTCAGCACCCTTGCTGGCTTTGGCATCTGTCTCACCGTCTATTTCTGGTATAGCGACGCCAACTTCCATCACGAGCTGCGCATGCAGCACTGCATCGAGCGCCTCGACTGGATGGGTGTTGTCAAAGAGGGTACACGTCAGGACACCGAGCCCACACGCTCCATCGTCATCATGCACAACCTCGCCCTCAGTCGCATGGGTCTTCAGTGCGACGGGATGTATAAGTTCCCTAAAGGTTCGGCCAAGTATGCCACCCCGCTGCCCGTATATACCTATCATATTATAGGAAAGCTGATGTACTACAACTTCGGACTGGTTAACGATTGCCACCGCCTTTGCATGGAAGATGGTGTGGAGTATGGCTGGCGCCCCGAGCTGTTGCAGTATATGGCACGTTGCGCCCTGCTCAACGGCGAGTATAATGCCGCCCGCAAGTACCTGAATCAGTTGCGCGCCACCACCTTCTTCGGCGGTTGGGCCAACCACTTCCAGAATCTTATCGACCACCCCGACCAAATAGCCAAGGTTCCCGAGACGGCTCCCATTACCCACATGATGCAGTACGACAACCGCCTGGGCAGCGATCAGGGCTATGTCGAGAAGTTTATAATGAATAAGCTGGCAGAGCTCGATTCCGATGATCCTTACTTCCAGGAGAACGCCGTGCTTGCCGCCATGTGGACGCGCGACCCCGAGCTCTTCTGGCCACGTTTCGTACAGTACGGTCGCCTTCATCCTCACGATAAGATACCGCGCATCATCCAGGAGGCCGCCTATCTCTTTGCCAACATACAACATCTGGACGCTGTAAACACCGTTACTTTCCGTTCCGATGTCAAGGCCACCTATCAGCAGTTCATGCTCCAGCTGCAGCAGATGGATGGTCAGCCCATCGAGAGGGTACGTGCCGCCCTCTACCCCATGTTCGGCCACACCTATTTCTACGAGTATTATTTCCTTAAAGATATCACCTATTTCTGATTCATCATGTCTATACGTAACATATCCCTTTCTCTGCTCCTCGTGCTGCTGCTTGCCGCCTGCGGCAGTGGCGTTCCCACAGAGTATAACAAGAGCCAGCAGCTGCCCGCCATCTATCCTGACTACTGCGGCGTAACCGTACCACAGAACATCGCCCCGCTTAATTTCCTTTGCGATGGCGATGCGGCCAAGCCCATGGTGGCCCGCTTCACCACCTCTAATCAGCAGATAGTGTGCAGCGGCAATAAGATAGAGATTGACGCCGACGATTGGCGCGCACTTGTGGCCGATGCCATAGGCAAGGCCATCAAGGTAGAGGTGTTCATCAAGACCGATGGCGAGTGGACTCTCTACAAGCCCTTCAACATCTACGTCTCGGCCGATTCTATCGACCCCTATATCTCCTACCGCCTCATCTCACCCTCGTATGTATCTTACGAGGAGCTCACCATATCGCAGCGCTGCCTCGAGAATTTCTCCGAGAGCGTCATCTACGATAACATGCTGTGCAGCACCGAGCTCTCAGGCCAGTGCATCAACTGCCACAGCTACCAGCAGTACAATCCCCAGCGCATGCAGTTCCACGCCCGCCAGAACCTTGGCGGCACCGTTGTGGCCTACGATGGCAAGCTGCGCAAGATTAACATGAAGCACGACTCGCTTCTCTCTGCCGGAGTCTATCCCGCATGGCACCCCACGCTGCCACTCATCGTCTACTCCACTAACTCTACCCATCAGACGTTCCACACCACCGATCCCAATAAGATCGAGGTTTTCGATAGCGCCAGCGACCTCATCGCCTACGATGTAGAGCACAACCGCGTGGTTAACATCGAGAACGACTCTACCGAGTTCGAAGTGTTCCCCGCATGGAGCCCCGATGGCACCCAGCTGTACTACTGCAGCGCCCACTTCGAGTTCCCCGACTCTATCCAGGATAAGGGCCTCGAGGTCATCACCCGTTCATACTCCATCAAGTATAACATCTACCGCAAGCGCTTCAACCCGCAGACCGGTGAGTTCTCACCCCGCGAGCTTGTTTTCGATGCCGCCGCCATGGATAAGAGTGCCACCCTGCCCCGCGTGTCGCCCGATGGTCGTTTCCTTATGTTCACCCTTGCCGAGTATGGCGTGTTCCACATCTGGCATCGCGATGCCGACCTCTGGATGCTCGACCTCCGCAGTATGCATGCGGCACCCGCCAAAGCCCTCAACTCGCCCGATACCGAGAGCTATCACTCTTGGAGCAGCAACGGCCGCTGGGTAATGTTCAGCTCGCGCCGCTACGATGGCAACTACACCCGCCCCTTCTTTGCCCATATAGACAGCAAGGGCCGCCAGAGCAAGCCCTTTGAGCTGCCCTGTGCCGACCCCGACTATCATCGTCAGTTTATGAAGTGCTACAATGTTCCCGAGTTCATGAAGGGCCCCGTAACCATCACCCCACAACAGTTCGCCGACGTCCTAAAAACCGATGGCGAACCAGTGACCTACGGTAAGTGATTAAAGATTATTCGCAATCCATAGTATCCATTCGTCGCAATTATCAGTAAGCATCTTAGGAAATGGCAGATTGATACGAACATCAGGCGAGAGGCCGGAACTTCCATTCGAATTTTCGCTGAGGAACAACGACGAGATACATGTAGGATAATATACACATATCTTGCTGTTTGGTAACGGAGTTCCTATAATGTTACCAGAATTCTGGGCACCCCATGTATTCTCTTTGCCATATACCTTGGTTCGTGTGGTGTCGCAACACATCTTGGCAAATCTCACCAATGTCTCGGCTGCACTGGCCGTATTCTTATCAATCACTATGGCAGCCTTTTGTGGTAATGGCGATACTTGGTAAGTTTCCACTTCGGTATCATCATCTAAGCTCACCATTTCGTCTTGAGTTTTACTGCAGTTGTCTATTATCAATTTTGCAATATCATCATCAGGATATTCGTTCAATATTCGCTTGTAGAATGATAGATTCTTATGAGTGTTTCTGAACAGCGTATATTCCTTTATGGCAGGCTGATGGTCGAATAGCAGCGGCCAGATAGGTTCCCATATCTCATCACCGCCACCTGTATTACCTCTTACATCAATTATCAGGTTTTTGCACCCCGACTGCAGATATTGCTGAGTAGCATCTTTCAGCCATTGGTGGGTAGGATTCTTTCCGTTGCACGATGGCACTCTGATAAGCCACGTATCTCCGTTAACCTTACATGACACAGGCTTTGGCGAGTATTCAAACAGCTCTGCATAGCGGGTATGGCATTTGGTAAAATAGTTATCAAAAAACGTCTGACAGTCAACATACACATGCCCGTCGAACTTACTGAAAAACCAATAGCAATATTCGCAAACGGCCTGCTGTATATCCATCTTTCCATCTGATGTTTGTTTAACAACATCCGCCTTCATCGTCAGGTAGTCTTTGTCAAACCCCTTTTTCATGATAATAGGAAATCCGGCATAGTTTGTTTCTACCATATGTATCAACGAATCCATATCGGCCAAATTCTTTCTGATACTATCAGGCTCAATAGCCCAAGTAGCAGGAATAACGAAAATAGCAATCAACAGCGTAATAAAGATTTTCTTCATATGTTTATGATTAATTATTGAGATTTCCGTTTGCAAATATACATCATTTCGCCGTGATAACCAAATGATTATCAAGAAAAACACCCTGTGTCAAAACTGAGACATCAAAATTGGGGCGGAATATCACAGCAGGGTCTGTCTCTTTTGTGCGACAGATTTTGAAGGTATTGGCCTGATTTGTCGCCTCTGGGGGCGATTGTCGCTACAAGTGAGAGAAAAAATCGGGAAATATCTTGGAAATTAAAATAAATATTTGAGCGACAAGAGAATAAAACAGTAAGTTTAACAATTAAAAATTCTAAGATTATGGTAAAGAAGAATGAAAAAGAGAGTCCACGCGCTCTGAACGAGGAAGAGTTGAAGTCTGTAAACGGCGGTGGTGGTGGCAACCATAAAAAAAGAAAGTATGATAGCTAATCAACGCACAGAACTTCAGTCTTTTTCAAATAGAAACTCACAGGAGTTTTCCCGTGAGTTCATACTAGAGGGTGTGTCAAAATAGGCACACCCTCTCATTAACGTAGGAGATTATGCATTAAGGAAACAAATTTTCCTTCGATTATTGCTGGGCCGCACCGCAAAGTGCAACCATATCGCCCCATAGCAATTTTTCTCGATAAGCAATTCATCAAACTCCTGCTTGCTTTCATCTGCATAATCAAGAAGAATCACTGCATAACGTAGCGCCTGCTCCATGCCACTCACCCTTATATCGGACGCGCAGCCCGTCATGTGATTGCTATTCGCATTCCCATGAATAGCCTTATTTAATTGTGGGCTGCGATACCCACTGTTTATTCGGATGGGTTCCTCAACCCGCGCTGTCATGCCGAGCGTAGTCGAGCGCTCGGCTTTGCCGCTTGGCTCTGCCAAGACTTCTCTTTTAACAACGACGTATCTGTCGTTGTAACGCTCCCTCAAAACCTCCAACCAAGTACACAACCTCTTCAAATTAGCAATCGCCTCGTGACTTGGAATGTTATACACTTCGGGATGACTCCCGCTCCTTGTGAACTCCCCGAGCGTAAAGTGCTCGGAGAGTATTACAAAAATGATAAAATTTAAAAATTAATACCATGACTAAACGTGAAACTATAAAATTCATAGTACAGATTATAGCATCTGTAGCTACAGCTATCGTAACAGCACTTGGTGCAACGAGTTGCATGAATATGTAGCAAAGCCAAAGACCTGCACTTGAGGGTTCTTGGACTAGCCAAGCGGCCGCTCGACCTTTGGTCGCTTGCAAGGCAAGAAAGCCGAGCGGCGCCCCTCATAC
>CADCEF010000030.1 GCA_902800365.1 uncultured Prevotella sp. | reverse complement strand
TTCTGCTACGGTCTTGGTTGTACCATTCTCTGAATAATAGAGAACTAATGTCTTCTGTGCAAACCCTGTTGCAACGCATGCACTCATTACCATTGATAAAAATAGTTTTCGCATAATAAATTTTTTTATCCTTAATCGTTTGCAAAGATACAAAAAAAATTGTAATTTTGCAAACATCATGAAAATATGTGTTTTTTGTTCAGCAAATCAGCAGATTGACCCAGAGTTCTTTACTATGACTGAAGAACTGGGTAAGTGGGCGGCAGAGAATGGTTACAGCATTGTATATGGTGGTGTGAACCAAGGTTTGATGGAGTGTGTGGCTAAAGCAGCTAAAGAGGCTGGAGGCCGCACCATTGGTGTGGTGCCAACTAAGGTTGAGGAGTCTGGTCGTACCAGCGACTATGTAGATGTTGAGATTCCATGCGACAACCTGACTGACCGCAAGCAGCTGATGATGGACCAGAGCGACGCGTTTATCGCCCTGCCTGGCGGTATCGGCACGCTCGACGAGATGTTTACCATTGCAGCCTCAGCTACGATTGGTTATCATCACAAGCCCGTTATCCTTTATAACATGAAAGGTTTCTGGAATAAGTTGATTGCCCTGCTGGATGATCTTCAGGCCAAAGGCATGATTCGCGGTGAGTGGAGCGATTATATAAGAATCGCCAATTCGTTAGAAGAAATCAAGCAAACAATCCCGTGATGGTTTCTTCTCCTGCCATATTCTCCGCGTAGATTATTTTTTGTGTATTTTGCTGCCACACTGCCACCCATCTGCCACCACCCTATTATGCCCATAAACAGGGTGTTTAAAGCACGTTGGTGGCAGTGTGGCAGCAAAACGTACAAGATAATTTTTGTACAAGAAAAGAGTTGTCTACAGTTTTTTTATTTTGCTCCAATCTCTTTGATAAGACGGTCGGCTTTGCCCCAGGTCTCCATCATGTAGAGCACGTAGCGGATGTCGACACCAATGCAGCGAGCCAGCTGCTTGTCGAAGAAGATGTCAGAGCTCAGGCTGTCCCAGTTGCCATCGAAGGCCAGACCGATGAGCTCGCCCTTGCCATTGAACATTGGCGAACCAGAGTTACCACCAGTGATATCATTATTCGACAGGAAGCAGAGGTGCATCTTACCTGTGGTCTTATCAGTGTACTTACCGAAGTCCTTAACTGAGAGCAACTCCTTCATGATAGGCTCGGCCTCGTAGTCGATAACGCCGTTTTCGCCCTGCTTCATCTTCTCAACGATACTCTCTGCAGCGGTATAATAGCCTGAAGGCTTGCCTGCCAACAGATACTCGCCTACCTGACCGTAGCTAAGACGCATGGTGAAGTTGGCATCGCTATAATTAGGCATATCCTCCTCCATGCGCAACTTAGCAGCACACAGATAACGCTCCTGAATAGCGATAGAATCGTAAACCTCGGTAGCCTCGTCTACGATAGCATACAGAGTATTGTTAAGGCTCTCGCCAAAGGCCACACCAGGATCCTTCTGGAAGCTCTTCTTGTTGATATAGATCTTCTTGCCGTTCTTCATCAGCTGCGACTTCTTGAACAGATAGTTGATATACTTCTGATAGTCGCCACCAAAGTCGCGGTCAACCACCTGATAGAAGTCGGGCAGGTATTTATCCTCAACCTGATCGCGATAGAACTTCATGGCAGCTGCCTGAACCTCCTTATCGGTAGCCTCATCCCACTCATCGCTATTATCAGCAAACTCAATGTACTGGCTCTTGGGCTTATTCTCATCGCCCTTTACGGTAGAACCATTGTGAGCACGATAGGCACGACGTGTCAGCTCATCGGCACTACGTCCGCCAAAGGTCTCAGTGAAGTAGGTAAGAGCTCTAACAGCCTTGAACTGTTTGGCATACAAGCGCTCCAAAAGGTCGAAATCAAGCTTTCCCTTCAGGAATCCTGTTGAATCCTGCCACTGACGAATCTTCTGCTCGAACTGAGCCTTCTGCTGGATAAGGCCGATGGAATCGATACATTTGTTCATTCCGATAGAGTTCTTCCAGTAGTTAGAGCTCTGGGCATACTTAGAATCGTACTTGATACGTACGGCCTCATCAGCACGCATATGGCGAATCATAATATTCTGCTTAACCTCACGAGTCTTATAACGTGGCTCATTCTCTGCATCGCGACGCTCACGGATGCCATAGCTTGACAGATAGCGGTTGGTAGAACCAGGATAGCCGATGGTCATAGAGAACGAACCAGGAACATAGCCCTGCAGCGATACAGGAGCCCACTTCTTGGGGTGATAAGGCACATTGTCCTTAGAGTACTTGGCAGGACCACCTGTCTTTGGATCTACATAGATACGGAATACAGAGAAGTCGCAAGTCTGACGAGGCCACATCCAGTTATCAGTCTCGCCACCAAACTTACCCATAGACTTAGGCAGAGCGAATACCAGACGAACATCATCATAGTCGCGATAGGTAGTGAGAAAAAACTGGTTACCCTCGTAGAAAGGCTTAATCTCAACACGGAGTGTAGGATCCTGCTTACGTATCTCCTTACTCATTGCGTTCTCTACAGAATCTACGAAGCGAGAGCGCTTGCCCTGTGCTAACTTATTAAGACCTAATGAGTCGAGATAAGAAGTAATATCCTTCTGCTCAATCATAAAGCTAACGAACAGACGCTCATTGGGCAATTCCTCCTCGTAAGAGTTTGCCACAAATCCGTTAAGCATATAATCGTGCTCTACAGTAGAATGACTACGGATAGCCTCGAAACCGCAATGGTGGTTGGTAAATACGAGTCCATCAGGAGAAACTACCACACCAGAGCAGAATCCGCCAAAGTTAACCACGCAATTCTTAACTGCATCGTCGCCATAATAGAGAGCTCCATAAGGCAACTGATAGTTCTCCTGCTTCATCGTCTCGTAGACGGCGTTTGGCAGGTTGTACAATGTCCACATACCCTCATCGGCCTTAGCTGATGTAAGGGCGCATGCGGCAAGTAAAGTAATAAAAAGCTTTTTCATAATCTTATTTAGTTTTTCTTGAATTTCTTACCAATAACGGGGAGACTTGATAATGGCATGTCGCACTTGATAATTCTATATACGAAGCCACAAATCAGGAAGTTGTTGAGGATGAACAATGCCCACTCAGGCCATTCGGTATTAACAGCAAACCATCTCATCGTGCCAAAGAGAGCCATAGAAGCAATGAAATATAATACGATATCCTTTGTTGGGTATGGTATAGGATTTTTCTTCTGACCCACGATGTAGCTCAGTACCATTGCTGTGCCATAGCCAGCAAGTCCGCCCCAAGCGCAAGCCCAATAACCCATCTGGGGGATAAAGATAATGTTGACTGCCAAGAGCACGATACAACCAGCTAGCGAGAACCAAGCACCATAGATGGTTTTATCGATGAGCTTGTACCAGAAAGAAAGGTTGAAATATACACCCATAAAGATCTCAGCCATCATCACAATCGGCACTACACCAAGACCTTCGCGATAGTCGGCACCTATTATATATTTAAGTACAGGCATCCAACCCATCACACAGAGGAAAGCCAGCAGCGTGAAGATGATGAAGTACTTCATGGCCGAAGCGTAATACTGCGTCTTATCAGAATCCTTACTCTTAGCAAATACGATAGGCTCGTAAGCATAACGGAACGCCTGGGTAATCATGGCCATAATCATCGCAATCTTTACACACGAGCCATAGATACCCAACTGCACATTAGCATCGGCTGCATCAGGATAAACCAACGGGAAGATAATCTTATCGGCCACCTGGTTCAGAATACCAGCAATACCAAGAATCAATATGGGCCATGAGTAGCTGAACATATCGCACAACAGCTTTCCGTCGAACTTCCACTTGATGCGAAACATATCAGGAAGGAAGAAGAAGGTTACGAGACCTGTACACAACAGGTTGATAAAGAACACGTAGAATACCGACGTCTTGCCCAGCAACACAAAGTAGATGACGTTCAAAGCGATGTTAATGAGGATGAACAACATCTTGAGAGATGCAAAACGAATGGGACGCTTCTGATATCTGAGATAACTGAAAGGCAGAGCCTGAATGGCATCGAGAGCCACAACAACTGCCATCATAAGCAGATAATCAGGATGCTCGGCATAGCCTAAAGCATTGCTGATAGGGCTTATAAAGCCGAATATCAGCAACAGGAACACTGCCGTGAGCGAACCAACTGTAGCAAAAGCTGTTGAGAAAACGGTATCCGACTTATATCTCTCATCGTTGGCATATCGGAACAAGGTTGTCTCCATACCGAATGTCAAGATTACAAGAATAAGAGCTGTGTAGGCATAAACATTTGTACTGATGCCATAGTCGCCCGAATCCTTAGGCATATAGTGCGTATAGAGTGGCACCAGCAGATAGTTCAAGAATCTGCCAACGATACTTGAAAGGCCATAGATAGCCGTGTCTTTTGCTAATGATTTCAGATTTGCCATTGTTTATCCAAAAAATAAGTATGCTATTGCGATAGCTGCAATGATACCTGCCAAATCGGCAAGCAGTCCGCAAGCCACAGCGTGACGTGTCTTCACGATACCCACGCTACCAAAATAAACCGCAAGAATATAGAATGTGGTATCAGTAGAACCCTGGAAGATACAACTCAATCTACCAACGAATGAGTCAGCACCATAGGTTGTCATTGCATCAACCATCATGCCTCGGGCACCACTTCCACTCAGAGGTTTCATCAACGCAGTAGGCAGAGCACCTACAAAATCGGTATTTCCGCCACAAGCCTCAACACCATATTTGATGCCATCTATCAGCATATCCATAGCTCCTGAAGCACGGAACACTCCGATGCCTACAAGTATTGCTACCAGATAAGGGATGATGCGGACAGCAGTAGTAAATCCCTCTTTGGCTCCCTCGATAAACGCATCATATACATTTATCTTCTTACGTACACCTGCCAGAATAAAAGCGATGATAATAAGCATCAGCATGATATTAGCAGCGCTGGTGCTAACCTTGTTCATCAGTATAGAGTCCATCTGTCCAAATCCCCAAATAACAGCAGCAACCACCAAGGCAGCCCCACCAAGGGTGAGCATGATGGTACGATTAAACAGATTTATCTTCTGGAAGATACTGGTGATGGCGATGCCTGCCAGGGTAGAGAAGAATGTGGCAAGCAGGATCGGGATAAAGATATCAGTAGGCTGTGCTGCACCCATCTGAGCACGATACACCAATATGGAAATTGGTATCAACGTGAGTCCACTGGTATTCAGTACCAAGAACATAATCATTGGATTTGATGCAGTATCCTTTTTCTGGTTCAGATCCTGCAGCTGTTCCATAGCCTTTAATCCAAGTGGAGTAGCCGCATTATCAAGGCCAAGCATGTTGGCAGCGATATTCATGAATATCGAGCCAGTAACGGGGTGACCCTTAGGGATATCAGGAAACAGTTTGGTAAAGATAGGACTCAGTAGCTTTGCCAAAACGTTTACTACTCCACCCTTCTCGCCAATCTTCATGATACCAAGCCAAAGTGAGAGCACGCCAGTTAAACCCAGCGAAATCTCAAAGGCTGTCTTTGACGAAGAGAATGTAGAATCCATCATGGCTGGGAACACATCGAAGTCGCCCCAGAATACCAATTTTATCACAGCAATAACAAAAGCGATGATAAAAAAACCTACCCAAATCCAATTAAGTACCATATCAGCGTGCAAAGTTACATCATTTTTCTGATATAAACAAGCAATTATCGTCAATAATAAAAAAAGTGAGCGTTTACTCACGTAGACCCTCACCTCCTTAATTTAGTTTGTTTAAGTATTTGATGCAAAGTATTTGGTGAAAACCAAATTACTCATTTTCACGCTGCAAAAATACGAAAAATAGTGTTCCGTTAACGATTCTTACTGTTAATAATCCTTAATCACGCTCATTTTGTCCAAAAACAAGAAGGGTACCTGCTCCCGCAGATGCCCTCCCCAACAATTTATTAAAGTCTTATTTTGAGTTTTGAAAAATCAAAAATTTATGGGATTAGTTCCACCTTAGTTAAGATGAGACCACCACCTTGAATGCATATATCATTATTTTGCAAAACGTCCAGATACTCACCAATGGTGAATTCGCATGAACCTGGCCAATCATTAGGATTTGAAGCCCATACCTGAGCAATGTCTCCAACCTCCCATTGATTTAGTTTCTTCTTAATATGTATCTGTGACCAACCTTCACCAGCTGTAGCAGTAAATCTAATCTTACTGGTACTTGTCGCATTAGCAAACTTATCTTTAGACATCTGAATATCAAGATTCCATGCCAAACTCTGCGAACCAGTCCATATTGTTTCTGGGGTTGCAGGAACCTCATCTGCCTTCTTCTGACTATTATCATAAGTTAAAGCAAGAGCAGTAACACCTCCTGTTCCCTGGATGATAAGACCATTCTTTTTATAGCGGTTTGCTGTGGTGGTATTTAGCTTAAACTCTACATAACCATTCTTGGCATTGCCACTAATATAATTCTTGTACCAACCAGAGTTATCAAGCTCAAATTCTTCCCAAGTATTATCAGTAGCCTTTATCATATAATCGTTCTCACAGGCAAAATAGAAACGAATAATAGTTCCATTACCAATCTCAGCAGCATTTAAATCGTCAGCTGATACAGGAACGTAACCACCCCATTCTATAAACTTGGTGCTACCAGTAACATCACTCCACCATATATGCTCGTTTACAGCATCAGCTAAAGTATAGCTGTATGTGGTTTCTGACGTACTGCTGATTTCGGAATATGAGCTTTTACCCACCATATAGGTCTTCATCTCGTAGGCAACACCATCAAGAGGATAAAGATTATCCTCCACTCCGGTAGTAGTCCAAGGCTCTGCACCACCTCCTACATAGGCTTCGAAACCTGTGTATGCATCCTTAATATCGGTACGCTCATAAGCCCAACGTGTACCAACTGGAACACACAACTTATGTGGAGCCTCTCCCATATATGCGGAAAGATCGTAAACTGCGCTCTGGGTACGAACCATCACATCGATATTATTGATTGCAGCTTCATCAACTGTAGCAATGTCAATTTTTGCTGTATTTCCTGCAACTCCCTCTACATGAGGAGTAACAAAATCCTCATTAAAACGACAGGTATTAATCAAAACATTGTCAGCTGTAGCTGGAGTAAACATTCCATGAACTGTAGAACTGATATTACCAAGTTTCATTGTCAGCTCACCACCTGCTGCCAAAGGAGTTACCTCTGCATAATATACATGACCAAGATCATCAGTATAAGAGTACTCGTTACCATCGGCATCTCTCAGGACCTTGCACTCGTCGATAATCTTAGCATCAAATACCAAGTCGTTATAGTCATAATCCTTATTGCTGGCAGAACTACCAAGGTCCTCACAGAATACCCACTTATGAACTAAGACAGTTTTCTTAGTCATTAATTTGGTTTCTTTTGTTATAGTTGAGGTACTACCATTACCTGGAACAACCTTAAGAATCCAGTCGTCAGCATACTGCTGTACCTTCATATCATAGTTCAACTTCTGGTCGCCATTGTCATACTTCTCACCATAGCAACACAAGCCAACATACCATCCTATTCTGGGTTGACCATCAGCAAAGCAGTTGCCAGGCACCTCAATTTCAGCACACTTGAAGTACTTGAACTCCTCGCTACTCCAGC
Organism: uncultured Prevotella sp.; assembly: GCA_902800365.1. Taxonomy (GTDB): domain Bacteria; phylum Bacteroidota; class Bacteroidia; order Bacteroidales; family Bacteroidaceae; genus Prevotella. The sequence continues at coordinate 21,735 of CADCEF010000030.1, read as the reverse complement.
TGCTGTGGTACTTGAAACTCAATGCTGAGCTATTCTGCATATATACAAGTTTCCAGTTTGTTCCATCATCGTTAGCATTAAAATCAAGTGCATGAGTATAATTCATACCATCACCCACACAGAGGTAATCCATAGTGGCCGTGGTTACAAAATCATCACGATAATTATTAGATGTAGCACCAGGATGGTTATTCTTGTAGTTCTGGTCAAATCTATTCCAGTAAACATTATACTCCTTGCTTGCCTGACCCCAAACATGCTGAATATAGAAGTTACTGATATCGAATCCGCCCGTAAATCCAGGATGAGTCTCAAACCAGTTCTTTACATAAGCGCGTTCTCCATCAGTGATTGGTGCTGGAGTAGTATAATTAGGATACTGAGTACTATAATTTGGGAATGCGGGCATATCAGGTTTGATACAATCACCGCATGAGTTGTCATCTTTTCCACGAGTCATAGCTCTAGTTGCGGCAACGCTAGCATTGCCAAAGCCCCAGTCCTGTGTGGGACTGATATGACCGTAGAACTTCTCAAAATTCTCTGCGAATTGGGCCTTCTTTGCTTCTTCGATAGAATCGTATTGCGCCCAATCCTCTCTACAACTGGTAAACATTACATTGCAGATAAGAGCCAATGCCCCTGCTATCAAATACTTTTTCATATAGACTTTAATAAAATTGTTACGTAACTATATCGATTTTCGGGTGCAAAGTTACCACTTTTTTCTAATAGTTGTATCTATTTATGGGTTAAAATCTGTAAATATTTGGAAAATATGCATTACTTATCAGATTATTTTGTAAATTTGGCCACAAAAACAGATATAGTTATGCGCAAAAGTCTGATTATTTCCACAATAGTAAGTATTTCCATATCATTTGGAATAACATCGTGTGAAAAGAACGTTTACGATGAGAAAAAACATGAAGAGTTAATACATTATTACTCTGCAGTGGATAGCGTAGACCAACAACACATGTGGCAATTATCACAGAGCAAAAGCCTGCGATATCAGGTTCCATCGGGGGCAAGCTATAAACAACTTCGCGTATATACTGCCGATCCTCTTTCTGATTTAAATGCAGAGATAATGAGTCAGATTTATGTTTCTGGCGGTCAATCAGGTGTACTCTCTATTAATGTACCTTATCAGCTGACTACTCTTTATGCAGCTTTGGTTGATGATAGCGAGAACCTTACGGTAACATCATTCCCATCGTCGCAAATATCTATTGACTTCACAGACGCCACAACAGGAAAGGCTGCAGCATCGTTCAAGCCCCAAGCTTACACCTACCTTTTTGAGGAGAATTATCCTGAACCAGGTGATTATGACTATAACGACTTGGTGCTTCGCATATCTCAGCAACGTACAGGAGAGAAACAGATTACCATTAACGTGACAATATCGGCTGTTGGAGCATCAAAAATGATTGCCAGTTGTATACGACTGGTAGGCTACAGGTTCCAAGACATCGATAGTGTATATACCACTACAGGAAAATCGTTTAATGATGGAATCAATACACAGATGTTGTATTTCCACAAGGAAACAGATTTCCTCATTGAGGGAAAAAACCGCGAAGCTGTACTTAACCTTTTTTGTGATGCACACTGGGCAATGGCGTTTAACATGAGTGCCGATTACGGACTCTTCCAGAGAAAAAAGTATAATGTATCTACCAGCACAGGTGACGATTATCAGTTACGTGCCACTCGCACTCTTAGCTACGTGATAAACTTCAAGGATGGCTCTACTCTCAACAACTTCACTCTCGATACACTCGATCCATTTATCATTACTGATTACAATGGAGGTGTTTGGGAAACTCATACAGAGCAATTCAAGTCGGCACAGGTTTTACATGAGTACTTTGTACCATCATTTAAGGATCTCCCCTGGGGACTGATGGTTCCTCAGGCAGATTTCCTTTACCCACTTGAGGGCTACGAAATAGGATACAAGAAGAAGACAGAAAGCGGCAAGGTTGCAATGTTTGGAGCCTATGCAACTATTGGCCATTCATTCGGAGAATGGGCTGAGAATCACAATAGTTACCTTGATTGGTATCTCTTCCCCGATACAAAATACACTTTCTAAACTCTTATATAACTAAAAAAGCGGAGGGGCATTCACATCACGTGAACACCCCTCCTTAAATTTAACTATAATAGAGTTTTAATATTATTCTCCATAAACTGAATTTGCAGCTGGTTCCTTATACCATCCACCATCTTCAGCTCTAAGAGCGAGATTATCCTGGCTTCCCCATGCTATAAAGCCTTCGTAGGCATTTGTAATATTAACGCGCTCTTTAGGCCACTTCCATTTGTCAGGTATTGCAATACCGACAGGAGCCTGTGGGAGACCACTTGGATTGCCTTCCTGAACGATCTCAACAAAGCTACTTCTGGCATTATCCTCATTCGTTGGGTCAGAATTAATCTTAAACGCACGGATCTTAAAGCCTGGATTCTGGAAATCAAAGTTTGCTGGTTTGGGGATAGTTATTGATACAGGGTCCAAATCCACGCCCTTACCATTACCAGTATTTACCATAACTCCATGATTAATGCCAAAGGCATCGTGAACTTCCTTACCATTAGGCCAATTAATAATGTTATTTCCCAGCCATACATAGTTATCGTACTCACAACCAGCAGCAACAAGTGTTACAATAAGTTCGTTCTCGTTTTCCTCATTCTCTCTAACCTGAATAACTACGTCATTCATATCGAAGTCGCAACGAGTCTTGTTGTCCTCGAAAGCGTATGTCCAGGTCTGATTCTCAACAACAGGAGTATCTATCTGAGGATTGGCAGCCCATGTGGCACCACAATCTGTCTCGCTATAAACAGGGTTAAGTTCGCTAAAATCTACTCTTTTGGTATTTTCACGCAAATCTACATATGGACCGTCATAAGGGTTGTCGCTATTAGGAGCATCAAGATTATTGAAGCCGATAAATACTTTACCTTCTGATACCAGAGTGAGATGGTGTTGGTCAACACTTGTTGTACCGCCCAGACGAACATAATTGTTCTCGCCATAGGCTTTGAAGCCCTGATAAGTGCCGTCGCCTTGGGCTATCCAATGGCTACTACCTTTAATGTTCAGGCCGGTATTACCATACATATTTATCTGGAAGTTATTTATTTCAGCTGTGGCAGCCTCCATATAACCACCAGGCATCAAATTGAATTGGCCATCGTGCAAGGAAGCATCTTCCTGTATAAAGAGTTGGCAATAATTATAAAAAGTGCCATTCCATGCCATGATACCGAATTGTTTGGTAGTGTAGTGGCCCTTATTAATCCACCAAACCTGTCCAGTGCCCTGAGTACATTCCGTCAAGCCTGCTACAGTGACAGTACCCTCATTGTAGAAATTAGCGCAAGAGTTCAACTGAAGCTTGCCAGAGAGTTCAAGAGTGCCAAAGTTGTAGAAGAACGAGGGTTTGTCTGAGGCGGGCCCACTGGTGATATCCTTACCGATAACAGTTCCTTCGTTATAGACGATGGCATCGTTGTTGGCCTGAAAATCATCTTGCAGATTGATAGTACCACGATTGAAGATGACACCACCACCTGTTTGCTTATACAGCCTGCCGTAATTATAGTTCAGCGTGGCGTTCTGTGCAACGTATATCTCCAGATCGTTGATATAGTTGCTCATATTGAAATTAAGGGTAGAATTAGGCAACAGGTATATACGGGCTTGATTCATGGACAAGCTTTCGTTTACGTTTAAAGTTACCTCGCCTGATATATATATATCACGTGCACCTTGCCAGAAATGGTAGGCAGCTGTCTCATTCTCCAATAAGATTTCAGTATAACCCTGATAAGCATAATCTTTGGTAGGATCAATTTGTGAAGAAGGAGTGGCTGTGCTGGGGGCGCTGGTCTTGTATTTAGCATCCACCTCGCTTGGAGTGAAGCTGGGGAAAGGATCACCTATATCAGGAACCATGCTTCTGGTACGTGCCAAAGCTGGTGTGGTACTAAAGTCGTAACTTGCATTAATTTGGCCGTTTTCCACATCCACATATTTGTACACCATGTTACCGTCACTTTCTTTCAGACCTACATATACCATTTTTAGGTGCTGTGGTATGCGGAATCCGCTAAGTGTGGTAGTAGTGCCAGTTGTCTGACCACTTGCCAGGACACTGCCATAACCTTCAGCGTACGGATTGTTTGAGAATACGTAAACAGTTGCATCGTCGCTGAGGCCTTTTATAGTAAAGGTCGCAGTGGCGGTTGTCGATAAAACCCAATCCTGGTTGTCGGGGATATAGAAGCCTAGTGTTTGCTGGGCATTATCTATAGAGGCTTGTTGTTCCTCCTGTTCATAGTTAAAATCCTTTGTACAAGCGGTCATCGCCAATCCCATAGTAAGGGCTGCGACTCCTTTCAAAAAGAAATTTCTCATACTCTATCAATAGTTAAATTTTTCTCCAAAGAATTATTTCGACTGCAAAATTACACACTTTGTACAAAAAAACCAAATACTTTTGCAATTATTATATAATAATAAGCTATAATTTAACAATTAAGTCTCAATATTTCCTTTTTGGATTTTTGGGGAACCAACCTTTTTCCACTCTCTTTTTCTGTGCAAAAAGTTCACCTATGCCCCATAGAGCAGAAGCTCCAAAGACTCCAACTATTGACGAGAGTATAGCATTCTCTATAAAAAGAGCCCCGACAACACAAGCCAAACCGACAATAAGATACAGAATCCAAGGTCGGGTGCCCCAATAATACTCAGTCTTTATTACAATTGGATGCCAAATTCCTATGGCAATAAACGTGCTCATAGCGATAATAATTCCTGTAAAATACATATCAAAATATTATAAAATATATGTTAATCGCGGTGCAAAGGTAATGATTTTATTTTTATTTTTGTATCTTTGTACCCATAAACTTGAAACTAATGATGAAAAAATGAAGAAAATTGCATTTATAGCAGCTCTCGTAGCATTAGCATTCGGTGCTCAAGCAAAAGTAAGATTGCCTCATATGATAGGCGACAACATGGTGCTACAACAGCAAACCGAAGCCCGGCTTTGGGGGTGGGCAAAGCCTGGACAGACAATAAAAATCACCACATCGTGGAGCAATGAAACCACAACAGCCAAGGCAGACAAGCAGGGCGAGTGGCTCGCAAAGATAAAGACTCCTAAAGCCAGCTATACTCCACTTTCGATTACTTTCGATGACGGTGAGAAACTAACTATCAGCAATGTTCTAGCAGGCGAAGTATGGGTTTGTGCAGGACAATCAAATATGGAAATGCCTGTAAAAGGTTTTTGGATGTGCCCTGTGAAAGACTATAACCAAGTAGTAATCGACGCAAAGAACCATGAAGCAGTACGATCTGTAAAGATTCCTAGCATCATGTCGGCAAAGCCCTTGAACGATGCTCAATGCGAATGGCGAGCTTGTTCACCAAAAACAGTTGGCGAATTCTCTGCCACAGGCTACTTCTTCGCCCGCACTATGCATCAGGCACTCGACATTCCCATAGGTTTGATTGAAGCAAACAAAGGTGGCTCACGTGTTGAAAGCTGGTTGACAAAGGAAAATCTCGAGAAATATACTGACGATCCTACCGACTCTGTAGCCATCAGTAAAAAATGGTCACAATACGACTATCTGCGTTCTCTGCTTTGGGGAAATGGAACATTCAACCCCATTCTGAACTTCACCGTCAAGGGTATTCTGTATTATCAGGGCTGCTCTAACGTAGGTGACCCAGGCGATCAGTACTCTAAACGCTTAAAGCTTTTGGTAGAACAGTGGCGTAGCCAATTTAAGTTAGGAGAGATTCCTTTCTACTTTGTACAGATTGCTCCATATCGCTACGACGATGATAACAATGGCCTTAGTGGCGCCTTGCTTCGCGAACAGCAGTTCAAAGCTCAACAAATCATACCAAACAGCTCGTTGGTTTGTATAAACGACCTTGTATACCCATACGAGTTTAGTCAGATTCATCCTGCACAGAAGCAGCAGGTTGGCGAACGACTGGCCTATACAGCACTGAATCGTGACTATGGCTTTGAGAATGTGCTTTATAAGAGTTCTACCTACAAGGACATGAACATAAAAGATGATGCCGTTTACATACATCTTGACAACAACTACCATACCGATGCTCCATTCGAAGACATCCAAGGATTTGAGATAGCAGGCGAAGACAAAATCTTCTATCCAGCCCGAGCTGTTCACTTTTGGCAACCAGGAGGCGGGTATTGGGATGAAGCTATCAAACTAACCTCACCAAATGTGAAGAAACCTGTAGCCGTGCGTTATTGTTTCCGCAACTTCCAGATAGGCAACGTTAAGAACGGAGCCAATCTACCATTATTCCCATTCAGAACTGATAACTGGTAAGAGATATGAACGAACATCCCTTAGAAGTGTTCCGATTCTGTCCGAAATGTGGCAGTCAGGACTTTGAAATCCACAACGCATTGAGTCGCCATTGCGCTCAATGTGGTTTTACATTCTATCAGAATCCACGTGCATCAACAGCAGCATTTATCCTGAATGCAAAAGGCGAATTGCTTGTTGCAACCAGAGGTAAAGAACCCGAAAAAGGTACGCTAGATCTTCCCGGCGGATTCGTAGACAACGATGAGAACGCAGAAGAGGGTATGGTAAGAGAGATAAAGGAAGAGACTGGACTTATTATCGATCCAGAGACAGTAAAGTACCAATTCTCGATACCCAACGTTTATCGTTACTCAGGCATGGATATACATACTCTCGACCTGTTCTTCGTATGTCACGTTGATGAGAATGCCAAAGTAATGGCTGCCGATGATGCTGCCAACCTGCAATGGATACCACTAAACGAAGTTTATGTTGAGCGTTTTGGGCTTCGCTCCATACGCCAGGCAGTACATCGCTTCTTAGCCCAGAATTGTTAATAAAACAAAAATCTTCTATATTAATAAGGTGAAAGAGAGTTTTTTGCTTACTTTTGCAGCCCGAAAGAAATATAACGCGACAGAAATATGCAAAAGAACTTAGTGATAGTGGAGTCGCCTGCTAAGGCAAAAACCATTGAAAAATTCCTAGGAAAGGATTTCAAGGTTATGTCGAGCTATGGACACATCCGCGATTTGAAGAAAAAGGAAATCAGTATAGATGACAAAACTCTGGAACCAGAATATGAGATTCCAGAAGAAAAAGTAAAACTGGTAGAAGACTTAAGAAGCAAAGCAGCCAATGCAAAGACCGTATGGTTGGCATCCGATGAAGACCGTGAGGGAGAAGCCATTTCTTGGCACCTGTGTGAGGTGCTTGGACTGGATAAGGATAAGACCAACCGTATTGTATTCCACGAGATTACTCAAACAGCTATTCTTGATGCCATCGAGCATCCACGCCATATAAACATGGATTTAGTAAATGCCCAGCAGGCACGTCGTGTACTTGACCGTCTGGTTGGTTTCAAACTGTCTCCTGTACTTTGGCGTAAAGTTAAGCCAGCACTTTCTGCAGGCCGTGTGCAGAGTGTTGCTGTAAGACTTATTGTTGAACGCGAACGTGAGATCCAGAACTTTACAACCGAGCCATACTATAGTGTAAGTGGCGTGTTTGCTATTGCAAATCCTGATGGTTCGGCTTCAGAAGTTAAGGCTCAACTCAGTAAACGTTTCAAGACCGAGTCAGAAGTTACAGAGTTCCTTGAGAAGTGCAAGACGACTACCTTCACCGTCGAGGCTATCACTAAGAAGCCTATGAAGCGAACACCTGCTCCCCCATTCACCACATCTACTCTCCAACAGGAGGCAGCACGCAAGCTTGGTTATTCGGTAAGTCAGACTATGATGATTGCCCAGCACTTATACGAGAGCGGACGTATCACATACATGCGTACAGATTCTGTAAACCTCTCACAGCTATGTTTAAATGCAAGCAAAAAGGAGATTATCGATCTGTATGGCGAGAACTATAGCAAGACCCGTAAATATCACACAAGTTCTAAGGGTGCTCAGGAAGCTCACGAGGCCATCCGTCCATCGTATATGGAGAAGAGCAACATCGAAGGCAGCGCTCAGGAGAAGCGTTTGTACGAACTGATATGGAAGCGTACTATTGCCAGCCAGATGGCTGACGCAGAAATAGAGAAGACAACTATCACTATTAAGAGCGATGATATCGAAGAGGTATTCACAGCTCAGGGCGAAGTAGTAAAATTCGATGGATTTATCAAGGTATACCGTGAGTCATCGGATGAAGATGAGTCGTCAGAGGATTACAGCCATTCTCTTCCTGCAATGAAAGAAGGACAAGAGCTTGTGCGCCGCGAAATACTTGCCACCGAGCGTTTCAGCGTTGGTCCCCAGCGTTATACTGAAGCAAGTCTGGTACATAAGATGGAAGAGCTTGGTATTGGACGTCCTTCAACATACGCTCCAACCATTTCAACTATCCAACAGCGTGAGTATGTCATGAAGGGAGACAAAAAAGGCGAAGAACGCTTTTACTCAATCTACCAGCTCAAGGGTAAGCAGATTACACAGAAGACCCGTAAAGAGATGGCTGGCTCAGACAAGGGCAAGCTCATACCTACAGATATTGGCACCGTGGTAAATGATTTCCTGATGGAGAATTTCAGTGAGATTATGGACTACAATTTCACAGCTAAGGTTGAGCAAGACTTCGATAAGATAGCTGAGGGCGACGAGCAGTGGAAGGATATGATGAAGCAATTCTACAAGAGCTTCGAGCCTACCGTTGAGGAGACAATGAACAGCCGTCAGAAGTTTAAGGCCGGCGAGCGTCTGCTTGGTAACGACCCAAAGAGCGGTCGTCCCGTATATGTTAAGATCGGTCGATTTGGACCTGTGGTACAGATTGGTTCTTCTGAGGATAAGGACAAGCCACTCTTTGCCCAGCTGCCAAAGGAACTGAGCATGGAGACGATTACACTCGAAGATGCTGTAGAGCTGTTTAAACTTCCTCGCGAGCTTGGTGAGTTCGAGGGGGCGGCTGTTAGTGTAGGTGCAGGTAGATTTGGACCATATGTCAAGCATGAAAACATGTTTGCATCACTGCCTAAGGATGTTGATCCAATGACTATCACTCTTGACGAGGCTATTACTCTGATTCAAGAAAAGCGTAGAGCTGAGGCCGCTAAGCACCTTAAGTTCTTCCTTGAGGATCCAAAGCTCGAGATAATGAACGGTCTTTATGGCCCATACCTGTCATACGACGGCAAGAACTACCGTCTGCCAAAAACAATGCACGAAAATGTTAAGGAACTAACCTACGCAGAGTGCATGAAGGTAATTGAGGACCTTGAGGCAATGAAAGGCGAGGACAAGAGTAAGAAGACAACAAGAAAGAGAACAACAAAAAAGGGAACAGCATAAGGCATGAATCGTATTATCCTGATAGGCTATATGGGAGCCGGTAAGACAACTATCGGCAAAGCACTCTCAAAAGAGTTAGGTGCCACATTCTACGACCTGGACTGGTATATCGAAAGCCGCATGCGTAAGACCGTGGCACAGATATTTGCCGAAAAGGGAGAGGAAGGCTTCCGCAAGATGGAATACAACATGCTGCATGAGGTGGCAGAGTTCGAAAATGTAATAATCAGCTGTGGTGGTGGAACACCATGCTTCTTTGACAATATGGACTACCTGAACCAGCAGGGACAAACAGTATATTTAAAGGCTGATCCCGAGGTTTTGTACAACCACCTACTGATGGGTAAGGTAGAACGCCCGCTCATTAAGGGAAAGAGTCCTGAAGAGCTGATAACATTTATCCGCCAGCAACTTGACAAGCGCGAGCCATACTATAGCAAAGCTAAGTACACACTCGATGTAAGCCTGATGGACAATTACGAAAAGATAAAAATAAGCGTTGATAAGATAAAAGAAATACTTGGCATATGAAGAAATGGACGATAGAGGATTCGAAGGAGCTTTATAACATAAACGGTTGGGGCACTTCCTATTTTGGCATCAACGATAAGGGCGATGTCTACGTCACACCTTGTAAGAACAACACTCAGATTGACTTACGCGAGGTGATGGACGAATTGGCTCTTCGTGATGTAACTCCCCCTGTACTGCTGCGTTTCCCCGATATACTTGATAACCGTATTGAGAAAACTTGGAGTTGCTTTAAGAAGGCTGCCCAGGAGTACGATTACAAGGGCGAGAACTACGTAGTATACCCTATCAAGGTGAACCAGATACAGCCTGTTGTTGAGGAGATCATCTCGCACGGTAAGAAATTCAACCTTGGTGTAGAGGCCGGTTCTAAGCCCGAGTTGCATGCTGTTATCGCCGTACAGTGTCAAAGTGATTCTATTATCGTCTGCAACGGATATAAGGACCAGAGTTATATTGAGCTGGCTCTTCTGGCACAGAAGATGGGAAAACGCATCTTCATTGTGGTAGAGAAACTTAACGAACTCGAAATCATCGCTAAGGTTGCAAAGAAGATGGGCATCCGCCCTAACATCGGCATCCGCATCAAACTGGCTTCTAGCGGTTCTGGAAAATGGGAAGAGAGTGGCGGCGATGCCTCAAAGTTCGGTCTGACTAGTGCAGAACTCCTTGAAGCTCTCGAGCTACTTGACAAAAAGGACATGCGCGATTGTCTGCGCCTCATCCATTTCCACATAGGTAGCCAGATTACTAAGATACGCCGAATCCAGACAGCTCTTCGTGAGGCATCACAGTTCTACATCCAGCTGCACAAGATGGGATACAATGTAGACTTTGTGGACTGTGGTGGCGGTCTTGGTGTTGACTACGATGGTACTCGTTCACCATCAAGCGAAAGCTCAGTAAACTACTCTATCCAAGAGTACGTAAACGACTGTATCTATACCTTTGTAGATGCAGCTAACAAGAATAATCTGCCACATCCTAATATCATCACCGAGAGTGGCCGTTCACTTGCTGCGCACCACTCTGTATTAGTAATCGATGTTCTTGAGACTGCTTCACTGCCTGAGATGCCTGAGGAATACGAGCCAGACGAGAATGCGCACCAGTTGGTAAAGGATCTGTATGAGATCTGGGACAACCTCTCACCACGAAATGTTCTCGAAGACTGGCACGATGCTGAGCAGATACGCGAAGAGGTTCTCGACCTGTTCTCACATGGTATCGTAGACCTTAAGACACGTGCTGAGATTGAGGCGATGTATTGGAGTGTTTGTCATGAGATAAACATCCTTACAAAGAGCCTTAAACATATACCAGAGGAGTTGATGAACATCGATAAATTGTTGGCTGACAAATACTTCTGCAACTTCTCGTTGTTCCAGAGTCTGCCCGACAGCTGGGCCATCGATCAGCTCTTCCCCATCATGCCTATCCAGAGGCTCGATGAGCGTCCTACTCGCAATGCCACACTACAGGATATAACCTGCGATAGCGATGGTAAAGTGGCCAATTTCGTTACTAACCGCAACAACTCGCACTCGCTGCCTGTACATGCACTCAAAAAGAGCGAGCCTTACTACCTTGGCGTTTTCCTTGTAGGTGCTTATCAGGAAATTCTGGGTGACATGCACAATTTGTTCGGTGACACTAATGCCGTACACATTTCTGTAAAAGACGGCAGCTATCATATCGACCAGATCATTGATGGTGAGACGGTAGCCGAGGTACTTGATTACGTACAGTACGACCCTAAGAAACTGGTTCGTCAACTTGAGGTCTGGGTTGCCAAGAGCGTTAAGCAGGGTAAGATCTCGCTCGAAGAGGGCAAGGAATTCCTATCTAATTATCGCAGTGGCCTTTACGGATATACATATCTTGAATAATAATTAAACAAACCTAAACATGCAGTACCAAAGCCATATTACACTACCTAACGATGTTCAGGCTACAACTGAACTCGGCATGTTCGTCGACGAAGTTTGCGAGAACGTTGGATTTGACATGAGTACCACCTTTAAGCTAAACCTCGCCATCGAGGAGGCTGTGGTCAATGTTATGAGCTATGCCTACCCTACAGGTACCAAGGGCGATGTTGACATCGATGCCGAAGCCGACGATGAACAACTCAAGTTTGTTATCAGCGACAGCGGCACCCCCTTCGACCCTACACAAAAGGGCGAGGTAGATACTACCTTATCGGCCGAGGAGCGTGGTATAGGTGGATTGGGTATACACCTGATCCGACAGATAATGGATACAATTAACTACGAACGTGTGGACGGCAAAAACGTACTCACGCTTCGTAAAAAACTCACTAAAAACTTATAGCGTTATGAAAACAACATTTAAAGAAGAAGACAATTTTTTTGTAATGTACTTTGAGGGCCGTCTCGACACAGCAGCCTCAGCACAGACAGAAGAGGAAATGAAGCCACTTTATGACTGCAGTGGTCATGACATTATCCTGGACTGCACCAATCTTGAGTACATCTCTTCAAGTGGCCTGCGCCTGTTCCTCGGACTTCTGAAGACAGCCAAACCAAAGGGCAGCCATGTTTACATCCGCGGCATCAACGAAGATCTTCGCCAGGTGTTTGCTATGACTGGCTTCATCAATCTGTTCGAGTTTAAATAATGCGCTTGTCACCACATTGTCAGCTGCTACTGCAGGAGTTCCGCGACAAACGTCAGGAACTGTTGCAGCTGGATAATCATGTGTTCGAGCTTATCAGTCAAACTCTTAAGCAGCAAGGTCTTGAGCTTAATAGCATTGAACACCGCATAAAGACTATGGAGTCGCTGGCAGGCAAGCTTGAACGTAAGGGTGAGAAATACCATCAGCTCAGCGATATCACCGATTTGATTGGTCTGCGCATTGTCACTTTCTATACCGATGATGTAGACAAGGTGGCTGCTATTATAAGTCAGTTATTCGACATCGACTGGTCAAACTCGGTTGACAAGCGTAAACTGCACGATCTTAACAGTTTCGGTTATAACTCACTTCACTACATCTGTAAATTGCATGAGGGGAGTTTTCCATTCGAAATACAGATTCGTACAGCCTTACAGCACACATGGTCGGCAATAGAACACGATATTGGCTATAAGGGAGCAGTGAAACTGCCCCCTCAATATCGCCGTCAGTTCAGTAGATTGGCAGGTATGCTTGAGTTGGCCGACGATGAGTTCAGCCGACTGCGCACCACCATGACTGAGTATCGCCGTCAGATTCAAACCCTTGTAAAATCAGGTAATCTCAGCGACGTGGCGCTATCAACCGATTCGTTCCGCAGTTATCTTGAGTTACGCCCGTTCGACAGATTAAACCAACGCATTGCTGCTGTAAATCAGGCAGAGCTGTTCCCAGCATCACTCATGCCATTCTTACCTATTCTAGAAAGTTTTGGTATGGAGTCGCTTGGACAAGTCCAGGCTATGGTTGATGAGCTTAGCGATGCTGCCTATCAGTTGGCGCTATCGCAGTTAGCCATCACCGATCTTGACATACTCTCAGAAATGGTCGGTCTGCAGAACCTATGTGTGGTGTACTCGCTTAGAAATGGTGGTAATCGTGATGACATCAAGTATATATATGATACACTTTACGGTGCCAACGAGTCGAACTTACTTCTAGCCGACGCCATCATACGCCAGTATTCTGCCATCGGTCAGTAACTTGTAAAGAAATGAAACAAAAACTCACAATCGTAAAAGTAGGTGGAGCTGTTGTTGAAGACGAAATCCAGCTAACCCAACTACTTAAGGACTTTAGCGCCATTAGCGGTCATAAAGTCCTTATTCATGGTGGTGGTCGCCGAGCCACTCAGGTAGCGGCCAGTCTGGGCATAGAGTCGAAAATGGTAGGCGGTCGCCGCATTACCGATGCCGATATGCTCAACGTTGTAACGATGGTTTATGGCGGTTTGGTAAATAAGAACCTTGTGGCACGTTTGCAGGCCAACGGGGTTAATGCTCTTGGACTTACTGGAGCTGACATCGATGTCATCCGCAGCCATAAGCGCCCACTGAAGGATGGTATTGACTTTGGTTATGTAGGTGATGTCGACAAAGCCGACGGACAGATGCTTAGCCGACTCATCGAGGCGGGCATCACACCCGTGATGGCCCCACTTACCCACGATGGACAAGGACATATCCTGAATACCAACGCCGACACTATTGCCAGCGAGACCGCCAAAGCACTAGCTCCATTCTACGATGTTACGCTTATCTTCAGTTTCGAGAAAAAAGGCGTGTTAAGCAATCCCGACGACGATAACTCTGTCATCCCGACCATCAATAGGGCCGACTTTGAGCGCTATAAGGCCGATGGCACCATCAGTGGCGGCATGCTACCCAAAATAGAGAATGCTCTTAGTGCCATTGATAAAGGCGTAAACAGGGTGATTATTACCCTTGCCACAGCCATCGATGGCAATAGTGGCACAATTATTTCGTAATTTTTTTGTTTTACTTGTAACATTTGCCCCAGGTTATTCGTCATATAATAAGAAGAGGATGAAAAAGATTAGTTTCCAAAACGATATCTTGCCGCTGAAGAACGAGCTATACAGGCTTGCACTCCGCATCACCCTCAACCCTGCAGAGGCAGAGGATGTAGTACAAGACACCATGATTAAGGTCTGGAACCGCCGAGAGCAATGGGATGAAATAGATTCTATCGAAGCCTTCTGCCTCACTATCTGCCGAAACCTGTCACTCGATAGGATGCGCAAGATGGAGAACCAGAACCAAAGCCTTGAAGAGGGTGAGCATGATTCGCCCGACCACAGCTACGCCTCGAACCCTGAAGAACAGGCAATGCAGCGAGACCGAGTTGAGCTGATACGCCGATTAATAAACGAACTGCCCGAAAAGCAACGCAGTGCTATGCACTTACGAGAGTTTGAAGGCAAAAGTTATAAGGAAATAGCGTCGATTATGGCTATAAGCGAAGAACAGGTGAAAGTAAACATCTTCAGAGCCCGACAAGCCATCCGACAGAAATATATAGAATCAGAGAAATATGGACTATAAGTACATCGAACAATTGCTGGAGCGCTATTGGCAGTGTGAAACCACACTCCAAGAAGAGGCTATCTTGCACTCTTTCTTTAGTCAGGAGGATGTTCCTGCAGAACTTCAGCAGTACACGGCTCTATTTGCCACCCAGCAGCCCGAAGAAGCGCTTGGTGATGACTTTGACGCCCGTATTCTTGCAATGGTGGGACAGGAGGAAACTGAGCCAAAGGCCAAGGTTGTTACCCTTACCTCGCGCCTCATGCCTCTGTTCCGTGCAGCTGCCATTGTGGCCATCATCCTAACTATTGGTAATGCCGCACAGGCACCATGGGATCGTGGATGGGATGACCCGAAGGACGCTTATGCCAAATTCCAGCAGATGCACGAGGCCGACTCTGTTAGCACGCTCGGTACAATACAGGCCGAGAACATGACCGATACGGTGAAAGTTGCTACAGACACTCCCACCATTATTGAATAAGATATTTTTTTTCTATGCTTTCTTTATAATAAAAACAAGTAAAACAACAAAAGTAGTTACTGTGAAGTAACGTTTCTCTCAAATTTTCAGGAAATACTAACGCTGAAGTTAAAGGCTGCCTCCGCAACAACGGGAGCAGCCTTCTTCAATTTCTTATTTCTTCATTTTCAGATTCAGCTGATATAACGCTGGCAGTAGCATCATAAGCGAGAACGCCACTGCCATCAGTACTCTGGGCTCACTATTAAACAATTGTATCAGAGTTACATCCCCCTTTCCTGCCGGATCCAGAGCTATCGCTATATGCCCCACAGCAAAGGCCACCGAGTTGTTTACCCAATGATATACTACACCAGGAATAATACTGCCAGTGCGGTAATACATCCATCCCAACAATAGTCCTACCACAAAAGCATGAGGCATCTGTGCTGGATTCATGTGTATCAGCGCAAACAGCGCTGCCGATATAGCAATGCCCACCCAGTGGTTGTTGTGCCACTTGAGCAGCGAGCGGAGCACTGCCCCACGCATAACCAACTCTTCTACGAATGGTGCCATCAGTCCTATCACCAAATATCCCCAAGGTGTCGATACCAAACCAATAAATGCCTCTTCGGCAGTATTAGGCAATTCGGGCATCATCTCTTCTACCCATAACGATGGTACCAATAGTCCTAATGCAGCCACTGCACTCCAGCATATCACAGCCCATGGGCGTGTACGTATCCAGTTGGGTGACACCACGGTCCACTTTGTCAGCAGAAACACTGCTGCAGTCACAAGACTAACCGCCGTCAACGTCACGATTGTACAGGTTACGTTGCTCTTCGGATTAGGATCTTCGCCCATAACCAGGGTCCATATAACCATAACTATAGCTCCTACAGATATCTGTAGAGCAGCCATCATTATAGTATAAAATATTGCTCTTTTCATTTTTGGTTAAGTATTTGTTCTACTTGTTGTTTGTCTTTCTCCAGCTGTGCTACTAATGCCTCAGGGCTGTCAAAACGGCGTTCATCTCGCAATCTCTGAATAAAATCCACCGCAATCTGTTTGCCGTACAAATCGCCATCAA
Organism: uncultured Prevotella sp.; assembly: GCA_902800365.1. Classification (GTDB taxonomy): domain Bacteria; phylum Bacteroidota; class Bacteroidia; order Bacteroidales; family Bacteroidaceae; genus Prevotella. The sequence continues at coordinate 5,213 of CADCEF010000030.1, read as the reverse complement.
AATCAAAGATGTTCACCTCTAACGTCTGCTTCTGTCCGTTGAACGTGGGCCTTGTGCCAATATTCATCATGGCTGGCTTTATGAAGGCGTAGCCAAGAAAAGCCTTCACAGCATAAACACCCGATGCCGGTATCAGCTTACCATCGTCATCGGGCTCAAGGTTAGCCGTTGGGAATCCCAGTGTGCTACCTATATGCTCGCCCGACTTTATCGTGCCCATTAGTGCAAACGGGCGCGTCATCAAGGTCCTTGCATCTTTTACATTACCATCTTCTACTATCAGACGGCGTATTAGCGATGAGCTTACAGGCTCAGAATACCCTTCTAACTTCAATGGATTGCCTTGCAGAACCCTCATGCCCATGTCTTTACCATATCGCACATAATCTTCAAAGCCCTCTTTGCGCCCATGTCCAAATCGGTTGTCATACCCCAGTCGCAAGAGTTTTACATTCAACTTATCTTTAAGCACCTGCTGCATAAAATCATGTGCTGATAGCCGAGCCATCTCCATTGTAAACGGCAGCACAACTACATAGTCTACTTCAAAAAGCGAGAGCAAAAATACCTTATTTTTCTGTGTAGTAAGTAGCTGTGGATGATAATTGGCATCAAACAGTTCGCGAGGTTGGCGATCAAAGGTAATGACCATCGATTTAAATCCATGGTCCTTCGCATCGCGAATCATCTGCTTTATTATCTGCTGATGACCGGCATGTACACCATCGAAAACACCGATAGTGGCTGCACACTCTGGCAGGCTTTTTACATTTTCTATGTCACTTATTATCTCCATTTGGGGTGCAAAGTTAGCCAAAAATCCGCAATTTTTCCTCCTACTGGCAACATTTTTAGTTATTTCCTCTTAAAAATTTGGATATTTAAAGAATTCTACTTACCTTTGCACCCGCAAAATAAATATATTGCATCGGACTTGTAGCTCAGTCTCAGTTGGTTAGAGCAACAGACTCATAATCTGGAGGTCCCTGGTTCAAGCCCAGGCTGGTCCACAACAAAAGCCTCAGGAGAAATCTTGGGGCTTTTTGGGTGTTGTAAGAAAAAAGTTGTACCTTTGCATCGCATATAAATATGAGTAGTTATAATACATATACCCTCCAGAATGGGCTTAGGATTATTCACAAGTCATCGGTAGCGCAGGTTGTTTACTGCGGCTACCAGATAGCAGCAGGCACTCGCGATGAGTTGCCTGGCGAGGAAGGCATGGCTCACTTCTGCGAACACATGACGTTTAAAGGCACCCATAGTCGCAATGCGCTACAGATCATAAACGGCTTGGAGCAATTGGGCGGCGATCTGAACGCGTTTACCAACAAAGAAGACACAACATTCTATGCTGCCATACATAAGGATCATATAGCCAAAGCAGTGAGTCTGCTTACCGACATTGTGTTTAACAGCACCTATCCTCAGCATGAGATAGACAAAGAGGTTGAGGTTATTTGCGACGAAATTGAGAGTTACAACGACTCACCAGCCGAACTGATATATGATGAGTTCGAGAACATGCTGTTTGAAGGGCACCCGCTTGGACACAATATCTTAGGTCAGGCCGATCAGTTGCGCACCTATACTACCGAAGATGCACTCAGGTTTACCAAGCGTTGTTACAGACCAGACAATGCCGTGTTTTTTATTTACGGCAATGTAGAATTTAAGAAAATCATAAAATTAGTTGAGAGGGCATGGAAAAAATGAATGTAACGATAAAAGACATTGGCTCGCATCAGGCTCATGTGATGATGGGAACCAAAGCATACGACATACACCACCCCATGCGTATACCTCTATACCTGCTTAACAACATACTTGGCGGCCCTAGTATGAACGCTCGTCTGAACCTGGCTCTGCGTGAGCGTAACGGATTGGTATATACCGTAGAGAGCACGATGGTTAGCTACAGCGACACTGGCATGTGGAGTATTTATTTCGGCTGCGACCCGCATGATGTAAACAAATGTCTACGACTGGTTCGTCGCGAGCTCGATAAGGTGATGCAGAAGCCCCTTAGCACCCATGCACTCAGAACAGCCAAGCAGCAACTAAAGGGCCAGATAGCTATAGCATGCGACAACAGAGAGCAGTTTGCTTTAGACTTTGGCAAGAGCTATCTGCACTACGGATGGGAGAAAAACGTAGACAAGCTTTTTGAAAGCATTGACAAAGTTACAGCCGAAGACATACAAAAAGTTGCAAACGAACTGTTTGCAACCGACAAATTAAAGGTATTGATTTTCAGATAGCTTTCAGATATCCTCTAACCACCTTACGAGCTGTACCCAGGCGATATTCTACACTTTTGTAGTTATCGCCAAGAAAGTCGGATATTTCACTAACCTTCATGCCATCATAGATGTGCAGGCGATAAACCTCACGGAAGTTTTCTGGCAGTCGGGCCAATCCGCGTTCCATCTGTTCCATGATTTCGTGCATGGAATAAACCGAATCGGTTGATAGTTCATCACTACACACTTTACGGATATAATGCTCGTAATCATCCACATGAGCATAACGACGGTGTATGTCGAATATCATATTGCGGGCAGTGGTATAAACCAAAGCCGGCAGGGTTACTTCAGAAATCAGTTTGGTGGATGTGAGCAGACGCAGAAAGACGTCTTGCACAACGTCTTCTGCCTCTGCTCTTCCACTCAGGCGAGCACTTACATACGTAAGCAACTCGCCACGGTGAGTAATGTAATAGTTGGTTATAAGTTGTTTATTATTCATTCACAACCTTGATTCTTCGCATCGAGCTTGTTCACGTTCGAAAATGAAAGCAAGCGTTCATTTTGCTCACTCATTCACAACCTTCTGAATCGTTCCATCCTCGTTATAGAACAGACGCTGTACCTTAAGTGAGCGCAGGTGTGTAATATCGTTTGAAGGAACGCAATCATGATAGAACAGGAACCACTCGCCCTTATACTCTACGATAGAGTGATGGGTTGTCCATCCAACAACAGGGTCAAGGATAACACCCTGATAGGTAAATGGTCCGTAGGGGTTGTCGCCGATAGCATAGCAAAGCATGTGGCTATCGCCAGTAGAATAGCTGAAATAATACTTTCCATTATACTTGTGCATCCACGAAGCCTCGAAGAAACGGTGTGGATCACCAGCCTTTAATGGCTGTCCGTCCTTATCAAGTACAACAACACTACGTGGTGCCTCTGCAAACTGCAGTACATCGTCGCTCATCTTAACAACGAAGCTTGACAATGCTGGCACATCGGCAGGTGCAAAGAGCTGAGTCTTCTTATCGGCAGCAGGACCAAGGTCTACTCCACCTTCCTTAAGAAGCTTCTGAGGAGCCTGATACCACTGCAGCTGACCGCCCCACAAACCACCGAAGTAGCAGTAAATCTGTCCGTCCTCATCCTTGAATACACTTGGATCGATAGAGAATGAACCACGGATAGGATGTTCCTGAGGTACGAATGGGCCCTCGGGCTTATCAGCGATTGCTACGCCAAGGTGGAACACGCCATTGTAATCCTTAGCCGAGAAAATCAGATAGTACTTACCATCCTTCTCTACCACATCGTTATCCCACATCTGCTTTTCAGCCCATTTCACCTGGTCAACATGCAGAATCATGCCGTGATCGGTAATCTCGCCGTTCTCAACATCTTCCATAGAGATTACATGATAGTCTTTCATCTGGAAGTGTCCACCATCATCATCGAAGGCAGCTCCTGCCTCCCAGTCGTGCGAGGGATATACATAGAGTTTTCCGTTAAAAACGTTTGCAGATGGATCTGCATAATAATCTTTCGGATAAAGATAACGTGGTTTCATAAACAAATCTCCTTTTTATTAGTCATTAATCATTATTCTGGTAAGCAAACCTGCGGCGTGCAGCCAGCTCGGCCTGCATGTTTTCATTATATTCTTTCGTAATCGGGTAGTAATGCAAAGCAACCACACCAACCATAAACAATATGGCAGGCACAATGCTCGAAACAAGTCGGATACCCATAACAGCGCTCTCGTTCTGAATGGCATTATCACCACCCGGTACATATCCGAACATCGATATAAAGATGCCCGCGATAGCGCCACCGAAACCGAGACCCAATTTAAGTGCCAACACAATACCAGAGAAACAGAATCCTGTGGCACGACGATGATTCTCGTATTCAATATGGTCGGCTACATCACCTATCATTGCCCACAGCAGTGGGATGGTAGGAGCATAAGCCAGTGAACGTAGGAAATTGATAAGGAACAACAATCCCACATCGGTAGGCTCTGGAATGCAGAACAACGCTGTAAGGAAGGCGGTCATAGTAAGACACACCTTGAATGTATTTCGCTTGCCAAACTTATTGGCCAGATACTGCGATAAACAAATAACTCCTATGAACTGCACAACTGCTCCCATCATATTAAACACCGAGAATCCTACAGAATATGCGCTATCCGGACTAAGAGTCATAAAGTGCGACAGGAAATCATAAAGCGACTTCTGATCAACGTTATACTGGAAATAGAAGTTCATGGCCGATCCCCACATTGCCAATGTTACAAACAACGAGAATGTAAGCAGCGCCATCGAATTCCATGAAACGCTTGAGAAAGTGTTCTTAATATCCTCACGCACACTAATCTGCTGACGTGGAGGTGGCTGTATACGCTCCTTTGTAACCGAATAAGTTATGATAAAGAATACCGAAGCTATAGCTGCAAAGATGCAAATGGTAACAAGCCAACCATGCTGGAGGGTGTTTCCTTCAGAGAAATGGTCAACCATAGGCAACGTCAAGCCTTGAACAACAAATTGGGCGATGGTTACCACAACAAATCTAACTGTAGTAATGCTGGTACGCTCGCGAATATCACTTGTCATCACGCCGCCCAAAGACGTATAAGGTATATTGTTGAACGAATAGGCCGTCATCAACAATACGTAACTGACAGTGGCATACAAAGCAACATGCGACTTCTCCTGAATGCCAGGATTATAGAAAGCCAGCACATAAAACAGGCAGAACGGCACTATCGTCCACAACATCCAAGGACGGAACTTACCCCATCGGGTGTTTGTGCGATCACAAAGAAGGCCTACGGTAGGATCAACGATGATAGCCGACAAACTTGCCATCATCAGAACAGAACCAGCTATAGCTCCATTAAGTCCGAACACATCGGTATAGAACTTCAGCTGGAATATCATCATCATCTGGAACACA
>CADCEF010000029.1 GCA_902800365.1 uncultured Prevotella sp. | reverse complement strand
TATCAAGTGAAGCTCGGCATGAGGAAAGATGCTGAAGGCACGGAATATTTTGTGTATGAAGACAACAGCGAGCCGTGGGTAGTCAGCGAAGGGGAAAAAACAGTGAGACTGATTGGCCCGGAGTCGAACAACCATCTGCTGGCCTTCTGCTGCTGGGACGACTGTATCGCTATCGATTTCTTCCACTGCCTGACTGACGGCACTGGAGCCTATAACATCCTACGCACCTTGATCTATGAATATTCCCGCCGTCGCTATGACGCGACACTGGAAAGGGGTATGGCGAACATTCGTGTGTCAGGTGACACTATTAGTTCAGAGGAATGGGAAGACCCTGCCGCACTGGCTAAACCCGACCAACTGAACCCGCTACCCCTTCCGGAACGTCTGCGCTGCATCAATCTGACCACACAGGCAAAGGTGGCGGTAAGTGAGGACACGGAAACTGTCAACATCCTTGTTGAAGAGCAAGAGATGATGAGGTATGTGACCTCAGGCGACACATCGCCCGCTACGCTCATTTCGCTGCTGCTCGTCCGGGCCATTGCCCGTCTGCATCCCGACTTGACGGAAGGAGTGCCGATGGTGGCACTGGCCATCAACCAACGTCCCGCACTGGGTTGTCCGCAGGCCGGCCAATCGATGGCAGCATCGCTCCGCCTGACCCTGAACAATGAGATGAGAGGGATGGATATTGAAACGCAGCAGACCATATTCCGAGGCATGGTGGCCCTGCAGTCGAACGAAGACAACGTCATTGAGAATTTCTGGCAAACTCAGCATACGCAAGACATGTTCGAAAAGATTCCCACCCTTGAGGGGCGTCATCAGGCAATGGCCAAAGCCTACAGTGTCGTAACATCAGCAGCCACAACCTGTGTCAGTTATGTCGGCAAGGCTAATCTGGGTGCTGCCGAACAATACGTCAGCGAGATGTACACAGAGGCCTATACGCCGTATGCTCTCACCATTGAGATGAGTGCCGTGGGCGGCACGTTCTGTATCAGCCTAATGCAGCGGTTTGCAGATGATACATATCTCGAAGCCTTTCTCGACGAATTCCGCCAGATAGGTCTGCCCTATCGTATGGCTACTCGCCATACGATGACGGTGGCACCAATAGCAAACTATCGGGAAACAGCCAACGGATAAATACGGTGTCCATCTTGGGCGACTCGTACTCAACATATAACGGCGACGACTACTTCAGCCGTACCTTCGTAACAATGGCTTTTTTGTATCTTTGCAATCAGTAATAACTAAAAACAAAATGACCTCATTAGTGTCCCATTTTAACGGGACACTAATGTTATATAATGAAGAATAAAAAACTACCGCCCGCCACTCAGTGAAAAGAATGGCGGGCGGTGGTGGGGCGTTTTTGATAGATTTTTGCGGAAAGTGATGATGATTAAGGAAATAATTCGTATCTTTGCACCTATATAATGATTAATAATTATCTAAAAAGCTAAATTGAATATGAAGAAATTACTAATGTCGGCTATGATTGTAGCAGCAAGTGTTGGGGCAATGAACGCCCAGACAAGTCAGAAACAGATAGTAGAAGAGGGTGGAACAGGCCCTTACAAGTCGGAGGTTGTGGGCGATGCTTCATGCCCTGCCTTTACTATCTATCGCCCTCAGAACCTGAACGATCTGGTTGCAAAGCAGGGTGCACTGCCAGTGATAGTCTATGCTAACGGTGCTTGTTTTAACAACAACGTAGAGATGCGCCTGCTGCTTAGCGAGGTGGCATCGTACGGATATGTGATTGCTGCCATCGGTCCTTATGATGAGGAGGACGTTATGGCGCAGTGGAGAGGTGTGCTGAAGTCGGCTTATCCTGAGACAAAGGGTGAGGTGATTATGGCTAACGGCGAGAAGATTCTGCCACTTACTCCTGAGGAGATAAAGGCTCGCCAGGAGCAGCAGGCCAAGCAGCGTGAGCTGGCTGCAAAGAACGCCAAGAAGAACAAAAAGAAGCAGCAGGCTGCTCAAGTACCTGCATTCCAGACTTATCCGAAGATGCTGCTTGAGGTGCTGAGCTGGCTTACCGACCAGAACGCTACCAAGGGCTCAGAATACTACCACTGTCTGGATTTGGACCACGTAGCAGCTATGGGTCAGTCGTGCGGTGGTGCTCAGGTATTAGGTGTGGCTCACGATCCACGTATCAAGACCTGCGTGATGCTTAACTCTGGTATCGGCGATATGGAGATGATGGGCTCAACAAAGGAGTGCCTCAAGAATCTGCATCAGCCAATGTTCTATATGATTGGTGGCCCTGGCGATATCGCTTATGCTAACGCTCAGAAAGACTACGAGCGCATTGCAGATAACATTCCTGTGGTTATGCTGAACTCTAAGGACGGACATAGCGGAACTTACTACGAGAAGCATGGTGGCAACTACGCCAAGGCTGTGATAAAGTGGTTAGACTGGCAGCTGAAGGGTAAGGTAGGGCAGTCGGCTCTGTTCCTGGACGACGAATATCTGAAGATGAAATTCCCTGAGTGGCAGGGTGTTCGCAAGAACTTCTGATTGCGGCTATATGGGTAAGGATGTAGCATTAGTATTGTCGAGTGGCGGAGCGCGTGGTCTGGCTCATATCGGTGCCATAGAGGAACTGGAGGCGCAGGGATACCATATCACATCCATTGCCGGATGTTCTATGGGTGCCCTGATAGGCGGCGTTTATGCCGCTGGTAAGCTTGACGAGTTCCGCAACTGGATGAAGACCGTTGACCGTAAGAAGATGTTGGAGCTTACCGACTTCTCGTTCAGCTTGAACCATCTGGTAAAAGGTACGCGCATAATAGAGGCGATAATGGAGTTTGTGCCCGATGTTAAAATCGAGGACCTGCCTATTCCATATTGTGCTGTGGCTACCGACTGGGTGACTGGGCGTGAGGTGGTGTTCCGCGAGGGCAGTCTGTTTGAGGCTATACGTGCTTCGATATCGTTGCCATCGTTCTACGAGCCTGTGCATCGCGACGGGATGATTCTGATAGACGGTGGCGTGACAAACCCAATACCGTTGAACCGTGTGGTGCGTAAGGAAGGCGACATACTGGTGGGTGTAGACGTGAGTGGTCACGACTACAAGGCGCAATCGGAGATGCAGCATGAGTTAGCCGAGAAGCGTAAGCGTAGCACATCGTTGTCGCAGCAGATACTGAACAAGCTTATTCCTGATAATCTTGAATTCAATTATTACACAATGCTGTCGCGTGTGAGCTCGATTCTGATTCGACAGAATTCAATACTGATGGCTCAGCTGATGAAACCGGATATACTGGTTGATATCCAGATGGCCCGATATGGTGGGTTCGACTTCGACAAGTCGGAGAAACTGATAGCCATAGGCCGACAGAAAACCCTGCAGGCATTGAATAAATAAAAAAAATCCCTCACCAATTGGTGGGGGATTCTTTCTATTGTTTTATTCGTATTGTCTTAACGCTGCTATCAGCTCGCTGTTCTCGGTCTTGGTGCCTATGGTTACTCGTAGGCAGTTCTGACAGAGTTGAACACGGTTGCGGTTGCGCACGATGATGCCACGGTCTACAAGATAGTTGTATATCTTATTTGCATCGGTCATCTTGGCCAGGAAGAAGTTTGCATCGGTGGGGTAAACCTTCTCGCATATTGGCAGCATAGCAAATGCCTCCATCATGCGGCCACGCTCCTGAAGCAGAATCTTAACCCAGTTGTCGACCTCGTATGGATCCTTGAGAGCCTCGAGAGCCTGCTGCTGGGTAAGCTGGTTTACGTTGTAGGGATACTTCACCTTATTAAATATAGAGATGATTTCCTTTGACGCAAATGCCATGCCCAGACGGATGGCTGCACAGCCCCATGCCTTCGACATAGTGTTGAGCACTATCAGATTAGGGTACTTGGCAAGTTCGCTGCGCAGATGCTTCTGTGATGAGAAATCGCTATATGCCTCGTCGACAATCACGATGCCCTGGAAACCCTCGATAACCTTGATAACCTCATCGCGGTTAAGACAGTTGCCTGTGGGGTTGTTAGGTGTGCAGAGCCAGATAATCTTGGTATGCTCATCGGTGGCTGCAAGCAGCTTGTCAGCTGTTACCTGATAATTCTCATCGAGCAGCACTGTGCGATACTCGGTGTTGTTGATATCGGCACATACCTTATACATGCCGTATGTTGGCTCGATGGCTACAACGTTATCAACGCCTGGCTCGCAGAAACAGCGGTAGGGCAGGTCGATAGCCTCGTCGCTACCATTGCCCAGGAAGATGTTGTCTGCGGGCACTCCCTTAACCTTGCTGAGTGCAGCCTTAAGCTCCAGCTGCAGTGGGTCGGGGTAGCGGTTGAAAGGCTGATTGTATGGATTCTCGTTAGCATCGAGAAAAACGCGAGCCTCCCTGCCAGCGTACTCATTGCGAGCGCTGCTGTAAGGCGCTAAACTCCATATATTGGGCCTTGTTAATTCTTCTAATGACTTCATTTCAAACTATTGATTCTAACTGTCATTGCGTTTTTGTGGGCATCCAGTTGCTCGGCTTCGGCCATGAGCTCTACGGCGTGGCCTATGCTGCGGATGCCATCCTCAGAGAGATGCTGGAAAGTGATCTTGCGGCAGTAGCTGTCGAGGTTAACACCGCTGTAGGCAGTGGCGTAACCGTGTGTGGGCAGAGTGTGGTTGGTGCCGCTGGCATAGTCGCCTGCACTCTCACAAGCATATTCGCCAAGGAACACGCTACCAGCATTAACCACCTGACTGGCCAGCTTGGTGTAGTTCTTAACCTGCAGGATAAGATGCTCAGGAGCATAGGCATTCGAGAGGTCGATAGCCTCCTGCATGTTCTTTACCAGTACCAGTCGGCTGTTGTCGAGCGACTTAGCTGCCATCTCCTTGCGTGGAAGCAGATCGAGCTGACGATTTACCTCGGCCTGAACATCGAGTATTACCTGCTCGGATGTGGTGATGAGGAAAACCTGAGAGTCGATGCCGTGCTCGGCCTGCGAAAGCAAGTCGGCAGCAACAAACTCGATGTTGGCGTGCTGGTCGGCAATAACGCAAACCTCTGATGGGCCTGCTGGCATGTCGATAGCCACATCGTGCAGACTAACCTGCTGCTTGGCAGCCATTACATACTGATTGCCAGGGCCGAATATCTTGTAAACCTTGGGTACACTCTCGGTACCATAAGCCATAGCACCGATGGCCTGAACACCACCAGCCTTGAATATCTTGCTAACACCTGCAATGCGAGCTGCTACTAGAATGGCAGGATTAACCTTGCCGTCGCGACCTGGAGGCGTGCAGAGCACAATCTCCTTACAGCCTGCTATCTTGGCAGGTGTGGCCAGCATAAGCACAGTTGAGAAGAGTGGGGCAGTGCCGCCGGGAATGTATAAGCCAACCTTCTCGATGGCTACACTCTTCTGCCAGCATACTACTCCGGGCTGTGTCTCAACCTTCTTGCCCTTGAACTTCTGCGACTCGTGGAAGGCCTGAATGTTATAGTGAGCCACCTGAATGGCTGCCTTAAGCTCAGGACTTACCAGTGTCTCAGCCTCGTTCATCTCGGCTTCGGATACAGCAAGTGTGGGCAGGTCGACATGGTCGAACTTCAGCTCATAACCCTTCACAGCATCGTCGCCGCGCTTCTTTACGTCGGCCAGTACCGATGCTACGGTGTCGTTGAGCTTAGAAACATCAAGGTGTGGACGCTCCACAATCTTTGCCCACTCGCTTCTTTGGGGAAAACGGATTATATTCATTAAACTGAAATTTAATGTTTAATCTCAAAGAATCATCTTCTCGATTGGGGTAACCAGGATGCCCTGAGCTCCCATTTCCTTCAGCTTGCCAATAATCTCCCAGAACTGCTTCTGGTCAAGAACGGTGTGAACAGAGCACCACTCCTCGTCGGCCAGAGGGATGATAGTAGGACTCTTCAATCCGGGCAGCACGTCGATAATCTCCTGCAGGCGAGCCTTAGGAGCATTCATGCGTACATACTTCTTGTCCTCAGCATCCTTAACGGCCTTGAAGCGGAACAGCATCTGCTCAAGGATTGCCTTCTTATCATCGCTCATCTGCTTGTTGCCGATGAGAAGAGCCTCGCTCTTCATTACAACCTCAACCTCACGCAGATTGTTGCTCACCAGGGTAGAGCCTGATGATACGATATCGAAGATAGCATCGGCCAGACCAATGCCCGGGCTGATTTCTACGCTACCTGTGATTACATGGATTTCTGCATGGATATGATGCTGTTCGAGGAAATGTCGGAGGATTCCGGGGTAGCTGGTGGCAATCTTCTTGCCGTTGAACCACTCTACACCCTTGTAGTCGATCTCTTTGGGGATGGCCAGCGAGAGGCGGCATTTTGAGAAGCCGAGACGTGAGATGATATCAGCATCTTCGCCACGCTCAACAAACTCGTTTTCGCCCACTACGCCTATGTCAGCCACTCCACTGGCTACACTCTGTGGGATGTCATCGTCGCGGAGGTAAAGAACCTCCAGCGGAAAGTTGGACGACTGCACCAGCAAGGTGCGTTTTGAGGCACTAACCTTGATGTCAGCTTCTGACAACAGGTTCATGGTGTCCTCGAACAGACGTCCTTTTGATTGTACTGCAATTCTTAACATATTGTTAAATCTAAAAAATATCGGGTGCAAAATTACAACTTTTTCGCGAAATAAGTGTCATTACTGACCAAAAAGTAGTACCTTTGCACCGTTTTTACTAACAAAATGCTGCAGATTGATGCAAAAATGGTATAAATATGTCGGTTTTGGAGCGATTTTGCTGTCGCTTGCATCTTGTTTCGAAAAGAAACAGGAAACCATTGTTGCACCCTGGGGCGTGGTAGAAGATACTATTCCTACATCCGACGAGTTTGATCTGCACGATATTCAGACCAGTGGCGAGCTGATTATGGCAACTGTAAGCGGTCCGCAGACATATTACGAGTATCACGGCAAGTACTTAGGCACGCAGTTCCTTATCTGTCAACGTTTTGCCGATTCGCTTGGTGTGCGACTCCGTGTAGAGGTTTATCGCGACAGTATGGAGCTGGTAAAGCGCTTTGCCGAGGGGGAGGTAGATATTGTGGCATGGCCAACGCCAGGACACATTGATGCCGACACGGCTAAGAACGACTTGGCAAAGGAGTTGCAAGGCTGGTATCGTCCGGAACTGATAGCTGCTGCCCAGAAGGAGGAGAACGACCTGTTGACCGTGCGCAAGGTGACGCGTCGCATCTTCTCGCCTATGCTTGATGTAAAGGGTGGTATAATATCTCACTACGATCAGTACTTTATGGCTTATGCCCACGACATACGTTGGGACTGGCGACTGCTGGCAGCACAGTGTTATCAGGAGTCGACATTCGACCCTCGTGCAGTATCGTTTGCTGGTGCTAAGGGACTGATGCAGATTATGCCGGGAACAGCCGACCACTTAGGTGTGTCACGTAGCAAACTGTATGAGCCTGAGGCTAACATTCAGGCTGCGGTGAAGTATATCGGACAGCTGCAGAATACTTTCTCGGATATTCGCGACAACTATGAGCGTACTAACTTTGTGCTGGCAAGTTATAATGGTGGAGCGCACCATATACGCGATGCAATGAATCTGGCTAAGCGTGATGGTAAGAATCCGCACCGATGGAGCGATGTGTCGCCATATGTATTGAAGTTGGCTACTCCGCAGTATTACAATGATCCTATTGTAAAGTATGGATATATGCGCGGATCAGAGACTGTTGACTACGTTCAGCGCATACGTCAGCGCCACGCAGGCTATCAGGGTGTGAAGACTCCGTTTATAGGCTCTCACGCCAGTAAGCCACGTAAAGCAGAAAAGCGAAAAAACAAATACGATATTCAATAAAAAATCCCGCCGATTGGCGGGACTTTTTTATTTTACTTCTGTACGGGAATCTTATCAACGCGCTTCTGGTGGCGACCACCTTCGAAGGTTGCGGTGAAGAACTCGTCCATAATCTTACGAGCCATATTGTTGTCGATGAAACGACCTGGCATAACCAGTACGTTGGCATCGTTGTGCTGACGGATGAGATGAGCAATCTCAGGAATCCAGCACAAACCTGCGCGCACCTGCTGGTGCTTGTTCAGTGTGATTGATATGCCCTCGCCACTGCCACAGATGGCAATACCAGGATAAACCTCACCACTCTCGATGCCCTCGGCCAGCGCATGTCCGAAGTCGGGATAATCTACACTCGCATCACTCCATGTACCATAGTCCTTTACGGGATAACCCTTCTCCTCCAGGTACTGGAGAACAAACTGTTTCAAAGCGAAGCCTGCGTGGTCGCAAGCAACTCCTACTGTCTTTACTTCCATAGGCGTAAAATTTTAAAAGGCACGGACCTGAATCCGTGCCTTGATTATTATGCTAACAGGGCTTTAACCTGCTTGTAAACATTCTCTCCGGTGAAGCCGAGCTTCTCGTCGAGCACCTTGTAAGGAGCAGAGAAACCGAAGCTCTCCAGACCCCATACTGTACCATCAGCACCTACCAGACCCTCGAGGTTTACTGGCAGACCTGCGGTGAGACCGAACTTCTTAACGCCAGCAGGCAGGATGCTCTGCTGATACTCCTTGCTCTGGCTGCGGAACAGACCCTCAGAAGGAACGCTTACGATGCGAACCTTAACGCCGTCCTCGCGGAGCAGCTTAGCACCAGCCTCCAGGGTAGAAACCTCAGAACCTGAAGCCAGCAGGATTACATCGAACTTCTCGTCTGAGCCAGCTACAACGTAAGCACCCTTTGTGGCCTGGTTGTAGTCGTTGCCCTCGGGCAGCATCTCGATGTTCTGACGAGAGAAGATAAGAGCTGTTGGAGTATCAACGTTCTCCATAGCCATGCGCCAGCAAACGGTTGTCTCCTCAGCATCAGCAGGACGAACTACCAATACAGAGTTCTTACCGTGGTGGTTCTTCAGCTTCTCCATCAGACGGATCTGTGCCTCCTGCTCAACAGGCTCGTGGGTAGGTCCATCCTCACCAACGCGGAATGCATCGTGAGTCCAGATGAACTTAACAGGCAGCTCCATCAGGGCAGCCATACGTACGGCTGGCTTCATGTAGTCAGAGAATACGAAGAAGGTACCGCAAGCTGGGATAACACCACCGTGCAGAGCCATACCGATACAGCAGCAAGCCATGGTGAGCTCAGCAACACCAGCCTCGAAGAATGCGCCGCTGAAGTCGCCCTTAACCATATCCTTAGTCTTCTTGAGGAAGCCGTTTGTATTATCAGAGTTAGAAAGGTCGGCTGATGCACAAATCATGTTGGGCACCTGCTCAGCCAGCTGACCGAGAACGGTAGCTGATGCGTTACGTGTAGCGCAACCAGGCTTCTGCTCAACCTTGCTCCAGTCAATCTTTGGAGCCTTGCCGCTGAACCACTCCTCAAGCTGCTTAGCCTGTACGGGATGACCCTTAGCCCACTCAGCCTTCTCGGCGTAGCGCTCAGCAACGATCTTCTTCAGCTCCTCAGCACGCTTAGCATACATCTCCTTAACCTCTGGGAAGATCTGGAATGGATTCTCAGGATCAGCACCAAGGTTCTTCATTGTGTTGATGTAAGCGTCGCCACCGAGAGGTGCACCGTGAGTAGCGCAGTTGCTCTCGTATGATGTGTTGTCGGCCTTACGGGCACCCTTACCCATAACGCAGTGACCGATAATCAGACTTGGGCGCTCCTTCTCGGCCTGAGCCTTCTTGATAGCCTCACGAATCTGATCAACATCGTTACCGTCGATCTTCTGTACATACCAGCCCCATGCCTCGTACTTCTTAGCTGTGTCCTCGCAGGTCACAACCTCAGTCTTTGTAGAGAGCTGGATATCGTTGGCGTCGTAGAACATGATGAGGTTGTCCAGACCCAGATTACCGGCGATACGACCAGCACCCTGTGAAATTTCCTCCTGCACACCACCGTCAGAGATGTATGCATAGATGGTCTGGTTCATAACGTTGCCCAGACGAGCCTTCAGGAACTTTGCAGCGATAGCAGCACCTACTGCGAAACAGTGACCCTGACCGAGAGGACCAGAGGTGTTCTCGATGCCGCGCTCAATCTCACGCTCGGGGTGACCTGGAGTTACTGAACCCCACTGACGCAGGTTCTTCAGATCCTCGAGAGTGTACTTACCGATAAGAGCCAGCTGGCTGTACAGCATTGGAGCCATGTGACCTGGATCCAAGAAGAAACGGTCGCGACCCTCCCATGTGGGATTCTCAGGGTCGTATACCAGGAACTCACTGTACAGGGTGTTGATGAAGTCTGCACCACCCATTGCACCGCCGGGGTGACCCGACTTTGCCTTTTCAACCATCGAAGCAGCAAGGATACGGATATTATCCGCTGCCATGTTCATAACTTTGTTGTCGTTCATAATGAATAATTAATTGAAATACGTTAATTTGGGGGCAAAGATACAAAAATATTCCGAAACAATCGACAGTTTCGGAATATTTATTTGGTTAAACAATGAAAATTAGTTTAAAAATGACACTTATTACTTGGAAACTCCAATCTCAACCTCGGTTTTGTCAGTTATGGATGACATTCGACAAGTAACCGTTCGTGACTCGCCTGGGGCTAATGTGAGGTAGTTGTCGCTCCAGTAGGCAGGGCATATAAGGTTACCCTGTTTGTCGCGCGCTGTTAGGCGGACCATAAAGGCCACTTTGTCTGTTGGATTATAGACAGTTACCCTATAATCATCTTCGCCCTTGTTTACATCAATCTCGCATTTGTTGCTGCACAAACCGTCGAGCATGGCATACGATGCATACTGGGTGATAGGAGTGTTTACCCATGTGGTTTTGCTCCAGTCATAAACGTCGTTTCCTGCAGGGATGAAATACTCGTTGGTGGCTACCTCGTTGTCGCCATCCTTAAGCTTCAGGAACAGGAATGCTGCAGGGGCCTCGGCGATGTCGATATCAAACACTTTTATCACTGTGCCCGGTGCTACTTCTATCTGCTTAGCATCCTCGGCGGCGTTGCTGCCTTTAAGCAGTTTCATCGAGGCCTTCAGCTTGGCTGTTTCGAGAGTCTCGTTAACAGCATAAACAGCCTTGTTGTAATAGTCGTAGATGAGCTGCACAGGTGTGTTAGCTTTCTTTACACCGTAGTAGGCTGCGTTGGGCTGCTTGAAGTAGTCGTACAACTGCCAGTAGATGCCCGGGCGTGCGCCATTCAGCATCCACTGGATGATGCCTGTGGTGTGAGGCCAGCGTGCACGGAACGATTCGAACATTGCCTTGGTGCTTTCGTAGTTAAGCATGTCGGCACGACGCAGATACTCGTCAATATCCTTAGCCTCGCCAAAGCGATTGCTGATAACCTCGTTAAGTTGTTTAAGCGAGTTCATATCTGCACTCGATGCTGTGCAAAGGCTGTTGTAGCGATCGTCGATAGGGAAGAGCTTTTCGCCGAGCATTTTCTGTAGCGATTCCTTTACAGGCAGTTGTGCTCCGATACCTGTCTCGGTGTTGAATCCGAATGCACCTCCAGGAGCATCGGGCAGATACCAATAGCTTGGGCCGACATACTCGTATGGACCGGCCATCTTTGTTCCTGATGGGCCTGATATCTCGCTCTTCTGATCCTTGGCTGAGATGATATATTCGCGGTCGTCGGCTTTGCTCAGGAACTCCTGATACTGTTTCTCAAGTTCAGGCTTGGGTATCATGTCGCTGCCTACAAACCATCCGATGATAGACGGATGATAGCGCAACCACATAACCTGGTCTTCGAACGAACGGGCTATCAGGTCGATGTTCTCCTTGCTGAGTATGCCGCCATAGAGATCGTCGCAAGGTGCGCCGATGTAGTCGGCCCACTCCCAATGGCAGCTCCAGCCTACAAGAATAAAGAGGCCAAGTTCGTCGCACAGGTCGTATAGGTTCTGTGATGATCCCCAGAAGCCTTCCAGGCGCACGGTGTTCATATTCATATCGCGTACATACTCCAGTTGCAGACGGTTAGTCTCGGGTGTGTCTGTTAGAGCTAGTTCATCCGTCCATCCAGCGCCACGCAACAGCACCTTCTTTCCGTTAAGGATATAGCCGCGATAGCCCTCGTCGGTAAGATAGCTGTGAATCTCGCGAATACCGAAACGTACGTCTTCTTTATCCGATACCTTATCGTTCTCAACAAACTCTACATGAAGGTCGCAAAGCTCGGGTAGTCCCATGTTGTGGCACCACCACAGGCGAGGATCTTTAATGTGAATCTCTTCGGGGGCAACGAAGCGGAGTGTCTCACCTGCTGCCAACTCTACAGGGTAGCTGAATTTTGACTCGTCGGCGATACCTTTCAACGTTCCTTTAATGGGTTTGTCAGAAAGGTTTTTTAGCTCGGTAGTTATTGTTATCCAAGCCTCTTTCAGTGTCTCTGTGTTTACTCTCGAACGCACAGCAGAGTGGGATATAGCTACGTTTCCGCAGGTCTTTATTCTTACCTCGCGGAATATTCCCATGCTTTCATCTAATGGGCGTGGGTTCCAGTCGGCAAAGCCTATGTTGGGCTCTCCTGGTTGGGCGCGGAACACCTCAACCTTAAGCACATTGTCGTCGGCTATCTGCTTGGTGACATCGTACTCAAACTGTCGGAACGGACCGAACATGGTAGCGCTGTCGGCTATCTGTTCGTTGTTGAGCCATACGTTGGCGCGATAGCTGATTCCGTCGAAGTCGAGCAGTGCATGTTCGCCCTCTTTCAGTTCAGGCATTTCAAAGGTTGCGCGATACGTCCAGCCCTTGTCAAACTGCTTCTTGTCTATTTGTGTGTTTTCGCCTAACACACCCATGACAGTTGATGGAACCTGTGCTGGTATCCAACCGTCGGCTGTTTCAAGCTCCCATTTCATGCCTGCTGTCTTATTATTGGTACATGCTGCAGCCACAACCGCCAGCATCCCCGCCGTCAAAATATCTCTAAGTCTCATTTTTAATTTTTAATTTTTAATGTTTAATGTTTAATCTTTAATGTAAGATTGAGGCCCCCAGCATTGCTGCATTGGGCAGTGTTGATGGTACAATGCGAGTGGCTGCAACATTCTCGGGGTAGGGGAATGATTCCAGCTTCTTACGCATTGCAGTTTCGAACAGAGAGAATGCACTGGCGATGCCACCGCCAATGATGATAGCCTCAGGGGCATAAGTAAAGAGTACGGCTTTAATAAGTTCGCCTACGTTCTCGCCAAACTCCTGCCATACGGCCAGAGCGTCTTCGTCGCCTGCCTGTGCATGCTTGCCGAAGTTAGCTCCCGTGTCGCCATGCAACTTGCTGAAGAACCGGCTGCTGCAGTAGAACTCATAGTCTGCGTCCTTGAACGGTAGCGAGCCAATCTCGCCTGCACCTGTGTTTACACCGTTATACAGTTTTCCGCCGATGATGATGCCAGCACCAATGCCTGTGCCCATGGTGAGACCAACCATATCGTTAGTGCCTTGTCCCTCACCGTAGCGCCAAGCTCCTAAGGCAAAGCAGTTGGCATCGTTATTTATGGCTACTGGCACACCGAACTCTTTTTCCAGAATGTCCTTAAGGTGTACCTCTTTCCAAGCAGGTATGTTAGCTACGTTGTAAACTATGCCATGCTTGCAGTCGACAACCGATGGCACACCAACACCAATGCCTGTAACATCGGGACTCATAAGCTGACTGATCTGTCGTTTCAGTTGGTCGAGCACCACCTCTTCGGGCTCCTTTGCAGGGCAGGGTTCTATCACGGTATCAACCACCGTGGCCCCATTGGTTAGTCCGACACGCATGTTGGTGCCTCCCAGGTCAATCGCTATCTTCATGATTTTTTCTTTTTATAGGTTATGTTTGCCTTTTTCAGCATATTGCGGTAGTAGGTTCTTACGTCCTTCCAATGGTAGAAGGGGTAGCAGTCGGTTTTGATGGGTACTGATGTCTCGTTCTCGTTCATCAGGAATTTTACCAGTATATCGTCAGAGCCCTGCTTGCGGAAGAATATGAGTTGTATGTTACCCGCCATAGGTATCAGTCGGAAGATGGCGAATGTGTTATGCAGGTTCTCCATATCATCTGTTCCGTTGATGGCCTCCTTAACACCAAGGATAAATGAGAATGGCAGCACCACGCTGTCGTGACCGAAACGCAGGCGAACCTCTTTCTTACCCGATGCTATCAGCTGGTCGGCTTCGTCGAGGAAGTTCCTGAGCAGCGGATAGATGGCATAGTAGTTTTGCTGTGAGCCCGGCATAAGTCCCTCCCACAGGCACCAGCTGGCGTTGTAAACTCGGAAACCGTCGATAAGCTCATCTTCAGTAAACAAGTCGTTGAAGCTCCAGCCCAGCTCTGGCAGACAGTGCATGTTGCTTGCTATGTTCCATAGAGCATTGGCAAACTTATATCCGTCGACAAACTCGCCCACTTGTTTAGGGTCTTTAAACAGCATGGCTATCTGGTTCCGACCGTTAAGTTTCTCGTGGCGGAACTTATCGAGCTTGTCATACAGAGCGCCGTCGGTATCCGACTTTGGTATGAAGATGCTGTCGTTTGGAATAAGGTAGTACATGTCGTGTTCGCTGGCATCCATTGTGATGTTTAGCTTTGGATTCATGCTCTTAAGTTCCTGACAGAAATTTGCCATCGACAGCATGCAGCGCCTAACAGTAGATGAGTTGGCTTTTACGTTTACAGGTTGCATAAGCAACTGTGGGTAGTTGGTTGCCAGTCGGTGAGCAATACCCTGATGCTGCAGAGCACCCAAGCGGGTAAGATCGCCATCCCTGTGCCATGCATTGTCGGCAGCCAGTCTAACTCTTTTCAGAACCTCTTTACCTTTGTCTGACAGCCAGCCACGTATCTGTGCTGTGTCCATCTTGCCGATAACGTATTTGTAAGCGTCATCGTCGGTCATGTAGCGAGCCCCGTGTCGGCCGTAGTGAGTAACATAGAATGGCTCGTAGCCTGCTGGTGCGGGTGTTACATTGCCCGAAGGAGTAGGATAGTTACAATAGTTTCCACTTGCCAGCTCAAGATGAGCCCGCAATTCTGCTTTTGAAGTTTGTGCTTTTGTCGGGGTAACCATTATTATACCCGCTACTGCACTGATAATAGTTAGTTTTGTAAAGTACATAATAATATTTTTGGTTGATTTCGCGGCAAAGTTACAATTATTTTCTGAATCCAATATACGTTTATCATATTTTTTTGTATCTTTGTGGCCACATAATATAATAAGGTATATAATGAAGGTAGCAATAATACAACACGAAATACGCGAAAACAATATTGAGTGGAACTTCCAGCAACTATCCTCGCTGATTGACAAACAGCCAGGGGCCGATCTATATGTGCTTGCCGAAACCTTTGCTACAGGTTTCCTTGCCGAAGGTTCTACGCAGAATGCTGCCGTTGAGGGTCGTCAGATTTTTGACTGGATGCAACAGCAGACCAGCAGGATAAATGCCGCCATCGCAGGTAGTGTGGCTACTGTTGATGCTGAAGGCAAGTTGCGCAATCGCTTATACTTTGTTCGTCCCGATGGTACCTTTGATTACTATGACAAGCGCCATCTGTTCTCGTATGCCGGCGAGAATAAAGATTATGTTGCAGGCGACCGTCGTGTTGTAGTAGAGTGGTGTGGTGTGAGATTCATGCTTCAGGTGTGCTACGATTTGCGATTCCCTGTATTTGTGCGCAACCATAAAGACTACGATGCTATTATCTACGTAGCCAACTGGCCTAAGAAACGTCGTGATGTGTGGCAGACGTTGCTCAAGGCCCGAGCCATAGAGAACCAGTGCTTTGTGGTTGGAGTAAACATTGTGGGTAGCGATAAGAATTGCGATTATGTTGGTGATTCTGTCATTATCGACGCCTATGGAAACGCTATTGCAGCATGCACTCCAGGGGTGGTTGAGACTGCTGCTGCCGAGCTGGATATGGAAGCACTGAAACGTTTCCGAAAGAAGTTCCCAGTATTAGATGATGCAGATTTTTAGGTAAAAAAGTAATTAATTATTTGTTGGTTTGAAAATAAAGTGTTACTTTTGCACCGAATTTAATAATATTCGGGGTGCTGAGGCGTGTGCCGAAGCTGAGAAAATACCCATAGAACCTGATGCGGGTAATGCCGTCGGAGGAAAGAAATATGAAAGTAACTATCAACAACAAACAACACGAGACGCAAGCCGTAAATCTGAATGAGCTTGCCGCCCAATTGCAGTTGCCACAGAATGGTGTGGCAATAGCCATCGATAATCAGTTGAAACCACGTAGCTCTTGGGGTGACACAATACTCCAGGAGGGCGCAAGTATCACTATTATCAAAGCTGCATGCGGGGGGTAAGGCATATGTTACAGTTCATTTCGCATTATACTGAGCGTTACAGCTACCTGGATAGTATCCGCCTTGCACTTGAGGGCGGATGCAAGTGGATTCAGCTGCGTATGAAGGATGCTACCGATGATGAGGTGTGCCCGATAGCCTTGAAGGCACAGCAGATGTGCAGAGAGGCTGGTGCTACCTTTGTGATAGACGATCGCGTGCAACTGGTGCGCGAGATAAAAGCCGATGGTGTGCATCTTGGTAAAAACGATATGCCAATAAGAGAGGCTCGCAGGATTCTTGGCCCTGACTTTATCATCGGAGGCACGGCAAACACTTTTGAGGATGTGAAGATGCATTACGAACAGTCGGCCGATTATATTGGTTGTGGTCCGTTTCGTTTCACTACCACCAAAAAGAAACTTTCGCCCGTACTAGGACTAGATGGTTATAGTAGCATAGTGAGCCAGATGCGGGCTGCTGACATAAACATACCAATTGTGGCAATAGGGGGAATTACCGAGGATGACATCCCCGCTATTCTTGCCACCGGCATAACAGGCATTGCCCTTAGCGGCACTGTGCTGCGTGCCGACAACCCAGCACAGAAAATGAAGAATATATTAAACATAATCAATCATGAGTAAATTAGTAATTGCTGGGCGTGAGTTCAACTCACGCTTGTTTTTAGGCACAGGTAAGTTCAATAACAACGAACTTATGGCTCGTGCCATCGATGTTTCAGGAACAGAAATGGTAACAGTTGCGATGAAGCGTGTAGAGCTGGATGACGAGAACGACGACCTGCTTACACACATCACACAGAACAAAAAGATTCAATTGTTGCCAAACACATCGGGTGTGCGTAATGCCGAGGAGGCTGTGTTTGCAGCTCAGATGGCACGCGAGGCTTTCGGAACCAACTGGCTTAAGCTTGAGATTCATCCCGATCCACGCTATCTTTTGCCCGATTCGGTTGAGACTCTTAAAGCTACCGAACAATTGGTGAAACTTGGATTTGTGGTATTGCCTTATTGTCAGGCCGACCCAACACTGTGCAAGCATCTTGAGGAGGCTGGTGCGGCAACCGTGATGCCACTAGCTGCACCAATTGGTACTAACAAAGGACTGCGTATGAAGGACTTCCTGCAGATAATAATCGACCAGGCCACTGTGCCCGTAGTGGTTGATGCAGGCATAGGCGCACCAAGTCATGCTGCTGAGGCTATGGAGATGGGTGCCGACTGCGTGTTGGTGAATACAGCGATTGCTGTAGCAGGTGATCCAGTGGCAATGGCCGATGCCTTCCGTCAGGCTGTGATTGCCGGACGTCAGGCCTTTGAGGCTGGTCTTGGAGCCATCGCCGATAGCGCCGAAGCCTCAAGTCCCCTCACTGCGTTCTTAAATGTTTAATGTTTAATGATTAATCTTTAATGTATGATTAACGATCATAAAGCATACGCCCAGCGCGAGAAAGCGTACATGCAGGGCAAACTGTATCCAGATGTGCGAGTAGGTATGATAAAAGTAAACCTTACTCCCACTGTTACACGCGACGAGCACGGCATACCACACATGGAGCCTAACGAGCCTGTTTACATCTACGACACCAGTGGTCCGTATACCGACCCCGATTATAAGGTAGACCTGAAGAAAGGTCTGCCTGCCATGCGCCAACAGTGGATTGACAATCGCGCCAAAGCTGGTCAGCCTGTAACCCAGATAGCATGCGCCAAGGCTGGTATCATTACTCCTGAGATGGAATATGTGGCCATTCGCGAAAACATGAACTGCGAGAGCTTAGGCATAAAGAGCCACATTACTCCCGAATATGTTCGCGAAGAGATTGCCCGCGGACGTGCAGTGATACCTGCCAACATAAATCACCCCGAGAGCGAGCCAATGATTATCGGTCGCAACTTTGCTGTGAAAATCAATACCAATATAGGCAATTCGGCTACCACATCGAGCATTGATGAGGAGGTTGATAAGTCGGTATGGTCGTGCAAGTGGGGCGGTGATACCGTAATGGACCTGTCAACCGGAAACAATATCCACGAAACCCGCGAATGGATTCTGCGTAACAGTCCTGTACCAGTAGGCACAGTGCCTATTTATCAGGCACTGGAGAAGGTTAATGGAAAAGTAGAAGATCTGTCGTGGGAGGTTTATCGCGACACATTGATTGAGCAGTGCGAGCAGGGCGTTGACTACTTCACTATCCACGCCGGCATCCGTCGCCACAATGTTCATCTGGCCGATAGCCGTCTGTGCGGTATTGTTAGTCGTGGCGGTAGTATTATGAGCAAATGGTGCCTGATACACGACAAGGAGAGTTTCCTGTACGAGCATTTTGATGATATCTGCGATATAGTAGCGCGCTACGATGTTGCCTTGAGTCTTGGCGATGGTCTGCGCCCAGGATGTACTGCCGATGCCAACGATGCTGCCCAGTTTGCTGAGCTTGACACTATGGGCGAGCTTGTGCTTAGGGCGTGGGATAAGAATGTGCAGGCATTCATTGAGGGCCCCGGACATGTGCCGATGCATAAGATACGTGAGAATATGGAGCGCCAGCTTGACAAGTGCCACGAGGCTCCGTTCTACACGCTGGGTCCGATTGTTACTGATATTGCTCCAGGCTACGACCATATTACAAGTGCTATAGGTGGCGCACAGATAGCCTGGCTTGGCACCGCCATGCTGTGCTATGTAACTCCCAAGGAGCATCTGGCCCTGCCTAATAAGGAAGATGTACGCGCAGGTATCATTGCCTATAAGATTGCCGCTCATGCAGCCGACTTGGCGAAGGGCCATCCAGGTGCTACCATTCGCGACAATGCGCTGTCGAAGGCACGTTTCGAGTTCCGCTGGCGCGACCAGTTCCACCTCTCGCTCGACCCTGAAAGAGCTCTGCAGTATTTCGAAGAGGCAGGTCATACCGATGGCGAGTACTGTACTATGTGCGGTCCCGACTTCTGTGCAGCCAAGCTTACACACGACCTGAGGAAGATTAAACATTAAAGATTAAACATTAATAATTAAACTTTAATGGAACTGAGCAGTGAACAGCGTAGGCGATACAATCGGCACTTAGTGCTTGAAGGCTTTGGTGCTGAGGCTCAGCAACGGCTGTTGCAGTCGAAGGTGCTGCTTGTTGGCGCTGGTGGCTTGGGCTCGCCTGTGGCGCTCTATTTGGCTGCTGCAGGTGTGGGCACAATCGGCATTGTTGATGGCGACACCGTTAGCATTACCAATCTGCAGAGGCAGGTTCTGCACAGCACGCCCGATGTGGGACGCCCTAAGGTAGAAGTGGCCAAGGAACGCATAAGCGCCATTAACCCCGATGTGAAGGTAGAAACCTACGAGTGCTATCTGAGCGAGCAGAACGCTATGGACCTTATCCGTCCGTACGACTTCATCATCGACGGCACCGATAACTTTGCCACTAAGTATCTGGTAAACGATGCTTGTGTGATGCTGGAAAAGGCTTTCTCGATGGGCGGGATAAACAGATACAGCGGACAGCTGATGACGCATGTGCCCGGCTCGGCTTGCTACCGATGCCTGTTTCCAGAGCCTCCGGCTAAGAAGGATGTTGAGACTTGTGCTATGGTAGGCGTGCTTGGCTCTATAGCCGGTATGCTTGGCACCGTTCAGGCCACTGAGTGTATAAAATACTTAGCTGGAGTAGGGCAGTTGCTCACCAATAGCATGCTTACCTTCGATGCACTTAGCATGCAGTGGAACCGCTTTGATTTCCCGCATCGCACAGATTGCGATCTATGCGGTGCAAATCCATCTATACGCGAACTAAAGGAATATGCATTTCAACCCTGTAAATCAAAATAGAAAATGTTTTCAGACGAACTAAAAAACATTAGCTGGGATGAGACAACCCAACGTATTGCATCAATGACCGATGCCGACGTGCGCCGTGCATTGAGTAAGAGTCGTTGCGATATTAACGATTTTATGGCGCTGCTCTCGCCAGCAGCCGAACCTTACCTTGAGCAGATGGCACGTCTGTCGCGCAGATATACCGAAGAGCGTTTCGGTAGAACCATGTCGATGTTCATTCCGCTCTACATCACCAACTCTTGCAGTAACTCGTGCGTGTATTGCGGTTTCCATCGCGAGAATCCTATGGCGCGCACCATCCTTACTCCCGAGCAGATTGAAGACGAGTATAAAGCGATTAAAAAGCTTGCTCCGTTCGAGAATATCCTGCTGGTAACGGGCGAGAATCCTGCTAAGGCGGGTGTGCCTTATCTGGCCAAGGCCATCGACATAGCCAAGCGATATTTCTCGAACATAAAGATAGAGGTTATGCCGCTTAAGATGGAGGAGTATCGCGAGCTTACCCACCACGGACTGAACGGTGTGATATGCTTTCAGGAGACCTATAACCGCGAGCACTACCAGTTGTATCATCCCCGAGGCATGAAGAGCCGTTTTGAGTGGCGTTGCGACGGATTCGACCGTATGGGGCAGGCTGGGGTACACTCTATAGGTATGGGCGTACTGATAGGACTGGAAAAAGAGTGGCGCACCGATGTAACTATGATGGCCCATCACCTGCGCTATCTGCAGAAACACTACTGGCGCACCAAGTACTCCATCAACTTCCCCCGCATGCGCCCTGCACAAAACGAGGGATTCCAACCTAACTGTTTTATGACCGATCGCGAGTTGGCTCAGGCCACGTTTGCAATGCGTATCTTCGACCACGACGTCGACATATCGTACTCTACACGCGAGCCTGCCTACATACGCGATAATATGTGTACACTTGGCGTTACAACCATGTCGGCCGAAAGCCATGTTAATCCTGGCGGATACCATACCTATCCGCAGGCGCTTGAGCAGTTTACGGTGAGCGATGAGCGCACGGCTAAGGTGATAAACGCCCGACTGAAGGAACTGGGCCGCGAGCCTGTTTGGAAGGATTGGGATGCATCGTTCGATATGTTTCGCAAGTGTGTATGATAATAGTAATTACTCAACCATATTTTTTCGAGGGCGAGGCAGAGCGAATCGTCCAGTTGCTATCGAGCGGAACTGCGGATATAGTGCATATCCGCAAACCGCTGGATAGGGCAGATCAGCTTGCCCGACTGGAACAGCTTGTTAAGCTTCAGCGCCTTATCCAGGCACTGCCCTCAGAACTTTATCCACGCCTTGTGCTGCACGATTGCTTTAAGCTGGCTGTGAAGTATAATCTGCGCGGCATTCACCTGAATAGCCGCAACGCGCAGCCACCCGAGGGATATAAAGGGGCTGTAAGCATATCGTGCCACTCACTGGACTTTTTGGCTGAATGCCGCCGTAAACCTTATGTCTATATGAGTCTTAGTCCTATTTTTGACAGCATTTCAAAGCCCGGTTACAATTCGGCATTTACTGCCGAACAGATTGCTGAGGCTCGTAGGCAGGGACTGATAGACGAGCGTGTTATGGCGCTGGGTGGCGTTACTTTCGATAAGATAGACGATGTTTTAAAAATGGGCTTCGGAGGAGCCATGATCCTCGGCGACGCATGGAAGTAGTATTGACAATAGCTGGCAGCGACTCATCGGCAGGTGCCGGTATCCAGCAAGACCTTAAAACCATTACGGCACATGGTTGCTATGGTGCCACAGTAATAACCTCTATCACCTCGCAGAATACCTTAGGTGTGCATGCATCGTTGGCTGTGCCTGCTGGCGTGGTTGCATCGCAGATAGATGCGGTGCTAACCGATCTTAAACCTGCGGCAATAAAGATAGGTATGATTCCTAATAAGGATGTGGCTGAGGCGATAGTAGAAGAGTTGAAACCCTATCTGCAGCAGCATCCTGTGCCTGTGGTCTACGATCCGGTGATGGTGTCAACAAGCGGCTTCTGTCTTATGCAGCCCGATGCCATAAAGTATATCACCACCCATCTGTTTCCGCTCTGCACGCTCATCACTCCCAATCTGCCTGAGGCGGAACGACTTGGCGACTGTTTGAGTCCATACGCTTATCTGCTGAAAGGTGGGCATGCTGATGGCGATGTGATGACCGATGTGCTACATCTGCCAGATGGCACCAAGATGGAATATTCTACCGAGCGCATAGTAACCCGGAATTTGCACGGCACGGGGTGTACTCTGTCGTCGGCTATAGCGTCAAACTTGGCACTTGGATGCAATATTCACGATGCGGTGAGCAAAGCAAAAACATTTGTTACGGCAGCAATTCGTCGTTCGGTTGATGTTAACATTGGAGGTGGAAATGGACCGATTTTGCCCGATTAACGCCGAAATTGTGCCGAAAAACTGATTTGAATCAATAAAATGGTTAATATTTGTAAAAACCCAAAAACTTATTTCGGTATTTCGGTTTTTCTTCTTACTTTTGCATCGCAATCAATAAGAAACTAACTTTAGAACGAAGAAAAAAACTATCAGTCCATTAATTTTTTTTGACAGTGTGGGGCGGACGTTTTAAACGATCCGCCCCTCCCATTTGCGTATTATCTTATATAAGTGGTAGCGTCATTATGAATCGTGCTCCGCCTATATAGCTTGTGTCAAGTTCTACATTACCATTCATGTGTCGGGCCAGCGAACGTGCTATCGACAAACCGATACCTGTTCCGTCGGTGTACTCGTCAAGCTGTACAAACTCGGTAAATATTTCCTCTGCCTGATAAGCAGGTATGCCTATTCCGGTATCCTCAACAGTAAATGTGACCTTGTTGTCGCTTATGTCGATAATGATTGTTACGCGCGCCTTTTTGTCTGGCGCAGCACCCTTGAACGCCAGCGGGTGGGTAAACTTCATTGCATTGTCGAGCAGCATGGCCAGAGCCTTAACGGCTGCCTTCAGGTTGGTATGTATATGTGTAACTTCGGCCTCGGGCTCCTCTTGTAGCTCAAGCACCAGATGGCGTGCCTTGTTTATACCGCTCAGCTCTATTGCATTATCGGCTATGTTGGCTGGGGTTATAAAGTCGTTGCACTCTATGTCGGCATCGGCGTTGACGAGACTCAGGTCGAGCATCTTGTCAACCAGTCCGGTTATGCGCTCGCTGTTCTCAACTATCTTCTGACTTATCGTTTGCAGCTCGCTGCTGTCAATCTCGATATCCTTGTTAGCCAGTACCTGTGTGAAGCCCGACAGCACATTGAGTGGCGTGCGAACCTCGTGCGAAATCTGCTTGATGAACTTCGACTTGATGCGGTTCGACTCTTCGGCGCGCTGGTTGGCCAGCTTCAGCTGCTTGTTGGTGTCGTCGAGTTTCTTGTATGCCTTGCTGCGGGTGATGGCGTAAAAGTAGAAGAATATCACAACGAGAATTGTGATGACGCCTACAGCCAGCAGTCGCTGGTGCGACAACTCTGCTTCTTTCTCAACTAACTGTCGTTCCTTGCCTTCGGTGTCGTAAACCATTGTCAGCAGGTTGGCATCGTTTATCTTCTGGTCAACCAGTGCCCTGTTGTAATAATCGGCTATCACGTCGGCTACATGTATGGCCGAATCGCGTCGGCCTGCCAACATGTTTGCACGATACTTTGGTATCATATATCGGCCGATGTTCTCAAGATCGCATTTGTATCCGTTTGTAAGCAGGAACTCATCGAGCCGCTCAAAGTTACGTGCAGCCTCGGCATAGCGCCCTGACCACATCAAGTATTCGTTGTCGTTTACAATGTTGTAAAGCGTCTTGGCGGTGTTGGTCTGCTTGTACAATTTGTAGGCTTTCTCGGCTACATCTTTCTTGCCTTGCTTTATTGCCAGCAGAGCCTTGCTGTAGTTTATCTCGGCCTGCATTTCGTCAAGATATACCGAGTCGGGCTCAGGATAGTTCTGTGCCATAACGTAAAGCGAATCCTGTATCTTTATCCATCGGTCAACCTTGTAGAACAGACCTTTGTGCATGTAGCACTTGGCTATGGCGTTCATTGTTTTCTGGCATTCGCGCAGGTCAAGCGGATTGTGGTGGTTAACCAGTCGCTTGTGTATGCCGTTAAGCGATCGCTGGAAGCTGATGGCAGCCGAATCTTCCTGTCCCATATACAGCTGACTCTCGCCTGTAATCTGTGCTATGTCGTGATGCTCGGTAAATGTGGTGTAGCCTATCCACTTCAGTCGTTGGTCGGCTTTGTTTGTCTCGCGCAGTGCACGGTCGTATCGGCGCATGTCGCACAGCATGCGTATGTAGTTGTTGTACGAGTAAACGTACGATTCTATATCGGTTTGAGTTTTTATCTCCCTCAGGTCAAGTGTGTCTAACTGGTAGTATAGCTTAAGCGATGTAAGCTGCTGGTTGAGCAGGTTCAGTGTAACTGTGCTGTAGAAAATGTATTTTGATTTAGATAGTTCGCCCTTCTTATACAGACTGTCGGTGGCTCGCAGCATCAAGTCGTAGTCGCGCAAGTCGCTCAACTTGTCGATTATCGAGTCGGCACGCGTAAATCCGTCGGTCTCATGATAATCGTAGATACCGGCCGACTCTGCCTTTTTCTGTTTGTTGCAGCCCGCGATGGTCAGTGCTGCCAGTATTATTAAAATAAGTCGTGTATTAATAAGTCCCTTCATCCATCGTGTCATTTAAAGATGTCGTAATCTTTGTTGTAGGCTGGCGATTTTATCGACAGCAGGTTAAGAACCGAGTGGAAGATGTAATGCTGTTCGAGAACCTCAGGCAGATTGCTCTTGTATTCTCTGTAGCCATCCGATGTCCATACCAGGAATGGTATCTCGTACTGCACTTTCGGGGCCAGTTTCATTGGCATTCCGTGCATAAACATATTGTTCTCGCCCAGCGACTCACCGTGGTCGGAAATGAAGATCATCGAGCTCTTCCAGTCCTTCAGCGATCGCAGGGTGTCAATCATATTGCTCAGCAGATAGTCGGTATAGAGAATGGTGTTGTCGTAGGCGTTCACCAGCTTTGCTACGTTCTTCTCTCCCTCTTCTACGTTATGTGCCACGGGCTTGTAAACCTCAAACTCCTTTGGATATTTGCTGGCGTAGTTGGGGCCGTGGCTGGTGCTGGTGTGGATAACTATCAGCACTTTGTTTTTCTTGCTCGATTCTATGCGCTCGCGCAGGCTGGTAAACAGCAGCGCGTCGTAGCGCTTGTCTACGTTCGGATATCTCTTGCTCAGCACTATGTCGCTTTCGAATTCATCGATGTGTATTGGTGGTTCGCCCCAGTTTATAGTGCGCCAAACCACGTCGGCACCTGTTCTGAAGGCGTAGTTAGGCAGCGGCTCGTACAGGTCGCTGCTGTTCTTTGGCTCTAGTATAGCCTTTACTCCCGCAGTGGTGAATGTGGCGCACGATTGGGCCTGGAACACCTTCAGCCCCTGCTGCTTTGACAGCCTTGGGTTGTTGGCGCGCTTGTAGCCGTAGAGCTGGAAGTTGGCCTTACGTGCCGACTCGCCGATAACCAGCACCACCACGGCCTTTTCGTTGTCGGTAATCTTACCGTCGGGCAGTTTTATCTCTTCGGCCTGCTTAGCCATTCTTATGCTTGTCACGCGTATGCTGTTAACCAGATACGACCATGGCTGCAGATATCCGCCAAGCTCAGTGTCGTGCTGTCCTATCCATAGTGTCTGGTTAATGTTTGCCAGCAGCAGTGCCAGCACTATACCTAATGATATGCCGCACAGGCAGAACAATGCCGGCAGCACGCCAAAGGCGATGATGAATGCCCACAGCGACCAACTGAAGAAGCCTGATGCTTCAGAGTATCGCGTGTTGAACACATTGCCTATTGTAACCTCATCGATAATGATGTTGTAGGTAAGTATAAAGTAAAGCGATGTGGCGTTAATTATGGCCATTAAAGCCAGCAGAATGCGGCCAACAATCCTCATGAGATACACGATGAGATAGGTCATAAGGAAATTTACCAGCAGCATCACTACCACCAGCGATGCTATCAGGAATACGCGTATTGGCGTGCTCTGGTTGGTGTGCTGCACTACATATTCAAAGAATGGTATGTTGTACAGCAACATGGTTGCCAGGCTCACTATTGCCGAGAAAGCAAAAAGCGATAATGGCTTTTTTATCAGATTCTTTATTCTGTTATTCTTCATTTTTCGAGTTTCAATATTTTGTACCTGCTAACATAGAATATCAGCCAGGGCATAGTAAATCCTATCATGCTGCCCACACACACATCAAGCGTGAAGTGTTGCGACAGATAAATGCGCGAGTATCCTCCCAGTGCAGCCATACCCAGCAGTACCAGCGAGCCGAGGCTGAAAAGAAGCCATGTGCGGTGGTTGCGCGGCTGGGCCGAGTGCAGATAGCGATAGGCCAGCAGCAGGGCGCAACAGGTAAAGAACACAAAGAAGGTTGCCGTGTGGCCCGATGGAAACGAGTTGCTGTGGCGCATTTCTACACCATCAACCAGCGGCAGCAGCAAGTCGGGGTAGTTCTCGAACACCATGATAGGTCGCGGCGAGTGGAACAAGTGCTTCAGTATCTGTACCACGGCTCCGCTGGATAGTTCGCTCATGGCAAACAGCAGCGGCAGTTCTTTGCGCTTCCATATCAGCGGCACCAGTGCCAGTATATATAACGGCCACTCTGCCAGCAGCGAGTAATACTTAAAAAAAGCATCCTGAAAACCGGTGTGCTGTGAGTTCATAAGCATGTGCAGCTCAACCTGAGGGTAGGAGTATAGTAACCCCAGCACCACCGCCAGCAGCACAAAATACACCACAGCATACACCGAGAGTGTCGTAAAAATCTGTTTCATGCTGCAAAGGTACGAATAAGTGAGTAAAATACCAAATTTATTTGGGTATTTTCGAACGTGAGTACCTTCGAGCGTAGCTCAAAGGTAGTGCAAATCGAGTAAAATACCAAATATATTTGGGTATTTTAGAAAAATAGTACCCCTGAGCAGTGCTCAAAGGTACTTTCTTCTTTTCTACTTGATGGTAAGCCATACGGCCTCGCCTTTGTCCTTTGCCTCTACAATCTTCTGTTTGAGTTCGTAGAGCCACTTACGACTTTCGAGCACTTGGCCAACTATCTGATTACGACCTACGAGGATGCAGCCAGCAGTGTCGGCGGCAGTGTTGCCAGCATGGATGCGAATGCCCTTGAAAAGGCGGTTGAAGTCGGGACCGCCGAGGAGTAATGGTAGCCACTTCTTCATTTTCGGACTCCATGTAATCACTACTGCGTAACGGCCTTCGGGTATGGCGAACGGCTTCAGCTTCTGAGCCTTTGTGGGCGAACGAAGCACAGCGTCTTTAGATACCGTTGTCTTCAGTTCGAGGGCTGTTGGTTCAAGAGTATCGCAGAAGTGGGTCTGCTTCTCTCCTGCCAGATACTCATCATCTACTTTCTCTACTATGTAGAGCTTGCCAATTGTGTAGGTCTTGCGTTTTGCTATGCGTGTTAATACTAATTCCATAATTCTAATGTTTAATGTTGCTTAATGTCACATTGTCTAAAGTCACAAAGTCGCGATTCAGCGAGAACCATCAAGCTTGCTTGAATGGTCGAGCGTAAGCGACTTCGACGAAGTCAAAGTCTCGCTGTTGAGTTTGCGCCAGTGCGTCTTGTCGGTCTTCTCAATCCAATGGTCTCGATACCAGCGTGAGATGATTTTACGGAGCCCTGCCTCGCTACAGAAGCCGCGCTTCAAGGCTCGCAGATCATCCATCGTGAATGCAGGCGAAAGCTGGTCGAAGATGGAGTGGTTGCTTCCGTATCGGATGCACTCGTCGCGAGCATCAACAAACTGACTCTCCAGCGCCTCACCAAAAGCCTTTATCTGCTGCTGCAGACAATACTCGGCCATCATTAGTGCAAAGTCGAGACACGACTTTGACTCGCGGGCAGCACCTGATAGTATGTGAAAAATCACACCACAACGGAATCCGATGACTGCCGCGCGCTTACGATAGGTATCCTTTACGTGGTCGATATCCTTGGCTGCCTCTACGCGTTTCTCTTCTACCCAAGTCTCGATGGCTTTGCGAAGTCGAGGCACATCCAGAAGTCCTGTGAACGAGCGCAATCGGGTGACTGCCTCCTGAATCTTTGCCTCGTCGTCGGCCGAACGCTTACGAAACTTAGGCATCTTAGCGAATGAGCTGTCGGGCATCTCAGCTAGCATCACACGGCTCGAAAGACCGTTCTCGATGTTATCGGCCTTAAAGCACTTCCTCAGTGCGCCGTTCGTACCGAGCATTGTCCAGTTGTAGGCCACTTTCACCACACCGCTCTCAGCCGCGTCGCTATTGTAGTCCTGTCCCCATTCACCGCGGTCGAACGCCAGTCGGTAGATGTCGTACTTCGAACTCCATGAGCCAGCGCCATTGGTTTTTCGCAGTGTGTCAAGCTCCTCGCCAAAGCTATAAAGAGTGTGGCCATTTGAGTTTTTGAATCGCTTAAGCAGGGTAGAGCACGATACGGTTACGGGCACCACTCGAATCAATACGTGTGGATCGTCGGGAGCCTTCTCGTTGGCCTTGCGCCCCTTCTTGCGCTCCTTCCATTCCTCTTCGCGCTTACGTGCCAGAGCATCCTCATCGTCAAACTGGCGTTTCCAAATGTCTACGGCATTCTTTACCACACTTTTGTTTGATGCCTGCTCACCACGGATAATTGCCATCAGTCCCAATCGATGCACGTTGCCGTCGCAATATTCCACTTCTACGCCATCGGCATAAGCGCCAGCGATGGGCATGATGCCGCAGAGCACAGGCATGTGCATCGATACAGGCACACCAACCAGCGATTCTTTAAGTCCGATAGGCAACGACTTGACGTTTACCTTTACGCCCGTTTCTTCAGCTGCAGCCTCGGCATCCTCGATTTCATCTGGATTGATGCCCAGCTCTAAAGCGTCGATGATGCCTTGCATTACTTTAGAAACGCCTTTTGGTGGCTCCTTGCAAGCCGAGTCGACTACCGACTTCAGCTCAACGTCAGAGAGTCCGAAACGAGGCATCACCTGCATCAGTAACTCTTTCTTATTGTCGCAGATGGCACGCAGGTTTACGGCCAACTTGTGCAGTTTTACGTTTCGCTCACCCTCGGCAGGTTCGCCACCATTCCTGCGCCACCACTCGGCGATAATAGAGGTATAAGCCACCCCCTTAAACGCTTGCGGGAATTTGGTAGGATTGTCATCTCGACCGAGTACTCCTTCCCCCTTGTCATCTCGACCGAACGTAGTGAGTGGAGAGATCTCTTGAATCTCCGAAGGAGATATTTTGGCTTCGCCAATCGGCCTAAGGCCGTGAGATGTCTCGACTACGCTCGACATGACAGAGGGGCTTGGCTCAAATAGCTTCGGATTAACATACTTCGTATGGTCCTCCGGCACCATATATATGCACCTTGCTACGTCCTTAACTGCAGCATCAGGTGTGAATCCGGTAGCCTCTTTCATCAGTTCCTGTGCCTCCTCAGGTGTCATTCCATCCGGCAATTCCACTAGCACATGCGTACCACGACGAACCGATTCCTCAATGAGCAGCGGCACCAATGGCGACTTTTCCAAGAGTCGGGCGCAGATTTCCTCTGTGTGGTTCTTCTCATCAAAGTCCAGCATCAGTCGGTTCAGCGGCTTTACGGCATCGGCTATGGCTCGATGGTTATCCTTAAACTCAGCGCAATGAGGTGTCCACACAGGCAATCGATGCTTCAACTCATCGTCACCTTTCTCTATACGTTCGCACATCTGCGCCAGCCAAGGTTCGCGTCGAAGTGCTTCCCATTCTTCCTTGGTGGCAGGGACGCACGGTGCGCCGTGTCCCTTGCCAATACATGTGAATTTCATAGTGCTGATTACTGCTGATTCCATAAACAATCCTCCTTTCGTGTTTTCAAATAAGACATAACCTGATCTGATTCCTCCTCGTAAAGTTTTTTAGTTAGCTCCAATCCGTAGCGGCGTGGAAACTTGAACTCTACTATCAACTGCTCGCGCTCGGGGTGGCGCTGCTTGCGCTGTGGCACAATTTTTACCGTGCCGTGAGCCGTCTCGAAGAGCGTCTGATAGAGTGGTCCTATTCTGCCCGTTCGCTTGGCTTTTACTCGGGTCTGACCGTCGGGCAGCACCTCAAGATTGGCTCGGTAATATACTGGGCGACCTTCCGTCACCTGTTTGTCCTGTTCCCAAGGGCATGGCTGTATGTTGATGTCGCCATTTACCATATAGTTAATACTGCCGTCCATCTGGACGTTCTGCTGCAAAAGCTGCTTTGTAAGAAATTCTTTCTTCATTTTTGAACGAATTAGCGAGTGAAGAAGCCTTGGGAAACGCTGGCCAGCTTTAACTCATGAGATTTCTTCAGCTCACTTCGCTCAAATTTGTAATGATGTTAATTAATACTCTCTTTGACTATCCTTTAGATTCTGTGACCCATGAAGCGAAAGTCTCTCTTTGATGGGTTCGGCATTCGGCACTGATTCATCAGCGACAACTGACGACGTGCATTCTCTGCTATAGTGCCTCTTGCCATTGCGATAGTGTTACGTGTTCTACTCATAATTGTTTTTGCTTTACGTCGCCCCTTGCAGCGACCTTTAAGTTAGACATTGTGGATGTGTCTTGTTCAAGTCATCATCCATAATACCCGGCCAAAGTCGCTTGTTTAAGGGAAATCTTTAGGGAGAACTTTAGGGAAGTCTAAAATATGTGTTATTCTGGCAAACAAAAAGAAAGCGGAACCCCTTGTGTTTCAAAGAGATTCCGCTCTAGCGAAAATTTTTCAAAAAAAATATTTGTTTCCCTGAAGATCTCCTTAGGGAGCGTTTTTATCGCCTGTGGATGTTTAAATCCTGATGATCGTAAGGGTCAAATTGCGACTGAGAATCCTCATCCTCGTTATAGTTGCCATAGATAAGCTGTTCGGGGTTGGCTTTCAGTAGTTTCACACATTCCTTAATAATAGGTAGTGCCTTGTCGTTAGCGGCATTGCCTTTGTCGAGCCCTGTAAGCCACTTTCCATCGATATCTTTGAAATGACCTTCTAGGATTGAAGGAATGGTAAACCCATTGGGAACAATTACCAGACCGGCGCCAACAAGCTCCTTGAACAAATCTACCAGCGTACCTTTGCCATACTTACCATCCCATTTCAATACACAATTCTCGTCTCGCTTGTTTGAGAACAGAGCCTTGAAGTCAGCCTCGTTGCCCTCTATCCATTCTTCTTTAACCAATTTCTGATATAATAATATCAGATGCCCCTCAGTTACGCCACTCTTCCGATAAAACGTCATCGTCTCACGAGGCTTTTTGGGCTTTGCAGCTTTTTTCTTTGCCGTGGTTTCCTTCGCCTCACTTTTAACGTCTGAATCAGAATGCTTCTCCAGCCACTCCATCGAAAGCATGCCGATGGCCTGAATCTTCAGTTTGGGCAGCGATAGCTCGGCTATTCCCCAAACCTCACTTATCACAGGCTCAACCTGATGACCGTAGATCTCCCAGAATTCAAAAGTCTCGCCTCGTCCGATTCTCCTTTTGGCATCCTCATGATGAATACTGACATCAGAAGCTTCTGAATCTGTTAGCCGTTGCTTCTGATTGAGCCATGCTTCATCCTGCCTGAGAGCGGAAAGCCATTCTGATGCCGAGGCGTAATCGCTACGATTACTACTCATCATAAGGCATCGTCCTCCTCACGCCAAATTCCATAACCACAATTCTGCGCATGAGCCATCAGATAGGCGAATTCAAGTGAGTCGTCGCGCAACCAACCTTCGGCCAGATACTCCGAGCGCACTTCGCGCACCTTTTTGGCAAATAGCTTCATCACTTCAGGTGCAAACGGATTGTTTCTTGTCATTCGTCCGTTCACTTCCTTGTCCATATAATCGTAGAGCGCTTTAGCTGCAGCCAGTACTCCTTTGTCGAAACGCAGGGGCACCACGCCATATATTTCGTCGTGCAGCATTATCAAGTCTGGGCGCAGTTTCAGCCTGCGCCCGCGTTGCCAATGCCTTTTAATTCGTAGCAGTTCGTCAAGGATTGTTTTTACATAAGCGTGAGGAGGCATGTTAGTAAACTTCGGTTCACGTATCAAGCACTTGTACTCTGACGAGAAAAGCTCTGCCATCGCGTCTTGTGCTGGTTGGTAATGAAGACCCATATACACACCGATGGCGAACTTTTTCAGAATGTAGGCCGTATGCATAGCTATTTGTTCATACTCGGTGGTGGTGAGCCACTCCACTAACTGCTTGTTTGGCATCCACCAGTCATTCTTCACACCAAAAGCCTCCTTCAGGTCGAACGTAAAGTGCAGACTCAAGTCGTGGCATAAACCAGCTATATCCAGTATCAGCTTCAGACGGGCCATTTCCTCGTCTGTTAGCGTCTGCTGTTCCTTTAGTGATAACAGCGGGTTGGTGAGATAACCTGGCTTGGGTATAGCGTCGGTTTTCTCCCAGGGCATCGGCGTCCTGCCTTCATCAGCCGTCCAGAACATATCCGACAGCCACACAGCCAACGGCGATGCTCCATGCTCCGTCGTTAACAGTCTTTCTACCTGCGCGAGTACATAATTCCTGCGCTCGTCACCTTCTAGTTTGCAGGCCTTTGCAAGCCCCGCTCCCTTAAAGAAGTCCAGCTCAATTTGTGCCAGCATCTCCCTGGCACTTTTTATTTGAGTATCCATGTCTTTTTACCTTATTATTAGTCGGGTGCAAAGATAATGATTATTTCTGAGAATAACTTCTTTTTTTAATAAAACATTAGCACAGATCACTTAGTGTTTCTCCGCCATGCCAAGTTTTTCCTTGAAGAATTGTAAAGGCTTTGAGCGCACTTTCGTAGTCAAAATGGCTATAAACCTCGTAATAGAATTCTTTTCCTGTCCATTTTATTGCATATATCACCCATGGCTTTACAGCTCCATAAATGTCCTTACCCATCATAACAAAGCACTTCCCATCTTTCGAAATTGCCTTATCAAAGACAAAAGGTTTAGCATATTTATTACTTGCAAATAACATTCCTGTTTGCGTATTGTCATAGTATGCTTGTATAGGGGAAGCTGTAATTTGTTGTGGAATGCAATAAAACTTTGTGGGAAGTACTGCTTGTATTAATGTATATGGCTGTTGTGCATATTTCTTCTCTCTAACAAAATGAGAGCATTCTTGCAACTTTATCCTATCATCAAAGTTGTGAAACTTAATAGTTGCACCTTTCCGATAATAAATACTAGGTTCTGTCTGCTTTAACTCGCAATATGCATCATCTTCACAACTCACAAAAATCTCTATTATTTTATGTCCAGAAGCCTTCTTCTCTTCTGTACAAGGATGTGTGACTGCGACCTCTAAAAATACAGGTCTGCGATTATGTGATGAACTTGTAAGAAGCACATCAGCCACAAAACCATCAAACCCTCCCTCTATAGTAGCTTTGTCATAATAGTCTTTCAAATCGTATTCACACAAACGACTACATAGTTTTCCACACCCATGATTCGATTCCTCATAAAAGATGCAATCCTTTTCATTAGGGCAATACTCATTGCGATAATATTTAATGTAGAAATGGTCTTCGGTTTCGAAACGATGTTTTAATACCCTCTTAACGTATTCGTGTAATTCGGTTTCTGGATTCAACTGATATCCTCGCTTAGCACGAAAATAATGTTGATTGGTCTTCCCTAAAGCAGCAATCATTGGAGTGTGGGTACCAATACTATAATATTCTGATAATCGATTGTCTTCGTTTACGGTACTGATATCGACTATATTATCATCTTTGTCGAATACCCTTTTATATTTGACGCTGTATTTCATAGGCAAGTATTATGTTTAAAACCTCACTTTCTTTTATGCATAATATCTGTCCCGTCAGAAACCATCTTCGAAAGAATTAGGACTACTCTTTTTATTCTCAGCTTTTAAAATCTCAAGCATTTCTAAAGGCGTTACCACAATGGGCTTCTTGGGGAAATGCTTTGTGTTGCCGGTTACAAGATAGGCATCGTCTTTTGAGATTGCCACCTCGTAGAACACAACGTCCTTGGGGTCTGGAAAATACTCCTGGCTTTCAACACGATCAGATAAAACTCCCATTTCTTGAATTGCATCTAAAATGGACGCAATCGTCTGGAGAGGAAATGAAAATTTAGGTCTGCTAAGCACTTCCCTGTATTCCGCCATAATTTCATTGTTATACAAAGGGCGAAAACCGCTTTTTGAAATAGACCTTACAACTTGCACCGTAGCGGTATCAGAATGCCTGGACAACAATGCCGACACCAAGACATTCGTATCAATTACTGCGTATATCATTTTCTACTTCTCTCTAGCAGCCCTTTCTTCACGAGCAAGTCTGATTTCTTCGTTTATTTCATCAAGTGTCAAGTCAGGAAACTGACCGGCTTCTGCCATTCTTCTTATTTCGCGGAAAGATTCTAGAGCGTCCATAGATGTCCGTTCTGGCTCTGCCTTGATTTCAAAGGGAATCTTTCTTTGCATCACTACCGCTTTGGCAAATACATTCATAGCTGCGTTTGCACTCATACCCATACGAGCGCAGAGTGCATCGAAATTCTGTTTCAGTTGTGAGTCCATCCTCACCGTCATAGATACCTGTGCCATATTCTTATTCGTTTTATATGTTGCAAATATAATTATATTTGTTTCATTTTGCAAGCGTTTTGACGTAAATTTATGTCTTTTTAATAATTGTCATGCTACTTTGTGACTTTTGACTTTGTGACAATAAGGAGGTTCACAAAGTCAGTGGATGTTATTAGAATTATATAATATTATAATATTATATAATTTATAAGGAGTTTTACTATATTTGTTGATAATACTTAATGTCACAAAATCACACGTCACAGAGTATCGCGTGTTGTTTGTGAATCGTAAACAATACATTTGGCGTGGCTAAATTCAACGTTTGCGATGCGGAAATGTATTGTTTCTAAAAATTAACAGATTTTTGCAGACTAGAGGGCTTGATATTTGGAATCGCACTAAAAAATTAGTACCTTTGTATCGTCAATCATGAGAGACAAAAGCGGGAGGCGGTCACCCGATGTAGTTGGTCGCAAGTGAATCTAATACCATGTAAAACACATTAAATTATGAGCGTATTTTATCGTAAGTACCAAAACAAGAACAAGCAAAGTGTAGTCTACGGCAAGTGGTTCGCACGCGCTGTGACCATCGGCAAGACCATCGACCTCGACGAGCTGGCCAAGCACATGTCGGAGCACAACACTCCGTACTCTAAAGGAGCCATCAAGGGCGTATTGACCGACATGATCGGTTGTGTTCGAGAGCTGATGCTGGAGGGTAAGGCTGTTAAACTCGAAGGCTTGGCCATCTTCTCAGCAGGTATCAAAACCAAGAAGAACGGCGCGCCTACTTCGGCCGACTTCTCTACCACCAAGCACATCGACAGCGTGTATATGCGCGCCCGTGCTACAGGAGAGTTTACTCGTCAGGAGTTGACCAAGGCTGGCAACGTGACCGAGCTGCCCAAGAACTTCACCGATTATGAGGAGAGTGGTTCTAACGGCGGCAACCAGCCATCAAACGGTGGCGGTCAGAGCGCGCCAATCTCGAGCGACGACCCAGGCGAGGGCGATTAAACTAGCGTTTGGGGCTTCGGCCCCAGCGCTTTACATGAAACATTAAAAATTAATCATTATGAGTAGAAAAGAAACAGTTAAGTTCATTGTACAGATGATTGCGGCAATAGCAACGGCTATAGTAACCGCACTTGGAACAACGAGCTGCCTAAGCGCACTCTGACCAAACAAAAAAGGAAACCAAATCGGTTTCCTTTCTATTGTTTGTATTAACTATTACGCGATGGGGTAGTGCTCTTTCTCATACTCTATCACAATATCCGACATCAATGTTAGTTCCACCGCATTGCGATCATTTGCAGGTGTGTTGTCATCTACCATCGGCAGCAGCTCCTCGATGCGTGCCAATGCAAACTCGTATTTTTCCTTTGTAATCTTACTCATATTCTTTCCTCCTTATTTATATTTTAGCTGCATCTAATCTATTCTATACTCATTTCGGGGGGCAAAGATAAATAGTTGTTATGAAATACACAAGTATTTTGTGGCTTATTTTTGTTTTCAAAAAACTAATTATTGTAAATTCGGCAGTTGCAACTGCCGTGTCTCGCTTAGTATTTTTTTTAATTCGTCATTCATAACTGATGAATTAAAAAAGAGCTCAGCGTTTAAGCTAAGCTCTTAGCGGAGAGAGAGGATTGTGAACCGCTCTCCTAAAGCGTTGATTATCAGTTTCATTAATCTCTACTTTACTGTCAGTGTAACACTTTTGTCACCAAAA
>CADCEF010000028.1 GCA_902800365.1 uncultured Prevotella sp. | reverse complement strand
ACCACTGAGCTATTACAGCAAGTGGAGCGGAAAACGGGGCTCAAACCCGCGACCCCCAGCTTGGAAGGCTAGTGCTCTATCAACTGAGCTATTTCCGCAAACATCTCTTGAAGTGGGTGCTGATGGATTCGAACCACCGAAGTCGAAAGACAGCAGATTTACAGTCTGCCCCATTTGGCCACTCTGGAAAACACCCATGTTCCGTTACTCTTTCGAGCTAACGCGGATTGGCTTGCGCCCATCCTCCCGACATTTCTTTTCTTTTTGAGCCTCTTGTCGGATTCGAACCAACGACCCCGAGATTACAAATCACGTGCTCTGGCCAACTGAGCTAAAGAGGCTTATTAAGCAGCCGTTCTCTGTTTCAGATTTACGACCTGTCGGAAAACGGCTGCAAAGTTACGACTTATTTTTGAATTACCAAAACTTTTTCGAGTTTTTTTTATCTATTTCTCAATTTTTCCTTGAATTTCGTCAGTTGAGCCTTCATAGAATCTACGCAAAGATCGAT
This sequence comes from uncultured Prevotella sp., assembly GCA_902800365.1. Lineage (GTDB taxonomy): Bacteria > Bacteroidota > Bacteroidia > Bacteroidales > Bacteroidaceae > Prevotella. The sequence continues at coordinate 25,920 of CADCEF010000028.1, read as the reverse complement.
TCCTTCCTCAAAAGTGTCACATGTCTTCTCTACAAACAGAGTGTTTCCTGGAACAAAAACCTCAAGACTTGTTTCCTTATTTTGAGCAGTGGCCGGCTTGACTACTTTTAGTTGCACCTCTACTTTCTGTATATCCTCAAAAGATTTCTCTAACTTGGCGACCTTCTTTTCGATGAACGCCTCTAACTTCTCGGTAGCGTCGAAGTGGATCGACTTAATCTTAATCTCCATAGTTACCTCCTATTTTTAAATAGTTATTAATAAAAAGGTTCAGGCTCTTGGATGAGCCTCTTTGTAAATTCGCTTTAGTTGCTCAAACGTGGTGTGGGTGTAAATCTCGGTTGTGCTAACACTCTCGTGTCCCAACAAACTCTTGATTGTCTCCAGCCCGGCACCGTTATTAAGCATTGCAGTGGCAAAGGTGTGCCTCAGCACATGCGGCGAACGTTTCTTCAGCGAGGTAACCATCGACAGATACTTACGTACTATCTGGTAAACCTGAGCACCCGAAATGCGATCCCCCTTGTCACTCAGAAACAAAGCACCACTGGTTTCACCGAACTCTTCCTGGCGTTTAGCCTTGTAGTCCTTTAGTGTTTCAGCCAACTCAGCACCGAAAGGTACTATACGCTGCTTGTTTCTTTTTCCCGTAACCTTTAATTGTGCCGCCTCGAAATCTATGTCTTTATCATCCAGACCAATCAATTCCGAACGTCTCAAACCAGCCTCATAGAATAGTAATAATATGGTACGTGCGCGTACATTATTAAAAGAACTATCCCACTCCAACTCGTCAAGCAGACGATCCATTTCTCCTTCGCGAAGGAATTGCGGCAGTGGCTTTGATTTCTTAGGTCCCGTCACTGCATGGGCGGGATCCTTCTTAACCAGTTCTCTTTTTAGGGCAAAGCGGTAAAAGGAACGCAGTGCACTCAAATTCTTGTTGATTGTTGAGGCAGAGTTTCCTTTATCCATCAGACTCTCCATCCAGTCGCGGATCAGATCGGTATCAACCGAGTCTAGAGAGAGACCGTTATCCCTAAAAGTCAGATACGATTCAAATGCCCTCAGGCTTTCCTCGTATGTCTGCACCGTCTGCGGAGATGCGTTCCGCTCGTAGCGCAGGTAGTCCAGAAACTGGTTAATCATCATAAATCGTGACCAATAGGTTTTCGGCTACGAATTTACGGAAATTTCTCGAAACTACCAAATTTTCGGGGAACTTTTTTTATTCCTCGTTTGTACGAAGCTGCTGTACATAAACGGCATGCTCCATCTTAAGGCGCTTCAGTACAGATGGCTTGTCAAACTGCTGACGACGACGCAGCTCCTTTACAACACCTGTCTTCTCGAACTTTCTCTTGAACTTCTTGAGAGCCTTCTCAATGTTCTCGCCTTCTTTTACTGGTACAATAATCATTTGTTTTACTTTAAATTATTTATGTTAAACTTAATACTTTCGGGCCCAGCGCCTCGAAAAGCGGGTGCAAAGTTACGACATTTTTACAAAACTACCAAGTTTTTCAACGTTTTTTATCAAATAATCCGCAAAATCCTTGATTTTCATGTTCTTACAATGCTTAAAACTTGCTTCAACAGCACCAAATGCCTTCACCTTCTAATTTAATACAACAAAGATTATATAAAATGTAAGGGGAAAAAACTAAAAAACAAACGTCATAACGTCATATTAGATGTAAACACCTTAATAACAAGTAGTTAAGCCATGACATTAAACGTCATAACACATACGTATAACGTCATTATATGACGAAGACATATCTTGTAAAAATAGTTTCTCCGGCAGAAACAAAGTGTTTCGCAGTTAAAAACACTACAAAAAGCACCACATATGACGTTAAGAATTATAACGTCATATAATGTCATCATTCATAATATCCTAATAATCAATAAGATATCCGCAATATGACGTTATGAAATTAAAAATAGATAATTATTCTCAAATTTCTGCACAAGCGGCTTTTAGCCATTCTTTTTCCTCATCATCGAGATGAGGCGAAAGGGTGGCTAAAACATTTTGGTGATATTGGTTTAGCCAATCTATTTCCTCTTGCAATAGGAGTTCCTTGACGATCGGCGTTGTGTCGATGGGACAAAGGGTTAGACTCTCGAACTGAAGAAACTGGCCGAATTGGGTTTCTTTGAAGGGGGTAACCAGTAGGGTGTTCTCGATGCGGACGCCAAACTTGCCTTCGAGATAAATGCCTGGTTCATCGGTGACGGTCATGCCAGCTACGAATGGGGCGGGTTTGTACTCCATGCGGATTTGGTGGGGACCCTCGTGAACATTGAGATAGGTGCCCACGCCGTGACCTGTGCCGTGCATAAAGTTAAGACCTTCGCGCCAAAGAGCTTGGCGGGCAAGGATATCGAGTTGGGTACCGCTGGCACCACTTGGGAACTTACATAGTTCTATCTGTATGTGTCCTTTGAGCACTAAGGTGTAGACTCGTTTTTGCTCCTCAGTAAGTGGGCCGAGTGCGATGGTACGGGTGATATCGGTGGTGCCATCAAGGTATTGGGCACCACTATCCAGCAACAGAAAGCCTTCGGGCTTAAGTGGAACATCTGTATCTGGCGTAGCCTCGTAGTGAACGATGGCGCCATGAGCTTGATAACCAGAGATGGTATCGAACGAGATATCGCGATATAGTGGTTGCTCGGCACGAAGCGATTCGAGCTTATCAGAAACAGTTATCTCTGTTTGTCCGCCAGCCTCAACTGCAGGCTTTAACCAGCACAAGAACTTTACCATTGCGATGCCATCTTTCAGCATCGCAGACCTAAAACCCGCTATTTCTGTTGGGTTCTTAATAGTTTTCATGCGTTTTACTGGCGACTCTGCTTCTACAATCTCGCGAGTCACCTGTTTGTAAAGCGTATAGTTTACCTCATTGGGATCAAGAAGAATATTGTACTCAAAATAATCCTTCAATCCCTTAGTAACATCCTCATAGGGAGCAACAGCAATACCTTCAGATTCCAAATAAGCCTCAACCTGAGGAGTTAACTTCACCTTATTTATATATAAAGTAACACTATTCGACGAAATAAGCAGATAGCTCACAAACACAGGATTGCAATGAACATCTGTGCCACGAAGGTTGAGCGTCCATGCGATATCATCAAGTGCCGACATAAGCATACCATCGGCATGTTTCTCGCGCAAAGCCTTACGGATGCGGGCAATCTTTTCGCTACAGCTCTCGCCCGCATATTTCATAGGATAAATCTCAACAGTATTCTCTGGGATAGCAGGACGATCTTTCCATATCTGAGCCAAAGGATCGAGATTTGTCCGAAGCGTGATGCCACCCTGCTGACGAAGATCGGCAATCAACTCCTTTACGAAACTTGCAGAATTAACCGTGCCATCAACTGCAACCTCAGCACCAGCGCCGCATTCCTTGCCAATCCATTCGGCAATAGTCGGCGTGCCTGGCATCTTGAGTTTCATCAGTTGGAACTCTGTTCCACGAAGTTGTTCTTCTGCTGCAATGAAATATCTGGAATCAGTCCACAAAGCTGCCGAAGTAAGAGTAACAACAGCAGTTCCGGCCGATCCGTTAAAGCCTGAAATAAACTCACGCCCCTTCCAATGATCGGGCACATATTCGCCCTGGTGAGGGTCGGTACTTGGGAATATAAACGCAGCGAGATGCTCACGTTTCATAACCTCGCGGAGGGCTTCAATTCGTTGATTGACAGTCATCTTAATCTGATTTTGTAATTTCGAGATTACAAAGGTACGAAATAAGCAGCAGAAAATGACAAGATTAACACAGATTAATAATAAAAAAACGCGTTGTTTGAGTTCTTTTTTGTAACTTTGCAGCACTTTAGATAAACAATTTAAAAATACAATTATGGCTTTTCTAACAGACGAGAAATTGGTGATTGTTGGCGCCGGTGGTATGATCGGTTCTAACATGGTACAGAGTGTGCTGATGCTGGGTCTTACTCCTAACATCTGCTTGTATGATATCTATGAGCCCGGTGTTCATGGTGTTTACGACGAGATGTGTCACTGCGCTTTCCCAGGTGCAAACATTTCTTATACCGTAGATGCTAAGGAGGCTTTCACTGGTGCTAAGTACATCATCTCTTCAGGTGGTGCTCCTCGTAAGGAGGGTATGACACGTGAGGACCTGCTGAAGGGTAACTGCCAGATTGCAGCTGACTTCGGTGAGAACATCAAGAAATACTGCCCAGACGTAAAGCACGTAGTAGTTATCTTCAACCCTGCTGATGTAACAGCTCTTACCGCTCTGATCCACTCAGGTTTGAAGCCAAACCAGCTGACATCTCTGGCAGCTCTCGACTCTACCCGTCTGCAGCAGCAGCTGGCTCAGGAGTTCGGTGTTCGTCAGGACAAGGTTACTAACGCTTATACTTATGGTGGTCACGGTGAGCAGATGGCAGTATTCGCCAGCAAGGCTCTCATCGACGGCAAGCCTCTCTCAGAGCTCCCACTCTCTGCTGAGCGCTGGGCTGAGATCAAGCACATGACTACACAGGGTGGTAGCAACATCATTAAGCTCCGTGGCCGTTCTTCATTCCAGAGCCCTGCATATCAGGCTGTTAAGATGATCGAGGGTGCTATGGGTGGTGAGCCTTTCAAGTGGCCTGCTGGTTGCTATGTAAACGCTTACGGCTTCAAGAACGTAATGATGGCTATGCCTACCGTTATCGACAAGGACGGTGTTCACTTCACTCAGCCTGAGGGTACTGCTGAGGAGATGGCTGCACTGCAGGCTTCTTACGAGCACCTTCAGAAGATGCGCGACGAGATCATCTCGCTCGGTATCATCCCTGCCGTTGAGGATTGGGGTAAGGACAACGCTAACCTGTAATTAATTCATATCTTTGAATTAAGTATTTAGAGGTTATGGCTCTAATAAAATCATATCGCGGTCTCGCTCCTAAATGGGGGCGAGACTGCTATTTTAGTGAGAACGCAACTATTGTTGGCGATGTGACAATGGGCGACGAATGCTCGGTATGGTTCAATTCTGTGGTTCGTGGCGATGTTGCTCCTATCACCATAGGTAACTGCACAAACATCCAGGATGGCAGTTGCGTACACGTAACTCACGAGACAGGTCCTACGCATATCGGCAACTACGTAACCATCGGACATAACGTTACCGTCCACGCCTGCACCATACACGACAACGCATTGATAGGCATGGGTTCCACTCTGCTTGACGGTTGCGAGGTTGGCGAAGGCTCAATAGTAGCAGCTGGTGCCCTGGTTCTGCAGAACACCAAGATTCCTGCTGGCGAGATTTGGGGAGGCGTACCAGCCAAATACATCAAGCCAGTACGTCCAGGCCAGACAGATAACGCCAAGCACTATGTGGCCTACTCCAAATTCTATCTGGAGGAAGGCGAAACAGAACCAACAAAATTCTAAGTATTACTTAAGGGTAGCAACCACGTATTCCGATTGCGTGCCAATGCGGAACTTTCCGCCCCAGATGCCTATGCCCGATGAGACATAGAACTGGGTGTTGCCACGCTGATGACTACCCCAAGAACATTCGTATAAACGATCAGTAATCCATGATATTGGCCATACCTGTCCACGATGGGTGTGGCCACTTAGTTGGAAGTCGACTCCTGCAGCCTCAGCACGATCTAAGTTGTAAGGCTGGTGGTCTAATACTATAGTATAATTAAGATTTGAAATTTTAGAATTAAGAGAGTCTACCAAATCCTTAATGGGTTTACGGCGCATGTTGGTGCGATCGTCGCGACCAATGATTACGATACTGCTATCGATAACGGCAGCCTCATCAATCAACAGATGAATACCTGCATCCTTATAGAACTGCTTAGCTCCAGGCACACCCGAATAGAACTCATGGTTACCCAAGCAGGCATAAACAGGAGCTTTGAGTCTGTGAAACTCCTCAGCCATACGCTCTTCGAGGACCGGACGCATACTACCATCGATAATATCGCCTGCAATCAGAATAAAATCGGGATTCTCGGCATTAATCATATCCACCCAACGGGCCAATTCCTTACGGGGGTTATGATATCCGATATGCAGGTCGCTTGCCATCACAATCTTATATTCGCGAGGCAATGGTTTCTGCGACTTCATCTCCAACGGCACACGAACCTTATTATTATAATGCAGGTTGCCATAAACAAAGATGCCAAGCAGTAACACAAAGATACCCAAGGCGGTATAGCCATTATGATACATGACACTCTTAGGCACGAGATGGACCAAACGGCCCAAGTCGAGCAGAAGAAATATCATAACCAGATATAACAGCACTATGATTGAGGATGTTCCAACCTCGTAAGCCATCTGAGCCACCGATAGCGGTATGCCATCGAAAGCACGACGGAAGTTGAGGAACAGCATGGCGAAGCTTAGCACGCCTACTGCTATGATAGCCGACTTCCACAATGCCGACAGAGGCAACATAACCCATACATGCCAAGAAATATAGGTCATAGCCACTAATGGCAATACAAGAATCATCAACATCCACATAGGTTTCATATATTAAGTCTAGAGCGAAACGGCAGAAAGCACCTTGCCTGTTGCACCCGACTGGCCCTTAACAAAGTGACCTGCCTTGCGACCTTGCTCATTAAGATAGTTGGCATCAGATGCGAACTTATCCATCTGCGAAGCAAAATCCTCGTAGTTCTTTATCTCAAAACCGCCACTGGTCTTAAGGCCCTGAGCCTCCTGGAACTTCTGATTGTTAGGACCGAAGAATACTGGTACATCCCACACAGCAGCCTCAAGCAGATTATGGATACCTACGCCAAAGCCTCCACCTACATAGGCCACCTGACCATAGTGATATATGCTTGACAGCAAGCCGAAGCAATTGATGATAAGCACCTCTGCATTCTGCACATTCTCCTCAGCAGCCTCGGTATAGCGGATGACCTTGCGGCCCTCGAGCAGCTTCTCAATCTGCTTCAAGTGATCCTCACCAATAACATGGGGAGCGATGATCAGCTTCCAGTTCTTGTGCTCGTTACGCTCGGCTTTGCCGCTTAGCTTGTCTAAGAAATACTTGATGAAGATTTCCTCATCGGGAGGCCACGATGAACCAGCGACGAACACCTGCGGAGCATCCTTTACGAAAGCCTCAACTATAGGCAACTGCTTTGCAGCTTCCTTAATCTGCAGCACACGGTCGAAACGGGTATCGCCCACTACGGTTGTGTTTGTAATACCAATCTTGGCAAGCAATTCCTTGCTGATTTCGTTCTGCACAAAGAAGTGTGTGAAGCAGTTGAGCACACGGCCATACTGGCGACCATACCACTTGAAGAACACCTGGTCCTCGCGGAATATGCTCGACACACTATATACAGGCACATTGCGGTGCTTAAGTATGTGCAGGTAGTTATACCAGAACTCGTATTTTATAAAGAACGCCATAACGGGGCGTACTGTGCGCAGGAATCTGCGGGCATTGGTAATTGTGTCTAGTGGCAGATATGTAATGATATCTGCGCCTTCGTAGTTTTTGCGTACCTCATAGCCTGAAGGCGAGAAGAACGTGAGCAGGATCTTGTATTCTGGATGATCCTTACGCAACTGTTCCATAAGCGGACGGCCCTGCTCAAACTCACCCAACGATGCTGCATGGAACCAAACATACTTGGCGTTTGGATCCACCTTCTCGCGGAGAATTCGGAAAGCCTCACGCTCACCTCGCCACATCTTGCGCACCTTCTCGTTGAAGCGGCTATAGATAGCCACTCCAAGAAGATACAGATATATTATCAGGTTGTAAAACATTAGCCTAATACTTCAATAGCGCGTTTCATTCGGTTAATTGTCTCCTCCTTACCAAGGAAGGCAGAGATATCGAACATGCCTGGACCCTTACCCTCGCCTACGAGAGTGAGTCGCCAAGCGTTCATAACATTACCCAGTTTATACTCCTTCTGCTCAACCCAAGCGTGAACAATCTGCTCCTGATTCTCGAGAGAGAAATCGTCGATACCCTCAAGAACACCGATAAGTTCGGTCATTACCTGAGCGCTATCTTCCTTCCAACGCTTCTTGGCTGTCTTCTCGTCATAGGCAGTTGGAGCCTCGAAGAAGAACGAGCAAAGTGGCCACAACTCGTGAACGAACGATACACGATCCTTCATCATCTCAGTAACCTTGAGAACACGCTCAGAAGTCTCGTTAGGACAATGCTCCTTTACGATTGGCTCGAAGAGAGCAGCAATCTCCTCGTTGCTCTTCTTGAGGATATACTCGTGGTTGAACCAAACAGCCTTCTCGAATGCGAACTTAGCACCAGCCTTAGAACACTTGCTGATATCGAACAAAGGAACAAGCTCATCGAGCGAGAAAATCTCCTGCTCAGTACCTGGGTTCCATCCCAGCAGAGCCAGAAAGTTGATAACAGCCTCAGGGAAGTAGCCATCCTCGCGATAACCACGAGATGTCTCACCGCTCTTTGGATCCTTCCACAGAAGTGGGAACACTGGGAATCCCAGACGATCTCCATCACGCTTAGAAAGTTTACCCTTACCATCGGGCTTAAGCAGCAATGGCAGGTGAGCAAACTGTGGCATGGTGTCCTCCCAACCGAAAGCACGATACAACATTACGTGCAATGGAGCAGAAGGCAACCACTCCTCACCACGGATAACGTGAGAGATTTCCATCAAGTGGTCGTCTACAATATTTGCCAAGTGATAAGTTGGCAACTCGTCAGCACTCTTATAAAGTACCTTGTCATCACAGATATCACTCTTAACACGTACTTCACCACGAATCAGGTCGTTAACCAGAATCTCTTGACCAGCCTCAACCTTGAAGCGAACAACATACTGTTTACCCTCAGCAATCAGCTTATCAACCTCCTCCTTAGGCATAGTCAGCGAGTTACGCATCTGACTACGGGTGTGACAATCGTACTGGAAGTTCTGGATTTCAGCACGCTTTGCCTCCAACTCCTCTGGAGTATCAAAAGCAATATATGCCTTATCGGCATCGAGCAACTGCTGAACATATTTCTTATAGATATCGCGACGCTCGCTCTGGCGATATGGACCTTTGTCACCACCAAAGCTTACACCCTCATCGAACTTGATGCCAAGCCACTTAAACGACTCAATAATATATTCCTCGGCACCTGGGACGAAACGATTAGAATCGGTATCCTCAATACGGAAAACCAGGTCGCCACCATGCTGCTTGGCAAACAGATAATTATACAAGGCGGTACGCACACCGCCGATGTGCAACGCACCCGTTGGGCTGGGTGCAAAACGTACTCTTACTCTTCTTTCTGACATACTTTTATTAAATTTGTGTGCAAAGGTACAAAAAAGTTGAGAATTTTTTTGTATTTTTGCACCATAATTGCATAAATTACATAGAAATGAGTAGTTTTAACATCAAAAACGACCTAACTTGGCGCGATTTCCTCATCCGATTAGGTCTAATCATCATAACCGTAGCCATCATCGTTTGGATGATGCCACGCAGCAGTCAGAATAATTTCAAGATAGAAAAAGGACGTCCCTGGATTTACAATGACCTGAAAGCTCCATTCGACTTCCCCATCTATAAAAGCGACGAGGCTGTTAAGGCAGAACGCGACAGTTTGATGAAGCAATACGAGCCATACTATATCCTAAATAGCGATGTTGTTGGCAAACAATTGCGACAATTTTCTAAGGACTATTCAAATGGAATCCCAGGACTGAACAACGACTATCTCAGCATCATTTCTAACAGAATTCGCAGGTTATACGATCAGGGTATTATGAGCAACTCTGATTATGCAAAGATAGGCAAAGACACTACGAAATATTTACGTATTGTAAACGGTAAGCACGCCACAAGCATACAAGTAAGCAAGGTTTATTCGGTCGTTTCGGCCTACGAACAGATTTTTGAGGATGAAGTTCTGGCGGCTCATCGCGACATACTGCAGAAATGCAATCTTAACGACTACATAACACCCAACCTTAAATACGACAAAGAACGAAGCGAAGCCAGTCTGAACGACCTGCAGAACAGTATCCCATTAGCAAGCGGATTAGTACAGCGAGGCGAGAAGATTATTGATCGTGGTGATATCGTTGACGGAAAGACATATAACAAACTGCTATCGTTCCAGAAAGAGATGGAACGCCAGAATGTGGACCAGGAGAAGATCCGCCTGAATATCATGGGTCAGATACTATACACAGCAATACTGCTTACCTGTTTCACAATATTCCTTACCCTTTTCAGAAAAGATTATTTCGAGAAGGTAAGGTCTACAGCCATGATATATGCGTTGATAGTACTGTTTACTATTATCGCCTCGCTGATGGTAATACACAACGTCCTACACGTTTATATAGTGCCATTTGCCATGGTACCTATCTTTATACGTGTGTTTATGGATTCCAGAACTGCCTTCATGGCTCATGCCACAATGATACTTACATGTGCATGTTTCCTGCAGTATCCGTTGGAGTTCGTGGCAGTAGAACTTGTAGCAGGACTTGTTGCAATCTTCTCACTCCGTGAGTTGTCAAGCCGTTCGCAGCTATTCTGGACAGCAGTGTCTGTTACACTCGCAGCAATACTAACCAATCTTGCGCTCGACTGGATCCGCATTAACGACCTGGCAAAGATAAGCTATAGCGAATACAACTATCTGGTAATCAACGGAGTGCTGCTATTCTGTTCTTATCCCCTACTTTATGTCATTGAAAAGGCATTCGGATTCACCTCAAACATCACGCTTATCGAGCTGTCGGACATGAACAAAGAACTGCTCCGCAAGATGAGTGAAGTTGCACCAGGCACATTCCAGCACTCGATACAGGTTGGTAATCTGGCTGCAGAGATAGCAAACAAGATTGGAGCAAAGAGTCAGTTGGTTCGTACAGGCGCTCTTTATCACGACATAGGTAAAATCGCTAACCCGATTTATTTCACTGAGAACCAGTCTGGCGTGAATCCCCATGAGAAGATGGAGAACATTGACAGCGCCCAGATGATTATCAGCCATGTAACAGAGGGTACAAAATTGGCCGAGAAGTACAACCTTCCTAATGAGATAAAAGACTTTATCACAACTCATCACGGCCAAGGAAAAACGAAGTACTTCTATGTACAATACAAGAATGCACATCCAGATGAAGATGTTGACGATCTGCTCTTCACCTATCCTGGTCCAAACCCATTTACTAAGGAACAGGCTATCTTGATGATGGCAGATACAGTAGAAGCTGCATCACGATCATTGCCCGACTATACAGAAAAGTCAATCCGCGAACTTGTTGAACGTCTGATTGACGGTCAGGTAGCTGATGGTTTCTTTAGAGACTGCCCTATCACCTTCCGTGATATAGCATATGCAAAAACAGTTCTTATTGAGAAGCTCAAGACCATCTATCACACCCGCTTGAGCTATCCTGAACTGAAGAAGTAAATCAAAACCTGCACAAACATACCCAAAAGTGTGCAAAAGCTGCACACTTTTGCACATTTGTGCAGGTTTCTGTGCAATTTTCGTTAAACTTCGTTAACTTTGTGTACGCAGACATAAGATTTTAAAACAATACCTATACCTTTGCAGCCGATTTTTAAAAAATTGTTTAAAAGATGAAAAAGATTTATGCAATGCTAGCCGGCGTGATGCTGACAGCAGCTTCAACAACAGCCACAGCAGGTGGCATCTTAACCAACACCAACCAGAGTATCGACTTTCTGCGTAATCCAGCTCGAGATGCAGCTATTGGTCTCGATGGAGTATACAGCAACCCCGCAGGTGTAGCATTCCTTCCCGAAGGATTCTACCTTGGTATTAACTGGCAGTACGCTCATCAGACTCGTACCATCGAGAGTACTAATCCTGCGTTTGCACTTGGCAAAAAGAATGATGGTCTGAGCACAAAGACCTTCGAAGGTATTGCCGATGCACCATTCCTCCCATCTATCCAGGCTGCCTACAATAAAGGTAATTGGAGCGTTCAGTTCAACTTCTCAGTACCTGGTGGTGGTGGCTCATGTGAGTTTGCCGATGGTCTGGGATCATTCGAGAGTGTAGTAGGTAGCATAGCCAACCAACTTAAGCCTCTAGGTGCTACAGGTTACGATATGGACGGCTACATGCAGGGACGCCAATACTACTTCGGATTCCAGTTGGGTACAGCTTACAAGATAACAAAAGACCTGTCAGTTTATGGTGGTCTGCGTGTACTTTATGGAACAGCTACCTATAAGGCCAAGATCAGCAACATCATGGTAAACACCGCTGGTGGTTATGTTGACTTCGGTAGTTTCCTGCAGGGAGCAGCAACAACAGTTGACGCTGGTATCAGTCAGGTAAATGCTGGTATCGCACAGTATGAGGCTGCAGGTGTTCCTGTTCCTGCTGAACTCACTGCCAAACTTGCACAGTTGGAAGGTACAAAAGAGAATCTCAACTCACTGCAGAAGTATTCAGAGGGTGTAAACCTGCTATGTAACCAGTCGAGCGTAGGTGTTGCTCCAGTTATCGGTATCGACTGGCGTGTAGGTAAGTTCAACTTTGCCGCCAAGTACGAGGCAAAGACAGAGATTCACATGAAGAACGAGTCTACCGTAAACAAAGCAAGCGAGATTCCTGCAGTAAACAAGTTCCGCGATGCTGAGAAGATCGACGAGGATATGCCTGCACAGTTGGCTCTGGGTGCAATGTGGAGCATGAGCGATAACTTCCGCCTGAACCTGGGTTATCACCACTACTACGACAAGAGCGTGAAGTGGTACAACAACACTCAGGACCTGCTTGGCGGTGGTACCAATGAGTATCTGGCTGGTGCAGAGTGGGATCTGAGTGACAAGTTCACCATCAGCGGTGGTGGTCAGCTCACACGCTATCAGCTCACCGATCAGTACATGAACGATATGTCGTTTGTAGTAAACAGCTACAGTCTGGGTTGCGGTTTCAACTACAAGGCAACAGAGAACATTACTCTGAAGGCAGCATACTTCCAGACCAATTACGATCACTATAAGCGTAACGATTACCCACAGGCTGGCGTAAGCGACGACTTCACCCGCACCAACCGCGTTCTTGGTATCGGTTGCGAACTGAAATTCTAAGTTTAGATTATAGCGGATCTACATCGTAGTAGATCTGAAGCGACGAATAGCGCTTGTCTTGTAGCATCTGCTGCTGGGCAAGCGCTAAATATTTGCGCACCTCAGCCATATTAATGCCAAGCTCCAACTTTATGATAAGCTTACGGATAGACAGAGATTTTACTTTGGCAATAGAAGGCTTATCAGGGCCAATAACTCTTGATGAGAACCACTGGCGCAGTCTGCTGGCCATCTCGATACCAGCAGTCTCAACCACTCCATCAGAACGATGCTTAAGGTATACATATATCAAACGACGATATGGAGGATAGTTGAATTGCTGTCGTTCAGCGATTAATGAACGATAGAATCCTGCATAGTCATTATGAACCACCTGCTGGATAATCGGGACGTTTGGCGATTTCGTCTGAAGTATTACCAAACCTTGTTTACCTTTACGTCCGGCACGACCACTAACCTGAGCCATCATCATGTAAGCATGCTCAAAAGCACGGAAATCGGGATAGTTCAGAAGATTATCAGCATTCAGTATTCCCACCACAGAAACCTTATCGAAGTCAAGGCCCTTTGATATCATCTGCGTACCAATAAGCAGATTGGTTCGACCTGACGAGAAGTCGCTTATGATACGTTCATATGCATTACGAGTGCGAGTGGTGTCAAGATCCATACGGGCGCTATGAGCCTCAGGGAAGATGTCACGAACCTGATCCTCAATCTTTTCCGTACCATAGCCCTTTGTCTGAAGCTCTCGACAACCGCAAGCCGGGCATTCTGTTGGCACCTGATAGGTATATCCGCAATAGTGACAGGTAAGTTGATTCATGTTTCGATGCAAGGTTAGCGACACATCGCAATGCTGGCAATGAGGCACCCAACCACATTGCTTGCACTCAATCATAGGAGCATAACCTCTGCGATTCTGGAAGATGATGGCTTGCTCGCCTCGCTCCAATGCCTCGCGCACCTTACTTAATAATAAGGGAGAGAACAGCCCATTCATCATCTTACGATGCTGCAGGTCCTTTATGTCAACCACTTGTATCTCAGGCAGCTCTATTCCTTTGTATCTCTGGGTAAGTTCTACAAGTCCGTACTTACCTGTCTTGGCATTATGATACGTCTCAAGCGAAGGTGTTGCTGTGCCCAGAAGAGTCTTTGCACCATACATCTGAGCCAGCATTATAGCCGCCGAACGGGCATGATAGCGTGGAGCAGGGTCTTGCTGCTTATAGGATGTAACGTGCTCCTCGTCGATAATAATCAAACCTAAGTTTTGGAAAGGCAACAGCACAGCACTTCGCGCACCAAGTATCACATCGTATGGGTGACCCGACAGTTGCTTCTGCCATATCTCCACACGCTCTGCATCAGAATACTTGCTATGATAGATTCCCAGACGATTGCCAAACACGCGTTGTAGTCTCTGCATCATCTGCACAGTAAGGGCAATCTCAGGCAAGAGATAAAGCACCTGCTGATGCTTATCGAGAGCCTGCTGGATAAGATGAATATAGATTTCAGTCTTTCCACTTGAGGTAACACCATGCAGTAGGGTTACGTTCTTCTGCAGGAACGAGAACTGTATCTGATTGAAAGCTTCCTGCTGAGGTGGACTCAAAGGTTTGATGTTCTCAGGATGCGGATCGCCACCATAGTTAAGACGACCAACCTCTTTATCATAAGTCTCCAGCAAACCACGCTGAACCAGAGCGTTGATAGTCTGCAGGCTATGTCCTTCGTTCAGCAGTTCGTCGCGGGTTAGTTCCGTCTGAGCATCAGGCTCGTCAAACCTATCCCACCCTGACAGTTCAAGGAAATCAAGGAATGCCTTCATCTGCTTGGGGGCACGCTGAAGCATGTCAATGGCCACATGCAGAGCCTGTTCACTGCGGAACTTAGGTGTAAGTTGGATATACAGCTCCGTCTTAGGTTTGTATCCATCCTCAGCTTTCAAACCAGATGGCAGGGCAGCCTTATACACTTCGCCAATGGGCGACATATAGTAATCGGCTATCCAGTTCCATAGTTTCAACTGATTATCAGTGACTATCGCCTCAGCATCCATCACCTGAGCAATGGGTTTTACCTCGTAGCCTTCTGGTTTGTTGTTATGCAGACCTGCAACTATACCCATGTACTTCTTGCTGCGGCCAAAAGTCACAAGCACACGCACACCCACCCTAACAGCCATACCCTCAGGCACACTATAGGTAAACAAACCCGCAAGGGGCACAGGCAATATCACATCTGCATAAGTCATCAGTCCACAAAAGTACACAAAAAAGCCGAATGCTCCAAACATTCGGCCTATTTTAATTTTTCTTTTGCTGTTTCTTAGAAGAAATAAGCTACTGACAGCTGCCAAGAATTTGCCTTTGTATCGCCTGTCAAGCCGTTCTTTACAGTACCAACAGTTGCATCAACCACATTAAAATCACCAGTCTTGCCAATAGCGAAATTATAGTTGGCAGAAACTTGAAGATGATTTAGCAGCATAAAGCCAAGACCAACATTAGCACTTAGATTTGAACTCTTCAGTGTCCAATTTGAAATCTCACTTGTTGCAGAATCGACAGAGCTAAAGGTCTTATCGCCTACATTAAAACCAAACTGAGGACCAGCAAAGAAATAAATGCTGGCTGTTGAGCCTAAGCCAATACCATAGCGCAGATTTACAGGGACCTGAATAGACTGCTGTTTTACCGTCTCACCATCCAACTTAGCAGAACGCTGATCATAAAGAGCAGAGGCGTCGATACCAAGGCCTACAACTGGAAGAGTAAACTTTACAGTAGGACCAATAAAGAAGCCTGCCTGATTAGATTTATCAACAACATCTTTGCTAAGCTTCATACTTGTCAGGTTAAGACCACCCTTAACACCAAACTTCACCTGTGCCTGAGCAGCAACAGTAATAGTTGCCAGCAGCACTACCAAAGTTAAAATTTTCTTCATAACCTATTTGTTTTTAATGTTAATGAATCTTTCTACGGCTGCAAAGATACGAAAAAAGTTGGAATAGAGAAGGAAATATCCTATTTTTTTGGATTATCACCTCCTTTTTTCACTATTTAGTGTCTTTGGCGGCGCACAGATACTCTGGCAGAACTATTGCTACTGCTTGATGCTTTTTCAGATTTAGACGACTTCTGTTTAGCTACTTTTACGCCCTTGGTTGATGCTGGTTTATTCTTGGCAGCCTTAACTTTCTTACCAGCCTTTGTGTCATTAACAGCTGCAATACTATCAAGCGAATCGCGCTTGGCAGGATCGCCAAAGATAGTTTTCTTAAAGGCTTCAAGTTCTGCCTCAATGCGTTTCTGCTCAGCAGTCATCTTTTCCTTATCACCATTGCAAAGCTGAGAAAGAGTTTTTCCCTGGGCATTATTGGTCTTATATATCTTACCACGATACATGTTTAGGGTAAAGAAATCATCCATCGATACCTGTGCAGCATTGTTCATACCGCTTGCCATAATAGTCTGTCGATTAAGGAATGGCTCCAGCTCGCTATACTTAACCCAGAAAAGAGGATACTGAGTAACCTGCTTTTCACCATTATCATCGCTAAGCGAGAAGTCATCCTCCTCTACCATTACAGGGCAAAGTGCCTGTACTTTGATATGGAACGATGAGTTTGCCTGATCGTAATAAGCACTCTCTTTGAGATAGTACTTCTTTACATCTGCCGAAGGGATATCGCTGTTGTCAACTTTAAGGCGTCCGTTCTGCTCTTCAAAGTGGATATGATAATCGTGTAACAGGTTCTTCATGTCAACCTTTGCCTCCTCAGTAAACACATCGCTACCATCAGTAGGATACTCGTAGATAGGGATATAGCCATTAAGTGCGAGCTTGAAGATATAGGTAAACAGGTTCAGCTGCTTGCCCTGTGGCTCAACTGGATAATAGAGTCCACCATTTGCATCCTCATCGAGCGATATCTCACGATAGATGTCACGACGCCAAACAACCTCTTCAGGCATCTCGACTGCTGTGGGAAATGATATCTGCGCACGCATCGACATAGCTGAAGATGCAGAATTCTGCTTTGCTTTCTGCTGTTCCTGCTGCTGAGCCTTACGTTGAGGCGGCTGGGCAACGGCAACTGATGCAAAAAGAACGAGGGTGAATAAGAAAAATACTCGTTTCATATATCTTATATCTTATTTATTTTACTATAACTTCCATTGGATTAGTAAGTGTACGTGTAAGACCGTCAGGACCAACTACCGTTACTCTCGAGATGTAGAATCTGCGATTACGTTGCAGTTTGCGGAAGGTGTCCTTCTGGCGACCAGAGAACTGAGCGCCATCTGATGCCATAGGAACGGCATTACCCATATTATCGAAGAACACAGTCTCAAAGCTCTGTACACGGAATGCAATATCAAGAATACCATCGTCGATAGCAGCACCAAGATGTTCAACAGCCACTAACTGACTCTTTGCCAAACCGCCTCCCCTATAACGGGTAGGATTGCCATGTTCGTCCTTCATTGAGATGAATGGTGTAGGATCGGGCAGTTTGCGCACTCTGAAGGTATACTGTCCCATCTGCTGTGGCCGTCCTGTATTGGTAGAAGTAACAGTGATAACTGCATTCTGACCAATCTTAGAAGGTTTGGCGATATATTTTCCAGGGCCAACAGCCTGAAGTGTTCCATTAGTCATAGATGCCTGAACCTTATTAAGTGGAACTCCCGGTACACTGATGCTGATAGGGTTAGCATAGCCGGCATACAGCATATTCATCAGGTCAGCAGATACTGTGGCACTTGGTTCAACAACGGTATAATCCTGCGAGAACTCTCTGCGGATTCTTTCGCCATTACCATTCACCATCTCCATATATCCCTTCAAAGTGAAATCACCAGTCTTACCACAAACGGTTTCGTACAGACCATTCTGCAGGTTAAGTTTCTGTCCGCCGATAAAGATGTCAGGCACCTGAGTAGTATCTACAGCAGCCATTACGATTCGGGCAGAGAATCTATCACCCCTTACGATAGTCTTTGAATTCGGGATAACAAAGGCATCGAGCAGATTCACACGGATATCCTTAACATCGATATTCTGCACCAGCTTATGCAGCACTTCACCCTCTGCATAACGTACGTCGCTCTGAAGCTTTGAAAGCAAGGTAACTGCTGCAGCAGCTGGCATAGATTCGAACATATACTCCTGCCAGTTCTTACCCATAGCACGCTTGGGTACATCGGTAGTAAGGTTGCTGGCAATAATCTTGCGCTGCTTCTCGTCGGTAACCATCGTAAGCATACGATTGCGGAACGAGTTGATGGCATCATATAGCTTCTGTCCTTGGCCATTTGTAGGCGAAAGCATAACATAGTTGGCTGGTTCCTGATCTTCCTTATTACGGATATTAGCAACATCGCCATCCTCTCCATCAGCCTCAATAACAATAGCCTGCTTAAGACTGGCCGCAAAGTTGTAAAGTGAGTCGCTCATCTGGCGTACCTGCTGAGCTTTGTCGTACCACTCCTTAGTCTTCTGTGGATTGGCCTTCATCTGCTGTTCAAAGGTCTCGTAGATAGCAAGGTTCTCCTTCGAAGAGTTGCTGGTTGTACGATTGAGACTTTCCTCCACAATAGAGAATCCGTTTAGCACCTCGTTCGAAACGTTAAGTGCCAACATTGCCATCAAGACGACATACATCAGATTGATCATCTTCTGGCGTGGAGAAACGGGTCTTTTCTTTATTGCCATTATTGTATTTTACTATTGGACAATTATACTATTGGAATATTTATTGGGTCACTGAAGCACGAACCTGCAGAGCTTCAATCATACGAGTATATATTCGGTTCAGTTCCTGAATCTGTTCAGCCATCTTCTTGGTCTGCTCGTTGATATCATCGATAGTACCAATCTGCGAGCTGGCGCTCTTAAGCTGCATCTCGTAAACCTTGCAGATGCCGGTAAGCGTACGATTCAGGTTCTCCATCTCCTCCGAGTCATGAGCCAGTTTCTCATTCTGGGCCGAAACTTTTGCCAGCGTCTCTGTAAGATGCTTCAACTCCTCAACGTATCCAGCAGTAGCAGCATCGAGTTCAGGATGAGGAGCGCTTGGGGTAACAACAGCAGGACCATTACCAGAAACAACGGCAGGACCACCACCAACAGCGGAACCGCCACCACCAATAACTATCGGGCCACTAATCGAGGCTCCACCTTCAGCAACTGCAACAGAATTTTCGCCATCACCAGCAGGAACATTGCCACCGCCTATGATAACAGTACCACCACCGCCAGTAGCACCACCACCAATAACAACTGGACCACTAGCTCCTGCGGAACCGCCACCAACAACGCCGCCAACGACTGTTGCACTTCCGCCCTTGCTGGTCACAAGACTATCCTCACCTGTACGGACATGGGTATCCAGCTCCATGCCATCGGTGGTTTTATCAAACGGACGATCGAAGGCAGAAAGGAAGAATACCAACACCTCAGTTCCCATTCCCAAGAAGAGGAAGAAGTCAGCACCATCCATGTGGGTAAGCTTAAAGAGTGTACCAAGAATAACAATCGAAGCACCCCAACTATAGGCGTAGTTCAGGAACGTCTGTCCTGGAACACTGTCCATCCACTTCTGCAAGCGGTAAATGACATTTAGTTTACTGTATGTAGTCATAATTATCTCGTTTTTAGTTTACTTCTTCTTTCCTTTAGCCTTAGTAGTCTTGGCACGCTCGCTGGTACTATTAGCCAGACTGCGAACACAGCGGAATCCTATATAAGAGCGGGGCTGATTCTGGTATTCGGCAGTACGCCAAGCCGAACGGATATACGACTCAGGATCCTTCCACGAGCCACCTCTTACACTCTTGCGCTTCAATCGATATGGATCCTCTTGAGCAGCATTATATTTCAGCTGCGGATTGATATCGTTCATTGCCTCTACACCTGCCTCGGTATAGATGGTACTGGTCCACTCTGCCACGTTTCCTGCCATATCGTAGAGGCCATTAGAATTAGCAGAGTATATTCCAACACGACTTGTTATCAGGTTTCCGTCTTTGGTATAATTACCATTATCCGGTTTAAAGTTAGCATAGAAACATCCTTTGCCACTTGCCACAGCCTCGTTGTCCCAAGGGAACTCATTCTGATCCTTACCACGGGCAGCAAACTCCCACTCAGCCTCAGTCGGCAGGCGATAGCGCTGAACATAACGAGCTGCAGGACCAAGGCCTTTCAAAAGATACTCTGTTCGCCAGGCACAGTAGGCATTAGCCTGTTCCCAAGTAACACCTACTACTGGATAATCATTATAGGCAGGATTTGAGAAATAGTAACGCAGATACATCTCATTGTCAGCATTGGGGAAATCGTTTACCCAACAAGTGGTATCTGGGAATACATTAACAATATAGGTATTCAGGAAATCCCAAGGTCCTGACAAAGGTCGATTGATACTCTCACGGATGATTCTGCCCTCATCATCGATGTAGGCAGTATCTTTAGAAATCCACACCTGCTCCTCTGGATCAACGGTAATATCTGTATTGAGATTACGCTCTTGTGGATTAAGACGATTGCGGCGCAAGGCTGCTGCAGTATAGTCATACACCTCATAGCGATAATTCAACTGTCTGAAATCCAACATCTTATCGCCAGTAACAGGATTGGTTACATATAATCCATCAATAATCTCCTGCTCTTCCTCATTAGGACGACGAGGCAACGACTTCTTCCAATTCAGTACTGTTGAAATCTCATTACCCTCTTTATCCGTCTTTACAGTCTTATAGGTTTCGTCAATTTCAGATAGCCTCTCTCTGATAATAGAGTCGCGAACATAATTAACAAACTGGCGATACTTGGAGTTAGTAACCTCAGTCTCATCCATCCAGAATCCATCAACAGAAATATCTCTGAGAGGAGTTTTCTTTCCCCACAGAGAATCTTGATTCTCGATACCCATCTTAAGATGGCCTCTCTTAACGAGCACCATTCCGTATGGAGTAGGCTCAACAAAAGCCTTTCCTCCTGTGCCTGTTACCTCGCCACCATTAGCAGTCATCATCTTGCTTCCAAAACAGCTGGTAAGCAAGAGAAGTGCTACGGTGCAGAATCCTATCAATTTCTTCATATATACCTATTTATCTATAATAATCTAACTGTCTTATGCAGATTCCTGCCTTTCTTATACAGGTTCAACTCTGTTTGATATCCCACAAAAAGCTCGTGACTTCCATTCTTTGCGCTGATGGCCGAGGTGTATATCTCGTAGCTGTAGCCCAGATGTATGCCATGAAAATTTCCGCCTATCAGCACCGTCACCGAGTTTGTTGGACTATAAGAGAGTCCTGCGTACATCACTTTTTTATCGTGTTCGTACTTCAAGCGACCTGTTGCATCTGCTCGCCAAGCCACGCCGTCAGTACGTCCCAACACAGATGTCTGTATTTTAAAAAACGGATTATTTAGCTTAATATTGTATCCTGCAGTAAAATAATACGTTGCATCAATACTTAACTCATTTGTTTCGCCTAAAGATACTACCGGCGAGTTAAGATGAAGAGCCGACAATCCTATATACCAGTTTCGAGCCTGGTAATAGATACCTGCAGATATATCAAAACCTGTACCATTTACTGATGTTGTCGACAAAGCTGGATCAGTAGTATCTTCAACATCTATCTTTGTTCCATCAAAGGTTTCACCAAGCATTCCTGCCTGTACTCCCAAACTCAATTTGCCTCCCAGCAAACGCTGCTGATAGGCGTACTGCAAACTCAATCGCTTATGCGAGAACAATCCTATGGCATCATTCATCAGTTGAACTCCCACCCCATGATATGCCCCCAATGCATAGAAAGGCATATCGGCAGCAGCATACATCGTATTTGGATTATGCTCAAAACCAGCAAGTTGAATAGCATAAGCGCCTACTACATTCAGTTTGGCTTCCTTGCCCACAGTTGCAGGATTAAACGATGGTTCCATCGCCCAATAATGTGCGAAGGAAGCATCGTATTGCGCATACATACGTGTTGCGACAAACAGTAGCCACACAAATACTAAACCGAAACGTTTCACTTTATTAATAACGAAATAAGGATAATTTTATTATAGATAAGCACTAATTGTTAAATAGATATAATTCCTTGCAAAAACTTGGTACTTTGTTATACAAGGTACTTGATAATTTCATATCTTTGCAACCGAAATCATAAAATTAACAAAGATATGAATATCGAAAATGCAAAGTCGCAAATGAGAAAAGGCATGCTTGAGTATTGTGTGCTTTTACTCTTAGAGCATCGGCCATCGTATGCCAGCGACATTATCCAACAACTAAAAAATGCAGAGCTACTTGTGGTTGAAGGTACGCTCTATCCACTATTGACCCGCCTAAAGAACGACGGTCTGCTGCAATACGAATGGCAGGAGTCTACTCAAGGACCTCCCCGTAAGTATTATGCATTAAGCAAAGAAGGCGAGAAATTCCTTGAAGGTCTGGACGCTGCTTGGACAGAACTCTCAAACACAATCAATTATCTTAAAAACGTTACACCAAAATTATTAGAATCAAAATGAAAAAGAATATTACCATCAACCTATGTGGACGCCTCTTCCAAATAGATGAGGATGCCTACGAACTATTACAGCAATACATCGACTCGCTCCGTTCTTCATTTGGTAAGCAGGAAGGAGGTGACGAGATTGTTGATGACATCGAAGCACGTGTAGCTGAGCTCTTCGACGAATTGCGTCAGCAAGGTATTGAGGCCATAACTATCGAGCATGTAAAAGATATCATCACTCGTATTGGTAAACCAGAAGAGCTGACTGGCGAGGAAGAGAAGAAATCAAAAGAAGGGAAAAGCACTAATTGGGAAGAGCAAGCCCGCTCGGCAGGACAGAAAATATATAATAATGTTCGCGAGCGTACTGCTGGAAAGAAACTCTATCGCAACCCCAAGGATAAGATGCTGGCTGGAGTGATGTCGGGCTTGGCTGTTTATACCAACACCGACCCAGTAATCTGGCGTCTGCTTATCATACTATTCACTATGTGCTATGGTGTTGGCATCTTTATCTATATCGTGCTTGCTCTTGTATTGCCAGAGGCCAAGACTCCAGAGCAGTTGCTGCAGATGGAAGGAAAGGATGTGACACCACAGAATCTGGCGGATGTAGTTGTTGAAAAAGAGAAACAGCCGGTTCAACGTCCTAACTTGGTTCGAATGTTCTTCTCGTTTCTGCTGAAGATCTGCTTTGCCTTCTTCGTGATTATAGCATTGATAGTATGCATTGGTCTTTTCATTGGATTCCTTTTTGCACTCATCGCTACTATTAGTGCGCTTATTCTGCCTTTGAACAGTACCGTACCATTTAGTCTTGAGGCTATGGGACTGACAGGCGTTTGGCTTAACAATCCAACCATCCTGGGCATCTTTGTAGCAGCACTCTTCCTTGCACTATTGATACCTATTTATGGCACCATCCACATGCTGCTATCGCTGTCGGGCAAGATTCGTCCAATGGGTATTATTCAGCGTATCGTGTGGATATTCCTTTGGGTTGTAGCAGTATGCACAGCCGCTCCGTTGGCCTTCACAATTGCCGACTATCATAATCAGTATATCTTCAATCGCCACGATAGTGATTGGCAAACCATATATCAAGGTACCAAGATGAGTACTGAAGATGCTGATTTCCTGCGTCAAGGAGATTGGAATCTGATAAAAGCAGAGAACTGTGCACACTATACTGCCAACGGCGAGCATTTTAGTGGTGATTGGAATACACGTTATCTTGATGCCTGGAACAATGACTGCAAAGAGGTTTTTCAGGCAGAGCGTAAAGAGAATGTTGAACCTGGCATCTACAAATTGGCATGTAACGCACGAGCAGAAGGCCCTGGACCATGCATATATGCTGTTGGCGACAAGAAGATGTTGCAGCAGATACCTGTGAATGGCAATAGCGGCGGAGCTATGGGTAATGGCTGGAGCACAGTAACTATCGATAGTATCGTAGTAACAGGCAACACTATTGTCTTTGGTGTCTCTACAGATGAGAGTTTCACAGGCAAGCCATGTAGAGCAAAATGGTTCTCGGCTACCGACTTCGAACTATTCCGTGTAGAAGAATTAAAATAGTAGGTAACAAGAAAATGAAAAAAGCGAGACGATCATTAGATTGTCTCGCTGAAATTTTATATTAAGCAGAATTATAACTGCAGGTTAATACTCGTCTTCATTGAACAGAAAATCTTCCTTTGTAGGATAGTCAGGCCAGATATCCTCAATGCTTTCGTATACCTCACCTTCGTCCTCTATCTCCTGCAGATTCTCCAGTACTTCGAGTGGAGCTCCTGAGCGGATTGCATAGTCTATAAGTTCATCCTTGGTTGCTGGCCAGGGTGCATCTTCAAGTTTTGAAGCTAATTCAAGTGTCCAATACATAATAAAAGTTGTTAGTTTAACTGATTCATTATTTTAATTCGGCCGCAAAAGTAATCATTTATTTCCTATCTACCAACATTTTGCCATATAATTTCACTCTGATTTGCGTTAAAATTTATTTTTTTTGCTAAAACAAATAGATAATCGCTTAATCTGTTCACATATTGCAAAACTTGAGGGGTTATCTGTGCCACTTCCGAGAGGGCAACAATTCTGCGTTCAGCCCTACGGCAAACAGTGCGACAAATATGTGCCTGTGCTGCTTCTTTTGTACCTCCAGGCAGAACAAACCCCTGTCGTTCCGGCAACAGATGCATTATCTCGTCAATCCTGCCCTCAAGCATTTCTATCTCGCCCTCAGGAAGATAAGCCGATTGAGGAAGGTCGGTTTGCTCTTGGTCGGTGGCCAGATTCGTACATACGTTGAACAAACAGTTCTGCACACGTATAATTATCTCTTTCTCAACATCATCAGTAATCATCGCTGCCAACAAGCCAAGGTTACTGCTCAGCTCATCTACCGTGCCATATGCTTCAAGACGTACACTGGCCTTTGATACACGTTGACCTCCAACAAGTGATGTTTTACCCATATCACCACCTCGAGTATAGACTTTAGTTATTTTCATAATAGGTTAGAAGTTAATTTTATAGTTATGTTTATATCTGGATTTATCAAAAAATACAATGCCGCAATAGTAGAGGTCGAATGTCACTGAAGTTCTTGCATCTTGTTCTATCCGATGCCAATAGTCCCAGTTCCGCCATATTCCCTCAACAACCAAAACAGAGTGCTTATCACATTTCTCTATCAAAGTTTCCAGGGCATCAGCATCATCTATATCTACCCTCGCAAGTTCCACCTTATTAATTATAGACTGAAACTTAGTACGCTTACACCCCGCCTGCCAATACTGGGTGTATTCATCAGCAAGCATAACTGCCGGCTGTACAAAGTTTGCCAGTCTGAAATAAAGTCTACCTAATTTATTCCTCAGCCAGTCGTCATCGTCAAACTGATCGTAGGCATAATATGGCCAGTGTTCGTTTATCACATAACGAACAAACGAATAATCGGTGGGCGACTGTATACCAAAGCCACGACACCGATGAATACGACTAAGCCATACCAAACCTCGCTTCACCTGATTCATCACTGCAAAGATACAAAATATTCTTGAAAAGCGAATAATAATCCAAGAATTATTGACACAAATAAAATAGGAACCACCCGAAAGTGATTCCTACTTCGTTAAAAAGACGGCGGCTTCCTACTCTCCCGCATTGCATTGCAGTACCATCGGCGCAGGTGGGCTTAACTTCTCTGTTCGGAATGGGAAGAGGTGGGACCCC